>NZ_JBIRNE010000001.1:0-820854 GCF_044331465.1 Streptomyces sp. NPDC017225 | reverse complement strand
TGCGCGAAGCGGTCCAGGAACTCGGCGATCTCCCTCGGGCCCTCACAGTACGGCGGATCGGCCCAGATCTCCTTGTACATCGGCAGCACGAGGTCGAGGTGCACGGCGCACTCCAACCCCTCCCACCGCTCCACTCTGATCGGCTCGCTCCCCATCCATTCCCTCCCATCTGCTGCCACCAGCCAAAGCCGGCCTCGCCTAGAAGCTGTTCGGGCCAACCGGGAGAGACCTGCGAGACCGATCGCCAACGCACACGCCACCCCTGATACGGACGCCGCTCACCAAGGTGGCGGTGCGGCGGACAGACCGGCGGGAACCGATGCCCGGGCCGGTGCCCTTCGACTCGGCCGGGCAGTAGACGGACCTACAAGTACCAATGCTCGGACCGCCCTTCGCGGTGGCGGGGACGTGCACGGGCCTGCGGCCACCGATGCCCGGACCGCCCTTCGCCGTGGCGGGGTAACAGACAGAACGGCGGGTGCGGCCGCCGATCCCAGAGTTTCCCTTCGATGTGACCAGAGGGCGGACAGACCGGCGGGAACCGATGCTCGGGCCGCCGCCCTTCAAGGTGGCAGAGCGGTGCACGGGCCTGCGCGTACCGACGCCAATGCCGCCCTTCGCCGTGGCTAGGCACCGGACGGACTCGCGGCCACCTACGCTCGGACCGTTCTTCGCGGTGGCGGAGTAGCGGTCAGACCTGCGGCCACCGATGCCGTGGCCACCCTTCGCCACGGCGGAGTGACGGACCGACTGTCGGCTGCCGATACCGCTTCCGCCGCCCTTCGCAGTGGCGGGTGAGATAGTGAGTATGCCCAGGGCGGGGGTCTCAGCGCCCGCCTCAGAATCCGTGATCACGATCATCCGTACGGTCCTTCCGACGTCGTAGTGGGTTTCGGCACTGCTGCGTTGGCGGCGGCAGAACAGCCCTGCCACCCCTGTCCAGGGCCGATGGACCGATGAAACACCGTGGGCTCGACTGCAGCCTCGTTGTCTGCGTCACTCCTGCCGGCGAGTAAGCCCCCTCATCGTCTGCTGACAGCACACCGGTGAAAACCTGAAAGGTTATAGGGCACCCGACATGACCGGCTTGCCCAGGACCAGCCGGTCGCGCTGCGGCAGCTGGGGGTGGAGCGGAGGCAGGGTGCCGCTGCCTTCGATCAGAGACCCGCCGGGACTGGCCTATTTGGTCCGTTGTGTCTGAGACGCCTCTGGGGGCACCGCCACAACCTGGCACCGCACACCGACGAAACTCGCTATCGTCGAAGTGGTGGACGGGGCCACGGGATGTGGGCTGCGACACGAATCGGTGAGGCCCTCCGGCATTGAGCAGAGGTAACGACCGGGTGCCGGTCGCGATGCAGTCGACCACGAGCGGGAGGAGCCCAGCCCCATGCTGAATCAGGTCGCGGAGGGTGTGCTGATACACCAGAGCGAGCTACTCGAGAACAACACCGTCGTCGTCCAGGGCGGGGACGGCGTGCTCCTCGTAGACGCCGGGACGACAGGCGATGAAATGGTCTGCCTGGCGAACGACCTTCGTGACTTGGGCCAGCCCGTCATAGCGGCCTTCTCGACGCATCCTGACTGGGATCACGTGCTCTGGCATACCGAACTCGGCGAAGCGCCTCGTTACGGTACAGCCCGCTGCGCGGCCTTCATGCGGGATGTGCTGTCGAACGCAGATTGGAAGGCCAGCGTCGTCGAGGGGCTGCCACCGGAAATCGCCGAGGACACGCCGCTGGACCTGTACGGCCTCATCACGGGTCTGCCTGCTGGAACCGTGCGGCTTCCCTGGGACGGACCCAAGGTGCGGATTGTTGAGCATCCGGCGCACGCCCCGGGCCATGCGGCGCTGTTGATCGAGGAACGCCGAGTCCTCGTCGCCGGCGACATGCTCTCCGATGTCTTCGTTCCGATGTTCGACGACACCGATGACCCGATTGCAGACTACCTCGTCGGGCTGGGGCTGCTCGAGGGCGTGGCGGACGAGGTCGATGTCGTCGTCCCCGGACACGGTTCCGTCGCCAGGGGCGATGAGGTATTCGCGAGGATCAGACTGGATCGAGCGTACGTGGAGGACCTGCGTGAGGCCCGGGTCTCCAGCGACCCACGGGTCGTATCGCCCAAGCTCGGCTGGGAGTGGGCGAGCGCCATTCACGAAGGGCAGGCCCGCAGGCTCGTCCGAGACAGCGAGCGCGAACAGCGGCCTGACTGAGGATCCGCTTCCGCCGCAAGACGCCTGCCCGTTCGCCGACGCTCGAACAGTCCCGGGACCGAAGGACGACTACCTCAAGGCCTCGCCCGCAGTGAGGGCCGATGGTGGTGATGGTGGCGGCACATGTGATGACGTCGTAGTGGCCAGGTGGCACCTCCTTCAACGCGTCTCCAACAGTGGAGGTCACCGGGGGCGGCGGGGTCTGTGAGATCCCGCGCGCGATTCGACGATCGTGGGATCGACCTCGATACGGTGTTCTGCCCCGGCCCGTGAGGCCAGGAGTCCGGCGAGGTCACCGCTGCCTGATCCGGCGTCCAGAGCCCTGGTGGAACGTCTGGGGAGCTGTCCCAGGATCCACCGGTGGTATTGAGGCGTTTGTGGTCCCAAGGGCGGGTTGCATGGGACTGCTCACGTGCTCGCGTCATGCGGGGCAGGGTCCGTTGTAGCCCTACTCCTCGCAGGTCCCCGCGAAGGGCGGCCGGGTCCCCACGTCGGTGGCCGCGGCGGAGGTGTCCAGGCAGGTGACGCGTCGGCCGTCCTCAAGGGACGGCGCCAGTTGGGCACCCGACGAGCAGGAGATCCTGCCGAAGGCGGCCTCACCGGCCACGACGTCTGCGGTCTTGGCGACCTTCACCTTGCCGGGTCCGGTCCAGGAGCCGAGGGAGCACCAGAGGTCGTAAGTGGAGTAGGGGAGGTAATCGTCTGTGACGGAGAACTGGGCCAGGGCCAGGCTCGACGGGAAGTCGAGGTTCTTCATCCGCGACGGATCGGCTGCCGGCGCCCTGCCCGCCCTACGGCTGAAGACCGACGAGCCCCTCTCCCGAGCACGTCAACACCCGGGACCGTGTGAAGGAACAGGTTCAGGACGCCGGTGCCGGCCGGCCCGGCAGATGAGGAGCGTCTTCCCACCGTGCCGTTCCATCACGCGCGGTGCCAGGCAGCGACGGGCACGCGCCGTCCGAGCCGGCCATGGCGCAGCCGCCTGCCGAGCAGTGCCCGGTGCGGTGGGCCAGGGCGTCCCCGGCAACGATGGCCGGTCGCGACGGCGAGGATTGAGGGGGAAGGTGTACCGGTCTCGTGGGGACGAAGGCCCCGGCGCTCAGTAGGAGCGCGAGGGGTGGGAACGAAGGCACCGACCAGCAGGATCGACTCGGCCGGCAACGCGGCGGCCGGCAGCGCCTACGCGGCGGCGACGGGGAACCTGCGCGAGCAGGTGGGTGCTCACCGCGTCCGTCACCACCCCAGTGTGTGCCCACGAGGGCGGCTGCGGTGACCGGCTGGAGGCCGGGAGCTGCCAGACGTGGGCCGGGGGAGGTTGCTCCACACCGTCCAGCATCCGGTGGCCTGGCGGCGCTGGTACTCGTCCATGACGCGTTCGGCGGCCCGGTGGCGGGCGCCGGTTCGAGACCCGCGCAAGTGACACCTTGCGGCTGAGCAATACCTCCTCCTGCGTTCGGGCCGCGAGGTCCGTACTTCCTCAGCCAGGCGTTCGGTTGGTTCGCGCCGCTGTGGCCCGGGCAGCCGTCGTGGCCGGGCTCTACCACGCGCATGACAACCGGCTCGGACGCCAGGTGGCGGCGGTTCGCCCCGCTCACCAGTGAGCGGGGCGAACTCATGGGGCAGACGGCTGGTTCACCGGCCGGTGACCGTCAGGGCAGGGTCCACTTCTGGTTGGGCCCGGTGTGGCAGGTCCACAGGTGAACGGCGGTGCCGTCGTTCCAGGTGCCGCCCGACGCGTCCAGACACTTGCCCGACTGCGGATTGCGCACCGTGCCGTCGGCCTGAGGCACCCACTTCTGCGCACCCGAGCCGTTGCACGTCCACAACTGGACCTTCGTACCGTCCGCACTGCCACCACCGGAGACGTCCAGACACTTGCCCAAGGACCGCAGCGAACCATCGCCCTGGACCGCCCACCTCTGAGCACCGGTCCCGTTGCACGTCCAGATCTGGATCTTGGTACCGTCGGCGGTCTGGGAGTCGTCGACGTCCAGGCACTTGCCGTCGACCCCCCTCACCTCACCCGAGCGGGGCCCCGGCTGCTGGCCGTCACCCTGCTTGACGCGGATGTTGCGGAAGGACACGTCGTCGCCGTCGCCGTGGTTCTGGATGCCGACGTATCCGTCCTTGAGGCTTCGCACCGGGTCGGTGTTGGTGAAGTCGTTGATTTTGCGCCCGTTGAGGAAGATCTCCAAGCGCTCGCCGGTCACCCGTAGCTCGTACGTGTTCCACTCCCCCGGCGGGTTCAGGGCGGCGTCCCGGGCGGCGATGTCGGCCGATTGGAACCCGTACACCGCGCCCGTGGTGCGATCGGCGGCGTCGGTGGCGTCGATCTGGATCTCATAGCCGTTGTTCACCGCCGACCACGGGTCGTCGGACGCGGGGAAGCCGATGAGCACGCCGGAGTTGTCGTCGCCGGCCATCTTCCAGTCCAGCTTGAGCGAGTAGTCGCCGGTGAGTTCCTTGGCGGAGTACCAGTGCATGCCCAGTCCGCCATGGGCGGTGAGGGTGCCGTCGGCGAGGGCGAACCCGCCGGGTCCGGCCTGTTTCCAGCCGGTGGTGGACGAGCCGTCGAACAGAGCCGTGTAGCCGGTTTCGGGACGGCAGTCGGCGTTGGTCGTCCCGGAGGCCCAGCGGATTCCGCCGAGGAGATGCCGGCGGAAGGCGGGGTCGGTGTAGGACTCGTCGGTGTGGCCGCCGCCGGTGTAGAAGGCCCGGCCGCCCTGGTAGTCCTTGCACCACGCGATCGGGTGGTCGCCGCTCATGTTGCCGCCGGAGTAGCTCGACTCGTCGAGAGAGGCCAGCACACGGGCGGTGGTGCGCGGGTTGGTGCGGTAGTTGTACCACTCGTCGGTCCGCTGCCAGGTACTGCCCAGATGGGCGGTGGCATCGTGCGCCCGGTCCTCGACCTCGACGGTCGCGGACTGGATGGCGGGGTGCGAGTGGAAGAGGGCGCCTGCCAGGCCCTCGTAGAAGGGCCAGTCGTACTCCGTGTCGGCCGCGGCATGGATGCCGACGTATCCGCCGCCGTCCTTGACGTACTGCTCGAACGCCGTCTGCTGGGCGTCACCCAGGACGTCACCGGTCGTCGACAGGAAGACGACCGCCTCGTACTGGGCAAGGTTGCCGCTGGTGAAGGCCTGGGCGTCCTCGGTGGCGTCCACGGTGAAGCTGTTCGCCGTGCCGAGGTCCCGCAGTGCCGCGATGCCGTCGTCGATCGAGGAGTGGCGGAAGCCCGCCGTCTTGGAGAACACGAGAACCTGGTAGGCCGGGTCGGCCGCCGCACGCGTTCCGGCGTCCACGGTGAGGGCTTGGCCGGCCGCTTCGGGCAGGGCCGTGGCCTGCGGAGCCACGCACAGCGTGGCACCGACGAACAGGCCGAGTGCCGCTTTCAAGGACTTGCACATCTTGTGTCGCCTCCTCGCTAGGGCAGAATCCACTGCTGGTTGGCTTCGGCATGGCAGGTCCACAGGTGAACGGCGGTGCCGTCGTTCCAGGTGCCGCCCGACGCGTCCAGACACTTGCCCGACTGCGGATTGCGCACCGTGCCGTCGGCCTGAGGCACCCACTTCTGCGCACCCGAGCCGTTGCACGTCCACAACTGGACCTTCGTACCGTCCGCACTGCCACCACCGGAGACGTCCAGACACTTGCCCAAGGACCGCAGCGAACCATCGCCCTGGACCGCCCACCTCTGAGCACCGGTCCCGTTGCACGTCCAGATCTGGATCTTGGTACCGTCGGCGGTCTGGGAGTCGTCGACGTCCAGGCACTTGCCGTCGACCCCCCTCACCTCACCCGAGCGGGGCCCCGGCTGCTGGCCGCCGGACGTGGTGAAGGAATAGTCGTCCACGTCGAACAGGGATCCGCTGCCGCCCTTGAGGACGAGGTACAGCGTGGTGGAGCCGGACGGCTGGTTGCTCAGCGTGGTGGTGACGTTCTGGAAGGTCTCCCAGCCGCCGGTCACCGGAACGGTCGCCGTACCGAGGAGTGTGCCGGTCGCGGAGCCGGCGCGTACCTCGATGGTGCCACCCGCGCCCGCGGAGGAGACCCGCGCGGTGAACTCGGTGGCGTTGCCCAAGGCGTACGGCGTGAACGAGATCCAGTCGCCGTTGTCGATGTGGCCGACCGTCTTGCCGCCGTGCGCGGGGCCGTGGCTGACGACCTGCACGCCGGAGGAGTCGCCGTGGTGCTCGGCCTGCCGGTGGCTGGGCTGCGTGATGTGCTGATCGTGTGTGGTCAGCGCGGGCTGGCCGTTCGCGCCGTTGTCCGTGTACTCGGCGTCGACGACGCCGAAGATGTTGGCGTTGGGGTCGTGCTCGCCGTCCGCGAGGGTCTTCAGGGTGCCGGTGCAACCGGTGGCCGAGGTCTGCGGGTGGCCGTGGCTGTCGTGCCCGATGATGAAGTTGACCTTCACCTTGGAGCAGTCGATCGCGCCGTCCTCCGGGTCGGTCACCGTCACCCTGAACGGGATCTCGTCACCGAAGTCGTGGATGCCCCCGTCGAGGGGCGTGTCGAGCTTCACCGTCGGAGCGGTGTTCCCGACAGTGATCTGCACCGAGGCCGTCGCCGACTTCCCGGTCGCGTCCGTCACCTTCAGCGTGGCCGTGTACTGGCCGTTGGCGGTGTACGTGTGGGAGGGGCCGACCGCCGTGGAGGTGGCGCCGTCGCCGAAGTCCCAGGCGTAGGCGAGGGCGTCGCCGTCGGCGTCGGCGCTGCCGGCGGAGGAGAAGGACACCTCCAGCGGTGCCTTGCCGGAGGTGACGTTCGCTTTGGCCTGGGCCACGGGCGCGTGCCCGTCCGTGATGTGCTCGATGCGGTACAGCGCCGAGTTCTCGTCGCCGCTGAAGTAGCCGGTGCCGTAGTCCAGGACGTACAGCGCGCCGTCCGGTCCGAAGGTCATGTCCATCACCTGGGTGCCGCTCCAGGGGAACGCGTTGATGGACTGCACGGCGCCGTCGCCGCCGGCCTCGATGCGCTTGATCCAGCGGCGGCCGAGTTCCCCGGCGAAGTAGTCACCGTCGTATTCCTCGGGGAACTTCACGTCGGAGCTGGAGTCGGCGTCGTAGCGGTAGACCGGGCCGCCCATGGGAGACTCGGAACCGCCTCCGAACTCGGGGACGCTGTCGCCGTTGTACGGGATCCAGGCCGGCTGCGCGGGCGGCAGGTCGGTCAGCCCCGTGTTGCGCGGTGAGGTGTTCCTGGGCGCCGAGCAGTCGAAGGGAGCGCCCGACGTGCCGGTGGCGAAGTCGAAGTCGACGTAGGCGTCGTTCTTGCCGGTGCAGTACGGCCAGCCGAAATTGCCTGCCTTGGTGATGCGGTTGAATTCCACCTGTCCTTCAGGTCCTCGGTCCGGCTGCGCGACGTTCGAGTCGGGGCCGTAGTCACCGAGGTAGACGATGCCGGTCGCCTTGTCCACGCTCATCCGGAACGGGTTGCGGAATCCCATCGCGTAGATCTCGGGGCGGGTCTTCGCGGTGCCGGGCGCGAAGAGATTGCCCCCCGGGATCGCGTAGGAGCCGTCGGCGTTCACCTTGATACGCAGAACCTTGCCGCGCAGGTCGTTGGTGTTGCCGGACGAACGCTGGGCGTCGTAGGCCGGATTGCGGGACGCGCGCTCGTCGATCGGGGTGAAGTTGTCGGAGGCGAAGGGGTTGGTGTCGTCGCCGGTGGACAGGTACAGGTTGCCCGCCGCGTCGAAGTCGATGTCGCCGCCGGTGTGACAGCAGATACCGCGGGAGGCGGGGACGTCGAGAATCCTCTTCTCGCTGGCGAGGTCCAGGGTGCCGTCCGTCTTCAGGACGAAACGGGACAGCCGGTTGACCCCGTCGAACGGTGCGAAGTCCGCCGCCGACCCCTCCGCCGGCGCGTCCGATCCCGGGGTGTCGAGCTGGGGGGCGTAATACAGGTAGACGTGCCGGTTGGACGAGAATCCCGGGTCCACGGCGACGCCCTGCAGGCCCTCCTCGTCATGGCTGTAGACGTTCAGCTCGCCCGCGACGGTGGTGGCCCCCGCGGCATCCGTCAGACGGACGGTGCCGTCGCGTGAGGTGTGCAGGACCGAGCGGTCCGGCAGCACCGCCAGCGTCATGGGCTCGCCCGTCTCGGCCACACCCTTGGCGAGCGTGACCTGCTGGAACTCCGGCGCGGCGGCCGCGTTGGTCTCTCTTTCCGGTTCCTCGGGCGCGGCTGTTGCCGGGGACACCGGAAGCAGGCAGCCGACGGCGCATGCCGCGGCGGTCAGTAAGAGACGGACACGTCTGTGGTGGAACGGTCTCGTGCGCACAGAGCTCTCCCGAGAGAATGGGGGGTGACGGCAGGCCTGGCCGGACTGCCGTGAGGGCTTCACGGGCGCGCGCCGTCGCGCCGTCGATACCAGCCTGAAGGTCTATGACCGGTGCATGGCAGGGAAGTTAGCTGGCTTTATCGACCCCGGGAACCCATTTCGCACAAGATCTTGAGACTTCTTCCGCGCGCTGGACAAAGTGGCCACAGCCCGCCACGACGGCCCGGCGGGTGTCGGGCCCACCAGTCCTTGCCCGACGGAGAGTTCCCTGTTCAGGGCAGCAGCCACGAGACCGACCGCGTCGTTGGTCTCGTCCACGAGGGGTCCCACCGCCATCGGCCTCGTCCTCAAGGCGTCCCGTGCCCTCGTCCTCGCCGTCACCTCCGTTGACGAGTTCCGTCGACTCGGGATCGACGGGGCGTTCCGGCGAGCCGCCGGGCGGCGTGTCTCACCGAGCCCGGAGGTCACGGGCTCGGACGTTCACGCGGCGGGTTCACCACCAAGCTGCACCTGGCCGTCGAGCAGTGCCAGAGGCCCATGTGGTTCGTGATCACGGCCGGGCAGCGCGGCGGCTCTCGAACTGATCGCTACGCGGGCCGCACCGCACCTGGAGCCCGGTGAGCAGATCCAGACTGGATTCATCGCGCAGAGCGGTTCACTCTTCACCGCGCGCGTGTGGACGTTCGTGGCCACTGATTGCGCAATCCTGATCGCTCGACCGCGTATTCACGGGAACCTGCCGACACGCCCGGCTCGGTTAGAGATCCGCAAGGGGCCCGTGGTCTGGCGCGGGGGTCAGCCGCAGTCGTTGCGGTTGATCTCGAAAGAGCGCCGGGCGCGGAGGGTAAAGGTGGACGAGTGCAGCGAGCCCAGGGGTTGGTGAGGTAGCGGGCGGTGGAGCGGCGGTGCAGCCGGTGGCCGTCCGGACGAGGTGGATCGCCGCAAGCTCTTGCCACGATGCCGGCCTCGCCGTCGCATCGGGAGGGCGTCCCGCCCGGCTCACCGGGAAGGTGCCGTTCCCGTGTGCGCTGTGCGGGGAGGACTCCGCGCGGTCCGGGCATGGAGCAAGCCCGGTCCCCGGGCGGGACCGGGCCGCGTGATGGCTCGGCGCTGCCGTGCCCGTGCTGCCGGGCTGTTTACGGCTCGTCGATGCCGCTCCAGGCGACATGGAAGCCGAATCGGCGGCAGGTCTCGGGGGTGAGCTGGTTGCCGTCGCGCTTGGCGTCGTCGACCCAGCGCAGGTAGAGACGGAATCCGGTGGCGGTCACGTCGTAGATGCCGTGAGCGCCGTGGGTCCAGAGCTGGCTGCCGCCGGTGGAGTAGATCGAGGCGTGGTAGACGGGGTTGCCGGCGAAGTGGGCGGCGGAGGTGTCCACATCGATGTACACCCCCTCCTGCCCGTAGGCCTGCCAGCCCTCACCGGGAGTGGTTTTGCCGGATCCGACACGCAGAGTAGCCATGTTTCCCCCTTTTGGGTGGTTGTGATGGCCACTCCATCGTACGAACGAAGTCACAGAAAGCATAGAACCCTTCACTCTAAGTAGTGAATAATAATGGGAATCGCTGTACCGCTCGGGCCGCAGCAGGAGGGGCGCGCGCCGTCAGCGTTCCACTCTCGGTCCACTCGTCGTTCCAGGGGCTGAGCCGGGTGCCCTCGATGTCGAGATCGGACAGGAGCCGGTCGAGCCAACGGGGCAGCCACCAGGCGTGTTTCCCGACGAGTGGGAGGACAGCCGGTACCTGGGTCATCCGCTGACCGGTTCAGTCGCGCGTCGGCAGGAGAGCGCCTGGCCGGTGGCTTCGCGGGGGGACGTGTCGCACTCATGGAGGTCGGGCTTTCAGAAGGCGAGCACGACGATGGTGCTGGCGTAGATGGTGATGAGCAGGATGCCGTCGAAGCCGATCCCGAGCCAGCCGCGCTTCTGGCGGATGAGGAGGCCACCGAGCAGAACTGCCGTCATGACCAGCGCACCGCTCGTGAGGAACAGCTCATCCGGGTTCGCAGCGTGGAACAGGGAGCCTCCCTGATAGGCGATGTCGCCGACGACGAGGTTGAGCGCGTCCAGACAGTTCCCGCCGACGATGGCGGCGATGGCCAGCGTCACGGCTCCGCGCCGGACGGCCGCAATGGACGTGACCGTCTCAGGGAGGGCATTGACACCACCCATGAACACGGCCCCCACGAGACCGGCGTTCAGGCCCGTATGCTCCACGATGCCTTCCGCGGCGCGGGCCACCGCCCAGCCCCCGATCATGACGAGGCCCGCCACGGCCGCGAACTCGGTCCACAGCCGTGATGTCCTGTGGCCGGCGAGTCCCTCGGTGTCTTCGCTCGCGACATCGGGAAGCGTGTCCCTGGTAGGCACGGCGCGCCACATGGGTTCGCCATGGGAGCGGATGAGCCGTAGACCACCGATGTAGAAGGCCGCCATCACCACGGACGCCGGATGAAATCCCAGAAACGTGACGGATGGGCTGAACGACGCCATCAGAGCGATACCCAACAAGCCGATCAGCAGGCAGCCGAACAGCATGTTGGGCAGGGACGCGGCGGCGTGTTCCAGGTTGACTCTCCGTAGGAAGGCGTCGGCGACGACGAGTGCGAGGGTCTGCGCCGCGATACCGCCCACAGCGTTGCTGTACGCAAGATCAGGCTGGTCCGCGGCGGCACTGACCGCGGTCATCACGATGCCCGAGAGAGACGTCACAAGGCCGAACAGCACCGCGCCGAACAGGGCTTCTCCCCAGCCGGTGCGGTCGGCGAGGGTGTCGCCCACCCCCCGCGAGCCGGACACTGCACACCACGGTGACGGCCGTGGCGAGGAGGAAGACTCCAGCGCTCCAGCTCAGGGGCCATACGTCGGTCAGCGATGTGAGCATGGATGCCTTTCGTCGGCGCGAATGGCAGCGGGGAGTAACCGACTGTCTCGTACCACCGAGTACTCGCTCCACACGACGCGCACTCAACGGCATGCTGTGTCGGCCAACGTGGTCACGCGATTCCCGGACCGCTCCCGCGTCCTAGGAACGCCGCTGCGGGGTCAAGACCGTCGTCGGATCGGTTGGCTCGGCCCGGTCCGGTGCGGTTCGGGCGAGGTCGTGTTCGAGTTCGTCCAGAGCTCGCCGGGCCGTCTCGATACGCCGGAGCAGCTGAACGGGCTGAACGGGCTCCGCCGGATTCCGTTCTGGCCGCTGTGTATCTGCCCGTGGCTCCTCTTGGTCCATTTCTCGGGCCTCGTCGAGGGAGGTGATGACGACACCGATGAGGACGTTGACCAGGACGAAGGAGGCGAGGAGCACATAGGAGGCGTAGTAGAGGAGGCTCCAGCGGGAGATGTCCAGGCCGGCGTGGACAGCATCGCCGATGCCGTCCAGGGTCATCAGAAGGAACAGGGTGAGCACGGCACGGCCGAGGGATCCGTAGTGCTCAGGGTCGTGGTGGCCGAAGAAGACCCAGCCCACCATGGCGTACATGTACAGCAGCAGCGCCCCGACGAGCAGGAAGCTGAGGGTACCCGGCAGGCTGCGCGCCACCGCGACGAGCACGATGCGCAGCTGCGGGAGGAAGCGGGCGGTTCGCAGCACGCGGGCCAGGCGCAGGAGGCGGAGGACGGTGGTGTTCTCGCGTATGACGGGCAGGAACGCGCACAGGACCACGGCCAGGTCGAACAGGTTCCACGGGTCCTTGAAGAAGCCCTGCGGCCGGTCGGCGTGCGCGGCCAGACGCAGCACGATCTCGACGGTGAACGCGGCCAGGCAGGCGTGCTCGGCCAGGCGTAACCAGTGATGCCAGTCGGCGACCAGTCCCGAATAGGTCTCCACGCCCAGCAGTGCGGCGTTGGCGAGAATCAGGGCGAAGACGGTGACGGCGAACCAGCGGGCCTCGATGACGGCGCTGCATCGTCGGGCCAGGGCCCTGCGGAACGCATGGACTTGGTGCTGCGGCATCCTGCTGCCTTGTCTCCCTCGCGTGCGCGACACTCGGCCCGGCCGGAACGGGTTGAGCGGCCCGAACGCCGGCGTTCATGCTCTAGAAGGCATTTTCTACAGGACTGTAGTTTCCGACGTGCGAGCGGGAGGGGGTATGGCGTGGCAACGGTGTCCGGACAGACATGCGCGAGCGCGAATCGGCGGGCGGCCGACGGTGGCCTGAACCTTCCGGTCCGCCGACGCCACGACCGGCGACCACGACCCGGCCACCGGCCACCGGCCACCGGAACGTCGGCGGCCTCGCCGCCGGCGCCATCACCGCCCTGCGAGCCAAAGCAACCCGAGCCGGCTCGGTCACCATCTGCGTCGAACCCGCCCGCTCCCGCTGCAACCCCTGCGCGACAGGACCCAGCCACAAGCAGTGCCGCGCCCCGGCGCCGCGACCGTCACGGCTCTCCGCATGAACTTGAGTCGCCGGTCGTGGTCGGCGGACGGTACAGGTCACCGTGCCGGGCAGATGCCGCTCGCTTCGCCTCGGTTTCATGATCGGGGCATCAGCGCGGGGCTCGCTGGTCGTAGTCGCGCTGGCGTGCTTGGATCTCGGAGGCGTTCGCGACGGTCCAGTCGTAGAGGTGAGCGAACGGCTCGCGCAGGGATTCGCCGAGGGAGGTCAGCGAGTATTCGACGCCGACCGGCGAGGTCGGCAGCACGCGGCGCTCGACCATCCCGTTGCGTTCGAGCCGGCGCAAGGTCTGCGTGAGGACGCGTTGCGTAACGCCCTCGAGGCGCCGCTTGATCTCGTTGAACCGGCGTGGTTCGTCCAGGACCGCCATCACCATCATCGACCACTTGTCGGCGATCTGATCGAGGATCGGCCGGCTCGGACAGTCGGACCGAAACGCCACGTCGTGCTCGGCGATGGCCCGGTAGACGGCCTCAGAAGTGGCCATGGCGGTATCCTCCACGATCCCTAGGATGCCTGAAGTGCGTTATTGACGCAGGTCAAAGACGGTTTCACGCTAGGTATACAACAGGAACCAGAGTCCTGTCGGATACCCAGGAGAAAAGTTATGGGCCACGACGCCTACCACACCTTGCGGGTCAGCCAGAAGGACGGAGTCGCGCAGGTCACGATCGACAACCCACCGGTCAACGTCCTCAGCGTCTCGGTCATGACCGAGGTGCGGCGCCTGCTCACCACGCTGGCCGGCGACGACACCGTACGCGTGATCGTGTTCGACAGCGCGGACCCCGATTTCTTCCTCGCCCACGTCGACATGACCGTCACCCCGGACGCCCTCGCCGGACTCATGGCCGACCTGCCGGACGGCGTCAACGTCTTTCAGGCAGTCGGGGAGCAGCTACGCCGCCAGCCTCAGGTGACCATCGTCAAGCTCGCAGGCAAGGCGCGCGGCGGCGGAGCCGAGTTCGTCGTGGCCGCGGACATGGCGTTCGCGGCGATCGGCGAGGCCGCGCTCGGCCAGATCGAAGCCCTCATGGGCATCGTCCCCGGCGGCGGCGCCACGCAGTACCTCGCCGAGCGCGTCGGCCGTAACCGTGCTTTGGAGATCGTGCTCGGCGCCGACCTGATGGACGCCGAGACTGCCGAACGGTACGGCTGGGTCAATCGAGCCGTCCCCGCCGACCTGCTCGACGAGTTCGTCGACCGCCTCGCCGGTAATATCGCCGCGTTGCCCGGCGACGTCGTCGCGGCGGCCAAGCGCGCCATCGTCCTCCGCGATCATTCTGATGGGCTGGCGCGGGAGAACGACGCCTGGGCCGGCCTCGTGTTCCGCCCCGCCACAGCACAGCTCATGGACGCCGGGCTGGCCAACGGCGCCCAGACCCGGGACGGCGAACAGGACCTCGAGGGCCTGTTCCGCGATCTCGCCGGGTAGAGGATCGGCTCCCGTGGCGACCGGCCGCCATATTCCGACCCGGCCGACTACCGCAAGCGCCACGCGGTCGAGTGCGGGATCAACCGCCTCAAAAAGCACCGCGCTGTCGCCACGCGCTTCGACAAGCCGGCGGTCCGCCACGAGGTGACCGTCCTCGTCGCGACCATCAACGAGTGGCTGTGAGCGGCGTCTTCATGGATGGCCCGTGGGCTGTCCCTGTTCCTTCGTCTCGAATGCCTGGGCGACGGCCAGGCTGTCCTCGTAGACATGGTGCCGGGTGACAAGACCATCTGCGACGGTGAGATGCAGGGCGAACCGCGCCTGCAGGCACGTCCGGTGGGCCGGGCTGTCTGACGAATCCCGCCCAGGACGACCGCGTCGCTTCCGGCGACAAGGACGCGCTCGACCTCAGTCGCCACATGCTCCGGCACGTGGTGCTCGGTATGCTCGCGGTAGTGGGCGGCCGCGTCAGCCCGGGTGGACCGGTGACGGAAATCCACGGTGTGGCAGTACGGCCGTGCTCGGCCTCCGGCCAGTCGAGCCTCCAGTCACCATGCTCGGCATACAGCTCGGCGATGTGCTCGGGGTTGCCCTCGCCAATCCCGCATAGCAACTCCTCACCCGCGAAAAGCGTGTTCGTGGATGTGGCTATGGACATGACCGAGCTTCGGGCGACTTCAAGCCGCCGGTCAAAGGGCTGGTGTGACAGTCCTGCTCCTGCTCGCAGAGGAGACCACTGCGGACCTGTGGGGACATCGCGTCCCGGAGGTCAGTGTTGTGCGGCGAACATGGCTTCGATCTCCTTGAGCACGAGGTCAGGACGGTCCGTCGGCACCTCGTGGGAAGTGCCCTTGGCAGTGACGAGAGTCCGGTTCGACGCCTCCCGGGCAAACGATGCGGCGGCGTCACGCCAGCGCTGGGCGTCTTCAGGAGACCCGGCGAACGGAGTCTTCTCCGAAACCATGACCGTTACCGGCACCGAAGCCGGCCACGTCACCTTGTGGAATGCCTTGTGCGCTGCGGCGAAGCCCTCTGCGGTGGAGATCAACTGGCGGTTCTCCGGCTTCTCGGGGTCCTTCTTCGCCGCATCGACCTCCGGCTGTGTCCCGGCGACGAGACGGGAAATCTCCTCGTCCGTGAAAAACCGCGGGAGATTGGCGTCGACCAGGACCGCGCCGGAGAGCATCTCCGGGTTGTCCTTGGCGAGATAGTTCGCGATCTCCCCGGCCTGGGAGTGAGATACCAAGGTCACGTCGTTGGCGATGCCCAGTTGCTTGAGTCCCGCCTTGAGGTCGCTGACAGCGCTCTCAACCTTCCACGCGCCAGGCACCATGTCGCTCTTGCCGAGACCGGCCCGGTCATATGTGATGACGGTGGCACCGGTGGCCGCGTGAAGTTTGGGGACGATGTCCTTCCACTGCGAGGAGTCCTCGCCGCCGCCCGAGTCCAGGACGATGGTGGAGCCGTTGCCCTGCGTCGCATAGAAGGCCACACGGTGACCCCCGTTGTCGACCATGTGCAGCTTCGCTTCGGCCGCCTCGGCGGATCCCGGGAAGGCGGACGAGGCGGCGGACGACGAGGCGGCGGGGCTGGAGGCGGAATCGTTGTCGCTGCAGGCAGTGATGCCACCAGCACCCAAAGCCAGCAAGGCGAGGGAGGACAGAACACGAGACGTGGAACGGCTCGTACGAGGGGCACGGGACACGAGTGATCCTTCGACGGCTTGAGGGCGCTGCGGTACCTGTCCGATCATTCGGGAACCTGGCTGCCCACAGGATCCGGCTGGCACGTCTGTTGGTGGTGCTGTTGATGCCAGCAAGCGTGGTGGGGCCACCCCCCTGGTCCTTCGCCGACCCGCGTCTGCTCACCGATGAGGCCCGCCAGGTGTCCGCGTGACCGCGCGCGGTGGCCGCGGGGACGGTGGACGTCACCGAACCTGATGCCGAAGGTGAGCTGTCGCCGAAGCATCGCAGAGATCATTTGTCAGACACGGCCTACGGCCTGCCCTTTGATGCGGCGTCGACCGACGCCGTCCGGAAACTTTGGTTTACGTAGGCATTCTCGTGAACTACAGTTACCGCATGACGGTCTCTGAGATCACCCCAGAAGAGCAGGCAGAGCTCGACAAGGCCCTGTACGACACCTTGAACCCCCTGGCCTCGGCCATCCGCTCCCGGGAGACCGGGCTGTCCGCCGACCGTATGTGGGACGCGAGTCCGGTCGAAGTGGCGCTGTCCGTCCTGGCCGCGTGGAAGGTGATGGACGGCGAGGTCAAGCGGCTCACGGAACGGGCGGCGGTGACCGCCGGCTCCTACGGCGCGAGCTATGAGCAGTTGGGAGCCGTCTGGGGCATCACCCGGCAGGGCGCCCGTAAGAAGTGGCCCGATGCCGTCAGCCGCCCCGCACCCACGACAGCGGGCAAGAGCACGCTGGCGCTGTTCGGAGGGACCGCTGAGCTGGTGCGGTCGCCTTCCGGTGGTTGGGGCTGGACTGGACGAGGCGCTGATGGAGCATCCGGCACGGCCGACGGGGCGCCGTACGCGACCGCGGAGGAAGCAGCGGCCCACGCGGGCGCATTCCTCAAAGAACGCGCCCTCGGCATCGACGATCAGCCCTAGAGCGTCTCACGTGGGTCACCTGCAGGCCCGGATGAGGAAGGCTGCGAGGTGGAGTGCGACCTGGCGGTCGGTGGCGAGCTTGTCCGTTCGCATGGCGAGGCCGCGCCAGTGCTTGCGCCGGTGGACGCAGCGTGGCTCTGGCGCCGAATGTGGATGACGCGTTACTGGCCGCTCGGTTCACGAGCCCTCCAGGTCGACGGCGGCGATTTGTCCGAGAAGTCCCGTCGTCGGCCTGACAGGAGCGCGCAAGACACTGACAGCGTCCCCGGGCTTGCCGCTTCGCTCGTCCCCCGGACAGGCCACACCCCGCCTCCCCCAACCGCTGGCGCAGGCGTTCCCCGCCTCAGGGCAGAGGCCACGGCGAAACGGAACGCGCGCGTCCACGGTTCTGTATGTCGACCACACCGTGTCATTCCGAAGCAACGCGGAACTCGAATTCGGGACGGTCCCACGGTACGGCGGGCGGGTTCGCGAGCACGGTCCCGATCCGCACTGCACCTACGCGGTGGTAGAAGTCCTCGGCGGGAAGATGCGACACGACCCTGACACGGTCGAGCCCGGCGGCACGGGCCTCGGACTGCATGTGCGCGACCAGCAGCCGTCCAATACCCCGTCCCTGCTCTTCGTCGGCGACGAACAGCAGGTCGAGCTCCGGTGGAGCGAGGACGAGCGAGTAGAACCCGAGGACCCGGCCTCCATGCTCGTCGGCGCCGACGGCCACAAAGACGCGGTGGGCCTCGATGTAATCGGGCCCGACCCGGTAGCCCGCGACTGCGGCTGCGTACTTACCCGCGTAGGCGCCCGAGCCACGCACGAGACGCGTGAGCCGTTTGGCATCCCGCGCGACGGCCCTCCGTATCGTGACCGGCCGGCTGACCGGGGAGGTGCGTGAACCCATCGGATGAGTATTTCGCACAGGGGCGTGCCGTCGTGCGGCGGGTCGGCTGCTCGGGGGATCGAGGCGCAGCCGGGTGAATGTGGCCGTGGCACACGTTCAGCGTGGTCCGAAGCACCGGGACGGCCTTGCTCTGGGCGCCCTGGTTCATGCAGCAGTCGACATTGCCCTTGTGGGCGGGATCTTCGCGTGGAAGTCCGAGTCGGAGATCTCGTCGTCCACCTGCTCGTTGCGGTGGCCCGCACAGGCGGCAGCCTGCGTCGCGGTGGCGGACCGATTCCGGCGCCGGTCAGTACGACGGCCGCGGTCGAGACACCCAACCCTGTACACAGTGCGCGGACCCTTTTCGTGGTTTCCCTGCGCTTCGACGGCGAGACGCGCATCGAAGTCTGGCGAAGGACGGCTACCGAGCCCAGGCTCCGGATCGGAGTCCGGCCGGCCGCGTCGGCTTCTGGTTGGTGAGGCTTCAGCCACCGCAGTAGCCGGCGTCTGCGGCGGCACGGCTCGCCTTCCCCGCCCGGCGGCTTCTTCGCCCGGGTGGGCACGCCGAGGAGCTGACGTCCCCTGCTGCGGCTGTCGTCGCAGACGACGAGGTAGCGCGAGCGGAGGTTCGCGCCGCCGGTCGACTTGGTGGTCACGCCGTGGTCCTGGCCCAGTCGGCCCGTTCGCGGTCGGGTCGGACCGCGGTGACCAGCTCGGCTCGCTCTCGGCGACCGGCGGGCTGGTGCGGTCTGTGGAATGCCGGAACGCAGGACGCACGGTGTTTCAGCCGGGGCGGGCGAAGGCGTGTCGATGTCCGTGAGGAAGCCGCCGACCGTGTGCCGACGGCTGTATCCGGGGAAGCGCTCCAGCAGATCACGCCGCGATCCATGAGGATCCGCGACCGGCCTCGGGCAACCTCGCGGGTCCGGGACGACGCGAGTCAGAAAGGCATCCGGGCTCGGGACCTGCGACCCGCCGAGCCGCTCTTGCTCACCGCGCGCGAGCTGCTGCGGAAGGGCTTGCTCAACAGGCGCCCCACCGGCCCTGGTGCCTTGCCCGCCGTCCTCGAACCGACGCCCAACGATCGCTGTGTTCCGCGCTCGGGGCCTCGCAGACGCGGCACCAGGAAAGCCAGTACCGCCAGGGCGACGCACACGGCCACTGTCCCGACCACCATCATGGTGCGAACCTCCTTCTCCTCGTCCCGTCGCTCTGCCTGGCCTGCCGTATGCCCGGCACCCAGCACCTCATGTGCGCGTGGGCAGGACTCTTCCCGCCATACTCGACGTGCCTCGATGCCCGAGCACATGGTCGGGACGTCACATGTCGAACGCCCGCAGCCCTTCACGCGCCGCGACGCGACGAGCACGATCGCCCACGCGCACTGACGCCTCGCGCGCTGTCCGCGGGCGGCGCGAGACCCTCGCGGGTGAATTGGCCGGCTCCCCCACCCTCCGCACGGCCGGTTCCGTACCGGCCCCGGCCTTGTCCAGGTCGCCGAAGGCCCTGGTCCGGCAGCCTTCGCACAGGACAGGGCGCACGCGTCACGTGGGCCGGGGCGCGCCTACCCGGGGCAACCGGTCTCCGGATCGCGCCGTTGCTGGGCGTCGAACAAGTCGCCCTTCATGTACGAGCAGGTCGGTGCCGCGTTCATGTCGTGGATGTCGGCGAGCCGCAGGATCGCGAGGTTGCGCTCGTTGCCGATGCGGGAGGCTCGGAAATCGATCTCTCCGGTCGCGCCCTGGAAGGTGGTCTCCCTGAGCTTTTGCGCGATCGCCGCCCGGTGGGGCGCCACTCCCTTGGCCAACGGGGTGCCCAGTTGCTGGTGCAGTGTGGAAGTGACGCTGACGAGCAGCCCCGCCACGTCATACGCCGTGCCGGTGCGCTCCGCAGGCCACGGCGTCTGCGGTGACTCCTCGTCGGGGAGCGTCTTCGCGAGTTCCGTTCGCAGCTTCTCGTAGCCTGAGCAGAACTCGTCCAAGGGCGTTCCCGCTCCCAGCAGAGCCGCGGGGCGCCCGTCCTTGGCGCAGGACGCCCCTGCCAGGGTGACGAGGCTGCCCATGCCGACGTACGACATGGAGCGGTTCGCCAGCGAGCTGTGCTGCCGGTTCTCTGTCTGTGCGACGAACCGGGAGACCGCGTCGGCGGCCACGATGAGGGGAAGCTTTCGCTGACTGGTGCAACCGCTGGTCGCGGATCGGAGGAAGTCTCCGAAGTCGTCCTCCCGCCCTATGTAGTAGACGATCTCATCGCTTCGGTCGACGCCGTCCGTGCACAGGGAGGCCACTTCACCGGCTGACTCCTGCCAAGTCGTCTCCGCCACGGGAACTGCCACCTTCTCCAGTTCGGTGTCGGCCGCATCGACCAGAGTCGCGAGGTAACTGTCCATGGCGCCGGGGTGGTACAGGGTCACCTGCCGAGCGTCGAGATACTCCGCGTATTCGGCGACCAGCTGAGCCTGCTGGGTGTTGTCCGGAACCATCTGGAAGTACAGGGGCGACCGCTCCCCCAGCCCCGAACCGGTCAGAGTGGTGCCGACGGTCGGAACACCGGCCAGGCCGATCTCCTTGATCGCCTGCTCGGTCTCCTTGACCGTGCGGTCCAAACCGACCACGGCCACCACCGAGGGGTCCTTGTCGAACAAGGGCCGGAGCATGTCGCGCACCACCTCGGGTGCCCTGCGCATTCCGTCTCCTCCGTTCGCCACGATGACGCGCAGCAACGGCAGGGTCTTCGATTTCACGTTCTGTGACCGCTGGCGCAGGAGGAGCCCTTCGAGTTCCTCGGCGGCGGCGTGATCGGTGTCGGGGGCGGCCTCGCGGTGGGTCAGGCCCACGAAGTGCACGACGCTGAGGTAGGGGCGTCCGGGCTGCCCGCCGTGCAGCTTCTTCGCCGTCTCGTTCTGCGCGTAGATCGCCTGCTGCGCCCTGCGCAGTCGTGCGTTGGTGCCGAAGACCTGTACGGCGTCGTCGCTGTAACCGACGCACTGGCGGTCATGCGGACCGAGCTCCACGGTCCTGACCGAGACACCGGCGTGGAAGCCGTCGCGGAAGTAGACACAGTCGGCGCCCCACGAGTCGATCACGTTGCGGGTCACGGGGAGCAGTACCAGGACCATCACGAACACCAGCAGGGTCTCGCCGACACCTCGGCGGGACAGTAAGGGAGGCGAGGGAGGGCGGAGGTCGCCTGCTCTCTCCCAGGCCTCGTGACGGCCGGTCCGGTCGTCGCGCGCAGGCGGCAGGGCGATCCACAGGTAGCGGGCGTTCTCCGCCAGTCGCTGTCGTTGCCTGGGCAGGTCGTCCAGCCACGTCCTCAGCGCCTCCGGGGCATCCTGGGGGTCACGGAGCGTGCCGGCGTGCCCTGCCTCCAGCGCCTCCGGGCGTTCGTCGGTCGCGGCGACGACGAGGAGGGGATCGAGTTCTCCGGTCTCGTTGCGGACCTCGCTGATGAGCCGGAGCAGCTGCCAACCACCGTTGCTCTCGCTGACGTTGTCGAGAAGAACGATCGTGTACGCCGTACGGCGCCACCCGGAGCGTTTGGGAAGGACGGTCCAGCGCCGACGGCGGTACGTCCGGCGCAGGTCTTCGAGGAACGCGTGCACCAGCAACTTCTTGATCTGCTCCGGGTTCTCCGATTCACGGCCGCGTTCCGTGAGCCTCTCCGCGAATCCGCGGAAGCTGGTGGAGTGACGGGGCACCATGAAGGGCTGCCGGCGCATGAACCAGCGTGCCTCCCTGCCCAGGCCGGGATTGCGCCGCCCCAGCCAGCGCAGACCCAGACGACGGCCGGCCTCCACGAGCACGTAGAGCGTGGATCCGATGAGACTGAGAGGGGAGGGGGTGGCGGCAGTGGCTGTAGTGAGAGCAGCGGGGTCCGACCGGTGCTCCCGGCCACTCCACCGGCGCAACAGATCGGCCAGTTGCCGTTCGCGACGTTCCGGTGCCGGTGACAGACGCTGGCCCGTCAGCCAGTCGGTCAGCCGGTAGTAGTCGAAGCGGAAGGGACGCCCGGGGCCGAAGCGATCGCCGGCGAGCTTCGTTCTCAGCTCGTCCAGGAGCGGGATCAGTGGGAGCGAACGGTCCTGGACGTCCTCCCAGCGGTCCGTCACCGTCTCGTTCACCGACTGGGTGTCGATATAGGCGTGGGGTACGGAAGCCTGGTGGTCGGATGCCTCCAGCCGTTCGTGGAGCGTGGCGAGGAAATCGTTCGGGCCTCGGTCCCGGACGAGACAGACCAACGGCAGTGGGCGTTCGCCCCGGACCTCGTCGTCCGATGTCTTGGCCAAGAACCGACGTCGATGAGTCAATTCCTTGATCATGCACAACAGTTCGGCCACACCGGCGAAAGACGACCCCGCTTCTGGCATGCCTGGCAGGCTACCCGCGTCCTTCACACCCGATACGCGATTTTCAGCAGAAAGTGCAAGGGGCACGTGTGGCGACGGCCGGCTCCGGCTGCGTCGTCACAGAGGCGGTCGAAGCTTCCGAAGCCGCAACGGGCCCCTTGCTCAAGCGCCTCGTTCCGGGCCTCCGCGAAGGGCCTTCACCACCGGAGGCGTCCATCCGCTGCCGGGTGGTGGCGGCCAGGGTGGATGGCTCGGCCGCCACCACGCCACTCGGTTCCCGCGGTGGTGCCGCCCTGCATGCGCTGCCGGGCGTACAGGGAGCGTCGCCCTCGGCCTCACCGGTGAGAGCTGTCCGCAGGGAGGCGGAGTCGGCCAGGGTGACCCAGCAGAGGGCTGATGAGACCGCCGATGCCGACAACAGACCACGTGGATCCGTACGGGCCTGTGAGCACGCGCACGGCCCACCGGACGGCCGCTCCCACGCCGTACCCGTCAGCCGTGGAGGACGGCGACATTCATGGTCAGCCACTTTGTCGGCCGGGCCGGGCCGGGGAGGGGGGATGACCCATGGGGCCCGCGCACTCATGGACGGTGCCGTTTGATGCTGGTCGGGTGGATGGGTGGCTGGAGTGGTGGTGGTCAGCGATGCTTGACACCGGCCTGGGCGGCGGGGGCGAGGGTCGGTTCGGTGACGGGAGCGTCGCCGAGCGCCCGGTCGACGGCACTCAGCAGGTCGTCGGGCAGTTCCACACCGGAGGCGGCGGCGTTGCTGTGCACCTGTTCGGGTCGGGAGGCGCCGGTGATGGCGGAGGCGACTTCGCTGCGGCGCAGGACCCAGGCGAGGGCCAGGACGGGCATGCTCAGCGCGGCCTGTTCGGCGATCGGGGCGAGACGCTGGACCGCTTCGAGGGTGGCGTCGCTGTAGACGAGGTCCTGGGAGACCGCCATGTCGGCGGAGGCGAAGCGGCTGTCCTCGGGAACGGGCTGCCCGGGCTTGTACTTGCCGGTGAGGACGCCCTGGGCGAGCGGGGACCAGACGATCTGGGAGATGCCGTTGGCGGCGCAAAGGCCGAAGACCTCGGCCTCGGGAGCCTGCCACAGCATGGAGTACTGCGGCTGGGAGGAGACGAACAGGTCGGGTCCGGCGATGTCGATGCCGGCCTGGATCTGTTCGGGGGTCCATTCGCTGAAGCCGAGGTAGCGGGCCTTGCCCTGTTCGACAACCTTCTGGAACGCCTCGATGGTGTCCTCGATCGGTACGGCGGGGTCGAAGCGGTGCGCCTGGTACAGGTCGACGTGGTCCGTCCTGAGACGGGTGAGGGAGGCGTCGATCTGCTTGGCGATCTGCTCCGGGGACAGGCCCCGGTCGGCCGGGTCGTCCGACATCGGCCCCCACACCTTGGTGGCCAGGACGTAGGAGTCACGGGGGTGGGTGGAGAGGATCTCGCCCCAGGCGGTCTCCGCGGCGCCTTGTCCGTAGACGTTGGCGGTGTCGAAGAAGTTGATGCCCGCGTCGAACGCCGCCTCGGTGCAGGTCCGGGTCCTGTCGGCCTCGACGCCGCCGGAGTAGGTGAGCCAGGAGCCCAGGGAGATCTCCGAGACCCGCAGGTCCGAGTTGCCGAGTGTGCGGTAGCGCATGGTCGCTCCTTGCGTCGGTTGCTTTTCTGTGGGGATGAGCAGCGGGTCAGTGGCGGAGGGCTGCGCAGTCAGGATCACGTCGTCGGCGGACGACTGCGACCGGAGGTGCTCCCGCGTGCGCGGGCCGATGAGCGCCGAGGTGACCGCGGAACGGTTGGCGACGAAGGCGATCACCGTGTCGATCGACGTCGTCCCCGTTGTCGTGTCCTCAGCCAGAGGGGCGAGGCCTCGGACACCTGACGCTTGCGCTGGTTGACCCGCGGGGACATGTGGACCCGGTCGGTCAGTCGCTGTCGGACCGGGGAAGGGGTGGGCAGGCCGGCGTGGGCAGGCCGGCGTCCTGGTGCCGGGGGCCGGAGAGCCGGCCGTCGCCGGGCGGGCCGTAGGTGATCACGTCCAGCCGTATCGGGCCGCGGTGGCAGGACGTCGGCCTCGATACGGCGCACCAGCGTGGAGTACGGCGTCTGCTCGCACTCGAATCGCTCCAGGCGCCGGCCGGGGCGCACCGGGCCTCGGCGATCTGGCCGCCGGGGAAAGGGGAGGAGCCGAGGTACCGGACTCTGTCCTGTCGGACCGGGCCCGTCAGTGCGCCCGGAGGCTCCTCGATGTCCGTGTCGGGCGAGGGCCGATCGACCTGTACCAGGTCGATGCGATCGGTGCCCGGTCGGCGCAGCGAGTCCTCGGCGGCCCGGGGGGCCCAGCGCCGCGAGTCGCCCCGCTGATCGGGGTCGCGTCCATCGGGTTGTGGAACTCGGTGGCCGGCACCACGTGGTCCCGGCGTGCTTGATCGCCCGGCCGACGCCTTCCTCGGACCGGCCCGCGTCAGCGACACGGTGTGCTGTCCCCAGCATGAGCTCCCGGCGCACCGCGCGGCACGGCTGCCCTCGGTGCTCGCGTCCGCGCGCCCCCTTCTTCCCCCTCCCCACTCTGCCGCTCTGCCGCGAGGCTGCTGTGCGGCAGTTGGCCCACTTCGACCGGAGGAGCACGATGTCCCCACCGCACGACGGCACTCCCGGCAAGCCGCCGCCCCACGCCGGTGGCGTGTCGGCGGCCGAGCAGGAACTGTTCGGCGGGCGCCTGCGCTACAACCAGGCCTTCGTCCACCACGAGGGCGCGCTGACGCGCATGACGTTCGGGCAGATGGCCTCGGCGTTGCCTCGTATGGTCGCGGTGGTGCTGCGGGCCGGGTGGGGTGTGGACCGCCGTGCCCTGTCGGGGCTGGTGGTCTCGCAGGTCGGGCAGGGTGTGACGGCGGCGTGGGGGTTGGTGGCGGTCAACCGGGTGCTCACCGAGCTGTTCGCGGAGGGCCCGACCGCGGACAAGCTGCGCCAGTCGCTTCCCGCCCTGGTCGTGCTGGCGTTGGTGTCGGTGGGGACGGCGGTGCTGGCCGCGTGGACGACGGCGATGTCCGGGCGGTTGGAGCCGCAGGTCGAGCGCGCCGTCGCCACGGACTACTACCGGGCCGTCACCGGTGTGGAGGTGGCGGCCACCGAGCAGCCGGAGGTCCAGCGGATCCTGGAGGCGGGCAAGTTCGGTACGGACTCGGCGCGGCGCATGCTGGGGTTGTCGGTGAGCGTGGCGGGCGTGCTGATCAGCATGGTGGCCTCGGCCGTCGTACTGGCCTCACTGCACTGGGCGTTGCTGCCGATGCTGCTGGCTATCGCGTTGCCCAAGGGATGGGGCGCGGTGCGCTCCGCCCGGCGCGAGTACGTCTCGCGCCGCCACTGGGTCGACCATCGGCGAGCGGTCGCCACGCTCCTGCAGTACCTGACACTCCCCCATGCGGCCGGCGAGATCCGCGCGCACTCGGCCGGCTCGCTTCTGCTGCGTGGTTACGCGGAGATGTCTTCCTTGATGGAGACCGAACAGCGGCGTCTGGCCCGCGCCCAGGCTCACACCGACCTCGTCGCCGGAGCCTTCTCCGGCCTGGCCTCGCTGGGCTGTTACGGAGTGCTGTGGTGGCTGCTCACCGGCGGCGGCCTGCCGCTTGCGGTGGGTGGCACCGCCGTGGTCGCCATCCAGACCTCGACCGCCCGTCTGCGCTCCCTCGTCCAGCAGGTCAACCGCATGTACGAGGAGATGCTCCACCTGGGCGACACCGAGGAAGCCACCCGACTCGCCGCCCGACACGCCATCCCCGCCACCGGCGTGCCTGTGCCCGAGCCCGTTCGAGCGGTCGCCGTCGACAAGGTCTCCTTCACCTACCCCGGCGCCGGCTCCCCCTCCCTGCATGACGTGAGCCTGCGGGTCCAACGTGGCCATGTGACCGCGCTCGTCGGCGCGAACGGCTCCGGCAAGACCACCCTCGCCAAGATCCTCGCCGGCCTCCTCCTGCCCACCGACGGCACCGTGTGGTGGGAGGGCCCCGGCAGTGAACGTGTCGAGGCACGCGCGGCCGACCGGGCGGGCATCTTCCGCTCCGTCGGACTCCTCGCCCAGGACTACCCGCAGTGGCAGATGACCGCCGCCACCAACATCGCCATCGGTGCCGGCGACCGCCCACGCGACATGACCCGCATCGAGGAGGCCGCCCAGGCCGCCGACATCCGAAAACTGATCGAGGACCTTCCTCATGGCTGGGATTCGATCGTCTTCAAGGGCTACGACCGTGGCGTCCAACTCTCCGGCGGCCAGTGGCAGAAGCTGGCCAACGCCCGAAGCCGTTACCGCGACGCCCCCGTTCTTCTCGTGGACGAACCCACCTCCGCCCTCGATCCCCATGCGGAGATCGAGGCCTTCGAGCGCCTGCGCACCCTCGCCGACAGCGGCACCGCGGTGGTCCTCATCACCCACCGGCTCGCCGCGACCGCCACCGCCGATCACATCTACGTCCTCGATCACGGACGTGTCGCCGAGCACGGCAGCCACGAGTACCTGATGTCCCGTCCGGGCGGCCTCTATCAGGCCATGTTCCAGGCCCAGGCCGCCCAGTACGGGCTCACCACGCCTCCGGGCGGTGACTTGCCGCGGCCCCGTCGGAGCTTTGATGTCACGGACAGGAGAGCCCATTGATGACCATGGCTACGCCTGACAGGGCAACCTCTCCCCCGAGTGTCCTCGCGGTCTTCGCCCACCACGATGCGGAATCGCTCTCAACAGTCGGCCGCCCGGCCCAGCACGTCACCGTCACCCATGACACCCCCGCAGGCCTCACCGGCATCCCGACCGCCCGCACACTCCACCTGGCCCACCCACTCCGACTCGAAGCCGCGCCCGTTCGTCGCAGCGGAGCTGGAGGAAAGCGAAAAGCATCTGGCCGAGCAGTTGGCGGAGGCAGGTACGAGCCGAGCGCGACGAACTCGCGGTCGTTGAACGGGTTCTCGAGCGGGTGAGTGAGCAGCTCGTCGGGGGGGCGTGCTTCGGCCGCGCCGACGCCCGGGCAGGTGGGCGGCCGGACGGTGACGCTGATCCCGCACCGCACGTCCGGGTGGAGAGGGGGCCCTGCCGTCGGACTACCGGCGCGTTCTCGCCGCCGTACGGCAGGGCGCCGGACCGGCCGTGGCCCGGCAGGTCGGCGAGATGCTGGGGGTGGACATCAGCGTGCGGGCCGGACTGGAGCCGCTGCGCGGGAAGCTGGTCGTCAGGCCGGTCGACCGCGGCCGGCTTCGGAAACGGCCCGACGGCCGGTTCGCCGCTCGCCTGTGACCAGGGACGCTCCGCCCTGATGGCGCTCGTTGACTGAATTCCCCACCCACAAGCTGTTCCCCAGGTCTGCTCATCTGGTAGGTCCGCTCTACCCGTGCGGCGGTCCGTACGACTCCGACGGTGCGGGAGTACAGGCGCGCGCCTCCACGGCAGAGGGGTTTGCATGTGCCGTAGCGGCATGTGGTCCAGTAGGCGGCAAGCACGACATTGAGAGGTTCCCTCGCATGCCCCTTCCTGCGATTCCCCGCCGGGTCAAGATCGGCGATGCCGCCGCGTTCGCCGGGACCACGCCCCGCGCCATCCGCCACTACCACGCCATCGGGCTCCTCGCCGAACCGGAACGCGGCAGCGACGACCGCCGCCGTTACGGATACGACGACATGATCCGCCTGCTGTGGATCCGCAAGATGGCCGATGCGGGTATCTCCCTGGACGACATCCGGGCCGCCTTCAAGGACACCACCGGCATCGAGCAGTCCATGGCCCGCCTGGAGGAGTCCCTCGCTTCCAAGGCGGCCGCCGTCGAAGCCCAGCGGTCCGCCGTACACCGCCTCCGCGAGGTGGGCAGCCCTCTGGGCCTGCTCTCCCCGCTGGTCACCGGCCGCCTGCGCGATCTACCGCCCGGAGCCCTGCGCTCCGCCGACCTCGATACCCTCCTGGTCACTGAGTGCGCCTGCGGCCCTCTGGGCGCCGCTGTCCAGGCCGACCGGTTCATCGTCCTGGCCACCCACCCCGAGCTGCGGGCCGAGGAAGACCGCCTGGCCGAGGCCGAGGCGGCCCTGGACGACACCATGTCCCCCGACGACCCCCGCATCGAAGACCTGGCCGCCCAGCGATGCGATCACGAGACCGCCCTGGCAGCCGCCATCGAAGGATCCGGCCTGAACGAGGCCCTCGACGTCCTCCTGGACCAGGAGAACGAGCACGCCGGCGAGGAAGAAGACGGGGCGAGGATGAGCGTGATGGAGGCCATCGGCAAGATGCCGTACGACTTCTCCCCGGCCCGCGTCCGGTACGAGGAACGTGTTCTCGAACTGTTTCACTCGGCCGATCAGGACGGCGACACCCCACGGACCTGCTGACTGGCGTCGGCGCTCGGGGCGAGCCCGACAAGAGCAGCCCCGTGTCCGAGTCCACCGTCCGTCGCCCAGGCGCCGCGCCTGGATCGCGTCTTGACGGCGACGGGCCGCTGTTCGGGGAACAGAGCCCGGGTGCCTGACTGGGCGGCGTGCCGACCGCCGCCCAGCGGCACACGGGGAGACCGTGTCAGTCGTCGAGGGCGTCGAGCACCGGCTTCAAGTCGACGAACTTGAAGTTCGTGGCCTCCCGGTCCGTCTCGCCCGGCTTGTCGTCGCCGTCCTGGACAACGAGCAGACCGTGCGGGTACTTCCTCCCGAGTGGCTCGTTGAGGACGGCGGCGCCGTCACTCTCCTCAGTGCCGTCGAGGCTCTCGGAGGCGGCGACCACCCGGAAGCCACCTTCGTACTCGTTGTCGTCGTCCAGTTCGCGATCGTATGCCGCGAAGGTGTCGTCGCCCTGGCTGGAGGCGAGCAGGTAGCCGTCACCGTCTTCCTGGTTGAGCAGGGTGAGGCCCTCGACATCGGCCGACAGGCGCCTGCCGCCGTAGCCCGGATCCTCGCCCGGGACACACTCCTCGGTCTCCTCGTCGTAGGTGCCGGGCACTCCGAACTCACGGACCTTGTCGATCAGTTCAGGAGTGCCGCGAAGGTCGGCGTCCACGCGCCAGATGCCGACGTCCTCCTGGCCCGCGTACAGCGTGCCGTTCCGGGGGTCGACGACCATGCCTTCGACCTGGGGCATCTCGCCCGGCTCACCGCACGGCGTCCAGGTCCTGCCGTTCGGCAGCTTGAACGTGGAGGGCAGTTGGAGGGTGCGAACCTTGCGGTAGGAGACCGTGCCGTCGGCGGCCCCCGTCAATTCGAGCAGGCTGAGCGCGGTGCGCTCCCGCTGGCTGACCACCGCGTACGAGCGGCCGCTGGACGGCTCGGTCCACGTGGCGAGTCCGTAGGCGGTCCGCTGTTCGTTGGTCTCCTCCTGCGAGGACGAGTGGATCGTCGGCGCCGAGGGGGAGGTGACGTCGGTGAGCGGAGTGGCGGCGTCGCCACCGTCGATGCGGTAGATCCGCAACCGGTCACTGCCACGGTCGCTGGTGACGGCAAGGTCGGCCTTGACCGAGCCGAGCCTCATGCCGTGCACGAGGTCGACGTTGTTGAACCGGCCGGGGGCATCGCCCGGTCCCGGTGCTTCGGGCGCGGCCACTGATTGCACTTCGCGGGCGTCCAGGTCGTAGACGCGCAGACCGCCCTCCTTGGCAGTGGCGACCACCAGGCTGCGGTCCGGGTCCGCCGGGTTGCGCCAGATCGCCGGGTCGTCGGCGTCCGCGTTGCCGCCGGTCTCGTCGTCGTACTCGGGAGGGGTCTCCGCGATCGGCTTCACACCGGGCAGGTCGCCGGTCGCCACGGCCACGTGAGGTGCCACCATGGCGAGCGCGGCGAGGGCCGCGAGCAGTGCGAAGCGGCCGACGGCGGTACGGTCTCGGACGGACTGAGCCATGAACTGTGGTCCCTTCATGCCGCGAACAGGGTGAGCTCACCCTGAAGTCGTCCCGTGAAGGGTTGCCGAGGAGTAGCAGGACGAAAGGCTGTCCTGAAGATGAACAGCACACGCCGTTCACGCCGGGCCGCACGAGTGCGTCGGCACCGTGAGACGCAGCTCACTGAGGTGGGTGCCTGCGGTCTGCCGAGTGCATGAAGACCCTTCCGACTGGCGCGGCCCTGGGGCGGTCGGCTGGGAGCGCTCGTGGGGTGGTTGGCGCTGCCTGGGGCGGGATGCCGGGGGTGAGCGTCTGTGCGCCCCCGTAAGCCCTCTCCCCGCACGCCCCCGGACCGGCGCACGGTCGAAAGCATGGTGGACACGGCGGAGCAGGCGTGTGCGGGGCGCGGGGACGGGAGCGACTGCCCGAAAGGCGAGGTAGTGCCGGCCGGGCCGGGGCCGGGCGAGGTCCGGTGCGAGGAGTGCCGGCACCACTGGGAACTGGACGCCATGGAGCCAGGCCGGCGTACGGCGCCGGATGAGGGGCTGACGCAGCCTATGGGGGATCCGAGGGAGACCGGGCACGGGGCCGCCGCGTAGGCCGGGGTCAGTGGTCGGCGAAGCCCCCCGGATCGGTACAGGCGGGAGCCGATTGAAGGCGCCGGGCGGCCCCGGCGCTGGATCTTCTCCGCATCACACGGGGTGCGGCGTGCCCAGGATCCCGGTCATCACCGAGTGGATCGGGGAGCCGTTCAGCAGCTTGCCGAGTTCCTCGACGCCGTGTTGTCGTTGCGGTGGAGTGAGCGTGAGGTACTGCTCGATGCGTTCGTTGAATGTCTTCCGGTACTTCGCGTAGAGCTCCCGGTCCTCCCGGATACGGCCGGCCAGCTCGACCAGGGCGGCGGTCCCGTCGAAGTCGTCCTCCGGCAGCGGATGACACGGAACCACATCCGTGAACCGGCCTCCGGAGCGTCCGAACACCGTGCCTTCCAGTGCGCGCATGGTGAAGACATGGGCGTAGTGCTGTTCGTGGATCGCCAGGGGAAGCCTCCCCAGGCTGATCGATTCGTGGAGTGCCGTGAGCCCGGGAGCCAACAGGTAGTCCGCAGTGGTCGCCGCCGCCTGGAGCAGTTCACGCTGGCTCAGCAGACGGCAGTCGGCCCGGCCGCCCGCGGCCCGGATGGTCTGTTCCCGGCCCTCGCCGAACGGCCCGCCGCACAGGAGTACGTGGCGGAACCGGGGCCAGTCACGCAGCAGGTCCGGGATCCACTGGTGGAGCAGGCGTACGTAGTCGTCGTTGACGTCGAAGTCCAGAAGAAAGTTCTTGAACCCACCGATGTTGATCAACAGGTCGTGTTCCGGTTCGGCGGCGCGCACGACGTCTCGCAGGCCTTCGACGTCGACGATCGAGCCGGTCACGTGCATGTGGGGCCCCTCGCCCAGGGCGGCGACCTCGGACGCGCGCTCGGTGACGCCGGGGAAGTTCTGAACGACACTGTGTGTGGCGAGCAGGTGAGCCGCGACGACTCGCTCGTGCGGTGACAGGTTTGACAGGTGCTGGTCGGCGGCCGCGAAGCGGGAACGTGGTAGGGCCGTGCACAAGTCGTGGATCTCGCTCAGCGGTCGCGTGAGCTGCCAGAAACTGAACAGGCTGTCCACCATGGTCACGGGCCGCCGCGCCACGACGGTCCGGAGCACCAACTCGGCGTCCATGACCGAGACGACGTGATCACTGCCCCGCAGCAGGTCGTCGAGCAACGCGGACCTGGCGTTCTCCGACAGCCCGCCCGTGTCATACAGGGCGTCGAAGGCATCGGGGTTGCGCCGGGCGAAGAGTGCGGCGACACCGTCCCCGACGAACACCCGTTCGTGCTCATGGAGTGGCCGGGAGACCGCGACGAGTTCGGAGACCGGGCCGAAGCCGCAGTTCTGCGCCCCCATCACGATCCGCACGTCACTGCCCTCCGCCGGTGGTCCCGCGCCGAGCGCCCGCCGCGTCGGTCGCTCCGGTCGCGGAAGTCGCGGGGGTCGTGGGGGTCGTGGGGGTCGTGGGGGTCGTGGGGGTCGTGGGGGTGATCACCTCGGTGAGCCGTTCGGCGAAGTCCGCGGGATACCTCGCGTAGCCGACGTGCCCGCCGGGGAAGAGTTCCACGTCGCGGCCGAGCCGGCCGGCGAGAACGAGCGTCGGGCGGTGCACAAGGTCCCCTCGGGAGGCGATGCCACCGGCCCACACCACTTTGTCCGCCACTTCCTCCAGCGCGGCGACGTCGGGTACGAAGCGGGTGAACGGCCGGACGAAGTGGGTGAGGAAGAAGTCGGTGTTGTTGTGCACTTCGGGAAGGGCCGGCGCGGGTCGGCCGCCGTGGAGAGCCTGCAGCTTGGTGAGGGCCGGCGCCATTCCTTCACGGAGGTACGTCTCGCAGACGTCGTCGAGAAGTGCCAAGTGCCGTTCGGCGTCCGGAAGGATGCTCAGAGCAGGCGGCTCGTGGGCGACGACCACCTGGACTCTGTTCGGATGGCGGACGGTGAGTTCCAGCGCGATGAGCCCGCCCGAGCAGCTCCCGAAGACGTACACGGACTCGTCCGGGCAGGCGAGGTGCTCGATCAGGCGGTACGCGTCGTCGGCGTGCTCCTCGACCCTCTGGTCCACCGGGGGGCCGTCGAGCACGCTCCGTGAGTTCCCGCGCGGGTCATAAGTGACGACGCGGTGGCTCCCCGCCAGGACGGCGGCCAGGCGTTTGAACACCGCCGCATCGGAGTTCCCTCCCCCGATGAGCAACAGGAGCGGGCCTTCACCGCCTCGTACCTCGAAATAGATCTCCGCGCCCGGTACCGCGAGCGTCCCGCTGTCCAACGGATTCATCACACTCCAGGGGCTCGGCCGGTGTGATGTCACAGCGTCGCACGGAGAATTCGGCCAGTGCAGGGCGTGCGGGAGTGGGTTGCCGACTTCACGGGCGCCCCATGGCCGCATGCGCTTCCCACTGCTGCCATGCGCCGGTCTTGCGGCGAGACGGACTGGGCATACCGGTCGCATTGGCCCGTTCCCGCCATGTGTCCTCAGGCAAGGAGGCCCGGTTTGACGGGCATCGAAGAAGTGCGAAGAATTCTCCGTGACTTGGGAATCGAGGAAAAGCCGCTGCGCCAGGACGCGCGGTTGCGTGCGGACCTCGGGCTCGATTCCGTCGACCTCACGCAAATCCAGGTGGAACTGGCCGAGCGCTTCGACACCCGCGTCGACCTCTGGGCAGAGCACGATCTCACCGTGCGGCAGCTCGCAGACGCCGTCGGCGACCGCCGGCCTGGTGCGAGTGCCTGCGGGGATTACCGGGACCGTGGCTGGTGGCGTCCGGACTTCCTGGACGACATCGTGCTGAGCACCCGCGTGCACGTGGGGCATCGGGTGGCAGTGGTCGACGCCGAGCACACCTTCACCAGGGCAGAGCTCGACGCGGCGGTGTCCGGCTGCGCCGCCCGGCTGGCGCGCACGGGCATCCGCCCCGGCGACACCGTACTCGTACAACTGCCCAACCAGGCCCGACTCGTGATCCTCACACTCGCGCTGATCAGGCTCGGTGCGCGCCCGGTTCTCACCCTTCCCGCCCTGCGCGCGCACGAACTAGAGACCGTGATCACGGCGTTGACTCCCACCGCGCTGGCGGTGCCTGCCCGCCATCAGCGCTTCGACCACCTGCGGCTCGCCGAGAAGCTCCGTGACCGGCACCCGTCGGTGCGCACCTTGCTCGTCTCGGGTGCCGGCGACCGGACCGTCGGCCATGTGGACATCGACCGTCTCATCGAGGCCGGTGACCCGGCTCCCGCCCACTCGGACCGGCGCCCGTCGGACACCGCGCTCTTCCTGCTGTCGAGCGGCACCACGGGTGCCCCCAAAGCCATCGCCCGAACCCATGAGGCGATGGGTCACGTGGTCCGTTGTGCGGCAGCGGTCTCGGGACTGACACCCGAATCCGTGTACCTCGCCGTCCTGCCGGTGACCCACGGTTTCGCCTTCTCCTCTCCAGGGGTGCTCGGCACGCTCGCCCGCGGCGGAAAGGTCGTACTGTCCGACCCGAACGATACGGCCGCCGCCATGTCGCTGATCGAACGAGAACGCGTCACACACTGCGCACTCACCCCGGCGCTCGCCCGGCAGTGGCTCCTCGCACGCGCCGCTTCCAGCGGTCCTGACCTGTCGAGCCTGCAAGTCCTGCAGGTCGGCGGGGCCCGCCTGGACGAGTCCACGGCGGCCCAACTGAGCCGTGTTTTCGACTGCCGAATCCAGCAGGTGTACGGCATGAGCGAGGGACTGCTGAACTTCACCCGGCTCGACGAACCGCCCGCGGTGGCGTTCGCCACGCAGGGACGCCCCTCCTCGCCCGGTGACGAGACCCTCGTCGTCGACGGCGAGGGCCGGCCCGTCGCCGACGGTGAGATGGGCGAACTCCTGGTCAGGGGGCCGGGCATCATCACGGAGTACCACGGTGGTGCGGCGGCGGCCTCGTTCACACCCGACGGTTTCTACCGCACCGGCGACCTCGTCCGTCGCCACGAGTCGGGCAATCTCGTGGTCACCGGACGTGTCAAAGACGTGATCAACCGCGGGGGAGAGAAGGTCCCGGCGGACGAACTGGAGGCGTTGGTACTGGCGCACCCCGGTGTGCGGGCCGCCGCGGCCGTCGCGATGCCCCACCGTGTACTGGGTGAGGTCGTCTGCCTGTACGTCGTGGGCGGTGACGAGGGAGCACCGTCCCTGCCAGAGCTCCGCGGGTATCTGGAGGACGGCGGACTGGCCCGGTTCAAGCTGCCCGAACGGCTCGTCGAGGTGCCGGCACTCCCCTTGACCGCCGTGGGCAAGACGGACAAGGTACGGCTGCGCCGCGACATCGCGACCCGCCTGGAGACCGAAGGCTGACGTGGCCGGGTCCGGGTGCCGTTGCCGAGGACGGCGGGCGGCCGACCGGGGCCGGCCGTGGATCTCTCTCGTCCTGCGGGACCGGGCAACCCACGACTTCGTCACCGAGTTGTTCCGGTGTGCTCACGCGTCTGGTCCCCTGGTCCGGCCCGGCGGGGGCTGAGCGCACGGCTACTGGGTGCGCGCCGGCGGGGCGGCCGGCGCAGTGGGCTGTGGTCGGGGCGCGGGCGCGGGCGCGGGCGCGGGCGCGGGCGCGGGCGGCTGCACGGTCCCGGATGCCGTCGAGGCGTCCGACGGCTTCTCGACGTGCATGGGCTTCGGCAACGGCGGCGCCACCACCGGCATTCACCCGTCGAGCAGAGGAGCAACGCACGCCGACCACCTCCACGTCCTCGGCCCAAGGCCGCGTCGTCGAGGACGGCGCCCATGACGAACTCATGGCCCACGCGGGCGGCCTGTGCCAGGGCGTGATCACCGCCCAGGCCACCCAGGCCACCCAGGCAGCCCAGTGGGGGCTCGCACCAGCGGTCGGCCTGCGTCCCGGCCCCCACGGCACCGAGCCGTCCGACCACGAGGCAACGCGCTGGACCACCAGCGCCCCCGCAAGCCGGCCCACCGCACCACCCCTACGGCGAAGGCGAGACGACGCATGCCTCCCAGCTCCTCCTCGATCCGGAGAACCGTCCAGGCGTACCTCGGCCGCCATCCTGACGAGCGCGACGCCCTTGCCGAGCTGCTCGCCGCGCTGGACCGGCCCGCCGACGTGACCGCCCGGACAGCGCTGCCTGGTCACGTCACCTGCAGCGCCGTCGTCATCGACCGCCGGCGCCGGGTCCTGCACATCCGGCACCGGGCCACCGGCCTCGTGCTCACCTCCGGCGGCCACATCGAGCCCGGTGACCGCACGCCGCTCGCCGCGGCGCTGCGCCAGATCTCGGAGGAGACCGGAATTCCGCCGGGGGCCCTGTGCCTGACCCGGCAGATGCTCGATTCTCCCATCCACATCGACGTCCACGCCATCGCCGCCGACCCGGCCGGAGGCGAACCGGCCCACCACCACGACTTCCGCTACGTGTTCTACCTCGCCGACGTCGAGCCACCGGCGACCATCTCGCAGGACGAGGAGGTGTCCGGCGCGCGGTGGATCTCCCTGTCGGAGGTCACGTCGCCGGCCCTGCGCGCGAAAGTCCGCCACGCGCGGCTGGACGGACTGGCGGAACCGGTGAACGCGTCCGCGCTGCTCCACGACGGCCAGGGCCGCTACTTGTTGCACCTGCGGGACGCCAACAAGCCGTGGATCTGGGAGCCCGGGTGCTGGTCGCTCCTCGGCGGCGGCCGGGAGCCTCGGGACCCCACCCTGCTCGACACGGTCCGTCGGGAGCTGCGGGAGGAGGCCGGTCTGACCGTCGCAGGCCTGGAGCCGTACGCGGTCGAGTACGCCACCGGCACCGACGGAACCCGCGTACCGATCCAGGTGTTCACCGGCCGCTGGCGCGGCGACCCGCACCGACTGCCGCTCACTGAAGGCGTGATGCTCGCCTGGGTGCGGCCCGAGAAGTTCCCGTACATGACGATGCTGCCCTCCACCAGGACCTTGCTGGAGCGGCACGCCGCCGAGCATCCCGCGTCCGCCGACGCGACCTCGGCGACCACCGCGGGGGCCGCCGGGAGCGTGTCGGCGAAGGTGCCGTCCGGGACGGTTCTGCACGTGGTCGGCGTCCACCTCTTCCTGGAGCGAGACGGACGGGTTCTGCTGGGTCTGCGGCACCCGGACTCGGCGTACGCGGGCGGCTCCTGGCACGTGCTGGCGGGCCACTGCGAGGCGGAGGCCGCGACCGCGTGTCTGGTGAGGGAGGCGTACGAGGAGGCCGGGCTGGTGATCGACCCGGCCGACCTCGAGCTCCTCCACACCGTGCACATGGTGGACCGTCCCGGGCGGCCGCGAGTACAGCTCTTCTTCCGGGCCCGCCGCTGGGAGGGCACGCCCGAACTGCGGGAGCCGGACAAGTGCGTGGCCTGGCAGTGGTGGAGCGCCACGGACCTGCCTGAGCCGATCGTCCCCTACACCCGCACCGCGATCGAAGGCATCCAGGCGGGACGGAACCACACCGAACTGGGGTGGGATCGCTGACCGGCTTCGCCATCGTGGGCGCCGCGTACACCGTCCACTCCGGCCACGTTCAGCGGTGCCGGTCGACGACGGCGTCGACGACGGCGGCCACCTCCTGCCGGTCGGTGGGCCGGAGGTCGACGGAGTTGTGGATGGAGAGTCCTTCGATCAGTGCGTCGAGGGCCCGTGCGGTGAGCGGGTCGAAGTGTCTGGCCAGCGAGTCCCGGCTGGCCTGCATCCAGGACCGCATGACGGTACGCACCTCGGGGTGGCGGGTGGCGAAGGCGTAGAGCTCGTAGCTGAGCAGGAGGTTGTGGTCGGTTCCCCAGACTTTGCCGCAGATGATCTCGACGACCGCCTCCTGTGCTTCCCGCGGTGACCGGGCCGCCTCCAGGAGGGCCCCGTAGCGCGTGGAGACGGACTCGGCGTGCCGGGTGAAGGCGTCGGTGAGCAGGTGCTGCATGTCGTCGAAGTAGTAGGTGAGCGAGCCGAGCGGTACCCCGGCCGCGTCCGCGATCTTACGGAAGGTCACTTTGATGGCGCCGTGCTCGGCGATGACGTCGAGCGCGGCGTCGAGGATGCGTTCGCGGCGTCGGGGGTCGTTGGGGCCGCGGGTGCTGCCTGTCATCGCCGTTGTCTGCCTTGTCTTCTCGGACACCCACCCAGTGTGTACATTTGTACATTCCCGGTGGATGCGCGGACTCGTTGCCTGCCTGTCCATTCTGTCGAATGCAAGCGGAGCCCCTTCTTGATAGACCGCGCCGTGCGCCGACGCCGTCGTGCGCTGTTCCTGTTCTTCTTCCTCAACGGCATCGCGATGTCCTCCTGGGTCACGCGCACGCCGGACATCCGTGATCACCTGGGAGTCTCCACCGGCCAGATGGGACTGGTGCTCTTCGGGCTGTCGGTCGGCTCCATGGCCGGCATCCTGTGTTCCGGCCGCTTCGTGTCGAGGTACGGCACCAGGCCCGTCACGGCACTCGCGACCCTGCTGGTCATCGCCAGCGTGGTCGTCGTCGCCGTGGGCAGCGCCCTCACCTCCGCGCCGCTGGTCACCGCGGGACTGTGTGTGTTCGGCGCGGGGATCGGATCGGGCGAGGTGGCGATCAACGTCGACGGCGCCGACGTGGAACGGATCACCGGCACGCCGGTTCTGCCCACGCTGCACGGATGCTTCAGCCTGGGAACCGTCATCGGAGGCCTGGCCGGGATGGCGGCCACCGCCGCGTCCTTCCCCGCCCACTGGCACCTGGCGGCAGTCGCCGTGGTGGCGACCGCGCTCTTCACGTACGCCATCGGTGCCGTCCCCGCCCGGACCGGAATCCGCGCCGCACCACCCGCCTCCGAGCAGGCGCGACTCCAGAGGCCGCAGGTGTGGAGGGACCGTCGGCTCCTGCTGATCGGGGCCATCGTCCTTGCCATGGCTCTCGCCGAGGGGGCCGCCAACGACTGGCTGCCGCTGCTCATGGTCGACGGCCACGGACTGAACGCCGCGGCCGGCTCGCTCGTCTACGTGGGGTTCGCCGCGGCGATGACCCTGGGGCGCTTCAGCGGCACGTTCTTCCTGGACCGTTACGGCCGTGCGACCGTCGTGCGGGCCAGCGCGATCTCCGGCGCCGTCGGCCTGGCCCTGGTCATCTTCTCCGACAACGCCGCCGTGGCGGCGGCCGCCGTCCTGTTCTGGGGCCTGGGCGCGTCCCTGGGCTTCCCGGTGGCCCTGTCCGCCGCGGGCGACTCGGGGCCCGACCAGACCGCCCGTGTCAGTCTCGTGGCAACGATCGGCTACGTCGCCTTCCTGGTGGGGCCGCCCGCTCTCGGCTTCCTGGGTGACCACTACGGCCTGCGTCCGGCCATGGTGGTGGTGCTGGCGTTCGTCGCCACGGCCGTCTTCCTGGCCCCGGCCGCCGGTCCCCGCGCTCGCGTCCCGGACGATCTCCAAAGGAGCAGTGCCGGCACCGCCACCTGAACCCGTCGTGCGATCGCAGGGTCGCGGCACCGAGGAAGGATCTTGCCCGGCGTTCGGCGCTGGCGGCGCGCTGCCGGCAGTCGTCGCGCGGGTGCGGACCCGCGGTCTCGCGTGGGGCGTCCCACCCGGTGGGCTCGATGGCGCGCCACCGTGCGTCGGTGAACCGGGCACTGCGGCCGGCGCACACGGGGTGGCGGGCCTCCCACTCGGTCCTCCGCCGCTCGGCCGCCCCGGCGTGGCTGCTCCCCCTGCGTCGCGGGCGGCCGCCCACAAGGGAGAGTCAAGGTGGCGGCGCCGTGGGCCGATAACCGGTACATGTCGCACGCACGCACACGCCGTACCGCTCTCACGACCGGGGCCCTGCTGGGAGTCGGAGCTCTCCTTGGCGCCGCCGCCCCGGCCGGCGCCACCAGCGGAGTCCTTACCGAACACCGCCTGAGCGACCGGCTGGTCGAACTGACCGTGGACTCCCCCGCTCTCGGCGGCCGGAGCACGGTGGCTCTGCTGACACCCCGCGGCTGGGACCGGCGCCGCCCCGGTGATCGCTGGCCCACTCTCTATCTGTTCGCGGGCGGAGACGGCGACCACACCACCTGGACAAGCCTCTTCGGAGTGCAGGACTTGACCGAGCTGCGTGACGTCCTGGTGGTGATGCCGGGCATGCCGCTCTTCGGCTTCTGGACCGACTGGTGGAACCACGGCGAAGGAGGCTCCCCCCAGGTGCGTACGTACTTCCTCCGTGAAGTCGTGCCCCTGATGGAACAGAGCTACGGCGCCGGGCCCGACAGGGCGGCGGCAGGCGAGTCCCAGGGCGGATTCGGCGCTCTGGGACTCGCCTCCCGTGTCACGGGGCTGTTCGGTGCCGTCGCCGCCTTCGGGGCACCCGTGCACCCGGTCCGCCACCCGGAGATGTGGCTCTCCGGTGCGAAGTTCGTCGGCGTGGACGGGTACGCGATCTTCGGCGACCCGTGGAAGCAGTGGAAGACCTGGCTCGACTGGGATCCGTACCATCACGCCCGGGGACTACGGCACACACCCGTCTACCTCGCCTCCGGTGACGGAAAGCCCGGTCCGCTCGATGGCGACGAGCCCGATCCCCACATCCCCGGCACCGAGAAGTGGGTCGCGCTCGCCGACGACGGAGTCGTGTCCGTCACCGAGGCCGTGTGCGGTGAGGAGACACGGATGCTCAGCGACCGTCTCACGTCTCTGGGCGCACCCGTGACCACCCACATCTATCCAGGTGGGCACAGCGGCACTTACGGCCACAGGGAACTGCGCCACGCCCTGCCGATGCTGACGGCGGCGCTCCGCCGGTGACGCCCGCTTGGCCGAATGCCGTGTACCGGCTCAGCACAGCCCGCCCATCCGTTGCCGACGCCGGGCCCTCACCGCGTCCACGGTGCCGGCCCGGCGCCCGGCGCACGTACGAGGCACTGGGGACCGAGTTCCTCGGCGGTGGTGAAGCCGGACAGCGCCAGGGTCAGTTCGAACTCCGCGAGGAGTGTACGGACGACATGCTCCACACCGGACTGACCGTCCAGGGCCAGCCCGTACACGTACGGCCGGCCGAGGAGCACCGCGCGGGCGCCGAGCGCCATGGCCTTGAAGACGTCGCCCCCTGTCCGCACACCGCTGTCGAACAGCACTTCGAGCTGTTCCCCCGACGGCCTCCACAACCGCCGGCCGTACGTCGAGGGAGCCGACGGCGCCGTTGACCTGACGTCCTCCGTGGTTGGACACCACGACACCGTCCATGCCGGTGTCCACGGCCCGCCGCGCGGGCGGCGGCCTTCTCCGCCTCGGGGTGCACCACCGCGAGAGCGCCGACGGGCGCCAGAGCCACCGGAACGGGCAGCCGACGCCCGAGCACGTCGGACCGACAGGTCCCGTGCACGTACGTCACGCAGCATTCTGGGCACGATGCGCCACTGGTCGAACGCCTCACGGTTGGCGCGCGCCGTGGACCCGTCGCCCGCGGCCCCCACCACCGTCCCCACCGGTCCAGAACCGAGCCGTCCCTCGGTCATCGCCTCCAGACGGTTCAGATCCGTGGGCAGCCGTGGGAGTGCCCCGCTCAGGCCGTCCCGGAAGATCTCGTGCTGGTACGCCGTCCAGTCCGTTCCGCGACCCGCTCCACCGCTCATACGGAACGCCTTCCGCGCCCCCTGACCCGAGTGTCGGGGCCGTACCGGATTTCACCTTGTTGCGCCGCCGCATCCGCTCTTATCCGTTGGTCGTGCGTGCGCACTCCCCGTGGCTTCGTTGTAGACATGTCTCGTATTCCCTCCGGGTTCTCGGCGACTCGACACACGGCAGGCGGCCATGGCAGTGAAGCGCACGGTGGTGATCGCGGTCCTCGCGAGCGCGGCCTTCCTGATGGTGGGCACCAGTGCCCCGGACCCCCTGCGGGCGCCGATGTCCGCGAGCGCCGCCGCCACGGTGCGCACCGACGCCGGCCTCGTGCGGGGCCTGCGGACGGCCTCCCACACGCTTTTCCGGGGCATCCCCTACGCGGGACCGGCCGAGGGCGCGTACCGCTGGGCCGCACCACGTCCCGTACAGCCCTGGAAGGGCGTACGGGACGGCACGAAGCCCGGTCCGCTCTGCGCCCAGGTCGCCTCGCCCTACGCGGACGCCGCGAGCCTGGAGGAGGACTGTCTGGTCCTCGACGTCACCGTGCGGGCCCCGGCTGCCGCGGGAGGGCCCGCCCCCGTCCTGGTGTGGATCCACGGTGACGGCAGTGTGGGTGGGGGAAGCCTTTTCGACGCGCGTCGCCTGGCCGAACGCGGTCTGGTCGTTGTCACGGTCAACTACCGCCTCGGTGTGTTCGGTGGCTTCGGGTATCCAGGGCTCGACGGTTCGGGGACGTTCGCCCTCCAGGACCAGCAGGCAGCACTGGACTGGGTCCGGCGCAACGCCGGCGCGTTCGGTGGCGACCCCGGCAACGTCACCGTGGCCGGATCCTCTTTCGGCGCGGCCGCCATCAGCGGACACCTCACCTCACCGGGGGCCCGCGGGCTGTTCCACCGAGCCATTCTGGCCAGCGGCGAGGGCATGATGGACATGCCCGCCGGTGCGATGGGCGAGGGGGTACCGGCCTATCCGTACTACACCTGGCGCACGGAGCGGGAAGTACGCGACGCCGGCATCGAGATGACCTCCTCCCTGGGCTGCGCCGGGCGCGGCCCCGAGCACGCGCTGCGGTGCCTGCGCGCACTGCCGGTGAAGACACTGCTGGCAGTCCCGCACATCATGAACGCCTTCCAGACGTTCGCCTACGGCACCGAGGTGCTTCCGGAGCTGCCGGAGAAGGCGCTGGACGAAGGCCGCTTCCCGCGCATCCCGTTGATGTCGGGGGCCACCAAGGACGAACACCGGCTGTTCGTCGGGATGGCCCACGACGCGGTCGGTTCCCCCTTCACGGCCGACCAGTACGAGCGGGCGCTCACCACGGCTTTCGGCCGCCGGGCGGACACGGTGAGCGCACAGTACCGGGTCGGGGACTTTCCCTCGCCCGCCCTGGCCTGGGCCACCGTGGTGACCGACCGGGTGTGGGCCCGGGGCACCTACGCCCAGGCCGTCGCATTCGGGCGCCACACGCCCACGTACGCCTATGAGTTCGCCGACCGGGACGCCCCCATGTACCTCCCCTTCCCCGGTGATTTCGACTTCGGCGCCTATCACGCGGGCGACACCCCGTACGTTTTCGAGGACGCCGGCTCCCAGAAGCACTTCACCCCGGCCCAGATCCGTCTGGCCGACACCATGACAGAGCACTGGGCACGCTTCGCCCGCACCGGCACACCGAACCGGCCGGGGTTGCCGCGGTGGCCCCGGTTCGATCCCGCCCGAGCCGTACCTCACACGCAGTTCCTGGCGCCGGACGGTGTCGGGCCGGTCGACTACGCCATGGAGCACCGGCTCGACTTCTGGCGCCGACTCGCGGAACAGGACACCGCCTTCCCGCAGTCAGAGGCCGGCGAGGGCAAGGAGCCGAGTTCCTGACCGCCGCCCCGGCCCCGTGGCAACGGATCGGCTGCTGTGCGACGTTCGAGGGCGTCTGACCCACGTGCTCGAGCCGGGCAGACGCCAACGCCGACCCCGGTCGGGGCTCATCGCCGGAATGCGGCACCAGCACGTCAGCCGGTGTCGCTGAGTGTTCGGCCATGAGCCCCGGTTTATCGCAGCACTCTTATAGCAGCGCTGTTATATTAGCGCTGTGACATCTTCAGATCCCACAGCGCTGCCCGACCCCTGGCACTCCTTGCACGAGCTTCTGGCGGCCATGGACGCCGAGATCGAGCAGGTCTACGTCGAGCGTGGCATCGAGGGGGTGCGGCCTCGGTTCGCCTATCCGCTGATCCGGCTCGCCCACTCCGGACCACTGACCATCCGTGAGCTCGCCGAGTCCCTGGACCGCTCGCACTCCGCGATCAGCCAGACCATCGCCGCCATGCGCAAGGAGGATCTGGTCACCTCCGAGCCGGGGCCCGACGCCCGCACCCGGCGGATCGACCTGACCGCGCGCGGCCGGTCACTGGTGCCGTTCCTGGAGGCGGAGTGGCGCGCTACCCATGAGACGGTCGCCGAGCTGGACAGCGAGGTCCCGTACGCGATGACCACCGTCGTCGAGGAGGTGCGGCGGGCACTGGAACGCCGGTCGATGCGGCAGCGGATCCTCCAGCACCTTGTCGAGCCACCGCGATGAGGGGGCGGGTCCGTGTCCGGTTCCTCGACACCCGCCCGCTGCGTGGCAGTCGGTCGTTTCGCGACCTGTGGCTCGGCACCTCGGTCTCTCAACTCGGCGGACAGATAGCCAACGTGGCGGTGCTGGCCCAGGTCTGGGACCTGACCGGCAGCCCAGTCGGCACCGGCGCCATCGGGCTCGCCACCGGCCTGCCGATGGTGCTGTTCGGGCTGCTCGGCGGCACGTTGGCCGATACCGTCGACCGCCGTGCGGTGGTGCGCGCCACCACCGCGGGCCAACTGCTGGCCGCCGCGGGGCTGTGCGCCCAGGCCCTGGCGGACAACCGAAACGTGTTGCTGCTGCTCGCCCTGGTCGCCGTGGGGACGAGCTGCGGCGCTCTCGGCGCACCTTCCCGGCGCACCTTCCCGGTCCGGCTGTTGCCGGGCGACCAGGTCGCGGCCGGGCTCGCGCTGACCAACGTCTCCTTCCAGGCATCGATGATGGCCGGACCCGCGATGGCCGGGCTGATCATCGCCCGCTGGGACTTCCCCGCCGCATACGCCGCCCAGGCCGTGGCCATGGCAGTCTCGATGCTGGCGGTGACACGCCTGCCTGCCATACGGCCGGAAGGCGCCGGCGCGGCAGGCGGCAGGCGCCGGCCGGAGCGTGGCGGTTGGCGGATCATCCTGCGCCGCCCGACGCTGTGGGGCTCGATGGCCACCGACCTGTCCGCAACTTTGCTCGCCATGCCCATCGCGCTCTTCCCGCTGGTCAACGAGATCCGCTTCGGGGGAAACCCGCAGACCCTCGGCCTGTTCCTCTCGGCCGTCGCGGTCGGGGGGATCACGGCCGGTCTGCTCTCCGGCACAGTGACGCGCTGGCGCCGCGGCGGCCTGGTACAGCTGTCCGCCGCCGGGGTCTGGGGCATGGCGCTGGCCTGTTTCGGTCTGGCGGGGCCGCTGTGGCTGGCGCTCTGCTGCCTGGCCGTGGCGGGCGCTGCCGACACCGTGTCCGTCGTCACCCGCAGCACCCTGGTCCAGTTGGAGACCCCGGACGCGTACCGGGGGCGGGTCTCCTCGGTGGAACACGTCATCGGTGTCGCCGGCCCCGAACTCGGCAACTTCCGTGGTGGCCTGCTGGCGTCGGTCACCTCCGCCCCCTTCTCCCTGGTCTTCGGCGGACTGACCGCCACGCTGGCGGTGGCCGCCGTGGCCGCGACCAACGCCCCCCTTCGCGCCTACCGCACGCCGCCCGCCGCCGCGAAACCGGCCGTCTCCGCAGTCGCCGACACGGCGGCGGCCGCTGGTTGAATGCGCTGGTTCGCCTCCGGCCCCGGCACCCGGCGAGGGGTCGTCATTCCTCGTCGACGGCGTCGGGATCGCGCAGCGGAAGCAGGCCCCGGGCGGCTCGGGGACGTCCGAGGGGCTGGGCCGCCCCCGCGGTGACCGGGCGACGGCATCAGGTGGCAGGGACGGACTCCAGCCGGTAGGCGTCCCCGTGGGCGACCACGCGGCCGGCGGTGGGCGGTGCGAAGTGGGTGCCGAGGAGGAGGGTGTCCGTGCCCGCGAGGGAGCCGAGCAGCTCGCGCCGGGTGGCCTCGGACTGCCGCGGGTCGATGTCGACGCAGGCGCCGATGACGGGGTGGGCGAGCTGGACGGGGTGGTGGACGCAGTCGCCGGAGATCAGCGCCGTCTCACCCTGGCTGGTCAGTTCCACGGCGACGTGGCCGGGTGTGTGGCCGGGTGTCGGGATCAACCGCAGGCCGGGGGCGATCTCGGCACCCTTGTCCGGGACGTCGACCGTGCTCAGCAGACCCGCCCGCTCGACCGGGATCACGGAGTCGCGGAACATCTGTTCGCGTGCCTCCTCCATGTCGTACGTGGCCCAGAACTCCCGCTCGGCACGGGATGCGAGGTAGCGGGCGTTGGGGAAGGTGGGGACCCATTCGCCGTTCACCTGCCGCGTGTTCCAGCCGACGTGATCGGCGTGCAGGTGAGTGAGAATCACCAGGTCGACGGAGTCCGGGGGGAAACCGGCGGTGGTGAGGCGCTCCAGGAAGTCGGTCCGCAGGTCGTGCCAGGCAGGGTTGGCCCGCTCCTTGCCGTTGCCGATGCCGGTGTCCACGAGGACGCGGAGCCCGTTCACGACGAACGCGAAGCTGTGACTGTCGATGTGCAGAATTCCGTCCTGGCCGGCGAAGTGAGGGCGCAGCCAGTCCTGGGCGGTCACCACCTCAGGGGTGGCGTCGGGCAGCAGCCAGGGTCCGGTCGCGGGCGGCAGGGCGACTTCGTCGATGCGGTGGACGGTGACGCCGCCCACGGTCCAGGAGGGGATGGGGGTGGCGCCGGGGGAGGTGTGCATTGTGTGTCGTTTCCCTTTGTTCTCTTCAGCGGCAGTGGTCGGTTGTTCTCTTCAGCGGGAGCGGTCGGCTTGGGGACGGACCGCGCCGCGTCGTGACGCGGTGAGTGCGGCCAGGGCCGCCAGGGCGAGGAGAGCGGCGGTGATGGCGTAGGCGTGTGAGGTGGTACCCAGCCCGTAGTGCTGGGTGGCCGCGCCGGCGGCGACGGCGGGCAGGCTCATGGAGAGGTAGCTGAGGAGGTAGTAGGCGGCCAGTGTCGCGGCGCGGTCCTGCTCGTCGAGCGAGGCGAGGAGCATACGCAGCGCCCCCTGGGAAACGGCGCCGAAGGCGACGCCGGCCAGCACCGCGCCACCGTGGACGGCGGGCAGCCCGGCGCCGTGCGGACCGATCAGGGTCAGGGCCGCGGCGGGCAGGACGGACAGGCAGCCGCCGATCACCGTGGCGCGGGGCGGCCTGCGCCGCAGCGCCCATACGGTGAGCGCGGCGGTGGCGCTGAGGGTGAAGAAGACCATGCCGCGGGCTGCTTGCGGGGCGTCGGGGGCCACCAGGCGTACGAGGGCCGGGCCGAGGGAGGAGTAGAAGCCGCCCAGCGCCCAGACGGTGGTGACGGCGGCACCCGCGGCCAGCAGGGTGCGGCGGGCCGGGGGCGGGACGCTGACCCGCGGGCGCAGCGACCGCAGCGCTCCCCCGTGGCGGTGGGCCGTCTCCGTGGTGAAGGTGGCCGCGATCGCCTGGGCGAGGAACAACGCCGCCAGCAGTACGTAGACGGTGACGGTGGGGGCGGGGGCGAAACGGACGAGCAGGGTGGAGACGAGCACGCCGGCGGCCATGCCCGCGACCGGGGTGACGCTGTTGGCCAGGGCGGACCGGCCCGGGCGCCGGGGGTTTCCCAGGTCGAGGAGCGCCGCGCCCGCGGCACTGGTGGCCGCGCCGGTGGCCGCTCCTTGCAGGACCCGGGCGATGGTCAGGGAGCCCGCGCCGTCCGCTGAGGCCAGAAGGACCATGGAGACGGCCGCCATGAGCAGGGCGCCTGCCAGGACGGGGCGTCGCCCCAGGTGGTCGGAGAGCGCTCCGGTGGTGAGCAGGGCCAGCAACAGGGCCAGGGCGTACGCGCTGAAGACCACGGTGACGGCGAGCGCGGAGAGGCCCCACTGGTCCTGGTAGAGAGGGTAGAGCGGGGTCGGAGCGCTGGACGCGGCCAGGAGGGCCGCGAGTATCGACACGTCGAGAGCGAAAGAGGCCGTCCGCCTCCTCGTACGGGTGCGGGTGGCCTGGTGAGCGACGTGCGCGGGCGCGGCAGAGACCGCTGGTGCGTCGGCCACCGCTGGTACGTCGGAGATGACGCCGGGCATGTAACTCCTTCCATAAACGCAACACATTTGCTTTAGACCGACCGTAGGGCCTACGGTCGGTTTAAAGCAAACCGTTTGCGTTTGGCGTGGAGTGCTTCGTTGCCACGCCCCCTGATCAGGAGAAACCTGTGCCCTCCGCCGAACTCACGCCGCCCGAGGCCGCCCGCTGGGCCGCCCGTGCCGGACTTCCACTGCCCGATGACCGCCACGCCGCGGTCGCCGCCACCGCTCAGCACATCCACTCCGTCGTCGCGGTCCTGCGTGAGCTGGACTTCGGCGACACCCCGCCCGCCGGCGCCTACCGCGCCGGGAAGGAGAAGCACGATGCAGCCGTATGAGCTGACCCTCGCCGACGCCGCGCAGCAGATCAGGTCCCGTCGGCTGTCCCCCGTCGAGCTGGTGGACTCGGTCCTCGACCGCATCGACCAGGTGGACCCGCACGTCGAGGCGTACGTGGCGGTCACCGCCGAGCAGGCCCGCGGCGCGGCGCGGGAGGCCGAGCGGGAAGCGGCCCGCGGCGCGTTCCGGGGGCCGCTGCACGGCGTCCCGGCCGGGCTCAAGGACCTGATCGACGTCGCCGGTTCGCCCACCAGCGCCAGTTCCCGGGTCCGGGCCGGCCACCGCGCCGCCGCCGACAGCACGGTCGCCGCCCGGCTGCGGGCCGCAGGCTCCGTCCTGGTCGGCAAGACCCACACCCACGAGTTCGCCTACGGCCTGACCACCCCGCAGACCGGCAACGCCTGGGACCGCGGCCGGGTCGCGGGAGGCTCCAGCGGCGGGTCCGCCGTCGCGGTGGCGGCCGGGGCGGCGACCTTCGCCCTCGGCACCGACACCGGCGGGTCGATCCGGGTTCCCGCCGCGCTGAACGGAGTCGTCGGCTTCAAGCCGACCTACGGGCTGGTGCCGCGCCACGGCGTCACGTCGCTGTCCTGGTCGCTGGACCACGTCGGCCCGGTCACCCGCACCGTCGAGGACGCGGCCCTGGTCCTGGCCGTCCTCGCCGGGCACGATCCGCGTGACCCCGCCTCGCTGGACACCCCCGCCGTCGACCACCGGCCGGAACGGGAGCCGGACCTGACGGGCGTGCGCGTCGGGGTGCCGCGCAACTACTACTTCGACCATGTCGACGCGGAGGTGGAGATTGCCGTCCGCCGGGGCATCGCGCGGCTGGAGACGCTCGGCGCCCATCTCGTCGAGGTCGACATCCCGATGACCCGGTACATCCAGGCCACCCAGTGGGGGCTGATGGTGCCGGAGGCCACCGCCTACCACGAGGGCACGCTGCGTACGGTCCCCGAGCTGTACCAGGCGGACGTCCGCATCCTCCTGGAGGCCGGTGAGCTGATGGGCGCGGGCGACTATCTGCGTGCCCAGCGCTCCCGGACGCTCATGCAGGAGGAGTGGGCCCGCGTTCTGGAGAAGGTCGACGTGATCGCCGCCCCGGCGGTCCCGATGACCGCGGTGAAGGCCGGTCAGGAGAGCGTCACCTGGTCCGACGGCTCGACCGAGGCCGTCTCCGACGCCTACGTGCGGCTGTCCTCCCCGGCCAACATCACCGGAGTGCCCGCCCTGTCCGTCCCGGTGGGCCACGACACGGCGGGCATGCCGATCGGCATGCAGCTGCTCGGACGGCCCTTCGGCGAGCGGCGGCTGCTGCGGGTGGGCCACGCCTACGAGCGGACGCAGCCCGCCCGGTCGCTCGCGCCGACCCCCTGAGAGCGACGTGCGGGCCGGACGGTTCCGCCCCGGCCCGAAGCCCGTTGCGCCTGGCCGAGGTGCCACCGGGTGGAGCGGCCGGTCAGAGAACGCTCACGTCGCGAGGGCGGTGCACGCGGTCCGGTCGACCCAGATGTGGGCGCTGATGTTGTTGTTGGCGCTGCCCCACTCCCGCTCGTTCATGAAGTAGTCGTCACTCAGGTTCGAGGCGTAGCCCTCGGTGCGGGTCAGGCAGATGTGGGGGTTGAAGTTGGAGCTGGTGTTCGGGTTCGCGAAGAACTTGACCTCTGAGTACCTTCCCATGTTCAGCACGGAGGAGGCCCTGTTGTTGTCGGACCCCTGGAAGCTGCTCGCGGAGTCGCCCCAGTTCTGGTCGTTGCCGAGGGCGCGGCCGAGTTGTCCCTCACAGTAGGCGCCGTTGTAGGCGTACATGTAGCCGGCGAGAGCGTTGTCGTAGTTGTCCGCGCACGTGGCCGCCGCGGCGGCGGAGGCGCTGGGCACCGGGCCGACCAGGCTGATGCCGACGAGCACGGCTCCGACAGCCGCGGCAGACAGTTTGCGCATGGTGAACTCCTTGGGTCGGTGTGACTGTGGTGATCGGCGGGCACGGCATCGGCCGGGTCCGCCGCGAGCCGAATACGGGCAGGCTCGGTCAAGTGTCAGGAGAGGACGTCCTCGGCCTGGCGCAGGGCGCGCAGACGCATCCCGCGGTAGTCGTCCCTCTCCTTCTCGTACCGCTTCAGCACCTTCTCCCGGTACGAGGTCTCGAGGGCGCGCATGATCTCGGCCAGGGAGGTCTTCCTGGCACAGGTCGCGTCGAGGACCGCCAGTGTCCTGTCGAACTCGTGGGCCTCGGCGGAAGGCATTCCCTCCGTGACCCTCACGCGGTTCTGGCGGAGCTGCTCGGGGTCGTCGAAGGGGCGGCCGGCTTCCTTCATGCACCGGGCCCACTTCGCGAGGGGCTGCGTGAAACGAGCGTCCTCCATGAGGTCCCGGCCGTACAGCGGCAGGATGCCCTCGATGGTTTTGCGGATGGTGAACCACGTCTCGGAGTCTCCGTAGAGCTTCGAACGTGCCTCGTTGGCACACCCGCCGCGGGGAGCGTTCACCGTGCCCGTCCCACCCGGCAGTTCGACACTCATCCGGTCCCGGTAGTCGCCGTCCAGCGCCCTGTTGAAGGCAGCCCGGTCCTTCGGACGGAGCTTGTTCTGGTAGACGGTGGTCGGGTCGGTCCTACGGATCTTCTCGCCACGCTCTTCGAAGCCACGGCCGTAGCCGTACTTCCGCGCCCACCCCACGTCGTCGGTGACATAACGGCCGGCCTTGCGCTCGTCCACGCCGGGAATGGGCAACTCCCAGTAGGGGTGGCCCTTTCTCTCCATGCACTCCTTCACGAGCCGCTCCTCGGCGCGCTCGATCTCGATCTCCTCCCGGACCGTGAGGTCCCGCACCTCGGCGTCCGAGACGGTGTGCTGCTCCGCCCGGGCGCCGCAGCCGGCCACGCAGCACACCACCGCGGTCACGGCAGCGACGACGAGGATCTTCTCCTTCACGAACATGTCACCTTTCCCGGCCGAGGTGCCGACGGGCACGTATGTCCGGCGTTCCCCCGTGCCCGCCCCGCGCGACGCCGGCACCGGCCCGCAGCCGTCCGCCGGGGCCGGATTCCGAGATCGCCTCCAGACCATAGGCCGGGCGCGGGGACGGAACTTTGTCAGCCGTGCAGAAGGCTTTGTCGAACGTGCGCGGTGTGCGGGTCTCGGCGCGTCGGCCCGGGCCCCCGTGTGCCCTTCAGCTCGTTGTACCGCGGCGGGGGTTCCCACCAGAATGAGGTCGGGATACGTCCGTGTCGAAGGGTGAGCCGTGCGGGAACGGGCTGAGGAGTCGCCAGGCCTGCTCCGTGACCGGCACGGACGGCGGTGTGTCTCATGAGCCCGGTCTGGACACCGCGTTCGTTCCGCCGCGGGACCGGGAGGAGCTGGTCCGGCACGCGGTGTGGGAATCTCTGGTGGCGGTCGACATCGACCCTCGCCCTCCGGCCGAGGACACCTCCGTCCGCATGGGGCTCGGCGACGTCGGCCCGCTCACGCTCCGTACGGCGCGGGCGTCCGCGGTCACCGTCCGTCGCACCGAGCGGCTGGCCCGGGCGGACGAGGAGCCGGCCGTCTCCCTCGGTCTCCAGATGACGGGCACCAGCCTGGTGGCGCAGAACGGCCGCGAGTGCGTGCTCAAGCCGGGAGAACTGGCCGTCTACGCATCGACTTCTCCCTACACACTGCTCTTCGACGAGGGAGTCGACCACCACTTCCTGCGCTTCCCGCGCGCGGCGCTCGCGCTCCCCGACCGGTTGCTACGGGACACCAGCACGGACGCTCCGGGATCCGACGACCCCATGGCACGGCTCGCCTTCGGCTGCTTCTCCCAACTGGCCGCCGCCGACGAACCGCTCCAGGGCTCACACGCCGACGCCGCCGTGCGGCCCGGCGTCGAACTGCTCCGCGCCCTCCTGACCACCCAGCACGGCGACTCCGGCCTGGCCAAGGGGCCGATGGAGGCGACACTCGGTCTGCGGATCACTCAGTACATCCGGACCCATCAGGCGGACCCGGACCTGTCGGCGGCACGGATCGCCGCCGCCCACAGCATCTCCGTACGTCACCTCCACGCGGTGCTGTCCCGGTCGGGCATCAGCCTTGGAGACCGGATCCGTACACGCCCCCTGACCGAATGCAGGCGAGAGCCGGCCGGTCCGACCGGGCGACCGCGGACCGTCGAAGCGGTAGGACGGAGCTGGGGCTTCGTGAACGCGACCCACTTCAGCAAGGTGTTCAAACAGGCGTACGACATCTCACCCCGGGCCTGGCGCGACCAGAACCACCCCCCGCTCCCCCGCGCGACGGTCTCCGCAGCAGGATGCCCGGTTCAGCCGGGGAGTCCCTCGGCCACGGCCACACTGTCGGCGCCTTCTGTGGACGGTCTGGACCTACACGTCCGGGAAGCGGGCAGAACGGCCGGAGCGATGCTTCGCCAGGGAAGGCGTCGCCCGTTTCTTACGGACTCCTGACGTGCCGCTCACGGCGCCCGGCCCGGGACTTCGGTGGCCCTAGCGTAGGCGTATGCGCGTACTGGTCACCGGCGGTGCCGGGTTCATCGGGTCCCACGTTGCCGAGGCCCTGCGGGAGCACGGGCACGAGGCCGTCTGCTTCGACGTCCGCGAGGACCCCGGCGACGACGTGCGCTGCCCTGCGGCCGTGTCGCGGGCCCTGCCGGAGGTGGACGCCGTGTGCCACCAAGCGGCGATGGTCGGGCTCGGCAACGGTTTCGCCGACGCCGCGGAGTACGTCTCACGCAACGCCCTCGGCACCGCCGTCCTGCTCGCCGCGATGGCCGAGGCGGGCGTCCGACGGCTCGTGCTCGCCGGGTCGATGGTCGTGTACGGGGAAGGACGCTACGCGTGCCCGCGTCACGCGGAGGTGCGGCCGGGGCCGCGCGCCGTGGACGATCTGGAGGCGGGCCGATTCGAACCCCCGTGCCCGGTGTGCGGCGTGGACCTGGTGCCGGGGCTGGTCGGCGAGGAGGCCCCGGCCGATCCGCGCAACGTGTACGCGACCACCAAACTGGCCCAGGAGCACCTGGCCGCCGCCTGGGCCCGGACGACCGGCGCGACGGCGGTGTCACTGCGCTACCACAACGTGTACGGGCCCCGGATGCCCCGCGACACCCCGTATGCCGGTGTCGCCTCCTTCTTCCGCTCGGCCCTCGCGCGCGGCGAGGCCCCTCGGGTCTTCGAGGACGGGCGTCAGCGCCGGGACTTCGTGCACGTACGGGACGTGGCCGCGGCGAACGTCGCCGCACTGACGGTCCAGAGGCCGGGTGGTGGCCTCGTCGCCTTCAACACCGGCAGCGGTGAGCCGCACACGGTCGGGGAGATGGCCTCCGCCCTGGCAGCGGCGTACGGCGGGCCGGAGCCCGTCGTCACCGGCGAGTACCGCCTGGGCGACGTACGCCACATCACCGCGGACTCCGCGCGGCTGCGGAACGAGACGGGGTGGCGGCCGCGGGTCGGCTTCGCCGAGGGTATGCGGGAGTTCGCACGGGCGGAGTCGGGCCGACAGTGACCCCGAGCCCGGAGGGCTCAGGTGTCCGCCGGGGGCAGGAGCACCTCGAAGCGGCAGCCGCCCGGTATGTTGCGGACGGTGGCACGGCCCCGGTGGGCCTCGACGATGCCGCGCACGATGGCCAGGCCGAGACCCGCGCCGGCCGGGGGCGTACGGGCGTGGGTGCCGCGCCAGCCGGTGTCGAAGACGCGCGGCAGGTCCTCCTCGGGGATGCCGCCGCACCCGTCGGTCACCGAGACCACCACACCCTCGGACGAACGCTCGGCGGCGACCGCGACCGTGCCGTCGGCGGGTGTGCGGCGGATCGCGTTGACGAGGAGGTTTCCGAGAACCCGGCTCATCTCCTTGCCGTCCACCTCGACCGGTACGGCGGCCACGGCGTCGCCGACCAGCCGCACGCCGTGCTCGCGGGCGAGCGGGTCCGCACCCGCGAGGGCGTCGCCGACCAGGTCGTAGAGGGAGATCCGGGCCGGGGCGAGGGGGAGGGCGCCTGCCTGGATGCGGGAGAGTTCGAAGAGGTCGCCGACCATGTCGTTGAGGCGTTCCACCTCGGTGCGGATCTGGCGGAGGTAGCGGTCGGGGTCCGCGGCGACGCCGTCCTCCAGGGCCTCGGACATGGCGCGCAGGCCGGCGAGTGGGGTGCGCAGGTCGTGCGAGATCCAGGCGACCAGTTCGCGCCGGGAGGTCTCCAGAGCGCGTTCCCGTTCACGGGACTCGGCGAGCCGGGCGCTGGTGGCCGCCAGTTCCCGGCTGAGCGCGTCGAGTTCGGCGGTGGCCGGTGTGGTGGGAGCGGCGTAGTCGCCGTCGTCACCGAACGAGCGGGCCGCCGCCGCCAGTTCACGGCTCCGGGCGACCACCCAGCGGCCGAGCAGCAGCGCGGTGGCCAGGGAGACGACGGCGGCCATCGCCACGACGGTCGTGACGACGGACAGGTCGTGCGGGGACAGGAACATCGCCCAGGCGACCGCCAGGGTCCCGGCGAGCATCGCGAGGACGGCGACGGCCGCCACGACGGCGAGCGACACGGTCAGCGAGCGCCGCCGGATCAGTCGCAGCACGCCCGCGCCGGCCAGGCCGGTGGTGGCGGCGCCGGCGAAGGCGTAGACGGCGATGAGGAGGATGTCGGGCACGTCAGTCCGCCTCCCGCCCGGCGGGGTCGAAGCGGTAGCCCACGCCCCACACCGTCTGGACCAGCCGGGGCCGGGCCGGATCCGCCTCGACCTTTCCGCGCAGCCTCCGTACATGGACGGTCACGGTGGACAGGTCGCCGAAGTCCCAGCCCCAGACCTCGCGCATCAGCGCCTCCCGGGCGAAGGCCTGCCCCGGATGCCGGAGGAAGAAGGCGAGGAGGTCGAACTCGCGCAGGGTCAGGGCCAGTTCGACGCCGTCCTTGGTGGCCCTGCGCGCGGTGGGGTCGACGGTCAGGCCGGCCGCGGAGGGCGGGCGAGGCGCGGCGGCGGGCCGGGTGCGGCGCAGTACCGACTGCACCCTCAGCACCAGCTCCCGCGGGCTGAACGGTTTGGTCACGTAGTCGTCGGCGCCGACCTCCAGGCCCAGGATCCGGTCGTCCTCGTCACCGCGGGCGGTCAGCATGATGACCGGCACGGGGCCGGTGCCGCGTATCCGCCGGCACACCTCCAGGCCGTCCATGCCGGGCAGCATCAGGTCCAGCACGACCAGGTCCGGCCAGTGCGCGGCGGCTCGGTCGAGCGCGGCCGGACCGTCGTCGGCCCGGTCGACGAGGTGACCCGCGCGTTCCAGGTATCCGGCGACGACCTCCGCGACCGTGGGATCGTCGTCGACGACCAGGATCCGGGCGGGACCGGCCAGGGGTGGGACGTCCGGAGGCCGGCCGGGGGACACGTCGGTGGAGGCGGACTCGTGCGGCTGCTGCATGCGCCCAGCCTCGCACCACGTCCTCGCGGACGGCGCCGCCGACGGCTGCCGCGACCGTGACGTCCGCGTTTCGTAAGGAACGGAGGTCCGATTCGCGCGATTTGCGCTCGTAGGGTGAAAGCCGTGACCACCTCGCCCCCTCCGGACGTCGACGTCGTGCTCCCGTGCCTGGACGAGGCCCGGGCCCTGCCCTGGGTCCTGGCCCGTGTCCCGGCCGGCTGGCGCGCGCTCGTCGTCGACAACGGCTCCACCGACGGCTCGGCGGACATCGCCCGCGCGCACGGCGCCACGGTCGTGACCGAGCCGCGCCGCGGCTTCGGCGCCGCCTGCCACGCCGGGCTGACCGCCGCCACCGCCGGCGTCGTCTGCTTCTGCGACTGCGACGCCTCCCTGGACCCCGCCCTGCTGGTCCCCTTCGTGGACGAGGTCCTCGCCGGTGGCACCGACCTCGTCCTCGGCCGCAGACGCCCGCGGGGGCGGGGTGCGTGGCCCGCGCACGCCCGCGCCGGGAACCTCGCCCTCGCCCGCATGCTGCGCCGCCGCACCGGTCTGCGCCTGCACGACCTGGGACCGCTGCGCGCCGCCCGCCGCGAGGCACTGCTCGCCCTCGACCTCGCCGACCGGCGCAGCGGCTACCCGCTCCAGATGGTGGTCCGCGCCGCCGACGCCGGCTGGCGGATCACCGAACACGACGTTCCGTACCTGCCGCGCACCGGCGCCTCGAAGGTGACGGGCACCTGGCGCGGCACCTGGCACGCGGTACGGGACATGCGCCGTGTCCTGGCCGAGGCACCGGATGTCCGAGAGGAGACCTCCGAGTGAGCGCCGCGACCACCCTCCTCGTCATCGCCAAGGAGCCGCGCCCCGGCCGGGTCAAGACCCGTCTCACCCCGCCCTTCACCCCCGCCGAGGCGGCCGCGCTGGCCGAGGCCGCGCTCGCCGACACCCTGCACGCCGTGGCCGCGGCCCCCGCGCTCCGTCGGGTCCTGGTGCTCGACGGGGAACCGGGCCCGTGGCTGCCGCCCGGCTTCGACGTCGTACCGCAGTGCGCGGGCGACCTCGACGAACGGCTCGCCGTCGCGTTCGCCGGGTGCGCGGGGCCCGCCCTGCTGATCGGGATGGACACCCCGCAGGTGACGCCGGAACTGCTCGACGTGGACTTCACCGACTGCGACGCCTGCTTCGGACCGGCCGAGGACGGCGGCTTCTGGGCCTTGGGCCTGTCCCGCCCCGACCCCGCCCTGCCGCGGGGCGTGCCCATGTCGACGCCGGTGACGGGCGCCGTGCAGCGTGGGCGGCTCCTCGCGGCCGGGCTGCGGGTACGCGACCTGCCTCCGCTCCGGGACGTCGACACCGCCGACGACGCGCGGGCCGTGGCCGCACTGGCTCCGCACGGACGCTTCGCCGCCCGGCTGGCGGCGTGCACGCCGGACGCGGACCGGCGGGCGAGCCGGTGACGGCGGCCCCGCGCGTGGGCCCCGAACGGCTGTCCGCGCCGCCCGCCGCCCGGGCCTGGGAGGCCTGCGACCCCTATACGGCCGCACTGCGGGCCGGTCGCGGGCCGCTGTTCCTGCGGCGCGCCGACGGCCGGCTGCTGCCGCTGGACGTGGAGCGGTGGTGCGCGCGGGCCGACGCGGTCGACCTGGAGGCGCTGGACCAGTGCGAGGGCGCCGTGCTGGATGTGGGCTGCGGCCCGGGCCGGCTGGTCGCGGAACTCGCCGCCCGGGGCCGTACCGTCCTCGGTATCGACGTCAGCGAGGCAGCCGTGGCCCGCACCCTACGCACCGGCGGCCAGTCGCTGCGGCGCTCCGTGTTCGAGCCGCTGCCCGGCGAGGGACGCTGGGGCACCGTCCTCCTCATGGACGGCAACATCGGCATCGGCGGCGACCCCGGCGCCCTGCTCGCCCGCGTCGCCGCCCTGCTCGCACCCGGCGGCCTGCTGATAGCGGAGACGGCCCGGGCGGACGTCGACGAGCGCGCTCACGTGCAGGTCGTCGACGACACGGACGGCCCCACGCCCGGCAGCCCCTTTCCGTGGGCGCGGATCGGCGCCCATGCCCTGCTCCGCCGTGCGGCCGTCGGCGGCTGGGTGACGTCCGCTCAGTGGACGTCGGGGGAACGCCGCTTCGTCGCCCTGCGCAGCAGCGACAGCAGTGCGGAGCCGCCGAACAGCACCGCCGTGATCAGCAGCCAGCGGGTGAAGAAGCCGTCCGCCGACAACGCGGAGACCGACCGGTAGCGCGCGTCAACCCGGCCGCTGATCAGCGGAAACCACACCAGCAGAAGCAGCGCCGACAAGGCGGCCGGGACCCGCACGTACAGCGCCCACTCACGACGGCCCGCCCTCCCCAGTGCGCGCACCACGGCCCGGTCGGCCACCGCGTACAGCGGCAGCAACACCAGGTCGTGCAAGAGCGCCGCCCCCACGAACCACAGCGCCACGCCGAGCCAGTCACCGGCGAGCAGCCGCACCCCCGCGTAGCCCGCGAGCGCGAACGAGGTGGCGAGCATCAGGGTCTGGAAGGGGCCGCCGATCACGGGCCGCGGCAGCCGCACCCCGCGTACGGGATTCATCCCAGGTCTCCGAACGTCATGCGCGCCACCCACTTCGTGTTCAGCACGCCGGGCGCGGCGGGCACGATGATCCGCGCCGGGTAGCCGTGGTCCGGGCTCAGCGTCTCTCCGTTGACGTACAGCGCGAGCAGGGAGCGCGGGTCGGCCACCTGGTTGCCGCGCAGGGCCCCGCTGCGGAAGGCGCCCCGCCGCTGAAGGGACTCGACGAGCACGTCCGGCGCGTCGCCGTCGAAGCCCACCAGGGCGGCGAGATCGCGCAGCCGCACCCCGCGCCACCACTGGTCCGAGGTGGACCAGCCTTCGACACAGGCGATGGGCAACGCGGCGCTGTGCAGCGGCAGTCGCAGCAGGCCGGCGCGGCCGAGGCGGACCGTTCCGGTGGGGCCGACGACGACGAGCCGCCACGCGTCCTCGCGTGTCTCGGCCGCGTCGATGCCCGCGTACGCGGCGGTCTTGTTGATCTGGAAGCCGTTCGGGCCGCGGCCCGGTTCGGCCCCGCCGTGCGGCGCGAGCACGGCCGTCGCCCGCACCGCCCCGTCGAAACTGCGGCCGGCGCTGGTGGCGAACAGCAGCAGCGATCCCCCGCCGACCGTCCACAGGGCCCCACGCCGCGACACGGTCGGCGCGTCGGGCCGCGGCGCCACCAGGCTGTCCCGCTCCTCCCCTCCCCCGGCACGCATACGCCGTACGTTGCGCACCGCGGTCGGCGCCTTCAGCCCGACGTGCGCGAGGAACGCGGCGAAGAAGACCCAGGCGCCGTAGAAGTGCAGCGGATAGAAGGAGCCGGGGAAGACGTACTCCAACTGGACGTTGAGGACCCCGGTCACGAACTCGAACAGCGCGCCTCCCACCAGGAGCAGCAGTGAGGCCCGCTCCAGCGCGTGGGCGGGCGAACGGACCGGCGGCAGCGCGAACAGCCTCGGCACCACCGACCACAGCTTGGCCAGCAGAACAGGGATCAAGGTCAGTCCGAGGGTGACGTGGACGCCCTGGGTGAGGCGGTACAGCCAGGAGGGTTCGGTCGGCCAGGCGAAGAGATAGAAGCCGAGAAGCCCCTTGCCCGGGGTCTTGTCGTTGACCGGGGACAGGTCCGGGTTGTAGGCGGCGTACGAGAGCAGGCCGGTCACGAACAGCACACCGATGCCGGCGAGCAGGACGAGGCCGAGTACCGAGGTGAACCAGGGGCCGCGCAGGGGGCTGCGCCAGAAGCGCGGCGAGGACGGAAGCCGTGTGGCGAGGTCGCGCATGGTCCGACGGTAGGCCGCGACCGGCATCCGGGACGGCCCACGACCCATGACGAAACGCTGACGTCCGCCGTGCGCGCCGACCGGTGCGCGATCTCCCGGCCTACGGTGCCGGTGTGACCCGCCTCCGCTCCGTTCCCCGCGACCTGTGCGCCGCCGCGGCCGCCGCGCTGCTCGTGGTGGCAGCCGTCCTCGTCGGCCGGTACGCGTTCACCTACGACGAGCTGGTCGTCGGCTGGCCACCCCTGCTGGGCCGCTGGGACCCGCATGTGGGCCCCGGCACACCGGCGGCCGTTCTGGTCGCGGTGGCGACCGTGGCGTACGGCCCGGCCGTCACCGCCCGCCTGTCGTGGCGCGTCCTGCTCCCCGCGGCCTGGTGCGCGGCGATGGCCTGGACCTGGTCACTGGCCCTGATCGACGGCTGGCACCGGGGCATCGCGGGCCGGCTCACCACCCATCAGGAGTATCTGTCGGTCATCGGCCGCTGGAACGACATCCCGGCGACGCTGCGCGACTTCACCCAGCACATCCTGCTCCACTCCCCCGACAACTGGCCCGCCCACGTCGCCGGGCACCCCCCGGCGGCCACGCTCACCTTCGTCCTGCTCGACCGGCTCGGGCTGGGCGGCGGGGGCTGGGCCGGGGCCTGGTGCATCACCATCGGCGCGACGGCGTGCGTGGCGGCGCTGGTGACGGTACGCGCCCTCGCCGGCGAACGGCTCGCCCGGCGGGCGGCGCCCTTCCTGGTGCTGGCACCGGCCGCGGTGTGGATGGGCACGTCCGCCGACGGCTACTTCGCGGCGGTCGCCGCGTGGGCCGTGGCCCTGCTGGCCCTCGCCGTCACACGGCGCTCGCTGTGGTGGGCGGCGGGCTCGGGGCTGCTGTTCGGCCTGACCTGCTACCTCTCGTACGGGCTCACGCTCTTCGCGGTGCTCGGGGCGGCGGTACTGCTGCTGGGCAGACGCGACGTGCGGGCGCGGCCGCTGCTGTTCGTGCCGCTGCTGGCGGGGGCGGCGGTGGCGCCGGTGGCGTTCGGCACGGCCGGTTTCGACTGGTGGGAGGCGTACCACCTGTTGGTGACCCGCTACTACGAGGGGGCGGGCGGGGTCCGCCCCTACGGCTACTGGGTGTGGGCCAATCTCGCCTGCGCGGTGCTCATCACGGGCTTGGCGACGGCGGCGGGCCTGCGCCGGGCCTCGTTGGTCCGGCGGCACGACCAGGAGGGGCGCACCGAGGACATCCGTCTCGCGTTCCTCCTCGCCGCCGGGCTGCTCGCCGTGCTCGTCGCCGACCTGTCCGGCATGAGCAAGGCGGAGACGGAACGCATCTGGCTTCCCTTCGCCCTGTGGCTCCTGCCGGCCTGTGCGTTCCTCACACACCCACGCGCCTGGCTGGCAGCGCAGGCGGCCCTGGCCCTCCTCCTCAACCACCTGCTGGCCACCGGCTGGTGAGCGCGGACACGGCGGGCCGAACTCGCGTGCCGGGTCGGCGCCCGCTCGGATCACCGTGCACGGTTGCGGGACCGACCTCGTCGCAGTCGCCCGCACGGCGGCTCTCGGACGGCCGGGGCAGGCCGGACCGGAGCGTAAGAGTTTCGTCATCTGGCGGGTGGCCCGTGTCGGCCGGTTCTCGCATTGAATGGTTCTCGTTCGACGACTGTCGGGAGGGGCGCAATGGGACGTATTCGAAGTGTGCTGGTCAGACCGTGGGCGATCGGTGCGCTGACCGTGGCTGTCGCCGTGGGCGGTTTCGGCGCCTACTGGTTTCAGCCATGGAAGCTGTGGCAGGAGGAGACCGTCAACGAGGCACTGCCCGTGGCCGTGTCCCCATCGCGGCCGTCCGCCGGGGAGCCGGCCGGCGGCGCCCCTTCCACGTCGGCCTTCGCCGGACCGGTGACCCTGGCGAGTGGCGGGCTGATCAGCCATGAGCACGCGACCTCGGGAACGGTGAAACTGGTGCGACTCACCGACGGCTCCCACATCGTGCGTGTCGAGAACCTCGACACGAGCAACGGCCCGGACCTGCGGGTGTGGTTGACCGACGCGCCGGTGAAGCGGGGGACGGCCGGCTGGCACGTGTTCGACGACGGGGACTACGTCAGTCTCGGGGGGCTCAAGGGAAACAAGGGCAGCCAGAACTACACGGTACCGGCCGACGTCGACCCGACCCGCTACAGCAGTGTGAGCATCTGGTGCGACCGCTTCGACGTCTCCTTCGGCGCCGCTGAACTCGCCCGCGCCTGAGGGCGGGCCGGCCGTCGCGGGCGGCTCGTACGGCCTGCTGCCCCTTCTGTCTCCCTCGTCGCCACAGGCACACGTGGCGGGCCGACGTTCGGTCGGGCGACGGGGGGGGGCGAACAACCCCGCGAGCCGGGCTCGGGCCCGGCTGCGGCCGTTCGGCGCCGGCACCCTGCGTGATCTCCCGGATCTCGGCGGGGATCTGCTGCCGACGGGCCCGGCAGAAGGCGCGCAGTTCCGCGTTGAGGGTGATGAGGGCGGTGCCCTTCCCGCACGGAGGCAGGCCTGCGACCACCTGGTGGTGAGATGGCACCCCTCGCTTGTGTCGGCTCCGTGATGGAACCCTGGTCTGCCGGTGAAAATCGCGCCCCTCTTCCGTGCCCTTCGCCACAGCATTGCTGCAAAGCAGCCAAGCCGAGGTGCGGTGATATGGGCCGCCTATGTACTGATTTACGACCCGTCATACACGGTCCAAGCCATGGGACAGCTCGCATACAGGAGCGAGGTGGCCGAACCGGGCGGCTTTATGATCATCAGCGAACCGCCGCCTCCGCATACGCCCTCCTGTCGCCGCCCCTTGGCGACCGCGAACATCGCCGACCGAGTGGGCCGCGTCGCGGTGCCCCTGCGAAGAAAGGTGAACTCCATGGCCCTCAGGCTGCTTCGACGTCGGCGTTCGCCCGGCACCTCCGGTGCCGGAGCGAGCATCTCGGTCCCCCTGCCGCCCGACGCCGGGGCCTTCGGCTTCGAGATCGTCGACCCCATGGGGCACCCCATGGGCGGAGCCGAGGTCACCGTGACCGCGGTGGAGAGCCACCGGGTGGTGACACGTGGAACCACGGACCCCAACGGCTACTTCATAGCGACGCTGCCACCGGGCTCCTACAGCGTCATGACCGTTGCCGAGGGCCTGTCGCCCGCCCGCGAGACCGTCGACATCACGGCCGGGGTCGCTCTGCCGCCGACGCGCGTCGGCCTTGCGCCCGCGCGCCGGCTGGAGCTTCCGACCGCCGGAACCTGGCTGTTCGACCCTCCGCACACCGCGATTCGGTTCATCGCCAAACACGTCGGCATGGCCCATGTCCACGGCCGGTTCACCCGTTTCCAGGGCGGCATCCGCGTCGCACCGGACATGACCGACTCACAGGTCTCGGTGCGCATTGACGCCGCCAGCATCACTACGGGCAACAACACCCGCGACAACCACCTGCGTTCCGCCGACTTCCTGGACGTCGAACGCTACCCCTACATCGACTTCACCAGTACCCGGTTCGCCTACCGCGGCGGGTCGAAGTGGACCCTGCACGGCACGCTCACCATGCACGGCACCAGCCGCTCCGTCGGCCTCGACACGACCTACCTCGGCATGGTCAACGGAGGCTACGACCAGGAGCTGCGCTGCGCGGCTCTCGCCAAGGCGGAACTCCACCGGGAGGACTACACCCTCAACTGGCGTTCCATGCTGGCCCGCGGTATCGCGGTCGTCGGTCCGACCATCCAACTGGAGATGGACGTACAGGCCATGTACCGCACCCACGACACGCCCACGCCCCCGGAGTAGACGCTTACGGGCGACCACTTCAGGGGCGAGGGGCTGTCGGCGCCGGTGACCACATGGTGGTGCCGGCGCCCTCTTCGGGAACGGGAGGAGGGTCACTCCCCCGGCCTGATGCGCCCGCGCCAGGCTCCGGACTCGCCGCCGCGGCCCTCGATGTACTCCTTGAAGCGCCGCATGTCGCCCTTCACCCGCCGGTCGATCACTCCCAGCATGTCCCCGGCCTTCTCCGCGGCGCCGGTGGGATCGACCTCCATGACGAGCTCGACCCGGGTGTGCGTGTCATCCAGGCGCTGGAAGCGCACCGTGCCCTTCTGCTTGCTGTCACCCGTGGTCGTACGCCACGTGATGCGCTCGTCGGGGAGCTGGTCGACGATCTCGGTGTCGAATTCGCGCTTCACGCCACTGACCTTGGTGGTCCAGTGATTGCGGCGCTCGTCGAGCTGCCTGACTTCCTCGACCCCTTCCATGAACTGCGGGAACTCCTCGAACTGGGTCCACTGGTTGTAGGCGGTGTGCACAGGAACCTCGACTTCCACCGCTTCCTTGACCGTGCTCATCCGTACACCTCTCTCTGTCGGTTCTTCTGAGGTCGTCGCGGCCGGGACCGAGCAGCGCCCGGCACCGGCGCACTGAGCGAGTACCCGAGATCACTCGGCTGACGACCGGTCGGCAACGCCGCAGGTGCCTTCGGCATGTGAACGACTTCAACGGGCACATGAACGTTCCGCGACGGGAGGGGAAAGACGAACATGACGACGGAGCCGATCACGTGGTCGGAGGCGAAACCCGGCGGCTGTGGCGCGTGCGGAGGGCACGGCCCCGGGTCCCCGGACGAGACGCCGGAAACACCACGCGCGCGTGTCAACCGCCGCTGGAACGAGGTCATGCAGGAGACGCGCGTCGCTCAGACGGGTGTGCAGATCCTCTTCGGCTTCCTGCTCAGTGTCGCCTTCACTCCTCTCTTCCACGATCTGGGCACGTTCGAGCACGCCGTGTACGTCACCACCGTGGTCTCGGGTGCCACGGCCACCGCCTGTCTGATCGCCCCGGTCTCCATCCACCGCTTCCTGTCGGGGCAGCGGATGAAGGACGAGATGGTGGAGGTGGCGCACCGTCTGATGATGTGCGGCATGCTCCTGATGGCCGTGACCATCGGCTGCACTCTCCTGCTGATCCTTCACGTCGTTGTGCCGGGTTTCATGGCGAAGCTGCTCGTCGGCGGCGTGATGGTCTGGTTCGCCCTGTCGTGGTACGCCCTCCCGCTGTGGCTCCGCCGCCGGTCCGCCCGCGGCGCGGCCCGGGAGGACTGACCTGACGGCGCATGCCGCGACCTCGGTCATGTCGGCGAACGGACGAGGAAGAACGTGCGTCGCCCTCCTCAGGTGCCGGCCTCTGCTTCGCGGGCCGCGAAGGCGGCCGGGGTGAGACCGGTGTGGTTACGGAAGAAGCGGCCGAAGTTCGCGGGATCGGTGAAGCCGAGATGGACGGCCACGGCCCGGGCGTCCCAACCGGCACCTCCCAGCAGGCGCCGGGCTTCGAGCGACCGGCGCTCGTCGATGACCTCGCGCACTCCCTTGCCGGCGGCCTCCCGGGACGCGCGGCTCAGGGTGCGAACCGAACAGCCGAGCAGCCCGGCATAGTCCACGGCCCGGTGCAGTTCCCGGAAGTGCAACTCCAGGGCGTCCACGAACCGTGCGTACGTGTCCGCGCGGCTCGTATCGGCCGCCGCCGCGCCGGGGAGGGTGAGGTCCGGGGAGTTGGCGAGGCGCAGCAGCAGTGATTCGAGCAGGCTGCGCCGCAGGGCATGGTGGACATCGAGTCGGCGGCGCCCCAGTGCACGGTGCTCGTCCAGGAGCTGGAGCGTCGTCTGCCGCAACCAGGCAGCGTCATCGGGGTGCGGACTGAGCACGGCGGGGGCCTCGTGCGCGGTGAGCGTGGCCAGCAGGCGGGCGGTGTCGGACCTCAGCACGTCCGGCTCGAACAGGATGAACGGGCCGCGGGCGGCGCCCGGCGGATGCCAGCACTGCGTGTGCCCGGGACGCACCCACAGCCACTGGTCGCAGGCGACGGTTCGCGTGACGTGGTCGACATCATGGAGCAGCTCACCCTCGGTGACCAGGATCAGGTAGTGGAAGGTGGCGCGGCCCGGGCGGGGCGGATTCCACGGCCAGTCGTCGTGCTCGGCGAAGAAGTCCTCGACGGTGCTCACCTCGAGACCGTACGGAGTACCGACCGGGGGCTGGAAACCGTACAGCGGGAGGGCGGCCCGCACGGCCCGCCGGCCTCGTCCGGCTCCCGGAGAACGCCTGGAGTGTCGCTTGTCGACCATCACGTGTCCGCAGCCTACAGCCCGTTTTGCCCGCATCGGGGAGAGGATGGGAGCGTGCCGCCGCGATCAGGTGGCGCGCCGTCCGCTGTCCTCAGCCGGCGTCCCTGCCCGCTGCCACCCCCGGAAGGAAGGAAGAATCTCATGAACGGATCGGCCCTGCACAGGTTCGCCGCCGAGCGCGCGGAGGAACTTCCCGGAGCCCATCTGGAGCATCCCTTCGGCCCGGACTGGGAGGTTTTCAAGGTACGCGGCAAAGTGTTCATGCTGATGACGAGCGTGCCCGGCAAGCCGGTGGTGATCCTGAAGTCGGAGCCGGACGAGGCTGAGGCCCTGCGCGAGACGCATGCGGACGTCACCCGCGGCTACCACATGAACAAGAAGCACTGGATCACTCTGAAGTCCGGTGCCTCGATCGACAAGAAGCTGGTCGAGGAGCTCGTCACCGAGTCCTACCGGCTCGTGGTCGGCAACCTTCCCCGGTCGAACCGGCCGGTCGATCCGGAGACGTACGGCACCCACGCCCGGGCCGGGCGAGGATGACCATCACCGGGAAGCGGCTCCAGGACGTCGCGCGCAGTACCGCGAACGCACTGCCCGGCGTCAGCAACGGCCGCCCGTTCACCGAGAAGCTGGACGTCTACAAGGTGGCTGGGAAGGTCTTCCTGATCGTCACGGACGACCCCGACGAGCAGATCATCACCGTCAAGGCCGAGCCGGACCGCGCGCGGTCCCTGCGACAGGAGCACGATTGCGTCGCTCCCGGGCGGTACCTCGACAAACGGCACTGGATCTCCGTGAGCGCGGGACAGGACATCACCCCCGGGACGGTGAAGGACCTCGTCGGCTGTTCCTACGACCTCGTCCTGGACACCGTGCCGCGCAAGCGGCGTCCCGGGGAAGCGGGTCAGTAGCCGGCGCAGCCGGACGACGATCGCACCGGGTGCCCGGCTTCGCTGTCGCCGGGTAGTCAGAGCACGGCTCACGTCCGTACTCGGCGCGGCGCAGCGGGTGAGTTCGTCGCGGACGGCATCGTCCCGCCCCGGCCCGTCCCTGGGGAGGCGACGGGCCGGGGCGTTCGCTCAGAAGCAGAAGTCCCGGCCGCTGAAGTCCCGGAACGCGCTCTTGGTCGCCGGTCCGGCCACCCCGTCGACGGCAAGGTTGTAGTCGCCGCCGGTGTAGTCGCCGATGTGGTTCAGGAAACGCTGCAGTCCCGCGATCGTGTCGGGTCCGACGATTCCGTCGATCGAATCGTGGTAGTAGCCGAGGTCCCTGAACAGTCTCTGCGCCGCCTTCCAGCTGCTCTGGCCCAGGTGTCCGTCGATCGTGCCGGGGCTGTACTTGGCGTCCACGTTGCGCAGGTAGCACTGCCAGTGCTTGGCCCGGGTGGTGTTCAGCCCCAGGTTCACCACCGCGAGCGGCGCGACCTCGGCGCTCGTCGCCTGCTGCTGTGCGGCGGTGGGAGCCGCCGTGGCCGTGCCCGCGGTGGCCAGGCCACCGGCGGCGATCCCGACCGCGGCGAAGACACCGACGAGTGCCTTCGTGGGAGCTCGCATGCTGTTCCCCTCCGTTGACGTGCGGTGAACGGAGCCGACCGCACAAGTCGGCTCCGCGACGAGACTGCGGATCCGGCGCGATGTCCGGCCACAGCCGACCCGGAAACGGCGCCGTGACGGGCCTCGCTCCTGCACCTTAGGGGCGTAGGGGGCGTCGGACTTTGTCATCCGTGCAGGGGACCTTGTCAGTAGTGCACTGCCCCAAGGTGACGCCGCATCGGGCGAGGGTCCTGTGTGTGTCTGCCGAAGCTGTTGCGCAACGAGATCGAATCCGGCCAAACTGATGCCGGGAACCGTCCGTGTCGAGGGGGAGTTGTGGGGAAACGGGCCGAGGTACTGCCAGGTCGGCTCTGCGGCCGACGCAGACGTGGGTCTGCCTCATGAGCCCGGTCCTGGACACCGCGTTCATACCGCCGCGCGACCGGGAGGAAGTGGTCCGCGACGCGGTGTGGAAGTCCATGGTGGCGGTCGATATCGACCACCGTCCTGCGGCGGAGGACATCTCCGTTCGCATCGGGATCGGCGCCGCGGGGCCCATCAGGATCTGTTCGGCACGGGCGACCGCGGTCACCCTCCGTCGCACGGAGCGTCTGGCCCGGAAGGACGAGGAGCCGGCCGTCACTCTCGGTGTTCAGATGACGGGCAGCAGCCTGGTGGTACAGAACGGTCGCGAGTGCCTGTTGAGGCCTGGGGAGTTCGCCGTCTACGAATCGATCGCTCCCTACACACATCTCTTCGACGAGGCGGTCGACTACCGTTTCATCCGCTTCCCCCGCGCGGCACTCGCGCTCCCCGACCGGTTGCTGCGCGACATCACCGCGGTCCCGCTGGGATCCGACAACCTCGTCGCACGTCTGGCCTTCACCTACTTCTCCCAACTGGCCGTCAGCGACGAACTGCACCAGGGAGTGCTCGCCGACGCCGTGGTGGAACCCAGCGTCGAACTCCTCCGTGCGGTCCTGACGTCCCAGCACGGCGACTCCAGCCTGGCCAGGGCACCGTCGCGGGCGACACTCAGCCTGCGGATCACTCAATACATCCGCGCACACCTGGCTGATCCCGGTCTGTCGGCGGCGCGGATCGCCGCCGCACACGACATCTCCGTACGGCATCTCTACGCGGTGCTGAACCGCTCGGGCATCAGCCTCGGCGACTGGATCCGTACACATCGCCTGGCCGAATGCAGGCGAGAGCTGGCCGGCCCGAACGGCCGACGGCGGACCATCGCAGCGACAGGTCGGAGGTGGGGTTTCGTGGACGCCACCCACTTCAGCAAGATGTTCAAACAGGCATACGGAATCTCACCTCGGGCCTGGCGCGACCAGGACCACGCCCGCCCCTCCGCGTGATGGTTCCCGCACGGCCACGTTTCGCGTGACCGACCCGGGACGTGGGCCTCAGCGTGGCTTCGCCCGGCCGGTGAAGACGACCCAGCGGTTCAGTGTGGCAGCACGCTGTTCACAGCCGCTGCAGGGTCGCAGCCCCGCGCCGTAGGTGACCTTCCTGACTACCTCACCCAAACCGATCTCGTCGTCGATGAAGGCGGGCAGCCGAACCCGCACGGGCCTGTGCGACTCTCCACGTTGGCCATTTCTGCCATCAACCACATCGCCCACCTCCGCCTGCGTGGTTGTTGTTTCTGCCACTTATTTCTACATTACTGCGTGAAGTCACCGTCGCCACCAGAGAATCCGCCCAACCGGAAATGACGAGTTGCCTCCGGTACACTCCCGCGGGATTATTGAAGGGGACGCTCAGCAACCTATGAAGGAAAGGTGCTGACATGGCGAAACTGAATCTCGCTACGATCCAATGCCACTCGACGACCAGTGGCCCCGGTGACGACGACGTCTACATCAGGGTGGACGGGAAAATGGTTTGGCCATCGACGACGTACCCGTCTTATCAAGAGATGGGCAACGACGATTCTGAGGAGATCAACGAGACGATCTCCTTCACGAACAAGGCGAAGGTCACTGTCAGGGATTACGACGATGTCTCCCCCGACGACTCGATTGGCTCCTTCTGGGTCCACGACAGCCTGGCAGGTACGGGAGAGCACGCGCAGGCCATGAACGGCGACGGCTCGAATTACGACATCTACTACGACGTCACGAACTAGTGTTGCGGCAGATGCACCTGATCGACCCGATCGGCTCCGGACATTGCTCCGGAGCCGATCGACGTTCTTCGGAGTCACGTGAGAGCCACGTGCTTCAGAGCCACACGTCGGACCGCCATCGAGCCTCATGCGCAGGTCAGTTTTGCCGTGACGGGGTCGAACTTCGTCTCCTGTCCCTGTGAGCAGCACTTGCCCTTGTCGCAGTGCTTTCCCTGGGGACAGTCCGCGTTCCGCTCACAGCACTCACCAGGCGGGCAGCACGCCTCGTCGGAGCAGGAGTAGCCGGGCGGGCAGCATTGCTCATCGATGTACGGTTCGGGATCGAAGTCGGGTCCCGCCGGAGGCCACACCTTCACTCGACACGCGACCTGCCTCGGTGGGCAGCAACCCTTCGTTGCCGTATACCGCTCCTGCGGGCAGCAACCCGTGGGCGTGCACTGCTCTCCCTCACAGCACTGCCCGCCTCCACACAGCGGCCCCGGCTTGCAGCACTTGCCGCCTATGCATTTCTCCCCCTGGAAACAGCAACGTTCGCCACAGACGTGACCGCGAGGGCAAGCCCCGTCCTCTGTGCACACGATCCCTTGACCCGGCGTATAGCACACGCCGTCGCAGCATGTCTGGCCAGGTGGGCAGCACTTGCTCGGGCCGAACCCGCGCGGAGCACAGCATGTGTGCCCGGGCTCACAGCACTTGCCTTCCCCACAACATTCCCACCCAGGCGAACAGCATCCGATGATCTGACGCGCGGTTGGATACTGGTAGCCATAGCAGCAGGTGGTTCCGTAGGGGCAGCAGCGGCGCTGCGGGCCGAAGAGGCAGAGTTCTCCGAAACAAGGGGGTGGTCCGGTGCACTTCTGCCTGCACATGTGCTTGCATTCGTAGCTCTCCCAGCCTTCCAGCCTGCACTCCCACATGCAGTCGTCCATGCAACTGTCGGCCAGAGCGACATCGGAACCGGACCCCACCCGAGGGACTGACCGATACGCGCCGCTTGTGCGATACAGAGAAGCCTCCGCCGTAGCCGTTGGGGCTGGCATGTCAACCGACCTCCTCCTTCCGTTACCCCCTCCTCCGTCACCGGTCGTAGTACGGAGACAGCTTGGTGACGAGGAAGGGGAATTCTTCCGTCACATCGACCCGGACGAAGAACTTCTCCGTCACGTCGGTTGCCCGGTCGGTGTAAGAGAACACCACGTCCTGAATGTTCCTGCTGCCGCTGAGCCGCGACGTCCGCGTCTCAATGGCTGTAAGGGAATGCCCCAATGCAAAGGCACGAGCGGTTCGCGCGTACATCTGCGCGTATCGCACCGCGCAATAGTTGAGGGCACGATGCTCGTTCGATGATCCCGCGTTGTCGGCCATCTGCATCACCCGGTCGAACAGCTCCCGGGAGGCCGACCGGAACGACTCCTCGTCGAGGCCGTCCGGTTTGGGCAGGCCCTCGACGAGAGAGTCCGTGTCGAAGGCGTAGATCTGATCGAACGCCACAACGGGGAGCATGAGACCGTTGCAGAAGTCGGGCGGTGCGATGGGGCCCCGCAGGCCGACGACCGCCTGGAGGTCGCTTGCCTGCGGTGACGGACCGATCGCGTCCACGAGCAGGCCGTAGTCCGCGGGATCACGTGGACGCAGGATGTAGGTGTCAATCCCCTGGATCGCCAGTACATAGCACAAGTGCTTGGTGAGATAGCGGCTCTGGGGATCCGACAGAACGGTGTGCAGAGCCTGCCTGTCCGTCAGGTTGGCTGTCTCGGCGCGGCCGGTCGCCTGGGCGAACTCCTTCTCTATCCCGAGGCTGGGAATACGAGCCTCGAGCCGGCCCACCGCGTATACGAACGGCGGATACGCCTCGGCAGTCTGGTGCGGGCCGTCAGCCGGAGGGCCGGCCCGACCGCGGCCACCGCATCCGCACGGTGACTTCTCGTGTGGGTGCGAGGACTCGGCGGGGGCCGATGACGCAAGGCTCACGCCCGGGGCGGACACCTCAGCAGGGGGAACCGTCCCACTGCTCGTCGTACGCTCAACCGATGGATCGGGCGCAACGGGGAATGACTCGGCAGGGCGTTCCGTGGGCTCGTCCATGAGCTCTCGCCTTCTTCCTGGATCAATGCGGTGCCCAAGGCTGTCAGCCTCGTGTCGCGAGCAGGGACTCGAATGCCCGCCACGCGTTCATCAGGGGAGGCACGACCGATGTGCGGTGCGACGGCGCTCCTTTCATCGCGGAGATCAGTTCCTCAGGTGTGGCCTTCGGAAGCTCGGACAGGATGAGAGCCGCGGAACCCGTGACGACGGCAGCCGCCGCGCTGGTCCCGCCGAACGGCCGGAGCCTTCCGTGCGCGCCCAGGCTCATCAATCCGTCCGCCATCACGCCGACGCCCCGTTGCCCGATCGACCGCCCGATGTTGGACAGCCGCCCGGGCCGTCCCTGAAGGTCGTATGCCACGACCGGGAGAACCGACCGGTGACGGGTGACGACCGTGCTGTCGATCGCCCCCTCGTTGCCGGCAGCGGCCACCACGATCGCACCACGAGCGGTCACATGGTCGAGCGCGTCCTGCACGACGCGGTGTTCCCTGGGCATCCTCGTGGTCAGAGACAGACTCATGTTGATGATGCGTGCACCGGCGTCCGCGAGTTCCACGAGCGCGTCAGCCAGTTCTGTCCATGTGGCGGCACCGGCGGAACGCGCTGCCGCAGAGCGGAAGACGGAACGGGTGACAAGTGTGGTTGCCGGACACATACCCAAGGCGCCCGAGCCGCGCTCAGCCACCAGGACACCTGCGGCGGAAGTAGCGTGCAGAGCGGCAGCGTCGTCCGCGTCCCGTTCTGCCACGTCTTTTGGACAGGCCCATTCGATCTGTGCCCTGGAAAGCCCCGGATGGCCGACCATCACCGGCCCGTCCACGAGTCCTACCCGTAGATCCGCCGCGCCTGCGCTTCGGGCCATGAGGGGAGCGACAGAATCCAGCGAAAGGGAAACCTCGGAGGTATGGGCGTCCGGAATCACAGCGCCACCACCAACCAGAATGCCCCCTGCGGTAATTCCAGAATAGCCGCCGATGCCTGCGGCCGCGCGCCCGGAAGGCCCTGTCCTCCCGAAGCTGCGGCGAAAGTCGGGGTGGCCTGTTCGACGGCTGCGCAGCCGTACCAACCCGGTGGCCGGCGAGCCGGACGCCTGCCCGCGGTTGACCCCGGCGCTGACCCGCCCGATCCGCTGGGAACTCGTCACCCAGCAGTACGTCCCGGATGATCGAGTACGCCACCTACGCGGCGATGCTGGAGGTCGGCCGGGTCCAGATGACCGGCGGACGCGGTGGCTTCCGTGGTGGGAACGGTCAAAGGCTCTTCAGCGCAGCGGCGCTGAGGCTGTCGGCCTCTGCCGTGTACATCACCAAGGAGAAACCTGAGCCGGGCAGGCCGAGGGTGTGCCGGTCGATTTCCAGCTCGCCCAGTGTGGGGTGACGTAGGCCTTTTCGCACGCTGGGTATGGGGCGCACAGCGTGATTGCGCCAGCTGCTCGCAAAATCTGGATCGTGAGTCGCGAACTCGTTGATCAGCTCTGCGAGCACGTTGTCTGTGGGGTACTGAACGCTGGCTGCGCGCAATTGAGCGGCTACCTGCTGAGAGAAACCGGATTCCGAACCGGGGGCGCCCGTGCAGAGGGTGTCACGGAATCTCGTTGAGATGCGCGTGAGGTTGCGCTCGTCGGGTGTGAGACGAGAGAAGTCTGTAATGAGAGCTGCGGCTGCTGCGTTCCAGGCGACGATGTCCTGCCGGTCGTTGACGATGTAGGCAGGGATGCCGTCGAGTCTGCCGAGTAGCTGTCGGGCGTCCTCGGGTACGTGCTCCGGCACGCCGTCGTTCTCTGCCGGCAGCACTTGTCCGGCCAGGCGGGCCAGATGGTCACGCTCTGCTTCAGTGAGCTGGAGAGCCGTCGCCAGCGCCGACAGCACCTGCGGGGAGGGCCGCGGTGCCCGAGCCTGTTCCAGTCGTTCGTAGTAGCTCACCGACACCTGCGCCAGGGCGGCTACCTCTTCGCGGCGTAGTCCGGGTGTGCGACGGGCGCGCCGGCCTGGTGGAAGTGTCGCTTCGGCCTGCACATCTTCTGGTCGCAGGTCCTCGCGGCGGCGGCGGAGAAAGTCTGCGAGTTCCTGGCTGCTCACCCTTCCATGCTGTCACAGGAGGGACAGCTGAGCCTCGCACTGCTGGTCCGGGGCTCAGCTGTCCGTTCCGTGCCCACCCATCCGCTGTGCATGGTGGCCTGGTCGGTTCGTTGACTACGAGGAGAAACGATGTCCAGGACCCCTGAGGGGACTTTTCGCCGCATGATCGATCTGATGCTGGCCAAAGACATGAATGCCGTGGCAGATCTGTGGGCGCCCGACGGAATCGCGGAATTCCCTTTTGCGGCCGGGAACTCCCCTCGTGTTCTCCGCGGACCTGAGGAGGTACGTGCCTACCTCACCAACTATCCGGATCTGATGGACATGAAGGAGGTGGCCGCTCTTACCGTGCGGCCCACAGACCGAACGGACACCGTCGTGGTCGAGTGGACGGCCACCGGCCGCACCCTGGCCACCTCCCAGCCCTACCGCCTGGACTACATCGTGGTCCTCACGGTCCGCGACGGGCTGATCGCCCTGTTCCGGGATTACTGGAGCCCGCTGTCGGCGGCCGCCGCTGCCGGCCGTCTCACCGGGCTGATCGACTCTCTTGAAAGGGAGGACGCCTGATGTCCGGGGTGCTCGTGACCGGAGGGACCGGCAAGACCGGCAAGACGCTGGCGCACGTGCTCCGCAGCGCTGGTGTGCGGGCTCGGGTCGCCGGCCGGAACCCGGTCGCAGCCGATCCCGATGCAATCCGCTTCGACTGGAACGACCCCACCACATATGGACCTGCGATCGACGGGATGGACCGGATCTTCCTGCTTCCGCCGGTGGAGAGTGTGGACCCGCTGCCGCTGGTCGAGCCGTTCCTGCGCCAAGCGCGGCGGGCCGGAATCCAGCGCCTCGTGATGCTCGGCTCCGCCATTGTGCTGCCGAACGCGCCCAGTGCTGCGGAGATGGCCGCTCAGGTTCAGGCTCAGCCCGGAGGTGTCGTACTCCGCGCGTCTGGCTTCATGCAGAACTTCCTGCGCCCGCACCCACTGGCCGAGCACATCCACCGACTCGGTGAGATCCGCACCTCAGCCGGTGACGGCGAGTTGGGGTGGGTCGATGTGCGGGACATCGCGGCCAGCGCTGCCGCGCTGTTGGCTGACCTGGGGGTGGACGCTCGAAGCGACTACCTGATCACCGGGCCGCACGGGATGAGCTATCCACAGGCCGCGCACATCATCACCGCGCAGACCGGCCGACAGGTTCGGGTGGAGCCGATTACGGAGGAGGAACAGGCTGCCGCCTACCGCACTTCCGGAATGCCGGCCGAGTTCGCTGCCGCCCTTGCCGCCGTCGAGCGCGGAATCAAGGAGGGACGCGAAGACCAGGTCAGCACTGCGGTGCTCGAACTGACCGGCCGTCCGCCGCGCACCTTCGCCGAATTCGTCTCTGATCACGCTCACGAGTGGACTCAGTAGTGTCTGAACAGCAGCGACGTGCGGTCGAGTAGGAACCACGCAGAGAGCGCGGTGCGGCGTCACATGACCTGACGCGCCAAAGGTTGCCCCGGCCGTCGACGATGAGGTGGTGCCTGCTGCCCGGCCGTGCCCGGTCGACCGGGCACGGCCCGCTCTCAGGCCCCGTCGGCCCGGCCCGCACGAGCGAGGAGTCGATCACCGCCCGTTCCCAGTCCAACCAGGGCCTCAGCGGTGACGGTGCCGAGGTAGCCGTATCCGCGCTTGTCATAGCGGGTGGCCACGGTTCTGAGTTGCTTGAGTTTGCCGCGCGTGGGACACGGATCTTGTCCAGGACCGGCTCGAACTGTGCGCGGTCCACCCGTTGTCCCGGCGTGATCAGTAGAGACAGCGGGCGGCAGTGTCCCTCCGCGGCAATGTGCATTCTGGTGGTCGGGCCGCCTCGGGACCGACCGAGAGCCTCGCCCGAATCCGACCTGCTGAGGACCGTACGTGATCGCAGACGGCGACGTCAGCGGCGACGGCCGGCGTGATCGCCATGGCCGTATTGCTCAGGGCAGCCTCGTCAGCCGAGCAGCGCGAGCAGCCGCCCCACCGCCTCCATGACGGGCCTGCCCACCTCGCCCACGGTCGCCGCGATCTGCGAGACGGACGCCAGGATCATGCCGCGCCCACGCAGGGCGGCCCGATCGGGGGTGAGCGCGGGCAGCGCTTCCTCCACGGTCCGGACCTGGTCCGGGGTGAGCTCCGGGCGCAGGTCGTCGAGGAGGCGGGTGAGGTCCGTCAGGGCGGCTCGGAGCTCGGTGTCCTGAGCGATGCCGTCGTTGTGGACGACGGTTCCCTGGTTGATGCCGATGACCCTTTCGCCGCCGTTCACGTTGACGACGTGTCCGTAGTAGTTCGATGTGTCGCTCATAGTTTGAACCCCGTGTTTCCCCTGCCGCCGTTCATGTTGACGACGGAACCGAAGTTGTTCGTGGTGTTGTACTGCTCGAGGACGGTGGAGAACTCGTATTCCGGGTGGTCGATCGCGTACACGATCCGCCCGGCTATCGCCCGCAGTTCATCGATGGCCGGGCCGGGTCAGGACGATCGTGGAACCGCTGTTCAGCTCGACGACCAGCACCGGCTTTCTCGACCAGAACAGGACGGCGCAGACAACGACCAGGGCGAACAGGGTCAGGACGCTCGGGGTAGGGCCGCCGCCCCCGCCCGTGGAGTCGAGCCGGGCGGAGACCAGGAGGGCGACGATCACCAACAGCAGGGAGTAGACGCCGGCCTTGCCCCAGGCGGGCTTCAGCCTGAACACTTCGACCCAGCTGACATTGCGCAACGGAACCGCCGCCGACCCCACCCACAGGATCTGCCGCTGGACCCGGAGTTCCAGCGGCTTTCCCCTGCGGGAAGGCAGCGGCATCGGCGGTATCTCAGGAGGCGGCTGCGGAGGCTGAGACGGGGGCCGGGGCGGAAGCTGTGGCGGAGGCCCGGGAGGCGGTACGCCGACGCCGCCTGTGTGATTCATGGTCCCCCCGTGCTGTCGTCACAACCACCCGCGCAGTGCGTGGCGCGGGAGCATTATTAAGCCTGTGCGGGGTCGTGGGACGGCAGACGAGATACGGCCAATCTGCCTCGCTCCTGCACGGGTGAGCTGGAAGTTCGTCGTCACGGCCCTGTCCCTCCCGAAGCTCCACCGAACACCCGGCCCCGCAGGATCCACGGCCACCGCACCCCGGCCGAGATCTATGCCGACCCCCTGGACAGCGGTGCCTGCACTCACCGCTTGAGCCGCCGTCGTTCTCGAGGAGGCTTGGTTTCGGACGTCAGGCGTTCGGCGGCGCGGGGCGCATGCCTTCGAGCAGGGTGTCAAGGTAGCGGTGGGCGGTTTCGGTCTTGTCGGCGGGTGTGCCGCCGTGGACGTTCACGGCATGGGCGATGCCGCACATGAGCGGGACCAGGTCGCGGGCGGCGAGGTCTGGTCGGACGGCTCCGGCGTCGCGGGCCCGGTCGAGGAGCGCGGTGCCGGCCGACGCGAGTGACTCCTTGAGCTCCGTGGTCCGCGGCAGGGCGTCCACGGCGGCGGAGGCGACCGGGGGCAGGGCTGCATCGGTGAGCTGGGCTTCGAGGACACGGGACAGGAAGCCCTCCAGCGCCCGCCAGGGGTCGGCGTCGGCCAGGGCCTGCTTGCCATGGCCGACGAGGTCTTCGAGGCAAGGGGCTGCGACGGTCTCCAGCAGTGCCTCGGGGGTGGGGAAGTGCCGGTAGACGGTGGCGACCCCGAGGCCGGCCCGGTGTGCGACATCGTTGAGCTGCAGGGGGGTGCCCTGGTCGACCAGGGCACGGGCGATCGCGACGATCCGTTCCCAGTTGCGGGCGGCGTCCTTGCGCAGCGGTGTGGCCGTCATGGGAAGTGTCCAGGTTGCTCGTCTTGGTTCGCGGGCCGGTCAGGTGATCATATGCGGGCCCTTCCGGGCGGGCGGTGTCTTCGGGTGCCGGTCCGCCTGGCTGACCCGCCCACCACCCGGGTCAGCGAGCGTCGTTCCGCTCGGCGAGACGGCCGGTGATGGTCTCCAGCCACTGGTTCGGCTGCTCCAGGAACGGCAGGTGCCCGGTGGCCGGCTCGGCGGTCCGCGCGTCGGGGACGGCGGAGGCCAGTTCGTCCTGGAGGGCCGCCGGTGTCAGGCAGCCGGCGGTGGTCACGACGAGGGTCGGCGCGGTGACGGCCGCGGGATCGTCGCGGCCCTCGGTTCGGCGGACCAGGAGCGATCCGGGCGGAGGCGCCGTCGAAAGCGCGAGGGCGCTCTGCTCGGCGGCCGCGCGCACCTGGGCGGGCGTGAGGGAGTTCGGTGCCGGGCGCTGACGGTCAGCTTGGTCGGGCACTGGGCGAGTACGAGGTGCGCCCGGCGTCGTAGAGCTGCCGCCGGATCGCGGCGGCCGGCCCGGTGCGGGTGTCCATGCGGGCGAAGGCCGCGCTCCGTACGAGCGCGGTGACCACTGCGGGTGGCGCTCGGCGACCCGCAGGACGACCGCGCCGCCCAGCGGTCACCCGCAGACTGCGGCGGTGTCGAGTCCTTCCGCGTCCGCCGCGGCGACGAGCGGGTCCGCCAGGTCGTCGAGCTCCGGGGGCGCGGCAGGGGTCGGAGTGGTGCCCGAGCCGGGGTAGCCGACGCCGACGACGGTGAGCCGCGCGGCGAGACCGTACACGATCGGCCCGAGGCTGGCCGCGAAGCCGCCGCCGGAGCCGTGGGCGAGGAACAGGCCGGGGCCGGAGCCGTACACGGTGCGGGATCCGTGCACCGTGCGGGCGTAGGGGTCCGGGTCTGCGGTGGTCATGAGGGTGTCCTCGTTCGGAAGGAGTGAATGGGCGGCTGTGGCGGTGGGGAGGCGCTGGTCGTGCGGCCGGCGTCGGGCCCCGCGCTCATCCGAGGTGCTCTGTGTCCGCTGGGGTGGCCACAGGTGCGTGGGCCTGGCTGAGCCGACGCACGGCGTCGGCGATGCGGGGGCCGGTCGCGGCGCGGAACGGCGCGACGGGTTCGGCCGAGGGGCCGATGACGAGGCCGGTCCGGCCGGTCAGCGCGGGGTCGGTGGCGGCGGTGATCGAGGGCCGGGCGGCCACGGCTGCGGAGCCGGAGGTGGAGCGTTCGAACAGGCGGCGCACCAGCGGCCACAACAGCCGCAACGGCGGGGAGACGATCTTCGGGTCGGTCAGGGTGCCGTCGGTCATGTCGGTCGCGGCGCCACCGGGATCGGCGGCGAAGATCGACACGCCCGTTCCCCGCAGCCGCTTCGCCAGGTCGAGCGTGTAGGCGAGGTTGGCCAGCTTGGCGCGCCCGTACCAGTGGAAGCCGTAGTAGCCGCCGGGCGGCTCGATGTCGTCGAACACCCGCCTGGCCGCGCCGACCGCGGCCGAGGTCACGTTCACGACCCGGCTGGGTGCCCCGGCCGTGAGCGTGGGCAGCAGCAGCTCGGTCAGCAGGTACGGCGACAGGTGATTGACCACGAACGACGCTTCGACGCCGTCGATGTGCTGCCGCCGGGCGAACATCGCCCCCACGTTGTTGACCAGCACCGTCAGCGGTTCCCCCGACGCCGCGTGCTCGGCGGCGAGCGTGTCGGCCAGCGCGCGGACCTGGTCGAGCGAAGCCAGGTCGGCAGAAAGGAACCGGCCGGGGTGCGCGGGTTGCTCCGCGTTGATCCGCTCGACCGCCCTGGCGCCCCGGTCGGCGTCGCGACCGATCACGGTGACGGCGAATCCCGCGGCGGCCAGCCCCAGTGCCGTCTCCAGGCCGATGCCGCCTGTGCCGGCTGTGACCACGGCTGTCTTCGTCATGAGCTCCTCCATCCAAAATAATCGGATAGGTCATCCGATTGAGTGGACGGTAACATAAACGGATTACCTATCCGCTTGCGGATTGGCCGGCCTGAGTGTCGTCCGTGAAGCGCTTCCGCTTGGACATGTCGGGGGAGCCCTTCGTGGCCTTCGATCCGTCGACGACGGACCGCTGGTTCCACGTCGCTGCGCAGGACCGGGGCCGCGAGCAAACGCCCGGGCGCGCGGCGGAGATGCGCGCGAGGGGATGGCAGGACGTGGACGAGCACCGGTGGTGGCGCACCTGACTGCCCGAGACGACGGACCCGACGGCAGCCGCCGCACTCGCGCGAGTGGTCGTCACCGATCTTCAGGCCCGCGGCACCACGTGCCCGGACGAAGTGGCCGGCTGGGACATCAGCGCCGGTGACAACGGCAAACCGTGGGCGCCCGGCATCGGAGTCGACGTGCATCCGCGCCGCGGAGAGTACTTCTGGACGCTCGGGAGATCCACGCCAGAGCGTGCGCCAGCCCGCGTCGGCCCTGGTGCGGCCACGAGCGGTGAGGCGGCGAGCCGCCAGTGCGCGCGGGCCGGTGTCCGTACCGCGCCGGGTGCGCCCGCGGCGGCGACGCGGGCGCCGAGTCGTCAGGCGGGTTGGACGGTGACGGTGCAGAGGCGCTTGGTGGCCCGGGTCGGGCTACGTACAAGTTCCTCGCCACCAGGGCGGGCCGTGATGACTTCCTCCGACTTCACGACCACGCCCCCGTCGATTTCCGGCCCGCTGGCTTCGGACGCCGGCACGACGCGTGCGTGGCGAGCGATGCCCTGGGCCCGACGAAGTCTCCACCTGGTGACCGTTCGCCGGCCTCCCCGACGATCCGGATGTCCTCGGCGGCGTCCGTCATCGGCGGGAGCTCCGCCCCGCCGGCGGATCGTCGTCGACGAGGAGCACGCTGATAGCGGTCATGGACCCTACGGAACCACGGCCGCCGTCCGCAGGCGGGACGGGCCGCCGAGGCGGTCAACCGCGCAGGACCACGCCGTACCGGATGCGCAGCCGGTGGATCTCCCACCAGGCCACCGCCGTCACCGAGGCAGGGCCGCCCAGCAGGGCACACAGCTGGATCGCCGGCGGCCCGGGCGGAGGCCCGCCCGCGACCAGGCCGATGGCCGCGAACTCCCAGACGAGCACGCCGGTGAGCAGGGCGGGCAGGGCCGCGTGCACCTCTGCGGAGTTGAAGGCGCTGCGGACGGCGGGCCCGGAGGCGAACACCACGAACAGCAGTGCCCAGAGCATCGGGACGAACGCGCCGAAGAGGAGCAGGGGCGCCAGGAAGACCTTCGCCGCGCCGACGGACGCCCCCTCCGCGAGCCGAGTGCTCGTCCAGCCGCCCGCCAGGCCGAGCACCGGTACCAGGCCGAACGCGCTGAAATACCACAACGCCGACCGACCGGCGGCGCGCAGTCGCTGCCGCATGACCCCCCGCGCGTCCGGCGGGGCCCACCGCAGCAGCACCGCCACCACCACCGGCGCGCTGAGCAGCAGCAGCCACGGCGTGATCACCAGCCGCATCCAGTACTGCGACTGGGCCTGGGCCATGTCCTCCGGCTTGCCGTAGGCGATCAGGATGAGCAAGGACATGACGGCGGCGGTCCAGGCGCGCGCCTTCTGCACCCGCGCCACCTCCGGGTCCTCGAGACGGCGGTGACCGCGCGCGGGGAAGAGCCGCCGCGCCCGGCTGCGGGCCGAGCGGGCCAGCGGGTAGCACACCAGCAGGGGCAGGGTCATTCCCCACAGGCACGGCGTCAGCAGCAGTGCCCACACACAGCCGTGGACGCGCTGTCGCCCGCCCCGCAGCACCTCACCGAGGGGCGGCCACTCGTCCTCGCGCAGCCGCCGCCACAGAGAGGTGTGCGGCGGACGCGGGCCATATGGGTACGGGCCGGGCTGCGGCGGGAGGTACGGAACCTGCGGAGGAGTCCCCGGCGGTGTCGCGTACGGGTTGCCGCCCGGCGCCGCCGGCGGCGTCTGGTACGGGTTGCCGCCCGGTACCGGCGGCGGCTGGTAGGGGTTGCCGTGCGGTGCTCCCGGCGGCTGGTGCGGGTTGTGTCCCCCGAAACTCACGCTGCTGTCCTTTCCCGAGCTGTTGGTGATGTTCCGGAAAAGTCAACTGCTCCGCGACCGATGGGACATGGGGAGGCGTCAAGAAGCCCGGCATCCGCCCTGGATCCGCCCCGGGCGTGCCCGGCGGCCCCTGGCAGGATCTCCGCATGCGGACCTTGTACGCCCTGTTCGTGGGCATCGACGACTATCCCGGGAGACCACTGCGGGGCTGCGTGAACGACGTACGGGAGGCGGAGGCATGGCTCCGGCGGCAGGACCATGTCGCGTCCGACATCCGACGGTTGCACGACGGCGACGCCACCCTGGCCGCCGTGAGAACCGGGATCGAGCGGCATCTCGGCCGCAGCGGGCCGGGTGACACCGCACTGCTGTGGTTCAGCGGCCACGGCAGCGAGGAGCCCACCGACGCGCCGTGGGAGGGCACCGGCCTGTCGCAGGCCCTGGTGTGCCACGACAGTCTCGACGACGGTCGCCCACCACTGTGGGACACCGAACTCGGTGTGCTGCTGGACGGTATCGCCGCGCGCGGGGCGCATGTGGTGGCCGTGCTCGACTGCTGCCATTCGGGCGGCGCCACCCGGGACGGTGCCGCTGTGCGTGCCGTGCCCTGGCGTCCCTGGTGGTCCTCACGGGCGACGGTCGGGGCACGGGACGGCGGGGGCCAGGGGCCGCTGCCGCGCCGGCACACCCTGCTCGCCGCCTGCCGGCCGCAGGAGCGCGCCCACGAGCAGGTCCTCGACGGGCAGGTGCGCGGCTACTTCAGTCATGCCCTGCTGGAGGCGCTCGGCAAGCTGGGACCCTCGGCCACGTACGGCGGCCTGCACGCGCTCGTCGAGGAACGCGTGCGCCGGCTCAGCTCGGTGCAGCACCCCGAACTGCGCGGCGGCGAGGACCGGCGTTTCCTGTCCGACGACCCGGTGCCGGGCTCCCCCTTCCTGCTGCGGCACACGGCGGCGGGCTGGGAGGTCAACTGCGGCCAGGCACACGGGCTGCGCGCGGCAGGAGCGGAGTTCACGCTGCTCGACGGCGGCGGCACACCGAGGGCGGTCGTCGTCCGTGAGGTCCGGGCGGAGTCGGCGCTGGTGGACCCGGTGGGCTGGGGTGCGGGGCCCGCTGACCGGGACGCGGTGTTCGGGGTGACGCCGTCGGCGCTGGCCTTCCCCCCGGCGGCCGTGACGCTCGCGGGCGACCCCGACGTCGTACGCCTGATCGAGGCGGCCGTCACCGGCGCGCCCATGCTGTCGCCGGCCGCGGCCGGCACGGCCGTGCCGTCGGCCGGCGCGGGCAGCGCGCCACTGCGGGTGGACGCGGGCCCGGACCGCGCGTGGGTGTCGGGTGGGGCCGGCCGGGACCTGCCGCCACTGCCGGTGCGGTCGCCCGCCGACGCGGACCGCGTCGCCGACTGCCTGACGCACCTCGCGCGCTGGCAGCATCTGCGCGACCTGGTCAATCCGGATCCCTGGCTGTCGTCACTCGTTCGGATCACGGTGGAGCCCACGGGGGTGGGAACCGTGCGGCACTCCGCCGATGGGGAGATCGTCTGCTCCTACACCGCCGATCACCGGCCGCCGCAGGTGATGGTGGGCATCCACAACGACTCCGACCGTCCCCTGTGGTGTGTCCTGCTCGACCTGACCGACAGCCACGCCTCCTCCTCGAGCCTGTACGACGGCGACTTCGTCGGCGCGGGGCGTACCGGCCGGGCCCGGCGCGGCCGGCCTGTGTGGCTGTACCTGCCGCCGGGGCGCGCGGTGGTGCCGGGGGCGTTCACCCGGGACTGGCTGAAGGTGATCGTGGCGGAGACCGAGCTCAACACCGCGCCGTTCGTCCTGGATCCGTGGTCCCCCGGCGCGCCCTCGGCCGCACGGACCGGCGGCGCCCCGGGGGCCACCGCGGACACGCTGCTGCGGCTGACCGCGCCGCCGGGCGGCCGGAACGCGGGCGGACCCCCGCAGGGCCCGGGCCGCTGGGGCACGGCCCAGGTACGCGTACGGACCGAGGTGCCCTGAGCCGGCCCACCGGGCCGGCTCACCAGCCCAGGTGGGTGAACCCTGCCCAGGCAGTCAGGTCGTCGCCGTGGATCCGCCCGACGCGTGCCCAGAGTTGGGCCGGCATGTCGGGCGGGGGCGTGCGCAGGTCGTCGAGCATCCACAGCTGGGCACTGCGCAGCGCCTGCCCGGGCGGCAGCCCGTCACGGTGCATGAAGTGGTGGGTCATGTACATCAGCAGCGATGTCGCCTCGTCGGGCACCGGCCACAACGACCCGATCACCGAGCGTGCTCCGGCGACGAGGAACGCCGTGGCCAGGCTGTACGCCTCGTCGTAGCCGTGTCCGGACACATTGGTCCGGCAGGCGGCGAGGACGACCAGGTCCAGGTGGCGGTAGCGGGCCACCCCCTCGGTGAGCACTTCGGCGGCCAGGTTGCCGCCGGACAGGACGAGACCGGCGCTGTGCCGCTCGCCCTGGCGCACCACGCCGTGGCAGGCGAGGTGCAGCAGGCCGCCGCGCTGCCGGCCCAGCCAGTCGGTGACGGCGGCAGGGGTGGCGGTACCGGGGCCGAGCAGTTCGCCGTCGGGGTGGAAGGCGCGGTGAATCGCCTCGGCCTCCTCGCCCGCGTGGTGGAGGTCGCGGGTGGGGTTGCCGATGACGAGCACCTGCCGGGTCGCGGCGGCGGGCCGTGCGGCCACCTCGCACAGCAGCCGGGCGGACGGCAGATAGGAGATGTCGGCGAGTTGGCAGGCACGGCGTCCTCCGGGCAGGCGTGCCGCGTGCCACGGCACGGCCCCCAGTTCGGCCATGGGGACCAGGATGACGGACGGGGCGCGGCCGTACCCGCGGGGAAGCTCACCGAGCAGCTTCTCCATCACCGCCTCGCCCGCCCACTCGCACAGGCGCTCCAGCGCGGCGCGGCTGTCGTCCGGGTGAGCCGCGGAGCCTGAGGGGGTGTCCGGCAGGGGCGGTCCGCCGGCGTCGCGGCCGGGGGTGCCCGCGGCCCGGTAGGCGGCCAACGGGCCCGCGGACACGGAGAGCCGTGGCAGGTCGACGACTCGTGTGCCGCCGTCGGATGCGATCACGAGGGCTCTGCCGGGTTCGGGCCGCCGTCCGAAGAAGACCTGGTCCTTCAGGCCGGGCTGCTCCTCGGCGGCGGGCACCAGGTAGACCAGTGCCGTGGCCCCCAGGGCGCGAAGAGCGCCGGCGATCTCCTCGGCCGACGGGGCGTCCAGCAGCCGCCGGCGCAGCGGGGAGGCGGCCAGCGCACGCAGTACCCGGCGGCGCAGCCGGCTGTTGGGTCCGCCGGGCGGTGGCAGGGCGGCGGCCACCGGGGCGTCCTCCGGCCCAGGGGCTGCCACGTCGCCCGCCCGGCGCCACTCGTGGGCGAGGTCGTCCTGCCCGAGCGCGGCCAGCATGTCGGGCACGGTGGCGGCCACGGTCGCCGCGTGCAGGGTGAGTCCGCGTCCGGCGTCCAGGGCGCGGACGGCGTCCGTGTGGGCTCCGTCGGCCAGGCACCAGCGGGCCACGGAGACGGCCTCCTGACCGGCGCGCCGGGCGGTCTCGGCGGCGTGCACCGTACCGGACTGCAGCAGGACCGTCCAGGCCATCGCCTTGAGAGACTCCAGGCCGATGCGCCGGGCCTCGTCGTGGTGGGGCCGCTTCGCCGACGGGTCGTACAGGTGCGCGGCGTCGCCGCGGAACCGGTGGGCGTCGGCGAGGATCGACCCGGTCCATCCCCAGCTCGGGTTCTCCGGTCCGGCGGCCAGCCGCCAGGTGTGCCGGAGCCAGGAGATGCCCTGGTCCAGGTGGTGGAACCGGTGCGGGTGTGGGGCGACGGACATCACGCCGAGGCTGCAGTGGCTCGTGCCGAGGGTGAAGGCGGAGCGGGTCCAGCGCATGTCGTCAGGGTCGTCGAGCAGGTCGAGGGCGTCCTCCAGCATGCGCTGGGCGTCCAGGGCGCCCTGGTAGTCCCTGGCCATCATGGCCTGGCCGGCGCGGGTGTTGCCCAGAGCGCTGAGCCGCTCGATCCGGGCGTCGCGAGGCAGGGCCGCGATCTGCCGCCGCACCTCCTCCGGCGAGGCGGGCGCGGGGTGCGTGTCCGCGCTCGGCATGCGTCCCGTGCGGCGGGCGCGGATAAGCTCCAGCCCTGTTCTGGCGTTGGCGAGATGGGCCTGGAGGCTCAGGGCGTCCATGTGGCCGGGCGGGAACCGGTCCAGTACCGACTCCAGCACGCGGATCTGCTCGGTCAGCGCGTCCTCGTCCTCGCGGCGCGCGGCCTGGTGGATACGGAACATGGCGAGCTGGCCCGCCGCGGCCACGCGCTGCTCGTCGCTGAAGAGGGGCGAGTCGGACAACCGGGCCAGGTCCTCGACGGCCGAGTCGAAGTCGTCCTCCCCTCCGGTGAGCTGGGCGAGATGGACACGCAGCCCGGCGTGGTGGTACTCGAGGGCCGCGCGCTGCGTGCTGCCGGGAGGGAGCAGGACACGCGCCTTCTCCAGCCGGGCGATCTCGTCCTCCATCTGGGCCGGGTCGTCCATGTGCTGCAGCCCGGACGAGGCGCCCATGGTGGCGATCATGCCCTGCCAGTTGTCCTCGGCAGGCCCGAACTCCGCTGCTTCGCGTCGCAGTTCCTCCTCCCTCCGCGGGTCGGAGATGGTCTGGTCGAACCGCAGCATCGGCAGCATGGCGAGGATGTGGCCCGCCCGCAGCCCCGACATCACGGTGCCCCTCGGCAGCTCCCGCCAGTCCGCGTACAGGCGGCCGAAGGCCTCACGGCCCGTCGCACAGCCCAGGCGGTCGAGAACGAGCGCGGTCAGCCGGCTCAGGTCCCGGGAGTCGACCGTGCCCCCGCCGGCCGCCTCCTTCAGCTCGTACATCAGCGCATGAAGGTCGTAGGGCGGGTACGCCACGTCAGAACTCCCTTCCGGGCATGCGTGGCGCGGTCCGCGCCAGGTACGGCGAGAGCACGCCGTTGAGCCAGCGTTCGCCCTCCTCGGTGCCGAAGTCGACGGGCGGGGCGCCGGTGGGTTCCAGCGCCGGTGGCCGGCCCCGGTCGTCGAAGAGGACGGCGACCCGGTCGGCGGGGTCCCGCTTGGACGGCCATACGAAGCCTTGCGCCCAGGGCTTGGTGTGGGTGCGGATCCAGTGGCCCCAGTCGCGGGTCTGCGGGTAGTCGGCGCCCTCGGCGTGGATGAGCCAGGGGTCCTGTGCGAGCGCCGCCAGGTCGGACGCGGACATCAGGGAGACGACCTCCGTGTCGTCGGCCAGCCGCAGGAAGGACAGGCTGCGCCGCTCGAACGCCTCCCGGGGCAGCAGCCGCGGGCCGCCGTCACCGGGGAAGGCCAGCGAGCGCAACAGCACCTCGCACACGGCGGCGCCGGGGCTGAACCCGACGTACAGGTAGCCGTAGCGGTCGTACGGGGTGGTGTCGAAGCGGCCGCCGAAGTAGAAGGCGTGCGAGGTGCGGGAGTTGTACGCGGCCGGATCGCGGGGGCTGGTGTGAACGCGGTACAGGGGCGTGCCGGCGCACAGCACGGCGCGGGCCGGTACGCCGGGGAGGGTGTCGGGGGGCGGGTACTTGGGCATCGGCTACTCCCCCGTGTCCATGCCCACCAGGGCGTCCGCGGCGCCGCGCAGTTCGGCGTCGCGGCCCTGGCCGAGGAGGGAGGCCGGGGTGCCCTGCCACCAGGTGCTGCCGGACAGCCACCAGTCCGCCGCGCCCCACGGGTCGAGGTCGGCGCGCAGCACGGAGTTGACGTCGAGGACGACCTGCCAGGGCATGGCCCCGGCCTCGAACTGGAACAGCGGGACGCGTCCGCGTCCGTCGTCGTCGGAGAGCACGATCAGCAGCGGGTCGCCGCCCTCGTGCCACGGCGCCGCCGGTTCGGACAGCAGGCGTTCGCGTACGGGGCCGTAGAGCGGGCCGACCATCGGGTTGCCGTCGAGGACGAGCATGCACAGGTCCTGCACGCCGTACCCCTGGTGCAGGACCGTCGAGGGCGGTCCCGAGAACCGCGCCTGGGCTCCGTCCTCCCGCAGTGCGGCGGCAGCGTCGGGCGGCAGGGCGTCGAGCAGGGTCCGTGCCGCGCGGTCGGCGGCCGCGTCCCGGTCGTCGCCGGCGGTGCGCAGCTCGGCCAGCCGCTGTCCGAGCATCCGTGTCGCGGCGGGGCCGAGCAGACTCCGGTAGCTGCTCCACTGCGCCGCGCACGCGGCGAGCACCTTGAAGGGATTCACACGCACCTGTGCCTTGTCTCCTTGTTGTCGGGTAACCCGTCGCCCGCCCGGTGCGGCCGGCGCGCCCCGAGCACGTCGGTGACCAGGTCGGCGAGCGACGGCCTGCGGACGACCAGGTGGACGTCCCGGTCCAGCGCGGTGCCGGCCGCGAGGGCGGCCCACAGCGCGCTGACGCTGGTCTGCGGCGGCAGGCCGCCACGGCCCGCGCCGAGCAGGGGGAAGCAGACCGACCGCAGCGGCGGTCCGAAGCCGTCCCGTTCCTCCTCCATCAGGGCGAGCACGCGGGCGGCGGCAGCCGTGACGTCCTGCGGGGTGACGTCGTAGTCGTTCGTGCCGGGCCGGGGGACGGTGACGGCCGCGTGGTAGATGCGCCGGACTCCCCGCGCCGCGAGGGCGCCGGGACCGGTCGGCGCCACCGTCCCGGGCAGGACGGGACGGCCGCGCAGGCCGTTGCCGGCACGCCAGTCGAGCAGTTCGTCGTGGACCGGGTCGGCGATCACGTCGCCGACGGCGTCGCGCAGGGCACCCGCGCGGCGCAGCGCCGCGGACACGGACGCCTTGTACATCTCGGGCAGGCACAGGTGGGTGTTGAGCGGCGAGACGATCACGTCGATGTCCCGCAGGAGTTCGACCGGATGCACGTGCAGGGTCAGCTCCACGGGCCCCACGCGCAGCGCGCGGTGCTGCAAGGACGGTGCGAGCAGGGGAACGTGCGTCGCGTCGGTGCCGCGGTCGCGTGTCCCGGCGATCCAGCAGATCTGCTCGGCGATCTGCCCGAGGACCATCTCCTCGTGGCTCTTCCGGAAGCGTTCGACGCTGACGCTGTAGACCTGGGCGGCGAGCCGGCGGCGGTCCGCCGCCGGCCGGTCACGCATACCGGGGGCCAGCCCGAGCGTGAGCGAGGCCGCTTCCTGCAGGTCTCCCCCACCCAGACCGGACACCGCCGTGCGCAGGAGGTGCTCGACCTCGACGGGCCAGGCGTCGGTGACGGCGGCGGAGCGCGCGGCAGCCGCCTGGCGCAGCAGAGGGAGGGGGAGGCCGCGGATCCGGACCAGTCCTTCCGCGCGGATCATCTTCACCTCCCGAAGGACCGAGGCGACATCGAAGGGCGTGGCACCGGACGACATGGGCCCATGATCGCGGGCAGCGGACATAAGCCGCAAGTTCCGTGGCACCCGGCTCGGTTCACGCTACTGGACGCCGGCACCCGCGGGCGGGGCGCCGGCTGGTCGTCATCCGGTCGGGGCGAGGTCGCCGCCCGGTCGGGGTCCGGCGGCCGGGGTGTGCCTCGGGCCGAAAGCAGCGGCGTGCCTCGGACCGGAGGCCGCGCCGTGCGTCCGGCTCGTTCGGCTCGCTCGGCCTGCTCACAAGCAGCCACGCCCGTACCGCGAACCCGCCGTGTCTTTCCGGAGGCCGTATTCCAGTCGGCCGCCGGTTCGAGTGGTCCGTGAGGGAATTGCCCGACGATCTCACACCTAAGCAGGTCGACGCCTGGATCGAACTGGCCGGATTGGTGCGGGGCCCCGGTTTCCGCACCCGGTTGCGCACATGGACGGAGCTCAACACCCCCGCACCGGGGCAGGGCCGTCGCTTGGGGGCCCGTCCGGTGGGCCAGGCAGATCAAGCGCGGCCCGCGTCACCGCCTGCACTCGGCCGGGGCGGCTCGGCACCGAGGACACGTCGGACCCGGGGAACTCCCGCCCCAGCGTCTGTCGGTGATGTCGCGGTACTCGAGAACCGCTTCCGGATTCCCTCTGCGTGCTCGTACGGCGTCCCGCGCCGCTCGGGGCAGCCCTTCACGCACCCGGACGTTGCGCGTCCGTACGACGCGGCGCGGTCAGGTCACGGTCGTCGTCGAGGAACCAACGGGGGGCAAGGACACCGGCCCGAGTCGCGGCCGGTGCGCGGAGCCTTCGCGCAAACCCGTTGGCGGACCACGGCGGCCACTGCTAGCTTTCCGGAGGCCGTGCGAGAGAACGAGGAGGTGGTACCCGTGAACGCAGTATCGACCTGGGTGCTCCCCTTCGGGGTCACGGTCGGGCGATAGGCAGGTCGTCCGGGAGCGCCGTTCCAGTGCACTCCGAAAGGCACGACCATGCGTTTCACTTCCGAGCAGCGCCTCGAAGACGGCGTCCTCGAACGCGAATTCACCCTCGACGGGATCCCCGGCATCCTGTGGACACCCGCATCGGCGTCCGCATCCGCACCGACGCCGCTGATCCTGCTCGGCCACCCTCCCCTCGGGCTGCGCAAGATGTACCCCCGGCTGGTGGGCCGGGCCCGGCACTCCGCGGCGGAGGGCTTCGCCACCGCCACCATCGAGCTTCCCGGAAGCGGCGACCGGCCCCGCCTGCCCGCCGCCGAGCAGGCCCGCGCCGACCTGCGCCGGGCGTTGGAGGCCGGTGAGCCGGTCGCCGAGGAGATCGTCGACGCCCTGGTCCTCCCGCTGGTCGACACGGCGGTCCCGGAATGGCAGGCCGCCCTGGACGCCCTCCGTTCGCTGCCCGGGATCGGCGGCCCGGTCGGGTATTCGGGGGGTGTGATCTCCGTCGGGATCCGTCTGGCGGTGGTCGAGCCGCGCATCTCGGCCGCCGTTCTGTTCGCCGGGAGTCTCGTACCGCGTGCCATGTTTGAGGAGGCCCGGCGGATCACCGTTCCGCTGCACGTCCTGCTGCAGTGGGACGACGAGGGGAACGACCGGCAGGCCGCCCTGGAGCTGTTCGACGCGTTCGGGTCCAAGGAGAAGACGTTGCACGCCAACATGGGCGGGCACACCGGCGTTCCGCGGTTCGCGGGGGACGCCGCGACTCAGTTCTTCACCCGGCATCTGAGCTGACCGCCGACCGTCCCCGCCCTCGGGCGGGCAGCGGACGGCGGTACCGCGGTGTCATCGTCAGCGGCGGGGGCGGCGGTGCGGATGCCGGTCTGACGGAGGCCCGGGCCTCCCGGCTGTGATCGAACCGGTTGCGTGCTCCGGGCGGCCCTCCTCCCCCGGGTCAGCAGGTCCTTTTCGTCGAACCGGTGGGCCTGCGTCGGTTCCGGCCCGACCCGGGGTCATGTCAGCGTCGGTCTCGGGTCGGGTTCATCACCGACCGTCAGCAGTGGATCGCCGAGCACGAGAGCAGGTGCAGCGGTGCTGGCCGGTCTCAGCGGAACGCGGCGACATTGCGGGCGGCCCAGTCGGCGAAGGGGCGCGGAGCGCGGCCGAGGACCTGCTGGACGTCCGGGCTGACGCGCAGCTCGGCCGGGCTCGGGGAGCCGAGAATGTCCAGAGTGTCGTCGGCGAGCTCCGTCGGCATGCTCTGGGCCATGGCAGTCCTGGCCTCGTCCCGGGTGAGTTCGTGAAACCTCACCGGCGAGCCCAGCGCGGCTGCGATGGCCTCCGCCTGCTGCCGCGGAGTGATCACCTCCGGGCCGGTCAGCTCGTAGACGCCGCCGGTGTGCCGGTCTTCCGTCAGGCAGGCTGCCGCGACCGCGGCGATGTCCGCCGGGTCGATGAGCGGCACCCCGACGTCGCCGAAGGGCGCGGCGACGACCTGCTGCGCGCGGACGGACTCGGCCCACCACAGGGTGTTGGAGGCGAAGCCGCCCGGTCGCAGGATGGCCCACTCCAGGCCGGACTCCCGCAGTCCGTCCTCCAGTGCGCGCATCGCGATCCGGGTTTGGCCGGAGGGCCTGGTCACCACGCCCAGCGTGGAGAGCAGGACGACCCGGCGGACCCCGCCGGCCGCCGCTTCGCCGATGATGTCGGCAGGGTTGGCTCCAGTGGCGTGCAGGTCGCCGGACAGCAGCAGGAACAGCGCCTTCGCCCCGGCCAACGCGGGCTTGAGGCTGGCCGGCTCGGACAGGTCGGCCACCACGTGACGGACGCCGTTCGGCACCGCCGCCGGGTGCCGTGACACCGCCGTCACCTGCTGGCCCGCCTCGGCCAGTGCCTGCGTCAGCGGCCGGCCGATATTCCCGGTGGCCCCGGTCACTACGATCATGATCAGCTCCTTGTCGGATGTTCTCTGTGGCCGTCACGCTAGGAGTGCGGGCTAACTTCTGGTAAGGACATACCTCGGGGTAAGCTCATGCGATGACGGGAAGCGTGCAGCACAGAGAGGCCGAGGCGGAGAAGCGGTATGACGTGTTTCACACCGACTGCCCCGCGCGCAATGTGGTCGACCACGTGACCAGCAGGTGGGGCGTGTGGGTACTGATCTCGTTGCGGAGCAACAGCCTCCGGTTCTACGAGCTGCGCGAGAGCATCCGGGGGATCAGCGAGAAGATGCTCGCCCAGACCCTGCGCGCGCTGGTCCAGGACGGTCTGGTCTGGCGGGAGGTCGAACCGACGACGCCACCTCAGGTCACCTACGGTCTGACCGAGTTCGGCCGGGACGTCGGCGAGCCGCTGACGGAGCTGTTCGACCGGATCACGCAGCGTCTGTCGCCGCGCAGCGCGGGATAGCGGGGCTGCTGGCGTCGGACCTTCGCCGTGCCACTCGTGGTGACGGTCGCAGCCGTCGTCCTCACGCCCGGCTGCCGCCGGAGACCGCGCCGAACCGGCACAGGGGACTCGACCTGCCGGGCCCTCAGGGCCATCGCGCTGAGCGCCTGCGGGACAGCGACGACCTCAGGGTCCACGCCCGTGACGGAGGTCGTCTTGGCCGCGGTCAACGACCGCGCGCCGCCCGGATCCGGCCGAGCCACTCCGTGCCCAGCCGGCGCCCGTCCGGGAACTGGTCACACCGGTCCCAGCGCCACGCTGTGACCATCGCCAGCACGAGAACCCGGCACTCGCGCAGCACGTCCTGGTCGACACCCGGGTAGTGCTCGCCGGCTTCCTCGGGCGCATGAGCGAGGTCGAACTCGACAGGACCACGGCAACACGTCTCGAAGTCGATGAACAGCGGCCCGCTCCTCGTGGCGAGCACGTTGCCCGGGTGCGGCTCGCCGTGCAGCAACTGCTCGCCGCCGCACTCGCCGACCACTCGCCCCAGACTGCGCAACGTGTCGCCGAGCAGCTCCCGGTCCGCTTCGGCAAGCGCCGGTGTGCGGTCACGGTCCGCCACGAGCCGTCGCGCCTGCGCGACCCGATCGGTGAACCGCGGCACCGGCACGTCCAGCGTGCGCATGCCGGCATGCAGCCGCTCGAGTGCACCGGCATGGTCGGCCGGTGAGACCTCCCGAGGCCCCACGGACTCGTAGTAGGTCCACAGCGTGACCACAAACCCGTCACGCTCATGGACACGAGGCTCCACCCGAGGATCGAGCGCAGCCACAGGACACCCGGATTCGGCCAGCCGCCGAGCAACACCGACCTCGAACCGCGCGACCTGATCCTCTACAGGTGCCACCCGGGCCAGGACGTCACAGGGCAGAAGACGCAAAGTAAGTTTGTTCGAGTCGTAGAGAACGACCACGTCATCGACAGCCAACCCGAGCGACGAGACAGTCGACACGGCCGCAGCCGTCGCACGCCGGACCTCTGACACCCGCACAGCCGCCTGGCCCTCCCCCGAACGCCGCTACAACTCTCCAAGCGATCCAGCCTGCGCGCACCCTACCAAGCCGCCGACAGAGCCAGCCGTACGACAGGCAGGCCACGACGGAGCCCCCGACCTGACCTCCGGCGCGCACCAGGCGGAGCTGGTCGCGCGTCTGAAGAAGCTCGGCGCGACGCCTGCCGACGTGGGTCAGGGCGATGTGCCGTGGACGGTGCTGGCCGACCCGGAGGGCAACGTGTTCGGTGTCCTGGAGCCCCCGGAGCTCTACCGGGACACCGGGCCGATAGCCGCCGTGGTGGTCGACTGCGCCGACCCACGGGCCATGGCCCGGTTCTGGGGCGCGGCGATCGACTGGACCGTCCAGGAGGTCGCCCGGCTCGAAGGCCTCGGCGCGACGCGGACCGACGTGGGTCAGGTGAGGTCTCCTGGGTCGTCATGACGGACCCGGCGGGCAACGAGTTCTGCGTCCTCGGCCGGGGCTGACGCGGAACTCGGTCCGCGCCCTCGTGGCGGTGCGGCAGTACGCGGGGCTGGTTCACTCGGCCCCGGTACCGGGAGGCGAGTGCGTCTTCGACGCCGGGGCACCGGACCTGGACCTGGACGCCCGTGTCCGCCGGTTCGGTACCGAGCGTTCCTTCGGCGCCCGGCGCCCGGCGTCCTCGCATTCACCGGAGCGCGTCGCCGCTTCGGCCCACCGGTGTCACGGTGCGCAGGGGCAACGCGGTGAGCAGCGCGACAGCGATCAGGAACGCGCTCGACCACAGCGGCCCGAGGTTCCCGGCTCCGCTGCCGAGCGTGGTCGCGGCGATGAGGGGACCGACGGCGGCTCCGACGTTGAGTGCCACCGTCGCGTACGAGCCCGCCATGGTGGGGGCCCCTTCCGCCTCGTACAGGACCCGCGTGATCAGGGTGCTGCCCAGCGCGAACGACAGGGCCCCCTGGACGAACACGAGGGCGAGGAGGACGGCCGGCTCGTCGGCCAGCACGGCAAGGGCCGGCCAGCCGACGAGCAGCAGCGGGCCGGCGACCGCGATGACCGTGCCGGGGCGCTGGTCGGACAGGCGACCGGCGACGGTGACCCCGGCGAAGGAACCAAGACCGAAGAGCACCAGCGCGACTGGTACCCACAGCTCGCTCAGCCCGGCGGTGTCGGTCACGACGGGGGCGAGGAAGGTGAAGCCGGCGAAGGTCGCCGCGTTCACGAGGGCGCCCAGCAGCATCACCAGGACCAGCCGCCGCCTTGCCAGCTGGGCGAGCTCCGATCGCAAGGCGGGCCCGCCATTCGCCCGTTCCTCCACACGTCCCGCCGGGATGCCCTTCAGGATGCCGAGAGCCGCGGGCAGGCAGAGAGCGGCGACCGCCCAGAAGGTGGCCCGCCAGCCGAGCAACGCGCCGAGCACCGAGCCGCCGGGGACACCGGCGATCGTGGCCGTCGTCGTGCCGGACAGCAACACGGCCAGCGCACGGCCCTTCTGGTCGGGCGGCACCAGCGCGGCGGCAGCCGTCAGGGCGACGGCGAGGAACCCCGCGCTGGCGAGCGCGGCGACGACCCGGGTGGCGAACAGGACCGGGAAGCTCGTGGTGACGGCGCCCACGAGGTGAGCCGCCGCGAAGGCCAGGACGAACCCGAGCAGGCTTGAGCGCCTGGACCGGTCGCGGGCGAGCGCGGCCACCAGGGGGGCGCCGACGATCATGCCGATCGCGAAGGCCGAGGTGAGCACGCCCGCCGTCCCGACCGAGACGTCGAGATCCGAGGCGATGTCCGGCAAGAGGCCGGCGAGCATGAACTCCGAGGTGCCCATGGCGAAGACGGCCACGGCGAGCAGGTACAGCGGAAGAGGCATCGAGTGGCTCCGGGGCGAGGAGAGGCACGAGTAGGTCGTCCCGTCACCGCGGCCGGCCCCCGAGCGCGCCCTCGTCCGGCCCCGGAACGTGGGGCGACGGCAGGGCTACGAGCTCAGTGGTTCAGGGGGCTGACGGCGTGACCGAAAGCCCCCACCCTGTCTGACTCAGGACTCGGCATGGCCCGCACGCTATCCGACCACTGCCCGTCGACGCACCTTGGTTTCACCGGTTGTCGGCCCTCCGCGCCGCGTGGGGTCCTCGCCGTCGCGTCGGGCAAAGGGGCAGGCGCCCCGCTGACGCCACGGATGTCACCCGCCGGCGACGGAGCGGGCGCCGCTCGCCGAAGTTACCTGTGCGTTCCGCACGCCGGAGACATGACAGCGGTGACTGTCCCGGACACGGCGGCGCGTGACAGCGTCTTGCTCGGCATCGACCGGTGGAGGGAGAAGGCGTGAACAAGGGCTACGCCGTCTACTGTGACGCGGACCCGCACTTCTACGACGCGCCGCACCGCACCGCACCCGGCACCCGAGCGGCGGGCACCCGGTACGCGGCAGCCGTCCTGCCGGTGCCGGCGGGATGGCAGCGCGGCGAGAGCGGCGACTGGCTCGCCCTGCGCCCGCTGGACGCCGTACTGCCGCCGCAGGGATGGAAGGTCCACGTTTCCGCCTGCCTCGACAACGCCGAGTCCGTCCTGGAGCGCGTACGGCACTACTGCGTCGAGCGCGGCATCGCGTTCAAGTTCGTGCCGAGCCGCTATCTGCTGCACCAGCGCAACGCCAAGTACGCGGACCGGGCGGGCAGCGGCAAGTTCATCACCGTGTACCCGGCGGGCGAGGAACAGTTCGAGCGTCTCGTGGGTGAGCTGGCCGCTCTGCTGGACGGCGAGCCCGGGCCGCACATCCTGAGCGATCTCCGGATCGGCGACGGCCCGGTGCACGTGCGCTATGGCAGTTTCTCCCGCCGCGACTGCTACGACGAGAGCGGGGAACTCCGTCCGGCCGTCGCGAACCCCGAGGGAGTACTCGTTCCCGACTTCCGCGGTCCGGTGTTCCGTGTCCCCGACTGGGTGAGCGTGCCCGCCTTCCTGCGGCCCCACATCGACGCGCGGGAGACGATGACGCTGGCCGGCGTCCCGTACATCGTGGAGTCGGCCATCCACTTCTCCAACGGCGGTGGTGTCTACCGGGCACGGGACACCCGTACAGGTGAGGCCGTGGTCCTCAAGGAGGCCCGCCCGTACGCCGGGCTCGCGGCCGACGGCGCCGACGCGGTGGCCCGCCTGCGGCGCGAACGCCGGGCCCTGGAACAGCTGTCGGGTCTGTCCTGCACGCCCGAGGTGCGGGACGGCTTCACCGTCGGGGACCACCACTTCCTGGTGCTGGAGTACCTCGACGGCAAACCCCTCAACACCTTCTTCGCCCGGCGTCACCCGCTCATCGAGGCTGACCCCGACGACAGGCGGCTGGCCGAGTACACCGAGTGGGCTCTCGATGTCCACGCCCAGGTCGAGCGGGCCGTCTCGGAGGTGCACGCGCGGGGTGTGGTCTTCAACGACCTGCATCTGTTCAACGTCATGGTCCGCGACGACGGGCGAGTGGCCCTGCTGGACTTCGAGGCCGCCCACCTCGTCGACGAGCCGGGGCGGCAGACGGTCGCCCATCCCGGCTTCGTGGCGCCGCCCGGCCGACGGGGCATCGCCGTGGACCGGTACGCGCTCGCCTGTCTGCGTCTGGCCCTGTTCCTGCCGCTGACCAGCCTGCTGGCCCTGGACCGGCGCAAGGCGGAGCACCTCGCCGACGTGGTGGCGGGGCAGTTCCCCGTACCGCGCGCCTTCCTGGACGCGGCGCTCGACGAGATCACCGACGCTCCCGGCCGGCGGCCCGCGGCTCGGGACGCCGCCGACCCCTTCGTCCCGGTCGCTCCGGGTGACTGGCCCCGCAGCCGGGACTCGATGACGGCGGCCGTCCGCGCCTCGGCCACTCCGTCGCGCGACGACCGGCTCTTCCCGGGAGACGTCGCCCAGTTCGCCACCGCGGGCGGGGGGCTCTCGTTCGGCTACGGCGCGGCCGGCGTGCTGTACGCCCTGGCCGAGAGCGGGGCGGAGCGCGACGAGGGCGAGGAACAGTGGCTGCTCGACCGGACGAAGGAGCCGCCCTCGGGCATGCCGGTCGGCTTCCACGACGGGATCGCGGGGATCGCGTGGACCTTGGACCACCTCGGTCACCGGGCCCAGGCACTCGAACTCACCCGGCTGATCGTCGAGCACCCCTTGGACTCTCTCGCCACCGGCCTCCACAGCGGGGCGGCCGGGGTGGGCCTGACGCTGGACCACCTGGCCGCCTCCACCGGCGACACCGCCCTGCACGACGCGGCCATGCGGTGCGCCGAACTCAGCGCCCGGACCACAACGGCCGACGCGCCGGGCCATCGCGCTCGGGCCGGTCTGCTGTACGGCGCGACGGGCAGCGCCCTGCTGTTCCTGCGCCTGTACGAACGCACGGGTGACACCGGCCTGCTCGACCTCGCGGGGGCCGCACTGCGTCAGGACCTCGCGCACTGCGTCCGCGGGGCGGGAGGCGCCCTCCAGGTGGACGAGGGCTGGCGCACCATGCCGTACCTGGGCGCGGGCAGCGTGGGGATCGGCATGGTGCTCGACGACTACCTGGCGCACCGCGCCGACGAGCGGTTCGAGCGGGCAAGGTACGAGATCGTACGGGCGGCGCAGGCCATGTTCTACGCGCAGCCCGGGCTCTACCGCGGCGTGGCCGGTATGGCGCTGTACCTCAACCGTACGACCGCCACCGGGCCGGGCGCCGGCCCCGAGGCCGTCCGGCGCCAGATCGACGCGCTGGGCTGGCACGCCATGTCGTACCGCGGTCACCTCGCCTTCCCGGGCGAGCAGATGATGCGCCTGTCCATGGACCTCTCCACCGGAACGGCCGGATGCCTGCTGGCCGTCGCTTCCGTGCACGGCGACCGGCCCGCCGGTCTGCCGTTCCTCCCACCGCTGCGGCGAGAGCCGCGGCCCATGAGCCGACCCCGTCCGGGGCCGTGAAGAGAACACCCGTTGTCGTATCGAAGGGAAGAGAACATGAACCTGTTCGAACTGCAGTCGATGGAGACCCCCAAGGAAGAGGCCATGGGCGACGTGGAGACCGGCAGCCGCGCGAGCCTGCTGCTCTGCGGCGACAGCAGCCTCAGCATCACGACGTGTAACTGACGTCCGTGTCGGCCCGTCGCGACGATCGCGGCGGGCCGCGCGCCGCGGTACCGGCGCCCCGGTTCCATCACCCGGGCGCCGGTACCGCGCCCCGTCGCCGCCGCGGGCGGCTTGGACCAGTGGAGGGGCGGCAGGTGAAGACGATCCCGGTCCGTCGGCGGACGCGTCCGGCGCACGGCCCGTCCGACAACGGTCCCGGACGGGTGCCCGAACTGCTGGTGCTGGTGTGTTCGGTGGCGGCGGCAGCGGTCGCCGTCTGCCAGCCCTTCGTCCTGGGCCGCGCACTGGACCTGCTGCTGCGCGACGAGGACACCGGCCCCTGGCTCGTGGCGAGCGCCGCACTGCTCGTCGGCGAGGTTCTGCTCGACGGTCTGACCGCCCTTCTCACCGGCCGGTGCACCGCCGACTGGACGGCCTCGATCCGCTCCCGCGCCCTCGGGGGCCTGCTGCACGCCGTACCGGACCTGGCCCGGTCCCACTCCCCCGGAGACACCGCGACCCGGCTGACGCTCAACGCCGCCGACGCGGGCGCCGCGCCGGCGGCCCGGGCCGCGCTCGCCGCCTCGCTCCTCACCCCGGCCGGCGCGCTGGTCGCACTGGCCGTCGTCGACGTGTGGGTCGCCGCGTGCGTCCTGGCCGGGCTGCCGGTCCTGGCGCTGGTGCTAAGGGCGTTCGCCCGGGACACAGGGGCTTCGGTCGGGGCGTACCAGCGGGTGCAGTCGGACATCGCTGCCCGGCTGCTGGAAACCATGGAGGGCGCGGAGACCATCGCCGCCGCCGGCACCCGCACGCTCGAACGCGACCGCGTACTCCGCCCGTTGACCGAACTCGCCACGCTGGGTACGCGCATGTGGACGCTGCACGGACGGGCGCTGGCCACCGGCGGTGTCCTCGTCCCGCTGCTGACGGTGGCCGCCACCGCCGTGGGGGGCCTGCGGCTCGGCGCGGGGGCCCTGAGCGTCGGCGAACTGCTGGCGGTGTGCCGGTACGCGCAGCTGGCCGCGGGGTTCGGCAGCGCGGCCACGCTGGTCGGCGCGCTGGTCCGGGGCCGCTCGGCGCGAGAGCGCACCACGACGCTGGAAAAACTGCCCGCCCTGCCCTACGGAACGCGGACCCTGCCCCCGCACGGCCCGGGCTGCCTCGAGCTGCGCGGGGTGCGGGTCCTGCGCGGCGGGACGGAAGTCCTGCGGGCGGACCGTGTGGTGGTGCCGGGCGGCCTGACCGCCGCGGTCGTGGGTCGCAGCGGCGCCGGCAAGTCCGTCCTGGCGGCGGTCGCCGGCCGGCTGATCGATCCCGACCGGGGGCAGGTCCTGTTGGACGGAACACCGCTCGATCGTCTGACCCGCCCCTGCCTGCGGGCCGAGGTCGGCTTCGCCTTCGCGCGTCCGGCCCTGGGCGACCGCACCGTTTCGCAAGCGGTGGCGGCCGGGCCACGAACCGTGTCACCTCACCAGGTACGGGCCGCTGTCCGCCTCGCCGACGCCGAGGCCTTCGTACGCCGGCTTCCACGGGCGTACGACACCCGGCTCGCCGACGCCCCGTTGTCCGGCGGCGAGTACCAGCGTCTGGGACTGGCCCGGGCGTTCGCCCACGCGGGCCGGCTACTGGTCATGGACGACGCCACCTCCAGCCTCGACACCGCGACGGAGCACGCGGTGGAACAGGCGCAGCGTCGCTCGCCCGAAGTCACCACGCGGCTGGTCGTGGCGCACCGCCCGTCGGTCGCGGCCCGGGCGGATCTCGTGATCTGGCTGGAGAGCGGACGAGTGCGGGCGGTCGGCACTCATCGACGGCTGTGGAAGGAGGCCGCCTACCGGGCGGTCTTCGGTACGGCGGAGGACGGCGTCGAGCCGTTCTCCTCGCAGGACGGCCGTGGCGGGTTCCGCCGCGGGCGGTCCGGCTCCCCGCAGCGTGAGGCGCGACCATGACTTCCCTTGGCGGACGGCGTGCGTCCGAGCCCCGCGGCACATCGGGGGCCCTGCACCGGATCGGCCCGCCCGCCCGGCGCTTCCTGGCCCAGCGCAAGGGAGTCCTCGCGCGGCTCGCGGCGTGGTCGGTGGCCGAGTCGGCGCAGACCTTCCTGGTCGGCTACGGCGTCGCCCAGGCCGTGGACCGTGGGTTCCTCGCCGGTGACACCCTCACGGGACTCGGCTGGCTCGGGGTCGCCGGCGTCGCCGTGGTGCTCGGGGCACCCGTCATCAGGGGTGTCTTCACCCAACTGGCCGGGCTGACGGAGCCGCTGCGCGACCACCTCGTGCGGCGGGCCGTCGACCAGTCCCTGTCGCGGGCCCTGGCCCGACCCGCCGGCGGAGACCGTGCCGCCGTGTCGCGGATCACGAACCAGGTGGAGATGGTCCGGGACAGCTTCGCCGGGCTGGTCCTCACCCTGCGCTCGTTCGTCTTCACCGCGGCCGGAGCGCTGGTGGGGCTGTTCTCGTTGGACCCGGCGCTCCTGGTGGTCGTGGTGCCGCCACTCGCCGCGGGGCTGGCGCTGTTCCTGGTGACGCTGCGGCCGATGGCGGGGGCGCAGCGGCGTGCTCTCGACGCGGACGAGGCGCTGGGCGACCACGCCGCGCGGACGCGTGGGGCTCTGCGTGACATCACCGCCTGCGGTACGCAGCCGGAGGTGGCGCGGAGCGGAACCCGGCTCGTCGCGCGTGCCGCCGCCACGTCCCGGGTCCTCGCCCGCTGGGCCGCGGTGCGTACCCTGGCCCTCGGTGTCGCGGGTCAGCTCCCCCTCCTGCTCCTGCTGGTGGCCGTCCCCTGGCTGCGCGGCCGGGGCGTCACGACCGGCGGCCTGCTGGGGGCGTTCACGTACCTCGCCCAGGCCCTGCTGCCCGCCCTGCACACCCTGATGACCGCGATCGGCGCCGCGGGGACCCGGCTGCTCGTGGTGCTGGACCGGTTCACCGGCACGGACGGGCGCCCGTCCCTCACCGGTGCGGCGCCCTCTGCTCCCCTGTCCGGGCGGGCCGGACCACGGGCCCCCCTTCCGCTCACTTCGGTTCCGCCGCCGCGGCAGGCCCCCGCGGTGGAACTGTGCGGGGTGACCGTGGGCTACAGCGCTCGGGCGGAGCCGGTCCTCGACGCGCTGGACCTGCGCGTCGAGGACGGCGAGCACCTGGCCGTCGTCGGTCCCAGTGGCATCGGCAAGTCGACCCTCGTCCGTCTCATCGCCGGGATGTGCGCGCCGAGGAGCGGAGCGGTGCGGTTGGCCGGCCAGCCGGTCACCGACCGAGGCGCGGCGGAACTCGCCGCGTCGCGGGTCCTGGTACCCCAGCAGGCGTACGTTTTCACCGGTACGGTCCGGGACAACCTCACCTACCTGCGGCGGGACGCCTCCCCGGACGACATCGAAGCCGCCGTGGGAGACCTCGGGGCCGCCCCTCTCGTCGAGCGTCTGGGCGGGCTGGCCGCGCCGCTGCGGCCCGACGATCTCTCGCAGGGCGAGCGCCAGCTGATCGTCCTGGTGCGCGCCCACCTGTCCAGTGCTCGGCTGCTTCTGCTCGACGAGGCGACCTGCCATCTCGACGCGGCGTCCGAGGCGCGCGCCGAGGAGGCGCTCGGGCGGCGCCCCGGAACGCTTCTCGTCGTGGCACACCGCATGTCGTCCGCGGTCCGGGCCGACCGGATCCTGGTACTGGACGGTGTACGGGCGGCGCACGGCTCCCACCAGGAGCTGCTCGAGGGATCGCCTCTCTACCGCGACCTGGTGGGGCACTGGCACAGAAACCGGGGCTGACCCGCGAGCGGTGCCCTCGCACACGCGAGGGCGCTCTCCCGTCACATCCAGCCGGCGTCGTGGACGATGCGGATCGCGTCCACGCGGTTGCGTGCTCCGACCTTCCGGATGGCGCTGGCCATGTAGTTGCGGACAGTCCCCCGGGACAGATGCAGGCAGACGGCGATCTCGGCGACGGAAGCACCCTGCGACGCCTGGAACAGGACGCTCAGTTCACGGGGCGTCAGCGGCATCTCCGAGGCACGCAGCAACGCGACGGTGAGCCGCTCGTCGAGGAACCGTTCCCCCTTGGCCACCGTGCGCACCGCGGTGATCAGCCGCTGCGACGAGGCGTCCTTGTCCACGAAGCCGAGCACGCCGGTGTCGAACGCCCTGCGCAGCAGACCCGGCCGCTCCGGAGCCGCGAGGACCACCAGTCGCGCCCCGCACCGCTTCCAGAAGGGCGCTCGAGCGACGTCCCCCGGTGGCCCCTCCAGACAGTCTCCGTCCACCACGCACACGTCCGCGGGTAAGTCGTCACCGCCGGGGTCGTCGGCGCGGGAGGACATGCACGAGACCTCGAGTCCGTCGGCGGACCGCAGCAGTTGCACAAGCGCCGACCGCAGCAGCGTCGCGTCGTGCACCACGAGAACACGGACCATGTACAACCCCCTGTTTTCCCCGGCCGTCCAACGGACTCCCGGACTCGTCCCCAGTCCCCAGCCGTCTGCCCCTGGACATCACATAAGAAGCACAGCATTCGATCTCGGCCGGGACACAGCGACATCAACACGCCTTTCTCAGCACCTGCGAGAGGCGGAGGGACGAGTCGGGAACAGGCTGGAACACGTCGGTGGTGTACGCGGTCCTCCGGCAGGGCCTTCCTGGTGACCACGCCCGTGAACTGCTCACACGACCGGGCGTCACGCCGAGCGTCTGCCGGGCGGCCCGAACGGCGGGGGCCGGCCCTTCGCCACCGGAACGTCACAGACCGAAAACAGGCGAAATGAATGTGGCCCGAATGCCCCGTCCGCGCCTGCCCGCCCGGTTCGGACGTCGAGCGGATCGGCGGACCGGTCTAAGGCCGAAGTCAGGGAAAGATCCACTGTACTTGTCCCCCGAGCGCTCATCTGTGTGTGAAGCTTTCCCCATGACCCACCCGCGTGAAGAAGTCAGGGCCAGGCTGCAGACCGATCGCCCGCACTCCGCCCGTGTCTGGAACTACCTGCTGGGCGGCAAGGACAACTACCCCGTCGACAGCGAGGCCGGTGACGTCATCCTGACGACGTTCCCGGAGTTCGCCGCCGTTGCCCGGGTGCAACGGCGGTTCCTCGCGCGTGCCGTGCGCCACCTGTCGGAAGAGGCCGGCATCCGCCAGTTCCTCGACATCGGCACCGGGCTGCCCACCGCCGACAACACGCACGAGCTGGCCCAGCGCATCGCGCCGGAGAGCCGCATCGTGTACGTCGACAACGACCCCCTCGTCCTGGTGCATGCGCAGGCCCTGCTCACCAGCAGCGCCGAGGGCGCCTGCGCCTACGTCGACGCCGACGTCAGGGACCCCGACCGGATCCTCACCGAGGCAGCGAAGACCCTGGACCTCAGCCGTCCCGTCGCCCTGACCATGCTGGGGATCATGGGGCAGATCTCCGACGCCGAACGCCCCGCGGAGCTGGTGAACCGGCTGCTGGCGGGTCTGCCCCCGGGCAGCTACCTCGCCCTGAGCGACGGCACGAACACCAACGAGGCGCTCAACACCGCCGTCGAGGTCTACAACGGGCAGTCGGCCAACACCTATCATCTGCGGTCACCTCAGGAGATCGCCTCCTTCTTCGCCGGGCTGGATCTGGTGGAGCCGGGAGTCGTGTCCACGGCTGCCTGGCGTCCGGACGCCGGCACCTCCGCGGAGGCCACGGCCGACGTCTCCGTCTGCGGTGTCGCGGTCAAGAACTGAGCGGGACGGGCCGGTGGGGCAGGCCGGAGGCCTCGGCCACCGGGCGAGGCGGCGTCGCGGGACCAGCGCGCCGCCTCGCCGCCTCGCCGCGAGTGTCACCGCCTCCGCCTCCGCCGAACACAGCACTCGTGGTCACCGCCGGACGCGAAAGCGTCATCCTCGCTTCCCCGGGGCGCCATTGACGCGCGTAGCCCGTTGCCGCACGCTGGGCTCCGGTTGATGTCGGCTCAACGGTCGGGAGGCCGGGATGTTCAGACGCGTGTCACGTCTGCTTCTCTCATTTGTCATGCTCATGGCTGCTGCGGTGGTGGGGGTGAGCGCCACCACCGGCACCGCGCACGCCGACTCCTGCTACACCTGGAACCGCACACTCTCCCAGGGCTCCTCCGGCGGCGACGTGACCCAGCTCCAGGTCCGGGTCGCCGGCTGGGTGACCTCCGGCGAGCGGCTCTCCTACGACGGCCAGTACGGCGCGCGGACCGCCGCCGCCGTCAAGAAGTTCCAGGCCGCGTACGGCCTGAGCGCGGACGGGGTCGCCGGACCCGCGACCTTCAGCAAGATCTACGCTCTCCAGGACGCCGACTGCACGCCCGTCCACTTCAGTTACGCCGAACTCAACAAGTGCAACTCCGACTGGTCCGGCGGCGCGGTCTCCGCGGCCACCGCCAAGTCGAACGCGCTCAAGACCATGTGGAAGCTCGAGGCAATGCGGCACGCCCTCGGCGACGTCCCGATCACCATCTCCAGCGGCTTCCGCTCTCGCGCGTGCAACAACGCCGTCGGCGGCTCCGCCACCAGCCGCCACCTCTACGGCGACGCGGCCGACCTCGTCGGCTCCCCGTCCCTGTGCCGGCTCGCCCAGCAGTCCAGGACACACGGCTTCTCGGAGATCCTCGGCCCGGGCTACCCCGGCCACAACGACCACACCCACGTGGCCTTCGACCCGTCACCGTACTGGTCGGCTCCCACCTGCGGCATCTGACCGCTCACGGCAGCAGACGGTGGCGAGCCGCGGCCGCCACCGCACCCGCCCGGGTCCGCACGCCCAACTTGGCGTAGACGCGGCCGAGATGAGTCTTGACCGTGGCCTCGCTGAGGAAGAGGGCCCGGGCGATCTCCCGGTTGCCCAGTCCCTCGGAGAGTCGGCTCAGGATGTCACGCTCCCGCGCGGTGAGGGCCGGGCCGGGGACGCGCAGGCGGGCGACGACCCGGTCGGTGACCGCTCCCGACAGCACGGCGCGTCCCGCGGCGGCGTCCCGGACGGCCTCGAACAGCCGCTCCGGCCGCTCGGCCTTGAGCAGGTAGCCCGTGGCACCCGCCGCCACGGCGCGGGCTATGTCGGCGTCGGTGTCGAACATCGTGAGGACCAGCACCCGCGGGGCGGCCCCGTCCGGCCCGCTCTGGGCGATCAGCCGGCTGGTGGCCTCGACCCCGTCCATGCCGGTGCCGAGCTGGAGGTCCATGAGCACCACGTGCGGTCGCAGCCTCGCCGCCATCACGAGGGCCTCCTCACCGCTGCCCGCCTCACCGGCCACGTCGATGCCGTCGGTACTGGACAGCAAGGCGCGCAGTCCGGCGCGTACGACGGCGTGGTCGTCGCAGAGCAGTACGCGGACCGCGGGAGCGGCGGCCGGGGTCACCACGCCTGCCTTCCGGCGCCGTGCACGGCCAGCGGCACCGACATCGTGACCACCGTCCCGTCACCGGGCGCCGACTCGACGGCGAGCGTCCCACCCGCCTGCCGCGCTCTCATGGCCATGCCCGGAAGTCCGTGGCCGCGGGTGGCGGCCCCGCCGCGGCCAGAAGGCCGGCGCGTGTCGAAGCCGCGCCCGTCGTCGGCGATGTCCACGGTGATCCGATCCTCCAGACAGGTCAGGGTGACGACGGCCCGGGTGGCGCCGGCGTGCTCCCGTACGTTGGCCAGCGCCTGCTGGGCGACCCGCAGCAGGGCCGCTTCGACGGGCGCGGACACGGGGCCGGGGGCGTCGGGGGCCCCGTCCAGTCGGAACTCGACGGCCGGTCCCCCTGCCGCTCCCCGTCCCACCACCGGCCCCGACTCCGACTCCGGACCCGGATCCGGTCCGCCGCCCGGCGCGGCAAGGGCGCGCAGTGCCTGCACGAGGGTGTTCTCGGCGAGGTCCAGCGGCGTCAGGTCACGTACGAACCGGCGGACCTCGGCGAGTGCGCGCTCGGCGGTCGCCGCGGCTTCGCGCACATGGCCGTGCGCGGTGTCCGGGCTGGTGTGCCAGCGGCGGTCGGCGGCCTGGAGCAGCATCTGCTGGCTGGACAGGCTCTGCGCGAGGATGTCGTGAATCTCCGTCGACAGGCGTTGGCGCTCCGCCAGGATGCCGGCGTGGCGTTCGGTGGCGGCCAGTTCGCCGCGGGCGCGCACCAGGTCGTCGATGAGCAGGCGTTGCCGGGCGGCGAGTTGTCTGCTGTCGACCAGGACGGCCGTGGCGACCGTGCCGAGGGCGACCGGGGCGAGCACCAGGTTGGGGTTGAAGGGGCCGGTGAGCACGCGGAGTTCGGAGATCACCACGAGTGCGACGAGCGCGGCGGCGAGCGGCACCGCGAGCCGCACCGGCAACCGGTGGAGTCCGGTGAACAGCAGCGGCATCGTGCACCACGTGGCGCTCGGTTCCAGGGCGAGCAGGACCACCCAGACGGCGAACACCACGCTCAGCCAGAGCAGATGCCGGGTGGCTGGGCGCTCCCCGTACCGCGGCGCGGGCGCCCGCCACAGCCCGAGCAGGTAGACCGCCCCGAAGGCGAGGAACAGGACGAGGGTCAACGCCGTACGGCCGCTGTCGACGGGTCCGTGGGTCAGCAGCCGGGCGATCGCCCCGCCGAGCAGCAGCAGGAAGGCGACGTGCAGGGCGGCGGTCAGCCATCGCGCGTCGGGGTCCGGCCTCATGCCGTCTCGCTCCACCGTGTCCCCATCGCCTCGCCGGTCCCTGTCCCACCACTCATACACGTACACACCATGAGGGACATCATCCGTTCAGCTGACATCCGCATAGTCCTGCGGGTGCCTCTGACCAGCCACACGTCCGGGGGGCGGGGCAGGCTCAGCGGTGAGACTTCTGGGACACGTCCCCTACGGAGATCGAGAGCCGCCGTGTCCAAGAACCTCACAGCCAACCGGGCCTCCCTCACGCACCGCCTGTCCTACGCTCTGCGTCACCCCGGCCGGGTGCCACGCCACCTGCGCCGCACCGCACGCGACACCTGGCTGCGGTACCGCTCACCGGACCATGTCGCCTACTACCGGGCGGTCATGCGGTCCGACACCCGCCGCGACCCGGACGCCGCGGTGGGCAGTCACAGCCGGGAGCGCTGGCTCGCGCTGGGGCAGATGCAGTTCGACTACCTGCTGCGTCACGGGCTGCGCCCGGAGCACCGGATGCTGGAGATCGGCTGCGGCAACCTGCGGGCGGGCTGGCGCTTCATCGAGTACCTCGACGCCGGCCACTACTACGGTGTCGACATCTCCCCCGACATCCTTGTCGCCGCGCAGGACACCCTCCAGGCCCAGGGGCTCCAGGACCGGCTGCCCGCGCTGACACCGGTCCGCGGTCTCACCCTGGGCTTCCTGCCCGCGGGCCGTTTCGACGTGGTGCACGCGCACAGCGTCTTCTCGCACTCCCCACTGCCGGTGATCGAGGAGTGCTTCGCGCACATCGGCCGCGTCCTGGCGCCGGGTGGCTGGTTCGACTTCACCTTCGACCGGACGGAGGGCGAGGAGCACCACGTACTGCGGGAGGACTTCTACTACCGGACCGAGACGCTGATCGCCCTGGCCGCCGAGCACGGCCTCACGGCGCGCTTCATGGACGACTGGGAGGACCTCGGCCACGGGCAGTCCAAGATCCGTGTGACGCACCGGCCCGATGCCCAGGACGTCTCCTGATCACTCCCGGCCCCGGACAGGGAGCACAGGACTGACATCGCCGGTGCGTGAATCGGCATGATCTCGGTGTTGGTCCAGGGGCGCCGCGCGATGCGAAGCTGGGTCCCCGTCCTCCTCGGCGATCCGGGGTGCAACGAGAGGCAGTCTTCCGATGGTCAACACCTTCAGGACGAGGAGCGGTTCGGTCCAGGGGTTCCGAGCCTGCGCCGACGTCGTCGCCGTCCTCGGTGTCCCCTATGCCGCCCCGCCGTTCGGGGCCCGCCGGTTCCGGGAACCTTCCCCGGAGCGGGCCTGGACCGGAGTGCGGGACTGCACGGCCTTCGGGCCGGTCGCCCCGCAGTCGGCAGAGCTGCCCGGCGCACCCGTGTGGTCGCCCGACGACGAGGACGTCCTCACCGTCAACATATGGACGCCGGCCCCCGAGGGCGGCCGTCTGCCCGTCCTGGTCTGGATCCACGGTGGCGCCTACACCTTCGGGTCATCGGCCCAACCCGACTTCGACGGCGCCGCGCTGGCCCGTGCCGGTCTGGTCGTGGTCACCCTCAACTACCGGATCGGCTTCGAAGGCTTCGGCCACGTCCCCGCCGCGGAAGCGACCGCCTACCCGGACAACCGCGGTCTGCTCGACCAGGTCGCGGCCCTGCGCTGGGTCCAGGAGAACATCGCCGCGTTCGGTGGCGATCCCGGCAACGTCACGGTCGCCGGCCAGTCCTCCGGGGCCGCTTCGATCGCCTGTCTGATGGTGATGGACCGCGCCCGCGGCCTGTTCCACCGTGCCATCGCCCACAGCGCCGCCAGTCCTTGCTACACGCTCGAGACCGCCGCGGCGACCACTGGCGAGATCGCTGCGGCGGCGGGCTGCCCCGCCACCGCCGAGGGCCTGGCCTCCGCGTCCGCGCAGGCCCTGGTCATCGCCTCCGACCGGGTGGTCGGCGCCTACCGGCGGGACCCCGCCTCCGGCTCCCGCCACTACGACCCCTCCCTCTACGCGCCTGTCCTCGACGGTGCCGTCCTGCCCACCGATCCCCTGACGGGGATGGCGTCCGGTGCGGCCCGGGACGTGGACCTGCTGGTCTGCCACACCACCGAGGAGTACTGGCTCCTCGACGCCGTCGGCAGCAGCGCGAAGGTCACCACCGAGGAACAGCTGACTCGCTTCGCCGGGGACTTCGGTCTCCCCGACGGCCTGGTCGCCGGCTACCGCGCCGCGATGCCGCACGCCCCGGTGCTCGACGTCTACCTCGCCGTCTTCGGGGACCTGTTGTTCGGCGAGTACAGCAACCGACTCGCCGAGCTTCACGCCGAAGCAGGCGGGCGGGCCTTCCTGTCACGTTTCGACCGCCGGCGCAGCGGCCCGGACGGTGCCGTGCGGGCCTGGCACTGTGCGGACATCCCGTTCGCCTTCGGCAACCTCGACACCGACTGCCTGGCCTTCCTCATCGGCGGAGCACCGACACCCGCGGACCACGGGCTGGCACGCCGCATGGTGCGCGCGTGGGCCGACTTCGCCGCCACCGGGGACCCGGGCTGGCCATCGGTCAAGGACTCCCCCGCCCGGGCCAAGGTGTGGAGCGCCGACGGCGAACCCGCCGATGACAAGGCCACCGCTGTCCGTGCTCTCTGGGCGGAGGCCGACTTCCCACTCCTGTGTCCGTGAACTGCTCGAACCACCGGCGGCGGCGCGTCGGCGGCTGCCACCCCAGCCCAGGGGTGTCTTCCCCGACGAGCCCTCCAGCTTGTTCGTTGGTGGCCGACGACGCGAAGACGCCCCCGAATCTCGACAGGCCCTCGGCCGGGTGTTCGACGAGGTGCCGGAGCTCTACGACGTCAGGGACGTGAACTGGGGCAGGGTGAGGGCCGAATGGGCCGGTCGCCCCTCCGGGGAGGGTACGGCGCTGAGACCGCGCAGCCTGTCGTTGCGCCGCTCCAGTGCCACGGCGGTGGTCGGGAAGAGTGCGGCATCGGCCTCGCCGACCAGCTCCTGATTCGCGGTCACGAACTCACGCAGATGGTGTTCGTAGGCGGCGAAACCCGCGGCGTGGTCGCGGTCGGCCAGGGAGCCGGCGAGCATGTACGCGCCGACGAGGGCGAGGCTGGTGCCCTGTCCGGTGAGGAACGAGGGCGCGTACGCGGCGTCGCCCACCAGTGCGACCCTGCCGCTGGACCAGCGGGGCATGCGGATCTGGCTGACCCCGTCGAAGAACAGGTCGTCCGCGTCGCGCAGGGCGGCGAGGATGCCCGGGACCTCCCATCCCGCGTCGGCGAAGGTCGCGGCGATCAGGGGCCGTTGGGCTGACGGGTTCCGGAACGCGTCGAACGGCGGTTCCGGGTGTGCGAAGTTCAGGAAAGCGTGCACCTCGTCGTCGTCCCCCACCGCGTAGAGTGCCGCGGCCCTGCCCGGGGTGTTCCACATCATGGTCTCGTGGGAGAGGCCGAAGGCGTTGCGCATGGTGAACACGGCGAAGCAGTAGCCGAGGTACCGGTGGAACCGCTCTTCGGGGCCGAACAGCTGCTCCCGGGTACGCGAGTGGGTGCCGTCCGCACCGAACACCATGTCGAACGTACGGCTGCCGCCTCCGCGGAAGGTGACGTCGACCCCGTGTCCGGACTGGTCGAGGGTGTCGATGGAGTCGTCGAACAAGAACTCCACGTCGTCACGGACCGCCCCGTGGAGAACGTCGGTCAGGTCCCCGCGCCGCACCTCCAGGTCCCGTCCCGCGACACCGCCGGTGACGGAGTGGGGGTGCAGCGAGGCGACCTCGCTGCCGTCCCCGGCGAGGAAGGTCAGCCGGCGCAGGTCGACGTGCGCCTCCCGCAGCCGCGGCAGGATCCCCATCCTTCGGACCACCTCCAGTGCGGTGCCGCGGACGTCGACGGGGTAGCCACCGCTGCGTGGCGTGGGTGCCTTCTCCACCACCGTGACCGCGTATCCGTAGTGGTTCAGCCAGAACGCGAGGGCGGAGCCCGCGATGCCGGCCCCGGATATCAGGACCTTGCGCCTGGGCGTACTGCGGATTTCCGTCGGCTGATCGGTGCGGGTCATTCTTCGACTCCTTTGTTCATGGTGCGGACGACAAGCAGGGACAGCGCCGTGATGACACCGGCGATGAGGAAGCCGCTGACGAAGGCCGATTCGGCCGGGACGTCCGATCCCGAAGGGGTCCCCGCGGTGAGGAGCGCACCGCCGACCTGCCCGCCCACCGCGTAGCCGATCACGCGAGTCACCAGGACCAGGCTGGTGGCGATGCCGGTGTCTCCTTCGTCGACGGCGGTGGCGATGCCGGTCACCAACGCGGTGACGCACAGACCGTTGGCCAGCGCGATCAGCGCCTTGCCGACGACGATGTGCCAGACCTCGGTGTGCGCGGCCGACAGGGCGAGCAGAGCGGCGGCCATGATGACGACCCCGGCCGTGACGACGGCACGCGAGCCGAAACGCCGTTCCCCGATCCCGCCGACCGGCCCGGCCAGCGACGCGGCCACGGCGCCGGGCAGGAGGATGACGCCGATCCCGGTGGCTCCGATGCCGAAACCGTATCCGTCGCCGGACACGTCGAGCAGCTGGGGGACGAGATAGACCCCCATCGAGGTACCGAGGCAGATCACGAACGTCAGCACACACGACTTCCACATCACAGGCCGTGCCAGCATGCGCAGATCGATCATCGGCGCGGCGGCACGACGCTCAACGGCTGTCCATCCGGTCACGAAGGCGGCCAGGACCAGGACGAGGGCGCCGAGCACGAGTGGCCGCGAGCCGGCCTCGGGCGCCAGGGCGAGCACGAGCATGAGCGTGATCAGCGTCCCGCTCAGAAGAGCCAGGCCGGGCCAGTCGATTCCGGCACCGTCCGGCCGGCCCGGCCGATCGGACGGCATCAGCCTGTTCACCAGCAGTGTGGACCCGATCACCGCGATCGTCGGCAGCGCGAACATCCAGTGCCGGGAGAGCTGTTCCGCCACGGGACCGGCCGACAGCATTCCCGCCATCGAGCCCCCCACGAACATCCCGCTGACCGCCCCGATGGCCACCTTCGACTCGCCCGCGGGGAGGTGTTTGCGCACCACGATGAACGACAGGGGCAGCGCGCCCACCATCGCCCCCTGAAGTATCTGACCGAGCAGCAGCACCGGAAGGCTCGGTGCCAGGGCGGAGACCAGGCCACCTGCCGAGACCACGGCCATCAGCTGGACCAGGACTCGCTTTCCGCCGTAGCGGTCGCCCAGCTTGCCCGCGAGCGGTGTGATGAGCGCGCCGGTGATGAGGAGCACGATGCTCAGGAGCGCCCCCTCGGCCGGACTCATGTCCAGCTCGCGTTGCAGGAGCGGGAGCGTCGGCGTCACCACCGACTCCAGTGCGCCGGTGGAGAGCGCCAGTATGCCGAGGGCCCCGACAGCGGCCTTCCCGATGCGGGCCGGGGGTGCCGGTGCTGTGGTCATGGACGTCCTTTCCGTCATTGCCCGGGAGAGCGGCGGGGCTGTCGTACGCGTGGCCGTGCCGCCTCGCCGGGTGCGGGCCAGGGTGACCGGGGCGCGACGTGCTCGCTGCTTCGAAGCCCGCGGTCCGAGAGGTCGTACGGGCGGGAGCCGATGTGATGCCGGCTCCCGCCTCCTGCGTACGCGCTACGACCAGCGGCGCAGCGCCGCGCGGGCCGGCAGCGTGACCGCGAGCAGGGCCAGGCCGCCGGCGGCGGCCACGAAGGATCCGTACACCAGCGGGGGCACGTACGGCGCCTCGCCGGTCGTGCCGCTCATCATGGGGATCAGCGTGGCCGCGGCGATCGCGGAGCCGAGGACCACGCCCACCGCGGAGACCAGCAGGCCCTCCCAGCGAAGCATCGTCAGCACCTGACGCCGGGTGGAGCCGACGAGCCGCAGCGTGCCCAGCTCGCGGCGGCGGTCCAGGACCGTCATCACCAGGGTGTTGACCGCGGCGACGGCGGCGAAGCCGCCGAGGACCGCGGCCATCGTGTTGTTCATCCAGGCACCCAGCCGCGCGTCGAGGCTCCGCTCGGTGGCGTAGCCGGAGGCGTCGGTGACCTTGCCAAGGGCGGTGAGCGGCTTCTCCGAGCCGCCCCGTACGAGCAGGGTGCTGTCGAAGCCCGAGGTGACGTGCCCGGTGAGAGACGCCCGGTCCATGGTCACCGTGGCCAGACCGAGGCCGCGGCCGTAGACCGCGACGATCTCGGGACGGGCCTCGGTGCCGTCGGGGAGGAAGAGCGGAAGCCGGTCGCCGACGCCGGCGTCCGCCGAGTTCGCCAGGGTCTTGTCGACGGCGATACGGCCCTTGCCGAGCTGGTCGAGGCTGCCCTCTCGTACGTCCAGGTCCTGCACCTTCGCGAGCTCGGCGCCGGAGCCGGTGACGCCCTGGGTCGCCGCGCCCTGCAACGACTTGAACTCCCCGGAACCGACCGGCACCAGCACCTGGGTGTTCAGCAGGCCGACGGCCGCCTCCACACCCGGCGCGCGGGAGGCCCGCGCCGCCGCGTCCACCGGGAGCCCCGCCGGGTCGGTGACCACGTGGTCCGCGGTGATGCCCGCGCGCAGCTGCTTGTCGGCGGCGTGGGTCTCGCTCGTGTGCATGAAGACGAGCGTCGAGGCGAAGGCCATGGCGAGCACGATCGGGGTGATCGCGGAGGCGAGGCGGCGGGCGTTGGTACGGGAGTTGGCGGCCGCGAGCTGGGCCGCCGGGCCCGCCCCGCGCAGCGGGAGGCCGAACAGGCCCGCGCACAGCCGCGCCACCAGCGGGCCCAGCAGCCCGACGGCGAGCATGAAGCACATGACGACGCCGAGGGCGGCGCCGGCCGCGTCTGCGCCGGCGGAGCGGGCGGACACGCCGGTGAGGACCGCGCCTGAGACGAGAGCGCCTGCGCCGAGGACGGTACGGACCAGGCCGGGCCGCAGCCGCTCCACCGACGCCTCCGACAGCGCCTGGCCCGGCTTGATCTTCGCGGGCCGGCGCCCGGCCGCCCAGCCGGCGCCGAGCGCGGTGAGCAGCCCCACGCCGACGGCGGCGAGCAGCGGGAGTCCGGAGACGTGCGGGTCCACCGCCTGCGGGACGGCGCCGCGGTCCTGAAGCTGCCCGAACCACCAGTGCGCGAGCCCGATGCCGGGCAGGCACCCGGCGATCCCGGCGAGCGGCGCGACGAGCAGTGCTTCGGAGGCGACCGCGCGGCGGATCTGCCGCGGGGTGGCGCCGACGGCGCGCAGCAGCGCGAATTCGCGGGCTCGCTGACCGACCGACAGCGCGACGGTTCCGGCGGCGGTGAAGACCGCGACGACGGCGGCGATGCCACCGAAGGAGCCGCCGATTCCGAAGAGCGTCTGCTTGGCGTGGCCGAGGCCGGGGTCTTCGACGGCACCGCGGTCGTCACCGGTGTGCACCTGGGCGCCGGAGCCGGTCAGAGCCTTCTTCACCGAGCCGGCCAGGGCGTCGGCATCGGTGCCGTCCTTCCCCAGCACGACGATGGCGTCCGCCTTGCCGGGGTGTCCGGCGAGCGTGGGAGCCTGGGCGTCGGCGAACCAGGCGACGGCTCCCGCGGCGCCCGTGTTCCGGGCGGTGTCCGCGGCTCCGGCTTCGGCCACGCCCGCGACGCCGAAGTCCCGCTGCCCGGCGGCGGTCCGCAGCGCGACGGTGTCGCCGACAGCGGCCTTCGCGGCGCGGGCCGTGAGCGCGTCGAGCACGACTTCGCCCTCGCGGGGCGCGGAACCGGTGGTCAACGCGGTGCCGGTGAAGGTGTGCGAGCCCCATCCGTGCGCGGTGAGCACCCCGCCAGGAACGGGGAGTTCGCGTGCGCCCAGGTCCGCGCCGCCGTCCGCCGCGCGCACCGGGAAGGTGAAGTCCGGGACGGCGGTGGCCGCACCCGGCGCCTTCGCGGCCTTCGCCGCCAGCCCGGCGTCCACCCGTGCGGTGTCGGGCAGCGGAACCGCCTCCTTCTCGCGGTCTTCGCCGCTGCCCGTGACGACGTACTCGTACTGGTCCGCCGCCGCGACGACGGGCGCCCGCGCGTACCGTTGCGGCGGCACCGACGCGCGCAGACTGGTCTCGAGCAGGATTCCGCAGGCCGAGACGATCAGCGCGGCCATCAGCAGCGCGAGGAAGGTTCCCGCGAAGGATGCGGGCTTGAAGCGGACGGCCTCACGGGCGAGTCCGTTGGGGCGCCTCATGCCGCCACACCCGCCATCGCGCCCGCGCGGGAGGTACGGGAGGTGAGCACGGCCATCCGTGCCGCGATCCGCTCGGCCGAACCGTGCTCGAGGTGGTCGGAGAAGGCGCCGTCGGTGAGGAACAGCACGCGGTCGGCCCAGGCGGCCGCGGCCGGGTCGTGGGTGACCATGACGACGGTGGCGCCGAGGGTGTCCACCGCGTGCCGGAGCAGGCCGAGGACCTCGGTGGCGGTGCCCGTGTCGAGGGCACCGGTCGGCTCGTCGGCGAAGATCACGTCCGGGCTGGTGACCAGGGCGCGGGCGACGGCCACGCGTTGCTGCTGGCCGCCGGAGAGTTCGCCGGGCCGGCGCTTGGCCTTGTCGGCGAGCCCGACCTGTGCGAGCACCGTCTGCGCCCGGCGCCGGTCCTGGCGCTTGCCGGCCAGGCGCACGGGCAGCAGTACGTTCTGCTCCGCGGTGAGGGAGGGCAGCAGGTTGAAGGCCTGGAAGACGAAGCCGAGACGGCTGCGGCGCAGTTCGGTGAGTTCGTTCTCGCTCATGCCGGTGATCTCCGTACCGCCGAGGCGCACGGAGCCGGCCGACGGCCGGTCGAGGCCGGCGGCGCACTGCAGGAACGTGGACTTGCCGGACCCGGAGGGGCCCATGACGGCGGTGAACGTGCCGCGCGGGAGGGCGAGGTCGATGCCCGCCAGTGCGTGTACGGTGCCCGCTCCGCGGCCGTACTGGCGCCGGACACCGCGCAGCTCGACGGCGAGACCGGGCGTGGCGGCCCGGGCCTCGGGCCGGTCGTCCGCCTCCAGCGGGTTGTCCGCCTTCGTCCGGTCGTCCGCCTTCGTCCGCTTGCCGCTGCGTAGCCTCATGTCCCGTCTCCCTCACACGTGCGTTTCTGTGACGGGTGAAGAGTGCGGGGACGGCTGCGCGCCGGGCGTCATACCCGGGAGCCAATGTGGAGGTGCTACCACGGTAGGGGGTGGGGGAGGACAGGACCCGGGCCCCTCCCCCGGCCGGTGGCCACCCGACGCCCCGCGGCGGCGGAGCGGCTTCCTCGCCGGGACCACGCCCGGACCCGGCGCACGGGGCGGCTGCGGGGGCAACGGGACGATGTACACTCGCACGCCACGCCCGCGGTGGCGGGGCCCGACCGCCCTTCGGCGCGGGACGGGGCCTTCGTCCTCGCCGGCCGCCCCGACGGGGGTGTGTCATTCGCCCGGGGCCACCAGTCCCGATTCGTACGCGAAGACCACCGCCTGGGCGCGGTCGCGCAGGTCGAGTTTGGTGAGGACGCGGCTCACGTGCGTCTTCACCGTCTGCTCGGCGAGCACCAGCGTCGCCGCGATCTCCCCGTTCGACCGGCCGCGGGCCACCAGCGTGAGGACCTCGGTCTCGCGTTCGGTCAGGCCCTTGAGCCGCGACGCCGGCTTGCCCCGGGTCACGGGCCGCTGCCTGGCGAAGTCCGCGATGAGGCGGCGGGTCACGGAAGGGGCGAGCAGCGCGTCGCCCGAGGCCACGACGCGTACCGCCGCGATGAGGTCGGCCGGTGGCGCGTCCTTGAGCAGGAATCCGCTCGCGCCCGCCCGTAGCGCCTCGTAGACGTAGTCGTCGACGTCGAAGGTGGTGAGCATCAGGACGCGCGGCCGGTGCGTCACACCCGGCGGCGGCGTCAGGAGGCGGCGCGCGGCCTCCAGTCCGTCCATCTCGGGCATGCGGACGTCCATCAGCACGACGTCGGGATGGGTGCGCCGGCTCAGCTCGACACCCTGGGCGCCGTCGGGGGCCTCGCCCACCACGTCGATGTCGCTCTGGGCGGCCAGCAGCGCGGCGAAACCGGCTCGCACCATGGCCTGGTCGTCGACGACGATGACACGCGTGGTCACGTGGGGTCCTCTTCACTCAGTGGGAGTTGTGCGACGACCCGGAAGCCGCCGTCCGGCAGCGGCCCCGCGTCGAGGGTGCCGCCGGCGAGCCGTACCCGTTCACGCATGCCGACGAGACCGTGCCCGGTGCCGCCCGCCTCGAGCGGTGCGGCGGGCGGCTTCGGCGGCGGGCCGTTGACCACCAGGACGGTGAGCCGCGCGCCGTCCTGCGAAACGGGCTCCGCCACCGAGAGCGACACCTGCGTCCGCGCACCCGGTGCGTGCCGGACGACGTTCGCGAGAGCCTCCTGGACGATGCGGTACGCGGACAGGCCCACCGCCTCGGGCACGTCGGCGTCGCAGGGAGTGAACTCCACCGGTCCGCCGGCCCTCGCCGTCGCTTCCGCCAGCCGCGCGATCTGCGTCAGGCCCGGCTGGGGTGCCAGCTCGCCATGCGTCTCCTCGTTGCGCAGGACCCCCAGGAGCCTGCGCATCTCACCGAGCGACGCGCGGGCGGTCGCCGCGATGGACGTGAACTCCTCCCGCACCTTCGGCGGCAGCCGGTCGAGTCGGTACTCCGCGGTGTCCGCCTGCACCGTGATGACGGACATGTGGTGCGCCACCACGTCGTGCAGCTCGCGCGCGATCCGGGCCCGTTCCTCCAGCAGCGTCCGCCGGCCGCGCTCGGCCTCGCTGATCGTCTCCTGCTCGGCCAGCCTGCGCTGCACCTCGTGCCGCTCGCGCAGCGCACCGGCGACCACGAGGGTGATGCCGCTGAGCATGGTGAGTACCGTGCTGTTGCTGTTCGTGCCGTGGGGCACGACGAACTCCAGGCCGATGCCCGCGACCGCCGTCGCAAGCCACACCAGCAGCAGTGTCCGGCGCCGCTCGCGCAGGCCGAGCGCGAGGCAGAGGCCGACGTACCCGACGATCTCCATCGGCGGGAAAGGCCACAGGAGCCGTTCTTCGAAGTCGACGGCGCGCAGGGCGAGCGCTCCGGCCACGTCCGCGGCGAAGATCACGCACCAGGCCTGCAGCGGTCGGAGAACGGCGAGCAGCAGCGGCGCGCTCTGCGCGACCGCCAGGGCGCTCGCGACGCCCGCGTGCATTCCGTAGTCGACGCTGAGCACCCGGATGGTGGTGGGCAGCAGGGCGACGCACAGCACGAACGCCACTCCCCACGGCAGCAGCCGCACCCACCTGCGCGAAGCCCCCGCGAACAGCGCGCGGGGGCGTCCCTCCCTCACTGAGGTCATGAGCACCAGCCTATGTGCGACGGGACGGGGTCAGGACACGCGGACGGTGAGGCGGAATCGGCGCGGCCTCAGCCACCGGTCGCGGCGGCGGCGCATATCGTCGACGGCCGACGGTGGGCGGCTCCGCGCACCTTCCGCGTTTGCCGGCCGATCCCGCGGCGGCGTCGACCGGACAGACGTCGGCGCGCTCATCGTCCCCGGACGAGCCGCTGCCGCGCACAGGCAGTCACCGCCCCCCACGGTGCTGCCCGGCTGCTCGCCTCACCCCCGGTACTGTCGCTCCGGTGACGGCACGGGCGGAACGGCGTGGACGTGCCGGTCGTCGGTCCGGGCGCTGTGCCACTCGTGCCGATGGACAGGAGCGGACGGCCCGGACCTCGCGTCACCCGGCCGGACCACCCCTCGCCGGCCGGCCCGCGTGGCCCGCGCTCGACGTTCGTGGTCGCGTCGATCTGAGAAGGTTGTTGTACAGGCGTCTCAGGTGTTTGGCCGCGGGGCACCTCGCACCGTCCGCCTCGCACTGACGACAGGTCCGCAGGTGGTGTTCGTAGTCTTCGCGCGCCTGCTCGAGGCGGTCGTACGACGGATTCATTCGGCTTCCTGTTGGTCGTCCGGGTGTCAGGACCACGGACACATGGGGAGGGCGGGCTGCCTCAAGTAGTCGCGTGAGGTGCGGAGATCAACTCTGGTCTTGTTACTTGGAGTAAGCAAGCCGAGCCGGTCATTGTGCCCGCGGGGACCGGCCGCCGGTGCCCCTCTCCTGGACCGATCGCGCAGCAGGGGGTGGCGTGCGAGCCAGGGGCGTCATGTCGCCGTGTTACCCGAGACTCCCGAACGGCTCGTGCGGCGCTGCCGTTCGCGGTGTACCACGGGCCGCGTGCGTACGGGACAGCGGCGTACGCAGTTGCGAAGTGCGGGTGATCCCTGATCTCCTGACCTGCGACGTGGGACTGACTGTCATGTCGCGGTGAGCGTCGCGCAAAGGTGTCGGCAGGCACTGTGCACGCCATTTCCGCTGTGCAGCGGTCCAGCCATCCCCGACCGGCGACAGGACCTATGACAGACCGTGCTCATCCCGAGACAGCCGACGACGAGCAGCCTCCGGCGCGGGACGACCGCGCCTTCTTCGGGCAGCCGAAGGGCCTGCTCACGCTGTCCGCCCTGGAGGTCTGGGAGCGTTTCTCGTTCCTGGGCATGCAGGCGATCCTCGTCCTGTACTTCGCCGACTCGGTGGCGAACGAGGGCCTGGGCATGGACGCGGGCACCGCCGCCTCCGTGTCGGCCGCCTACGGCACCCTCGTCTACCTGGTCTCCGTCGCGGGCGGATGGCTCGCCGACCGCATCCTCGGCTCCTACCGGGCGGTCCTGTGGGGCGGCGTCCTCATCGCCCTCGGCCACTACTCCATGGCCGTCCCCACCGCCGCCATGACCTGGGTGGGTCTCGGCCTGATCAGCGCCGGTACCGGCCTGCTCAAACCCAATGTGGCCGCCATGGTCGGCAAGCTCTACCGCACCGACGACGACCGCCGCGACGCCGGCTTCGCCCTGTACTACATGGGCATCAACATCGGCGCTTTCGCCGGGCCGCTGATCACCGGCTGGCTCGGCGAGCACCAGGGCTGGCACTGGGGCTTCTCCGCGGCCGCCTTCGGGATGACGCTGGGGCTCGTCCAGTACATCGCCGGGCGGCGGCACCTCGCCGGCCGCAAGCACACCGCCGAGTTCGCACTGGCCCCGGCGGCCATGCGACGGGCCGTGTGGCTCATGGTCGCCGGAAGCCTGGCCTTCGCCGCGCTGTGCGGCGTGCTCGCGGGCGCCGGCTGGCTCACCATGGACCGGTTCGTGGACGTCCTCACGGTCGTCTCGGTGATCGCGCCGGCCGTCTACTTCTGGATCATGTTCACCAGCCCCCGGGTCACCACGGAGGAACGCGGGCGGCTGCGGCCCTACATCGTCCTCTTCCTCGCCTCGGTGGTCTTCAACTTCATCCTCTTCCAGGCGTACTCCACGATGATGCTGCTCGCCTCGACGAACGCCGACACCAGCATCCTCGGTTTCGACTTCCCCTCCAGCTGGTACGCCTCCGCGCTCGGCGCCTTCGAGGTGGCGCTGGCCCCCGTGGTCGCCGCCGTATGGGTGCGGATGGGCCGGCGCCAGCCGCACGCCTCGAACAAGATCGCGTTCGGGGTCATTCTCGGCGGTCTGTCGTTTCTGCTGATGGTGATTCCCACCGCGGGCCACGACGGGACCGACTACCGGATGGCCGCCTGGTGGATCGTCGGCTCCTACCTGCTGCTCGGCCTCGGCGACGTGCTCCTGGAGACCTCGGGTCTCTCGGCCAGCAGCAAGCTGGCGCCGAAGGCGTTCTCCAGCCAGACCATGGCCCTGTGGTTCCTCTCCCTGGCCCTCGCCAACGGCATCCAGGCCCAGGTGGTGAAGATCTACGACGACGTGTCCCACCCCATGTACTTCGGCGTCAACGGCGCCATCGCCGTAGTCCTCGGCCTGGTCGTCGTAGCCCTCGCGCCGTGGCTGCGGCGCACGATGCACCCCGTCCACTGAGCACCGGCCCGCCGGAAGGTACCGCCATGCGCATGCGCACAGACTTCCCGTACGAGACGACCCACGACGACATCCGCGTCCCGCTGCCGGACGGCACCCGGCTCTACGCGCGGATCTGGCGGCCGGTCACCGACGAGCCGGTCCCCGCCCTGCTGGAGTACCTGCCGTACCGGCTCAGCGACTGGACCGCGCCCCGCGACAGCCAGCGCCACCCCTGGTACGCGGGCCACGGCTACGCCTCCGTCCGCGTCGACGTGCGCGGGCACGGCAACAGCGAGGGGCTGCCGGGCGACGAGTACGACGCCACCGAGCTGGCCGACGGCGTCGCGGTCGTCGAGTGGCTGGCCGCGCAGCCCTGGTGCAACGGCAAGGTGGGCATGTTCGGCATCTCCTGGGGCGGCTTCAACTCGCTCCAGATCGCCGCGCTCGCCCCCGAACCGCTGAAGGCCGTCGTCACCGTCTGTTCGGCTGACGACCGGTACGACAACGACGTGCACTACATGGGCGGCTCGGTGCTCGGTGTCGACATGCACGCCTGGGCCGCCACCATGCTCGCGTTCGTCTGCCGTCCGCCGGACCCGGAATACGCCGGGCCGGAGTGGCGGGAGATGTGGCTGCGCCGGCTGGAGGCCGTCGACCCGTTCATCCACACCTGGCTCGCCCACCAGCTCCGCGACGACTACTGGAAGCACGGCAGCGTCTGCGAGGACTACTCCGCCGTCGACGCCGCCGTCCTCGCCGTGGGCGGCTGGCACGACCCGTACCGCGACACCGTGCTCCGGCTCGTGGAACACCTCCCGAACGAGCGGGTCCGGGGTCTGATCGGGCCCTGGTCCCACCAGTACCCGGACCGCGGACTGCCGCCGGGACCGCCGATCGGCTTCCTCCAGGAGACGCTGCGCTGGTGGGACCACCACCTGAAGGGCGAGGACACCGGCGTCATGGACGAACCGCTGCTCCGCTCCTGGATCAGCGAGTCCCACCCGCCGGCCACCGTCTACCCCGAACTGCCGGGCCGCTGGGCCGGCGACCCGGCCTGGCCGTCGCCGTACACCGCACCCACGACCCACGCCCTCGGGGGCGACCCGGTCGTCGTACGCTCCCCCCAGCACACCGGCGTCGACGCCGGACGGTTCTTCCCCTTCGGCAACGACGCCGACCTGCCGCCCGACCAGCGCGAGGAGGACGCCCGCTCGGCGTGCTTCGACTTTCCCGTCACCGACGGTCCCGTCGAGATCCTCGGACGTCCCGAGGTGACCCTGCGCCTTCGGATGGACGTACCGTACGGGCAGGCCGTCGCCCGGCTCTGCGACGTCGCGCCGGACGGATCCTCGACCCTGGTGACCCGCGGCGCCCTCAACCTCGCGGCGCGACAGGGCCGCGACCGCAACGTGCCCTGGCCTGCCGGGGCCACGGAGACGGTGACCTTCCAGCTCAACGGCATCGGCCACACCTTTCCGGCCGGACACCGCATCCGTCTCGCCGTCTCGTCCGCGTACTGGCCGTGGATCTGGCCGCAGGCGGGCTCCGACGGTTTCGTTCTGGAACCGGCCGGCTCCGCACTCGAACTGCCGGTTCGCGAAGCCGGTGAACACCCCGAGGACACCGGTGTCCGCTTCGAGCCTCCCGAGCAGTCCGAGCCGTTGCGCGTGACCGTGCCGGCGACCTCGCAGGAGGAACGCCCGGAGCGGCTCGTGGTGCGTGACGTGGCCAAGGGCGAGTGGCGGCTGGAGGTGGACCCGCGCTACGGCGGGACCCGCGTGTACCCGGACGGCCTGGAGTTCGCCGAGGACGCGCTGGAGACCTACACCATCCGGGAGGACGACCCGCTGTCGGCGCGGGCCCGGTCCGACTGGAGCGTCCGTCTGCGCCGCCCGGAGCGTGACTGGGACGTGCGGGTCGAGACCCGGTCGGAGATCACCTGCGACGCCGACGACTTCGTCACGTCGAACGAGGTGGTGTGCCGTGACGGCGAGGACGTCGTCTTCCACCGCACCTGGGAGAGGCGCATCCCCCGAGCCGCTCGCTGAGCGCGCCCTCGCGCCTCGCGGCCATGGGGCGCGGTACGGGCGTCCGTACCCGTGGGTGACCGGGCAGGACAGCGACGAGGGGGCTCACGCCTCGCCGCGTGCCCTCATCACCGTCCTGTTCAGCACCCACAGCCCGATTCCGATGGCCAGGAGGACCCCTGCCCGGATGTAGACGTGCGCGGGCCGGTCGGACAGGGGGCTGGCCAGGATCAGGGAGGTGACCGCGCCCAGTACCGGCAGAGCGGTGGGCGTACGGAAGTGCTTGTGTTCGACCCGGTCGCGGCGCAGGACCAGTACGGAGACGTTGACCACGGCGAAGACGCACAGGAGCAGGAAGGCCGTGGTGTCGCCGAGGCCCGCGATCTCCCCGGTCGAGACCAGGCCGATGGCGAGAAGCGAGACGAAGACGATGCCGACGACCGGGGTGCGGCGCCGGGGGAGGACACGGCCCAGCGCGCGCGGCAGGATGCGTTCGTTCGCCATGCCGTAGCAGAGCCGGGACGCCATCATGATGTTGATCAGTGCCGAGTTCGTGACCGCGAACAGGGCGATCAGCGCGAACAGCTTCGGCGGGAAGTCCAGTCCCCCGGCCTTGACGACCTCCAGCAGCGGGCCGCTGGAGCCCTCCAGTACGCGGTAGTCGACGAGCAGCGAGGAGACCAGGGCGACCAGGACGTAGATGGTCCCGGTGACGGCGACGCCGATGAAGATGGCGCGCGGGAACGTACGCACCGGGTCCTGGGTCTCCTCGGCCATGTTGACGGAGTCCTCGAAGCCCACGAAGGCGAAGAAGCCGAGGGCCGTCGCTCCCAGCACGCTGGTGAGCAGCGCGTAGCCGGTACCCCCTGCCTGGAACTCGCCGAGCCGGGAGGGGTCGCCGTCACCGGTGAGGACCGCCCAGGCGCCGACGGCGAGGATGACGAACAGGCCGGTCAGTTCGACCACGGTGAGGACCACGTTGGTCTTCACCGACTCGGACACGCCGCGCAGGTTGAGGGCCGCGAGGGCGAGAACGAACAGGATCGCGATGAGGGTGGGCGGGAAGAAGTCCGTGAACTCGGCGAGGTAGTCGCCGCTGAAGGCGCGCGCTGCCGCGCTCGCCGAGGACAGGCCCGAACACATGACCATGAAGGCGACGATGAAGGTGAGGAACGATACCTGGAACGCCTTCTGGGTGTACAGCGCGGCCCCGGCCGCCTTCGGGTACTTGCCGACGAGCTCGACGTACGAGGCCGCCGTCAGGATCGCCACGACGAACCCGATGACGAACGGCAGCCACAGCGCCCCGCCGACCTTGCCGGCGACCTGTCCGGTGGTCGCGTAGATGCCGGTACCGAGGATGTCGCCGATCACGAACAGGATGAGCAGCTTGGGGCCGATGACCCGCCGCAAAGGGGTGTCGTCCGCTCCCTCCGGCGAGGCAGTGGCGTCTCTTCCGCCTGTGGTCACGGAGACTCCCCCCTGTGGCGTTCGGTACGGAACAACGTCTCCCCTGCCCGCAGGGCCGGGGAGCCATGCCCGGGCCGGTGCATCCGGCGACCCCGCACCGGACCGCTGGGACGCGCACCCGGAATCGTCCTCCGAGGCGCCCTCTCGACCAGTGCGGCCTCGGGGCGTCTCGTCAGCCGTCGTAGAACCTCATGGCGTTCGTGCTCAGGACGGCTTCCACGAGCGTCTCGGACAGTCCGCTGTCGCGGACGTAGCCGACCGCTCTGGTGTACTTGTCGTCCTGGAAGTACGGATAGTCCGATCCCATCATGACCTTGCCCGGATCGACGGTTTCCATCGCGAGCCGCAGCGACGGACCGTGGAAGTTCGCGGAGTCGAACCACATGTTCCGCAACGCGGCGCGGGGGGATCGTTCGAACGTCCGCCAGTCCTCGTAGTTGTCCTCGATGCGCTGGGCGAGGAAGGGCAGGTCGCCGCCGAGGTGCGCCACGTGGAAGCGAATGCCGGGGAACCGGGCCGGAACGTCGGCCTTGAGCAGATGCAGTACCGCGAGCGCGTCCTCGAGGGGTGCCCCGTTGACCCATTGGAGTTGGTGGTCGTTGATGAGCGGGCAGTTCGCGCCGCCGCCGGTGGCGTGGAGGTAGACACGCGCTCCGCGCGCGTCGAGGGCGGCCCACAGGGGATCGAAAGTCCCGTCCGCGAGCGTCATGTCGCCTCGGACGACGGTGGGCAGCGCGACGCCGAGGAAGCCCAGCTCGTCCAGGCAGTACCGGGTCTGCGCGACGGACGCTTCCACGTGCGGCACCGGCAGACAGCCGTAGGCCCTGAACCGGTCGGAGTGGGCAGCGAGGACGGCCGCGTACTGGTCGTTGACCATCCTCGCGGCGCGGGCGGCGCTGCCGGCGTCGTCGACCATGGGTACCTGGGGCACCGCTGACAGGACCTGGACACCGACGCCGGCCGCGTCCATCTGCCGCAGTCGTGCTTCCAGCTCCTCCGGCTCGTCGCTCGCGCGGAGGTTCCGGGCGACCGCCACGGTGTCCGGGTCGGCTCCGATCGCCACGAGCCGGTCCAGGTACGTCGCGGGGTAGAGATGCGCGTGGGTGTCGACGACGGGCGTACCGCGCAGTGGATTCGCGACCATGACGCTTCTTTCCCAGGTCTCACTCAACGGGTGGCGGCCGGCGCGGCAGGTGCGTGCACCGGCGGCGCGCCATCATCACGATGGTGCACCGTCTCCGACGGAAGACGTGGTCCGCCGGGCCGGCCTCCCCCACATGCCCATAACTTCACCGTGAGCGACGAGCACCTGCGTTCGAACGCCCCCCGACCCGACGGGCCGCCAGAATCACGGGTCAGCGAAGCTTGACCGAGCCGCCGTCCGCCATGACGGTCTGCCCGGTCATGTACCGCGCGTCGTCGCCGGCGAGGAAGGCGACGATGGGAGCGACATCCCGGTCGGGGTCACCGAACCTGCCGAGGGGCACCATGGCCGCGGACTGGGCGTACTGCTCGGGACGGGCCTCGGCCCATTGGGCCACGCCGGCGGTCAGAGCCATCGGGCAGACCACGTTGACCCGGATGTTGTGCGGGGCCCACTCGTTGGCGGCCACGCGGCTCAGGCCGCGGATGGCCTCCTTCGCCGCCGCGTAGGAGGCCTGGTTCGGCTGGCCGTTCAGGCCCGCGCCGGAGCCGAAGTTGATGACGGAGGCGTTGCCGGTCTTCTTCAGCTCCGGCAGGGCGGCGAGCATGAAGTTGCGGGTGGCGTACAGACCGGTGTTCATCGCGAGGTCCCAGTCGTCGTCCGTCTGCTCCTCGAACGGCTTCTGCCGGGACACGCTCGCGTTGTTCACCAGCACGTCGAGGGAGCCGAAGTGCTCGACGGCGGCGGCCACGGCCGAGTCGGCGACCGCCCGGTCGGAGACGTCGCCCTTCAGGAAGACCACGGCGTCACCCAGTTCACGGCTCAGCGCCTCACCGGCCTCCTCCTGGAGGTCGACGACCACTACCCGGGCTCCGCGCGCGACGAAGGCCTTGGTGATGGCGCCGCCGATGCCCGAGGCGCCTCCGGTGACGATGGCCGACTTGCCCTGCAGGCTGGGAGAACTCATGAGGGAATTCCTTTCGTGTGGGCCTGCGACGCAGGCGGTCCCGCGCGGCGGGACGGCGAGGGTGAGCGACGGGAGCGGCGCCGAAAGGGCGACGAGGGAGCTCCTGAGCGGCCGAGCACCCGGACTCGTATGCATAATGCACTTGCTGTGCACCATACACAAGGCGAGCTCTCGCCGATGTGACGCCCCCCCGGCCGCCCCCGGCTCAGCCGGGGAGCTGCGCCCGCCGCCCGGGGGCCGCGGACGACTGCACGGTCATTCCCCCGTCGACGACCAGCAACTGCCCCGTGAGGTAGCGGGATTCGTCGGAGGCGAGGAACACCATGGTGTGGCCGATGTCCTCGGGCGAGCCGAGACGGGGCAGCGCGTTGCCCCGCTTGAGACCCTCGATGACGCCTCGCGGCAGGTTGTTCTCCAGTGCGGGGGTCATGACGGCCCCGGGGGCGACAGCGTTGCAGCGTACGCTCTGGGGCCCGTACTGGACGGCGACGGACTTGGTGATGCTGACCACCGCGGCCTTGACGGCACCGTAGGAGGTCTGCAGGACGTCACCGACCAGGGCGGCGACGGACGCGGTGTTGATGATCGATCCGCCCCCCGCGCGCAGCATGTGCGGGATCGCGTGCCGGGTACCCAGGAGGGTGCTGGTCACATTGCGGCCGACCGCCCTGTGGAACTCGTCCATGTCCAGGCGCAGCAGGTCCAGGTCGGTACGCGGATTCGTGCCACCCACGTGGTTACAGAGCACGTTCAGGGCGCCGAACTCCCGGACGGTCGCGTTGATCATGTCCGCGATCGAGCCCTCGTCGGTGACGTCGACCGTGACGGGCAGCGCCCGCCCGCCCGACCTCTCGATGAGCGCGGCGGACTCCTCGGCCGCCTCGGTGTCGTAGTCGGCGACCACGATCCGGGCACCTTCCGCTCCCATGAGCTGGGCCGCGGCACGGCCGATGCCGCTGCCCGCGCCGGTGATGACGGCGACCTTGTCCTTGAGACGTTCCATGGGAGTACTTCCTTCTTCGCAGTGTGGACGGTTCTGGTGGTCCAGCGGGAGGCGCCGGCCGACGAAGCGCTCTTTGACGGGGTGACGGCGATATGTATGCTACATACACAGTGCATCGTGCACAAAAAGCTGGGTCCGGGTGGAGTGCGAACATGAGCGCTGATGACGTGAACCATCGAGGAAGGACGGCCGAGCAGATGAAGGAGCCGGACGCGGAAGAGCGTCGCCTGGGCGATCTGGAACGTGAACTGACCCTGTTGTCACGGCATTTCATCGCCTCGCGCCGCCCGCGGATCGGTCAGGGTCTGGACCGTTCCGCGTATGTTCTGCTCACCCGGCTGGAGACGGGCGAGCCGCTCACGCTCAAGGAGCTGGCCCATACCTTCCAGGCTGACGTGTCCACCATCAACCGGCAGATCAGCGCCATGCTGCGTCAGGGCCTCGTGGAGCGCATCGCGGACCCCGCCGGAGGCGTCGCGCGCAGGATCCGGCCCACACCGACCGGCTTGGAGCGCCTGGAGGCGGACCGAGCCATCAGCCGCGCGGGAGCCGCCCGGCTGCTCGAAGCGGCGGAATGGGACGGCGAGCGGACACAGCGGTTCCTCACGCTACTGGTCGAGTTCAACCACGGCATCGAACGGCTCGAAGGCCAGAACGCTCGCGAACACCGGCCGGAAGACAACTGACGACTCGCGAGAGGCCCCTTCCCCGCCGGGCTGCCGCACCGGCTCGCCGCGGCGGGCGGCTGGGACAGGCCGCACGGGTGACCCGGGAGCGGCTGCGCGTCGCACAGCGCGTCCACGCCCGCCTCCGCGGCAAGGGCGTCGCGCCTCGACGGTGGCGAGCGCCCTGGGCGGGTGGCGGGCGTCGTTGACGCGGGTGGCGAAGAGGGCGACGCGTGTCAGGACTCCGTGCGGGCGGGGGTGAGCCTGGCGGCTGCCGCGTCCCAGGCCGCGCTGTCGCCACCTGGGGTGTAGCGCCTGAGGTGCTGGGTGGAGGCGACGAGCCGGCGCATCGCCGCCAGGTCGGCCACCAGCCCGGCGGCTCGGGCCTGGACGAGGATGTTGCCGAGGGCGGTGGCTTCGGTGGGCCCGGCGATGACGGGCAACCCGGTGGCGTCGGCGGTGAGTTGGCAGAGCAGGTCGTTGCGGGAGCCGCCGCCCACGAGGTGGATGTGGGTGATGTCGCGCCCGGCGAGTTCGGCCGCCTGCCGCAGGGTGCGGCGGTGGGCCAGCGCCAGGCTCTCCAGGACGCAGCGGACGACGGCCCCCTGGCTGACGGGGGCGGGCTGGTCCGTACGGCGGCAGTACGCGCGGATCCGTTCCGGCATGTCGCCCGGGGCGAGGAACGCGGGATCGTCCGGGTCGACGATCGCGCCGAACGCCCTGGACCGGGCGGCCTCCGCGAGGAGTACGGGAATGTGTGCGGGCAGCCCCCGCGCCTCCCAGGTCCGGCGGCACTCCTCCAGCAGCCACATGCCCATGATGTTGCGGAGGTAGCGGACGGTGCCGTCCACGCCGAGTTCGTTGGTGAAGTTCGCGGCCCGGCTGTCCTCGGTCAGTACCGGGGCGTCCAGTTCGAGGCCGGCCAGGGACCAGGTGCCGCACGAGATGTAGGCGAAGTGCGGTTCGGTGGCCGGGACGGCGGCGACGGCGGAGGCGGTGTCGTGCGAGGCGACGGTGACCACCGGGGTGCTCGCGTCGAGACCGGTGTGGGCGGCGACGTGCGGCAGGAGGGTTCCGGCCGGGTCGCCGGGGCGGCGCAGGGGCGGCAGCAGAGCCGGGTCGATGGGGAGCCGGTCGAGGAGTTCGCCGGACCAGGTGCCCGTGCGGACGTCGAAGAGGCCCGTGGTGGAGGCGTTGGTCGCCTCCGCCCCGATGGTTCCGGTCAGCCAGTGGACCAGCAGGTCCGGTATCAGCAGCAGGGTGCGGGCAGCGTCCAGCTGGCTGGTGCCGGCCGCCGAGGCGAGCTGGAAGACGGTGTTGAACGGCAGGTGCTGCAACCCGGTGATGCGGTACAGCTCCTCGGGACCGACGCGCGGCCAGACCCGCTGGGCGGCGTCGTCGGTGCGGCTGTCCCGGTAGTGGTACGGGGTGCCGAGGAGCAGGCCGTCGGCGTCGAGCAGCCCGTAGTCCACCGCCCACGTGTCCACGCCGATGGAGACGACCGAGCCGGACCGGGCGGCCTCCCGCAGTCCGTCGACGGTCCCCTGGAAGAGCGCGAGCAGGTTCCAGTGCAGTCCGTCGGGCAGGCGTACGGGAGTGTTGGGGAACCGGTGGGCCTCGGTCAGGTCGAGGTTGTCCGGCCCGACCCGGCCGAGGATCACCCGTCCGCTGGTGGCCCCGAGGTCGACCGCGGCGAACGCCGAGGGGAAGGCCGAGGAGGCCGGGGTGGTGGTCACGTGGTGTTACCTCCGCTGTGCGCGGCGAGGAGGGACGAGGCGAAGGGCCCTTGAACGATGGAGAGTGGGGCAACGAGGGCTGCGGCGCCGGCCCGTGCCGTCCGCCCGGATGCCGCCGCGCCAGTGGCGGCGGCATCGGGGCGAGGCGCCGGTCAGCGCAGGAAGGCGGCGGCGACACCCGCGTCCACCGGGACGTGCAGTCCGGTGGTGTGGGTCAGGTCGCCGCCGGTGAGGGCGAAGACCGCGTTCGCCACGTGCTCGGGCAGCACCTCGCGCTTGAGCAGCGTGCGCTGCGCGTAGTACTCGCCCAGCTTCTCCTCCGCCACGCCGTACACGGCGGCCCGCTTGGCGCCCCAGCCGCCGGCGAAGATGCCGGAGCCGCGCACGACTCCGTCGGGGTTGACGCCGTTGACGCGGATGCCGTGCTCGCCGAGCTCGGCCGCCAGCAGCCGCACCTGGTGTGCCTGGTCGGCCTTGGTCGCCCCGTAGGCGATGTTGTTGGGGCCCGCGAAGACGCCGTTCTTGGAAGCGATGTAGACGATGTCGCCGCCGATCTTCTGCGCGGTCATCACCCGGGCGGCCTCGCGGGAGACCAGGAAGGAGCCCCGGGCCATGATGTCGTGCTGGAGGTCCCAGTCCTTGGCCGTGGTCTCCAGCAGCGGCTTGGAGATGGAGATGCCGGCGTTGTTGACGACGAGGTCGACGCCTCCGAAGGCGAGTACGGCCTCGGCGAACGCGGCGGCGATCTGTTCCTCGCTGGTGACGTCCACGGTCACGGCCACGGCACGGTCCGGCCCGCCCAGTTCCTCGGCGACGGCCGCCGCCCCCGTGGCGTCGAGGTCGGCCACCACGACGCAGGCGCCCTCGGCGACGAGCCGGTGGGCGATGGCCCTGCCGATGCCGGAGCCGGCTCCCGTGACGAGGGCGACCCGGGTGGCCAGCGGCTTGGGCGCGGGCATCCGCCGCAGCTTGGCCTCCTCCAGCTCCCAGTACTCGATGCGGAACTTCTCCGACTCCTCGATGGGGCTGTAGGAGGAGACGGCCTCGGCGCCGTGCATCACGTTGATCGCGTTGACGTAGAACTCGCCGGCGACCCGGGCGGTCTGCTTGTCCTTGCCGAAGGAGAACATGCCCACCCCCGGCACCAGGACGATCGCGGGGTCGGCGCCGCGCATGGCCGGCGAGCCGGGCACGGCGTGCCGCTCGTAGTACGCCCGGTACTCGGCTCGGTACTCGGCGTGCAGCTCGGTGAGCCGGGCGATCGCCTGCTCCAGCGGCGCCCCGGGCGGCAGGTCCAGGACCAGTGGCCGGACCTTGGTGCGCAGGAAGTGGTCGGGGCAGGAGGTGCCCAGGGCCGCGAGACGCTGGTGCTCCGTGCGGGAGAGGAAGTCCAGCACCGTCTCGGAGTCCGTGAAGTGGCCGACCTGCGGCCGGTCGGCGGAGGCGATCGCGCGGACGTACGGGGCGAGCGCGGCGGCACGGGCGCGCCGCTCCTCGCCGGGCAGCGGCGCGTAGCCGTCCCGCACCGGGCCGAACGGCTCCGGGCGGCCCTTCTCGGCGAGGAACGCCTCGGCGGTGCGGATGATGTACAGCGAGTTGGCCTCGCACTCCTCGGAGGTGGCGCCCCACGCGGTGACGCCGTGGCCCCCGAGGACGCAGCCGACCGCCCGCGGGTTGGCCTCCTTGATCGCGGCGATGTCCAGACCGAGCTGGAATCCGGGCCGCCGCCACGGCACCCACACGACCTTGTCGCCGAAGCACTCGGCGGTCAGCTTCTCGCCGTCGGCCGCGCAGGCCAGCGCGATACCGGAGTCGGGGTGCAGATGGTCCACGTGGGCCGCGTCGACCAGTCCGTGCATGGCGGTGTCGATGGACGGCGCGGCACCGCCCTTGCCGTGCAGGCAGTAGTCGAACGCGGCGACCATCTCGTCCTCGCGCTCGACACCCGGGTAGACGTCCTTCAGCGCGTGCAGCCGGTCCAGGCGCAGCGCGGCCAGTCCTTCGGCCTTCAGCGTGCCCAGGTCGCCGCCGGAGCCCTTGACCCACAGCAGTTCCAGCTCGCCGCCGGTGACGGGGTCGGTGGCGGTGCCCTTGGCGGACGTGTTCCCGCCCGCGTAGTTGGTGTTGCGCGGGTCCGAGCCCAGCCGGTGCGAGCGCGCCAGGAGCCCGGCGACTTGGGGATGGATGGCGGAGGCCATGATGATCTTTCCTTCGGGATGGGTTGACGACGGAGGAGGCCCGAGCCGGGCGGCGCCCCGGAGCGGCGGTTCGGGGGTGTCGGTCGGATCAGGCCCGCTCCGGGCAACGGTGCCCAGCGACTGACCCGAACGGGGTCCGGTGCGTGCGGCTGCAAGGCGGAGGAGGGCGGCAGGGCGGATCCGGGCGGAGTCCTGGCAACCGACGACGACGCCGCAGACGCGCGTGCCGGACCCCCCGACCCCGGCAGGATGCGAACGGCACCCCCTAGGCGCCCCAGCCGGCCTGCTCGCCGCCCACGCGTTCGGCGACGATCCGCTCCTGCCAGCCACCGGCGCGGTAGGCGGCGACCGGGTCCGGGTCCAGGCCCTTCTCCTCACGGATCTCGGCCAGCAGCGGCCGCACGTCGGTGTTGTACGCGTCCATCAGGACGGCGTTGGCCGCCAGGACGTCGCCCTCCCGCTGGGCGGCGGCCAGCGCCTCGTCGTCGATCAGCAGCGCCTTGGCGGTGGCTTCCTGCACGTTCATCACCGAACGGATGATCGCCGGGATCTTCGCCTCGATGTTGTGGCACTGGTCGAGCATGAAGGCCACGCCTGCGGCGGGGTCCAGGCCGCCGTTCTTGATGACCTCATGGAGGATCCGGAAGAGCTGGAAGGGGTCGGCGGCGCCGACCATCAGGTCGTCGTCGGCGTAGAAGCGGGAGTTGAAGTCGAATCCGCCGAGCTTCGCCTCACGGAGCAGGACGGCCACGATGAACTCGATGTTGGTGCCCGGCGCGTGATGGCCGGTGTCCACGACGACCCGGGCCTTGTCACCGAGCTTCAGGCAGTGCGCGTAGGCGGTGCCCCAGTCCGGGACGTCGGTCGTGTAGAACGCCGGCTCGAAGAACTTGTACTCCAGGAGCATCCGCTGGTCCTCGCCCAGGCGCTCGTAGACGGCCTGGAGGGCCTCGGCGAGCCGGTCCTGACGTGCCGCGATGTCGTCCTGGCCGGGGTAGTTGGTGCCGTCGGCGAACCACAGTTTCAGGTCGCGGGAGCCGGTGGCGTCCATGATGTCGACGCACTCCAGCAGGTGGGCGAGCGCCTTGCGCCGCACGGCGGCGTCGGGATGGCAGACACTGCCCAGCCTGTAGTCGTCGTCCTGGAAGACGTTGGAGTTGATGGTGCCCAGTTCCAGGCCCCGCTCCTTCGCGTACGCGGCCAGCGCCGCGTAGTCGTCGGCCTTGTCCCAGGGGATGTGCAGCGCCACCCGGGGGGTGACGCCGGTGAACTCGTGCACCTTGGCCGCGTCGTCCAGCTTCTCGCGCGGTGTCCGCGGCACGCCGGGCTGCGCGAACACCTTGAAACGCGTTCCGGAGTTGCCGTAGCCCCAGGAAGGCGTCTCGACCCGCTGGTCGGCGAGTGCGGTTCTCACGGCAGTGATGTCAGGCATGTCCACCTCTGGATGCGCAAGCTGCCCCGTCGTGGGGACTTGAGAAACCTGCTCGTATGAATCGATTCAGTCTGCGCCGAAACTAACCCGTGACACAGGACCCGTCAAGGGTCACGACAGCGCTCAGCCCATATGTCGCCTGCTCCCTCGACTTCAAATCCGGGCGACCGCATACGCCTCGGACCCTTGACTGCCCGGACGGGCTGAAGCTAGCTTCCCCGCAACCCCATTGAAACATTTCACAGCGGGGTTTCCGCTCGGCCCACGTACTGGGGAGAACTCATGACTCGTCCCGAACCGGAGACCACCGCGGTGCTCGCCCTGGAGGGAGTGAGCAAGTCCTTCGGTGCCGTCCGAGCGCTGCGTGATGTCTCGCTGCGGCTGTACGCGGGCGAGGCCCATGCCCTGGCGGGGGAGAACGGCGCCGGCAAGTCCACCCTGATCAAGACACTCGCGGGCGTGCACCGTCCGGACACCGGAAGGGTCCTCCTGGACGGCGAGCCGGTGGCCTTCCACGGCCCGGCGGACGCCCGGGACGCGGGAATCGCCGTGATCTACCAGGAGCCGACGCTCTTCCCCGACCTGTCCGTCGCGGAGAACATCTTCATCGGGCGGCAACCGCGGCGTTCCCTGGGCAGGGTGGATCACCGCACGGTCACGTCGGCCGCCGCCGGACTCTTCGCCCGCCTCGGTGTCGCCCTCGACCCGGCGCAGCCGGCCCGCGGTCTCTCCATCGCCGACCAGCAGCTGGTGGAGATCGCCAAGGCCCTGTCCTTCGACGCCCGCGTGCTGATCATGGACGAGCCGACGGCGGCGCTCACCGGCAGCGAGGTGGCCCGGTTGTTCGGCGTGGTCAGGACGCTGCGCGAGCAGGGGGCGGCGGTGCTCTTCATCTCGCACCGGCTGGAGGAGATCTTCGAGCTGTGCCGGCGGGTCACCACCCTTCGGGACGGTGCCTGGATCGCCAGTGAGCCCCTCTCCGAGCTGGACGAGGACGGCCTGGTGCGCCGCATGGTCGGCCGTGATCTGGCGGAGCTCTATCCCAAGCAGAAGACCCGGATCGGCGAGGTCGCCCTCAGCGTGCGCCGGCTGACCCGCGAAGGCGTGTTCACCGACGTCTCCTTCGACGTCCGGCGCGGCGAGATCCTCGGCCTCGCCGGTCTGGTCGGGGCGGGCCGCAGCGAAGTGGCCCGGGCGGTCTTCGGCGTCGACCGGTTCGACGGCGGTGAGGTCGAGGTGCTCGGCCGGAAGCTTCCGCCGGGAGCCCCGAGCCTGGCCATGGCCGCCGGTCTCGCCCTGGTGCCCGAGGACCGCCGCGCCCAGGGCCTGGTGATGGACATGTCCATCGAGCGGAACATCGGGCTCACCGGCTTCGCGGCCACCTCCCGTGCCGGGTTGATGAACCGGCGGGCCGAGCGCAGCCGTGCCGTGGACTGGGCGACGAGACTCCAGGTGAAGTACGCGCGCCTGGCCGATGTCGTGGGGACGCTCTCGGGCGGCAACCAGCAGAAGGTCGTCCTGGCCAAATGGCTCGCCACCTCCCCCCAGGTGCTGATCGTGGACGAGCCGACCCGCGGTATCGACGTGGGGACGAAGGCGGAGGTGCACCGCCTGCTGTCCTCGCTCGCCGCCGACGGGGTGGCGGTGCTGATGATCTCGTCCGACCTGCCGGAGATCCTCGGCATGGCCGACCGGGTCCTGGTGATGCACGAGGGCCGGCTGACCGCGGAGATCCCCCGGGCGGAAGCGACCGAGGAGAGCGTGATGGCAGCCGCGACCGGCCGCACCGACCGAGGGAGGAAGGCGGCATGACCACGACCGTCGAGCCCGTGCGGCCGGAGGTCGCACCCGAGTCCGCCGCCGCGCGGCGGCTCATGGACAGGATGTTCAAGGCCCGCGAACTGGCCGTGATCGCCGTGCTGGTGGTGATGCTCGGCGCGACCCAGCTGTCCAACTCGCAGTTCCTGTCGGAGCAGGGCATCAGGGACCTGCTGCTGAACGCAACCATTCTCGTACTGGTCGCGATCGGCCAGGCGATGGTGGTGATCACCCGCAACGTCGACCTGTCGGTCGGCTCCGTGCTGGGCGTCTCCGCCTTCGCCACGGGGCTCCACCTCAAGGACGGCGGCCACCCGCTCGTCGCCGTCCTGCTGGCCGTGGGGGTCGGCGCGCTGTTCGGCGTGGTCAACGGCGCACTGGTGAGTCTGGGCAAGGTGCCGGCGCTGGTGGTGACCCTGGGCACCCTCTACATCATCCGCGGCGTCGACTCGATCTGGGTCGGCTCCCGGCAGATCACGGCGAGTGCCCTGCCCGACGGCTTCGTGGACTTCGGCAGTGACGGCATCCGGGTGGTGCCCTACCTCGCGCTGCTCACCGTGGCCGTGCTGGTCGTCGTGGCCTACTACCTCCGCAACTACCGCGGCGGACGGGACATGTACGCACTGGGGTCCAACCCGGAGGCCGCCCGGCTCGCCGGCGTCCCGGTCCGGGCCCGCGTCATGACGGCCTACGTGGTCTGCGGGGCGCTCGCCGGACTCGCCGGTGCCCTGTACCTCGCCAGGTTCGGCAACGTCGACTCCAACACCGGCAACGGGTACGAACTCGTCGTGGTGAGCGCCGTGGTCGTCGGCGGCGTCGCCTTCACCGGCGGATCGGGCACCGTGTACGGTGCCGCGCTCGGTGCCGTGCTGCTGACCTCCATCAACGGGGTGCTCCCCGCCCTCGGCGTGAGTTCGGTCTGGGTCACCGCCATCAACGGCTTCCTGCTGCTGCTCGCCATCGCCGTCGACCGGGTGCTGGCGCTCAGAGTCTCCGGAGCCCTGCGCAAGAAGGCCGCACAGTCGAGGAGCGCCCGTCATGCCTGACACCACCGTCAAGTCCCCCGTGCTCTCCCGCCTCGGCGGCGCGGTGCGCTGGGACACCTCGGTCGGCGTTCTGCTGGTCGTCCTGCTGATCTGTTCGTTCTCCTTCGTGGAGAACTTCGGCAACGCCCTGAACGTGTCGTTCCTCATCGGCAACACCCTGCCCATCGCCCTGATCGCCCTGCCGATGGCGATGCTCGTGGTCTGTGGCGAGGTGGACCTCTCGGTGGCCTCCACGGCCGGTCTCTCCAGTGCCGTGATGGGCGCGCTGTGGAACGCCGGCATGGCGATCGAGACGATCATCCCGCTCTGCGTTCTGCTCGGCGTGGTGTGCGGACTGGTCAACGGCCTGCTCGTCACCCGGCTCGGGCTGCCCTCGCTGGCCGTCACCATCGGCACACTCGGCGCCTACCGGGGCATCGCGCAGATCGTGCTCGGTTCCGACTCCGTGACCGACTTCCCGGCCCCGTACCTGGACTTCGGGGCCGGCCGGTTCGGGGACACGTTCCTCCCGTACGCCGTCGTCCCCTTCGTCGTCCTGCTGGCGATCGCCGTCGTCGTGCTGCACGCCACGCGCTTCGGCCGTTCGCTGTTCGCCATCGGTGCCTCCGAGGAGGCGGCCCGCTTCGCCGGGGTCCGGGTCAAGCGGCTCAAGCTGGCCATGTTCGTGTCCACGGGGGTGATCTCCGCGCTGACCGGCGTCTTCTGGACGCTGCACTACGCCAGCGCCCGCTACGACAACGCCACCGGACTGGAACTGTCCGTGATCGCCGCGGTGCTGCTGGGCGGCATCGACTTCGACGGCGGCAAGGGCACACTCGGCGGCGCCGTCGCCGGTGTGTTCCTGCTCGGCACGATGCAGAACGTCATGAGTCTGCTGAACGTCACCGCCCAGTCCCAGACCGTGGCGACCGGGGTCCTCCTGGTGCTCTCCGTTCTGGCGCCGCGGATCGGCCGCCGGATCGCCCAGGCCCGGGCCAGGGGGAGAACGGCCGCTCCCCCACCGCTGCCGGCTCCTTCCCCGTAGTCCGCCCTCACCGGCTCCTTCCCGCCCTCCCGGCCGGCCCGCCAGGCCGGGAGGTCCCCCGCCCCTCCCTCCCGCACAGGCAAAGGACCTTCCCATGTTCGGAAGCACCGCCCGATCACGTCGCCTGACCCTCGCCCTCGCCAGTGCCACCGCCCTCGCTCTCGGCGCCACCGCCTGCGGCGGCACCACCAAGGACGACGCGTCCAAGGACGGGGACGGCAGCGCGGCAGTCGGCAAGGCCGACCCCGGCGCGGAGACCAAGAAGGGCCTCACCGTCGCCTTCCTGCCCAAGCAGGTCAACAACCCCTACTTCACCACCGCGGACAAGGGTGGCGAGGAGGCGCTCAAGGAACTGGGCTCCACCTTCAAGGAGGTCGGCACCAGCAGCGGCACCGACACCGCCGGACAGGTCAGCTACGTCAACACCCTCACCCAGCAGCAGGTCGACGCCATGGCCGTCTCGGCGCAGGACCCCGGCGCCCTGTGCACCGCCCTCAAGCAGGCCATGCGCAACGGCGTCAGTGTCGTCACCTACGACTCCGACACCAACAAGGACTGCCGCCAGGTGTTCGTCTCCCCGGCGTCCGCCGAAGACCTCGGGCGCACCCAGGTCGAGCTGCTGGCCGAGCAGATCGGCGGCAAGGGCGAGATCGCGATCCTGTCCGCGGCGCAGACCGCGACGAACCAGAACGCCTGGATCGACGTGATGAAGGAGGAGCTGAAGAAGCCCGCCTACAAGGACATCAAGCTCGTGAAGACGGTCTACGGGGACGACGACGCCCAGAAGTCCTTCCAGCAGACCCAGGGCCTGTTGCAGGAGTACCCGGACCTGAAGGGCATCATCTCCCCCACCACGGTCGGCATCAAGGCCGCCGCCCAGTACCTGTCCGGTTCCAAGTACAAGGGCAAGGTCGAGCTCACGGGTCTCGGCACCCCGAACGACATGCGCGCCTACGTCAAGAACGGCACCGTCGAGCAGTTCGAGCTGTGGGAGCCGGCCAAACTCGGCGCACTCGCCGCCCACGCCGCGGTCGCCCTGGAATCCGGCCAGATCACCGGCAAGGAGGGCGAGACCTTCGCCGCCGGCGACCTCGGCACCATGACCATCGGTGCGGACGGTGTCGTCTCGCCGGGTGAGCCGACGGTCTTCGACAAGAACAACATCGACGAGTACGACTTCTGATCCGTCCATCAGTCGTGGACCCCGGTGATCGCCGGGGCCCCACGCTCGGCAGCAGGGTGATCCGATGCAACGCGTCTGTTTCCTTCTCAAGGTCCGCTCCGAGAGGGCCGCCGAATACCGCGAGCGCCACAGGGACGTGTGGGCCGACATGCTCGCCGCGCTCAGTGAGGCCGGCTGGCGCAACTACTCCCTCTTCCTGCGGGAGGACGGCCTGCTCGTCGGCTACCTCGAGACCGACGACTTCGAGGCGGCCCGGGCGGCCATGGACGCCACCGAGGTGAACGCGCGCTGGCAGGCCGAGATGGCGGACTTCTTCGAGGAACTGGACGGGCGGGCCCCCGACGCCTCCATGCGCCCCCTCACCGAGGTCTTCCACCTGGCGTGAACCGGAGCACCGGCTTCGTAGGATGAACGCTTCCCCGGACCGGCTCGATGGGCGGGGTCAGAACAGCGGGAGGCACACATGACGCACCCGACGCCTCCGGTCGGCATCAAGGACGTGGCTCGGGAGGCCGGTGTCTCCGTGGGCACGGTATCCAACGTGCTCAACCGGCCCGGCCGCGTCTCGCAGCGGACGCGCCGTCATGTGGAGCAGGTGATCGCACGCCTGGGTTACGTGCGCAGTGAGTCCGCCCGGCAGCTGCGGGCGGGCCACAGCCGCGTCCTGGCGCTGCTCGTCCTCGACATGGGCAACCCGTTCTTCGTCGACCTGGCCCAGGGTGCGGAGCGCACGGCGCGGGAGGCGGGACTCGCCGTCGCCCTGTGCGACAGCGCGCAGAGCGCCCGGAAGGAGGCGGAGTACCTCGAACTCTTCGCCGAACAGCGGGTCCGCGGGGTGCTGGTCACCCCCGCCGACCCGAGTGGGCGCAGCCTGGGCGAGTTCCGCCGGCACGGCATTCCCTACGTCCTCGTGGACCGGGTGGCCGGCGACGCGGGCGGCTGCTCCGTCTCGGTCGACGACGTCACCGGTGGCGCCCTGGCGATCCGCCACCTCACCGGTGCCGGACACAGCTCCATCGCCTACGTCAGCGGCCCGCCCCACCTGCGGCAGGTGCGGGACCGCCGGACCGGGGCACTGGAGGCCGTCGCCCAGGCCGGCCTGTCTCCCGCGGCGCTGCGGGAGATCCCCACCGAGCGCCTCGACGTGTCCGCCGGCCGTGACGCCGGCGCCAGACTGCTGGGTCTGGCGGAACGGCCCACCGCCGTCTTCTGCGCCAACGACCTGCTGGCCCTCGGGATGCTCCAGTTCATGTACACGGCCGGGGTCAAGGTCCCCGACGACCTTGCCATCGTCGGGTACGACGACATCGAGTTCGCCGCCGCGGCGACCGTACCGCTGACCTCCGTGCGCCAGCCCGCACGCGTCATGGGGGCCATGGCCGCCGATCTGCTCCTCCAGGAAACCGGTGACCGGGCGGCCGAGCACCGTCACGAGCACGTGGTTCTCCAGCCCGAGCTGGTCGTCCGCGGCTCCAGCCTCCCCCGGCGCTGAGAACCTCCGGGCCGGTGTTCGGACCACCCGCATACCGATCCCGTGAGCGCGGTACACGCGGGTGTCGTCGCTCCACAGCGTCGCCTCGGCGGTGGCCCATCGGCTTCGCGCGTCCTCACCGATGGCCAGGATCTCCATGTCCACTCCGATCAAGCGGGTCTGCGGGACGATCTGGCGTGGGTCTGGCCTTCTTCGGCGACCGGGCCGAGGTCTCCTTCCTGGGCGATTCCGCGCTGCCTCTTGGTGAGCAATTGCCCGACCTGTGGACGGATGCCGTGGAGCAACTCGGGCGGAGTCTCGCCCCGCCGGACTGACGGCACGACGGAGGAGCCGGGAAGCCGACGGTCACCGGCGGCCGGCCGATCGGTGCCGGTCACCACCTCGGCGCCCTGTCCCCCCGTATGTCTCGTCCGTCTCGTGTCTCGTCCGTCTCGTCGGCCCGACGCGTAACGTTCGGCCGCATGGAAGCGCAGCCGCACCCCCAGTCCCCGCCCGGCACCACCAGCCGGCGCCGGGCCCGAGATCTCGGCATCGTGACCCGACCGGCCGGCACCGGGCCCTTCGACGCGATCACCGATGTGCCGGGTGTCCGCGTCGGACACACCACCGTCCGCCGGCAGCCCGACGTGCACAGCGGAGTCACCGCCGTCGTACCCGACCTCGCCGGCCCTCGGACACCCCTGCCTGCGGGGGTCTTCACCGGCAACGGTTACGGCAAACTCATCGGGACCACCCAGATCACCGAACTCGGCACGCTGGAGACCCCGGTCCTGCTCACCTCCACCCTGTCCGCTTTCCGCGTCGCCGACGCCCTCGTCGGCTGGGTGCTCGAGCGGCCGGGATGCGAGGAGGTGCGGAGCCTCAACCCCGTGGTGGGTGAGTGCAACGACGGCCTGCTGTCCGACATCCGTGCACGACCCGTGCACGAGGAGCACGTGCGGGCGGCCCTCGACACGGCGTCCGGCGGACCGGTGGCGGAGGGGTGCGTCGGCGCGGGGACCGGCACCGTCGCGCTGGGTTTCAAGGCCGGCATCGGGACCGCCTCACGCACCCCCGCCCTGGCGGGCCGGTCCTTCACCGCCGGGGTCCTGGTACAGGCGAACTTCGGCGGCACGTTGCGGGTGCTCGGCCGCACACTGACTCCGCGATCCTTGGGCGTGGGAGCCGACGGTGCGTCGCCGGCCGCGGACACCGGCTCGTGCATGATCGTGGTGGCCACGGACGCCCCTCTCGACGCCCGGCAGCTCACCCGTGTCGCACGGCGCGCGGTGTTCGCCCTGGCCCGCACGGGCGCGGCCTACAGCCATGGGAGCGGCGACTACGCCATCGCCTTCTCCACGCGACCGGACGGCGCCCCCGTGGCGGATGCCGAACTCGGCCCGCTGTTCGAGTCCGTCCTGGACGGGGTCGAGGAAGCGGTGCTCAATTCCCTGCTCGCGGCGACCACGACCACGGGCTTCGGCGGCCGGACCGTACCCGCGCTGTCGGCCGACCTCCTGCTCGACACACTCGCAGCACCTCCCCAGCCGACGACACGCCCGGCGTCACGCTGACGCGTTCTCCGGCTCGCTCGGCGCACTCGCGGGGCGACCCCGTCGGCGGCTGTCACCGCCGAACGAGAACGGCGTCACATGGAGGATGTGTATCATTCACATGATATGCACCATGCGCACCCAGAACTCGGTGTGGCCCCTCCCATTCAGTGGTCATGAGCGATGGCGAGCGGGAAACGACGGCGGGACAGGACCAGGACATGAGCGAGCAAGAGCGCCGGCTGATTGATCTGGAGCGGGAACTGACGCTGCTGTCCCGGCACTTCGTCGCTTCGCGCGGCCCCCGCATCGGTCAGAGCCTGGAACGCTCGGCCTATGTGCTGCTGACACGGCTGGAGACCGGTGAACCGCTCACCCTCAAGGAGCTGGCGCACACCTTCCAGGTGGATGTCTCCACCATCAACCGGCAGGTCAGCGCCATGCTCCGCAACGGCCTCGTCGAGCGGATCCCCGACCCCGACGGGGGCATGGCACGCAAGTTCCGGCCCACCGCGCTCGGTCTGGAGCGCCTGCGGGCCGATCGGGCCGTCAGCCGCGCGGGGACCGCGCGGCTCGTCGAGGCGTCCGGATGGGCGGGCGATCAGACCCAGCAGTTCCTCGACCTGCTGATCGAGCTCAACCAGGGCATCGAGCATCTGGAGGGACTCGCGTGGTCCCGCACCGGCACGGGCGCAGGCACCGATAGCGGCACTCAGTCCTCCTCGGCCGACAAGTGACCCCTCGGTCCGGCTTCAGGGCGCTGAAACCACGGTGAAACCGCGCTGAACGCGCGCTGCCGCACCATCTGCGGCATGACGACACGGACATCGCACACACTCGCCATCGCGGCCAGGGGGCTGCGCAAGGCCTACGGCGACAAGACGGTCCTCGACGGCATTGACGTGCGGGTACCGGCCGGCACCGTCTTCTCCTTGCTCGGACCGAACGGGGCCGGCAAGACCACCGCCGTCAAGATCCTCTCCACCCTCATCACCGCCGACGGCGGACAGGCCCAGGTCGCCGGCAACGACCTCGCCGCCACCCCCCAGGCCGTACGCGCCGCGATCGGCGTCACCGGGCAGTTCTCCGCCGTCGACGGACTGATCACCGGCGAGGAGAACATGCTCCTCATGGCCGACCTGCACCACCTGCCCAAGCAGGAGGGACAACGGGTCACCGCCGAACTACTGGAGCGCTTCGACCTGGTGGAAGACAACGGCGCCGCGTCACACCCTTGACACGGTCACGACGATCGCTTGTATGGTCTAGTCCAACAGAACTCGCCGCTCCGTTTACGGAGTTGACCCCTGCCGGGGCTCGTACTCCTCTGCCAGGACGGCGAGTGCGCGTCACCTTCGCGCCTCTTGGCCCCACCCACGAGAGGTCGTACTCGGCGCGTGCGGTCACCCCCCACACATGACCGCTCGTGCCGTGGGACGGCCCGATGTGAAGGAGTTCCGTATGCACACCCACCGGAAGACGGCTGCCCTGATCGGCGCGGCCCTCGCTCCCGTCATCGCCGTCAGCCTCCCCGCCGCCTCGGCGAGCGCGCACGGCTACATCTCCGATCCGCCCAGTCGCCAGGCCCAGTGCGCCGCGGGCACCGTGTCCTGCGGGGACATCACCTACGAACCCCAGAGTGTCGAAGGCCCCAAAGGCCTCACCAGTTGCAGCGGCGGCAACAGCCGCTTCTCGGAGCTGGACGACGACGGCAAGGGCTGGGCCGTCACACCGGTGCCGAAGAACACCACGTTCTCGTGGCGGCTCACCGCGCAGCACGCCACCAGCACCTGGGAGTACTACGTCGGTGGTCAGCGCATCGCGCTGTTCGACGACGGTGGTGCCAAGCCGGGTGAAGTGGTGAACCACCAGGTCGACTTCGGTGGCCTGTCCGGCCGGCAGAAGGTACTCGCCGTCTGGAACGTCGCCGACACCGACAACGCCTTCTACGCCTGTATCGACGTCAAGGTCGGCGGCTGACGGACGAGCGCGGACGGGGAGCGACCGTCCTGCCCCCTGGGCACCCGCGGCCGCTCCCCCTCCCCCTCCGGCACACGCCGCATCTCCCACCGACCAGGAGTCGACCTCATGCGACCCCGCAAACTCGCGTTGTCGGCCGCCGCGGCCGAATTCGTGGTCAGCGAGGCCCAGTTCGACCAGACGTTCCCCGGCAGGAACTCCTTCTACTCCTACAGCGGACTCACCGCCGCACTCAGCGCCTACCCGGGTTTCACGAACACCGGCAGCGACACGGTGAAGAAGCAGGAGGCCGCCGCCTTCCTCGCCAACGTCAGCCACGAGACCGGCGGACTCGTGCACGTCGTCGAGCAGAACACCGCCAACTACTCGCACTACTGCGACGCCGCCCAGCCCTACGGCTGCCCGGCCGGCAACGACGAGTACCACGGACGCGGGCCCGTCCAGCTCAGCTGGAACTTCAACTACAAGGCCGCCGGGGACGCCCTCGGTATCGACCTGCTCAACAACCCCGACATGGTCCAGAACGACGCGTCCGTGGCCTGGAAGACCGGTCTGTGGTACTGGAACACCCAGTCCGGGCCAGGCACCAGGACTCCGCACGACGCCATGGTCGACGGCGCCGGCTTCGGTGAGACCATCCGCGCCATCAACGGCAGCCTGGAGTGCGGCGGCGGCAACCCCGCTCAGGTGCAGAGCCGGATCGACACGTACCGGCAGTTCGCACAGCTCCTCGGCGTCGAACCCGGCAGCGGCCTCAGCTGCTAGGGACGCGCCACGCACGCTGAGCGGCTCGGGCCTTCGGCACGGACGGTCCGGCCCTAGCCTCTGAGCGCCTGACTGATCTGCCGAGTGGTCTGTGCGGCGACGCCGGGATTGGTGGCGGCGTAGGCGACGTAGGCGTTCAGGCCCGTGGCCAGGGCCCAGCCCCGGCCTCGGGCCCAGGTGGCGTCGTCCACACCGAGCGCGGCGCGGAAGGCGGTTCGAGGCGTGGCCGACATCAGGGTGAAGGCGATGGTCAGGTCGCGGGCCGGGTCGCCGATGCCGAGCCCGCCGAAGTCGATGACCGCGCTGAGACGGCCGTCGGTGGTGAGCAGGTTGCCGGTGTGGAAGTCACCGTGGAACCAGACGGGAGGACGGCCCCACGCCGGGGCGCTGAGCGCCTCGTCCCACAGCTCGGTCATGGCGGCCCTGTCGAACGCGCCGCCGGCCTCCGTGATGGCGGCGCGCGTCGCCTCGTCCCGAGCGGCGAGCGGCTGGACGGTGGGGTCCTCGACGAGGTCCCGGGCCGCGGCGGCGCCCTCGGGCTCGAACCGCTGAAGCGCGATCAGGAAACCGGCCAGTTCGAGGGCGGTCTCGGAGGAGTCGGCCAGTGCGCCGACAGTGGCCACCTCTCCGTCGAGCCAGCGGGTCACCGCCCACGGCCAGGGGTACCCGAGAGCTGGTTCCCCCACCGCCACCGGGACCGGGACGGCCAGGGGCAGGTGCGGGGCGAGCCGGGGCAGCCATGCGAGTTCCTTGCCGGCCTGCCCGATGGCGCCGGCGTGGCGCGGCAGGCGGACCGTCAGCTCCTCGCCCAGCCGGTGTATCACATGGTCCGAGCCGGCCTGTTCGAGCGGCCGCAGGGGCAGCCGCGCCCACTGCGGGAACTGCCCGTCGACCAGGCGTCTGACCAGTGAGGTGTCGATCGAGGGGCGGCCCGGGATGCCCACGGTTGCCAAGGACGACTCCTGGAGTCGGCCCGCTGCGTGCGGCGGGCGGTCGCGCCCATCACAGTGCCTCGCACGCGCCCCTGTCGACCGAATTCCTCCGCCGCTCGCCCCGGGCCGACCAGCGACCAGCCGGTACGGCCGTCAGGTGTCCATGGACTCGGCGAGTGAACGGGGGCGCAGATCGGTCCAGTGGGACTCGACGTACTCCAGGCAGGCGTCCCGGGTGTTCTCCTCGAAGACGGTCGTCCATCCCCCGGGCACCTCCGCGAAGGACGGCCAGAGCGAGTGCTGGCCCTCGTCGTTCACCAGGACGCGAAAACGGCCGTCGGTGTCGTCGAAGGGATTGGTGCTCATACGCGGCGCCTCCCGAAGGCATTAGGTTAGGCTCGCCTAATCACGATTGAGCTTAGCCTTCTCGCTTTCCGCTCCACAAGGAGACGCACATGAGGTCGGGGGAAGACGCCTTCGCCGCCTTCGGACTGTCCGGAGCGCCCGGCACCGAGGCCTTCTGGGCCGCTGCCAGGACCCCCGCGTCGGTTCCCGAAGGTGACGGCTGGACGACCCTGTTCCTGCGGCGCGGGTCCGAGGCGGCGAGCGTCGGCTTCGAGAGCTGGTCGCAGCCGGTGCCCCTGCGACGGTGGGGCGACACGGACTGCTGGTACGCAAAGGTGCGGATGCCGGCGCGGCTGCGGGTCACCTACCGGTTCCTGGTGGGCGACGCGGCGTACGCGGACCCGTTGAACCCGGTCGGTGCGGGCGGTGACCGGTCCATCGCCGCGACCCCGGACGCCCCGGCCCAGCCGCACTGGCCCCTCGTCGGCGCGGGCACCGACGTCGTACTGCCCCTGCCCCGCACCCGGCTCCGCTGGAACAGCGAGCGGCTGGGCGGGCGGCGCACCGTGCGGGTCCACCCGGCGGGCGGCGGTGGACCGGTGGTCCTGCTGCTCGACGGGGACGACTGGCTGTACCTGCACCCGGCGATGGCCGCGTTCGACTCGGCCGTCGCCAGTGGTGCGATGCCCCCGGTCACACTCGTCTTCCTTCCCGCCCGGGACAGGAAGGCCGAGTTCGGGTGCCGGCCCGGACTGTGGGAGGCGGTCCGGGACGAACTGCTGCCGCTGGTGGCGGAGTCCGGCGTGCACGCCGACCGGGACCGGTTGGTGGTCGCCGGGCAGAGCCTGGGCGGGCTGAGCGCGCTGTACGCGGCGCTGGAGTTCCCGGACCTGGTGTCACGCGTCGCCGTGCAGTCCGCGTCGTTGTGGTGGACGCCCGGCGCCGCGGACCTCATGGACCCGCTGGGCGGGCCGGTCGGCGGCGCCCTTGCCGGGCGCCTGCGCGGGCGGCCCGATCTGTCCGCTCTCCGCGTCGCGTTCGACGTGGGGGAACACGAGAGGCGGATGCTTCCCCACTGCGGCCTGGTGGAGGCGCTCGCCGAACAGGCGGGCGCCGCCGTGCGGGTGTCCCGGTCGGCGTCGGACCACGACCGGGCGGGCTGGCGGCACGCCCTGCTCAGGGACGTCGCCTGGGCACTCGGGTAGGGACCTTCCGCCGGATCACGGGATCACCGCGTCACGGCCAGGCAGTAGGCCTCGTCGGTGGCGAGGAGGTTGCGATGTGTGTCCTCGGCGGTGATGACGCCGTCGTCCAGGACGAGTACCCGGTCGGCGGCGTCCAGCAGGGCGGGGCTGCTGGTGATCACCAGGGTGGTGCGGCCCCGGCGCAGCTTCGCGACGTTGCGCGCGACGAGCTGCTCGGTGACCGCGTCGACGGCCGTCGTCGGATCGCGCAGGACGAGGACGTCGGCGTCGGCGGCGAGGGCGCGGGCCAGGGACAGCCGTTGGCGCTGGCCCCCGGAGAGGTTCGCGCCGCGGTCGCGTACGGCGTAGTCGAGTCCTTCGCGGTGCAGGGCGACGACGTCCGTCAGCATGGACGCCTCCACGGCCTCGGACAGCGTCCGGCTGGTACCCGACGGGTCGATGTTCGTGCGGAGGGTGCCGGCGAAGATCTCCGCGTCGTACGGGTTCACCAGCAGGTGCTCGCGGGCCGCCTCGACCGACAGGTCCGCGAGGGCCCGGCCGCCGACCCGCACCACCCCCTCGTACGCGTGGGGCGGGACGTTCAGGGCCAGAACCGACGCGAGGTCGGCCGCCGCGCGCGGCTGGTAGGCGGCGATCGCCACGAACTCGCCGGGCGACACCCGGAACCGCACCTTGCGCAGGGCCCCGTGCCGGACACTGTCGACTTCGAGGCCGCCGCCCGCGGCCGGCCGCTCCGGCCCCGGGACCGTCATCGGCGGCGCGGTCAGGACCAGCGCCATCCGCTCGGCCGACGCGCGCGCGATCATCACGTACTTCGGCATCTCGGAGAAGAGCTTGAGCGGTTCCATGATGAACTGCGCCAGGCCCACGGCCATGACGAGTTCGCCGATGCCGATCTGCCCGCCGAACGCCAGCCGGCCCGCCGTCAGGGTCACGGCGGCGGCGAGGACCGCGTTGAGGGCCAGCGCGGTGCCCTCGTACACCCCGTTCACCCGGGCGACCGTGACCGCCTGGCGCTTCGCCTCCGTGCTGACCCTGCGGTAGGACCGGAACGCCGCGTGGTTGCCGCCGAAGCCGTGCAGCGGACGCAGGCCGGTGATCAGGTCGGCGACCTTCGCGCCCGCCCGTGCCACCCGGGCCTGCTGTTCGCGGGTGCTGGAGCCGATCCGTCTGGACATCACGCTCAGGACCGACAGGATCGCGACGGTTCCCACGATCACCAGCAGGCCGAGCCGGACGTCGGCCAGGCCCAGCGCGAGGGCCGCGATCACCACCGCGACCAGCGAGCTGATCAGCAACGGCACCACCTCGATAATGTCGGCGGTCTGGTCGGCGTCCTCGGTGGCGATGGTCAGCACCTCGCCCGACTTGAGGTCGACGTCCCGGGCCACCGGCTGGAGCCCGCAGGCCGCGACCCGCACCCGCCAGCGGTGCGCCTCGGTCGTGTTGGCGTCCTGCAGGACGCGCATACCGAACCGCCACGACAGCGACACGGTCGTGATGATCACGGCCAGCGCGGCGATCGAGACGCCGAGGGCCTCGGGGCTCCGGTCGCGCATGGTGTGTTCGACGATCAGCCCGAGGGCGATCGGGAAGGCGGTCTCACCGGCCTGGTACAGACCCATGAGCACGGTGCCCCGGACCATGGCGCCGACGTTGCGGCGCAGGGCGGTACGGAGGATGTCGGACCCCGGGCGGGGCCGCTGCGAGTCAGGAGTTGTCATCGAGATGGCGGGCAATCGCTTCCGGGGTTCGCAGGGTCAACAGATCGCGGATCGTGATCACAGGACCGTACTCCCGGCGGAGCAGTCCGGTCAGCCGCACCGCCAGCATGGAGTGCCCTCCGAGGGAGACGAAGTCGCTCACCGCGCTCACCTCGTCGTCGTCCAGGTCCAGTGCCTCGGCGAAGAACTCGCACACCGCGGTCTCGGTCCCGCTCCGCGGGCTCCGCTCCCCCGCCGTGGTCAGCGCGCCCAGCGGCCTGGCCTCCGGCAGCGCCTTGGTGTCGGCCTTACCGTTCACGGTCAGCGGGATGCCGTCGACCTGGGCGTAGTGCGTCGGGCGCAGGAAGTCCGGCAGGGCGGTGCCCACTTCGGCCGCGACCGTCGCCAGGTCGGCGCCGTCCAGCACGAGGTAGGCGGCCAGCCGGTGGGCCCCCTCGACCCGCGGATCGGGCTGGGCGACCGCGGCGACGAACCGCACCGCCGGGTGCGCCGCGAAAGCGGCCTCGACCTCGCCCGGTTCGACCCGGTGCCCTCTGATCTTGACCTGCTGGTCGGTGCGGCCCAGGTACGCCAGGTTCCCGTCGGGCCGCCGGACCACCAGGTCCCCGGTGCGGTACATGCGCTCGCCGGGTGCGCCGAACGGGCACGCGACGAAGCGGTGCGCGGTCTGCGCGGTCTGTCCGAGGTAGCCTCGCGCGATGCCGATGCCCGACACGTACAGCTCGCCGGGGACCCCGTCGGGCAGCGGCCTCAGCCACGGGTCCAGCACGTACACGTCCGTGTTGTCGATCGGGACGCCCACGACCGGGTCCTGGCACTCGACGGTGCCGACGCCCAAGGTGTTGATGGTGTACTCGGTGGGGCCGTACAGGTTGTAGCCGGCCGTCCCCTCGGTGTCGGCGAGCCGCCGCCACAGCGCCGGGGTGACGGCCTCACCTCCCAGCAGCACCAGCGCGGGCCGGTGTGCCGGGTCGTCGAGCAGTCCCTCGGCCACCAGCTGCCCCGCGTAGGTCGGGGTCACGTTGATCACGTCGATCCCGTGCGCGAGGCAGTACTCGACCAGGCGGGGCGCGTCACGGCGCAGCTCCTCGTCGCAGATGTGCACCTCGTGGCCGGCGGCGAGCCACAGCAGCTCCTCCCACGACATGTCGAACGCGAACGACACGGTGTGCGCGATCCGGAAGGTCCGGTGGCCGTGCTCCGCCAGCACCGGTTCGAAGATCCGCCGCTGGTGGTTGACCAGCATGTTGGTGAGTCCGGCGTACTCGGTCACCACGCCCTTGGGTTTCCCGGTCGATCCGGAGGTGTAGATCGTGTACGCGGGGTGCCGCAGCCGGTCCGGGTCGCCCGGCGCGAACGTCACGAACGGCTCGGCCTCGGGCAGCGGGCGGTCCAGCTCGATCAGGTCGCCGGTCAGCCGGGGTGACACGGCACTGACGGTGAGGATCACGTCCGGGCGGGCGTCCGCCACGATCGCGGCGATCCGCTCGTCCGGGTGGTCCAGCTCCAGCGGCACGTAGGCGGCGCCGACGCGCAGTACGGCGAACAGCGCCACGATCGAGTCGAGGGAGCGCGGGATCGCGAGGCCCGCGGTCGACTCGGGCCCGATGCCTCGGCGGGCCAGCACACCCGCCACCGCGCGGCTGCGGTCGCGGAGCCCCGCGAAGGTCATGGCGGAGCCGTCGGCGACCAGCGCTACTCGCCGCGGATCGCGGTCCGCCGCCCGGTCGAACCGGTCGACGACGGTGTCCGTGCCGATGTCGGCGCGTGCGGCGGGGCCGGGCTCGGGGCCCAGGCCGCGCAGCGCGCCCACCGGTCCGGTCGACCGGGCCAGGTCGTCGAGTACGCGCAGGTAGTCGTCGAGGAGGCGACGGGCGTTCCCGGTGTCGCCGTCGCGGTACTCCAGCTTGACGGTGAGCTGTTCGCCGGGCGTGACGACCCAGGTGAACGGATAGTGGGTGGAGTCGTCGGCCTGGACCGAGGTGATGCCGTGCCGGGCGTTCATCTCGGCGAAGGCGTCCGGGTCGAGGAAGTTCTGCAGCACGAACAGGTTGTCGAACAGGGTGTCGTGTCCGCCGGCCCGCTGGATCTCGCCGAGCCCGAGGTGCTCGTGCTCCATGGCCTCGACCCTGGCCGCCTGTACGGCCGTCAGGTACGCGCGGACCGTGTCGTGGGGCCGTGCCCGCGTCCACATGGGCACGGTGTTGAGCAGTACGCCGACGACGCCGGACAGTCCCTCGCCCTCGCGGCCGGAGACGGTCACACCGAACACGGCGTCGGCGCGGCCCGTGCGGGCGCCGAGGAGGAGGCCGAACGCTCCGGTCAGCACCGAGTTCAGCGTGACGCCGTGCGCCCTGGCCGCTTCCCTCAGCAGGTCCGACCGCGCGCCGGACAGCGTGTGGACGAGTGCGCGTGGCAGGTCGTCGGAGAGGGAGGGCGCCGGTCCGGCGAGCAGGGTCGGGCCGGACAGACCGGCCAGGTGGTTCGCCCAGAAGCGCTCCGACACCGCCGGGTCCCTGGCGTCGAGTGCGCGGGCGTACTCCTCGAAGCCCGGCGTGGCCGCGACAGCCGCCGGCAGCGGCTCACCCGCGAGGGCGGTTCGACAGGCGTCGAAGAGGTCCCTGAGCACGATCTCGCGCGACCAGCCGTCCCACAGCAGCAGATGGTGGCTGAGCAGCAGGCCGTCGCGGTCGTCGGGACGGCGCACCACGGTCATCCGGATGAGCGGTGGCTCCCCGGGGTCGAAGCCCGTGGCGCGGTCCCGGGCGCGCAGGGCCTCGACTTCCGCGTCCGTCGCGAGGTCGACCGTGCGGACGTGGACCCGTCGGCCGGGGCTGAGGACCTGGACGGGGTTTCCGTGGTCGTCGGTGGTGAAGCCGGCGCCCGCGGCCGGGTGCCGCGCGATCACGTACGCCATCGCCTCGGACAACGCGTCGGTGTCCAGGCGGTGTTCGAAGGTGAAATAGCTCTGCGCGACGTAGTGTCCGGCCGAGCCCGCCATCTGGGCCTGGAAGTACAGGCCCCGCTGGAGCGGGGTGACCGGTGCCGTGCGCTCGGCCGTCGCGGAGGCGTCCGCGACGCGTTCCAGCGCGCCGAGCCAGTGCTCGGTGATCTCGTCGGGGATGCCCTCGGCGAGGGTGAAGGCGGCGTGCAGGCTGCCGGTGACCGCGTCGGTCCACGCGTTGACCTCGACGGCGTACGGGCTGCCCTGGTCGCCGCCGGTGAGGCGCGGTGCCTGGGACTCGCTGCCCCGGCCGAGGTAGTTGAACAGCACCTGGGGGCGGGCGGTCAGCAGCGGGGCCGTCTGCGGGTTGAGGTACCTGAGCCCGCCGTAGGCGACGTGCGCGCGCTCGTCCGGCTGGCGTTCGGCGATCTCGCGCGCCGCCGCGACGGGATCGGTGTGCGGGCTGAGCCGTACGGGCGCGATGGAGGTGAACCAGCCGACCGTGCGGGTGTAGTCGTGGTGTCCGAGGAGCGGAACCCGGCCGTGCCGCTCCAGCTCGATCGCCAGATCGGTGGGCGAGGGCTGGACGCGGGTGAGCGCGGTGCGCAGCGCGCCGCACAGCAGTTCGGTGAGGCCGACACCGAGTGCGGTGGGCGCGGTACGTGTCACCTGGGCGGTCGCTCCGGGCGGCAGCACCGCCGTGATCTCCCGCAGTGGGCCCGCCGAGGGCAGCGGCGCGGGTGCCTGGAGCGTGGTGACCCAGTGGTCCAGGTCGTCGGCCTCGTGGGCGGCGTGGAGCGTCAGTGCTTCGGCGTACTCGGCGTAGGGCGTCGTCGGCGGTGCCAGGGGCATGCGGCGCATCACGGTGGCCAGGTCGTCCAGGAGGATCAGCCAGGACACCGAGTCGACGGCGAGGTGGTGCGCGGTGATCACGAGGGTTCTGCTCTTCTCCAGCCACGCGAAGGCGATGACGTCCCCGGACTCGGGGTCGAGCCGCCCGGCGGCCTCGTTCGCCGCCGTCGTCGCGTCGGACGTGTCCGGTCGTACGACGGTGACCTCACGGCCGGGTTCGGTGCGCAGGGTCCACACCCGGTGCTCGACGCGCAGCCGCAGGCGGAGGGCCGGGTGTGCGGCCACGACGGCCCGCGCGGCGCGCTCGGCGTCGGCGAATCCGGTGCCCTCGGGGGCCGGCAGCGTCCGGGCCTGGGCGAACCGGGTGAGCGAGCCGCCCAGGTCGCGTTGGCGCAGGATGACGGGCGTCGGCGGCAGCGGGCCCGGTTCACGGGGCACGGCAGCGCCCCCAGCGGCCTGTGGTCCGCCGCTCCCCGCGACGCCCCGGCTCTCCAGGTGCTGGGCGAGGGCACGCGGTGTCCTGCGCAGGAACACGTCCCGCGGCGCGATGGCGAGGCCGAGCGCCCTGGCCCGGTTGATCACGGTGATGGCCACGATGCTGTCGCCGCCGGCCCTGAAGAAGTCGGTGTCACCGTCCACTTCGGAGCCGGGCAGGGTCTCGGCGAAGATGCCGACGATCGCGGCGAGTACGTCGTCGGCCGGGGCGACCGGAGTGGCGTCGTGCGCCGCCCGTTCGGTCAGGGCCCGGCGGTCCAGCTTGCCGTTGACCGTCAGCGGCAGCGCGTCGAGCGCCCGCACCCGGCCGGGCACCATGTGCGCCGGCAGCTTCGTGGACAGCCGTTCGGTGAGGTCGTCCGGCACTTGGCCCACGACGTGCGCGACCAGGTGGTCGTCGGTGCCGGCCACGGTGACGGCGACGTCCACGACACCGTCGAGTGCCCTGATCGCGGACTCCACCTCGCCGGGTTCGACACGGAAGCCCTTGAGCTGCACCTGGTCGTCGGCGCGTCCGGTGAACTCCAGCTCGCCGTCGAGTGTGCGGCGGGCGAGGTCGCCCGTGTGGTACATGCGGGAGCCGTCGTTCGCGAACGGGTTCGCCACGAAACGGCCCGCCGTGAGGCCGGGCCTGCCGAGGTAGCCGAGTGAGAGCTGGTCGCCTGCGACGTAGATGGCGCCCACCCGGCCCGGGGGCACCGGCCGGAGCCGGTCGTCGAGGAGGTGGGTGACCAGGCCGGGAAGCGGACCGCCCAGAGGGCTGGTGGTGTCGCCGGCACCGAAGTCCTCGTCGGTCAGCACCCGGTGGGTGACGTGGACGGTGGTCTCGGTGATGCCGTACATGTTGACCAGCTCGGGCGAGCCGGTGCCGTGCCGCTCGGCCCAGTCGCGCAGCCGGCCGAGGTCCAGCGCCTCGCCACCGAAGATGATCCGGCGCAGTGCGGGGAGCGGGCGGCCGGCGTGCCGGTCGGCCTCGGCGAACTGGTAGAACGCCGAAGGGGTCTGGTTGAGCACGGTCACCCCGCGTTCGCGCACGAGCCGGTGGAAGTCGACCGGGGAGCGGGTCAGCCCGTACTCGGGGACCAGCAGCTCACCGCCGTGCGCCAGCGCGCCCCACAACTCCCAGACCGCGAAGTCGAAGGAGAAGGAGTGGAACTGGACCCAGACGTCGTCCGGGCCGAAGTTCATGTCCGGCCGGGTGCCGGCGAGCAGCGTCACGACGGCGGCGTGCGGAACGACGACGCCCTTGGGCCTGCCGGTCGATCCGGACGTGTAGATCACGTACGCGGGGTCGTGCCGGCCGGCTCCCGGGCCCGGGGCGGCGGGGGCCGAAGGCGGCTCTTCCCCCTGCACCAGCACGCGGGTCGCCGGCACGCCCGCCCGGGAGAGCAGCCGGGTGAAGCGGTCTCGCTGGTCCGGGGCCACGAGGACGACCCGCACAGCGGCGTCGGCGAGGACGTACTCCAGTCGCTCGTCGGGGTACGCCGGGTCCAGCGGCACGTAGGCGCCCCCCGCGCCGACGACCGCGACCAGGGCGACGACCTGCTCGACGGAGCGGGGGACCGCGACGGCGACCCGTCGGCCCGGCCCGACGCCGGCCGTGCGCAGGGCCGAGGCCAGCCTGTCCCTCGCGGCTGCCAGTTCGCCGTAGGTCAGGGACCGGGTGCCGCCGTCCAGGCCGCACTGGGTGACGGCGGTGGCGGTCGGGTTCCGGCGCGCGGCGGCGTCGAACAGTCCGTCCAGGGTCGTCGGGATGACCGGCGCGGGGCGCCGGGTCCCCTCGGACGTCAGAGCGTCGACGGGGGTGTCCGGGCGGGCGAGCAGGGCGGTGAGGGTCCGGGTGAACGTGTCGAGGATCCGCCGGGCGCCCGACTCGCGCAGCAGCGCGCCGTCGTGGACCAGGTTGAAGCGCGGGCGGCCGTCGGGCGTGCGCTCGACCACCAGCGTCAACGGGTAGTGCGGGGCGCCCTCGTTCACGATGCCGGTGACGACCAGGGTGTCGTCGGGCCGCCGCAGACCGGCCAGGTCGGTCGCCACGTCGAACACCACCAGGGTGTCGAACAGTGAGCCGGTGCCGGCCTGGCGGACGATCCCTGCCAGGGAGACGTGCTGGTGCGCCAGCACCGCGCTCTGGTGCGCTCCGACCGAGGCCAGCAGGTCGCGTGCGGTGGTGTCACCGCGCCAACGGGCGCGTACGGGGATCGTGTTGATGAACAGGCCGACCATGTCATCGATGCCGGGCAGATCCGCGTCGCGTCCGGACACCGTGGATCCGAAGACCACGTCCGTCCTGTGCAGGATGCCGCCCAGCGTCACCGCCCAGGCGCTGTGCACGGCCACGCTGAGGGGCACGCCGGCCGACCGGACGGCCGCGTCGAGGTCCGCTTCCGGCTCCACCGCGGTGTCGGCGAACCGGTCGGAGGGCGTGTGCCCCTCAGCGACCAGGGAAGGGCCGGGCAGCCCGGCGAGCTGGTCGCGCCACACGCGGTCGCTCGCGGTGTCGTCGCGTCCGGCGAGCAGGCGTACGTAGTCGGTGAAGCCGCTGAGGGGGTACCCGGTGCCGGGCGCGTGGTACTCGGCCAGCAGCGTGCGCAGCATCGGCGGCACCGACCAGCCGTCGGCGATGATGTGGTGCACGGTCTGCACCAGGACGTTGCGGCCCGGGCCCCCTCGGATCAGCGTGTACCGCATCAGCGGGCCGGTGGCCAGGTCGAAGCCGGCGCGTCGGTCCCGCTCGGCGTGGGCTCCGATCTCGTCGTCGGTGATGCCGGGGCGGTCCAGTGTGGTGAAGGGCGCCTCCACGCCGTTCTCCAGCACGGAGACCACACGGCCGTCGGCGAGGGCCGTGAAGCGCGCGGCCAGGCCGGGGTGGAGCGTGAGCAGGCGGGTGGCCGCCGCCGCGAGCCGGCCGGCGTCGACCTCGCCGTCCAGCGTCAGCAGTTGCTGCTCGACGTACCTCCCCGCCGAGTCGTCGTCGTAGACCGAGTGGAAGTACAGGCCCTCCTGCAGCGGGGTGAGCGGCAGGATGTCCCGCAGCGCCGGGCCGTCCAGGGCGTCGACGTCGGCCTGGGTGAGCGGGACCGGGGCGAAGTCGCTGGGCGAGTGGCCGCCCGCCTCCAGCGCGGCCAGCCCTGCCAGGGCCGCGCGGTAGTAGGACTCGATCGTCGCGATGTCCTTCTCGGTGAACATCCCGTCGGGCCAGGAGATGGTGGTGACCAGCTCGTGGGCGCCGGTGGCCGGGGCGGGTTCGGCGATCGCGTTGAACTCCAGGGCGCGCGGCAGACGCATCCTCGGGTCGCGCCTTTCGCCCAGCTGTCCGGTGGTGTGCGCGAGCCGCCAGTCCTCGCAGCCGCCCGCGTCGAAGCGTCCCAGGTAGTTGAAGAGCACCTGGGGTGCGGGCACGTCGAAGCCGGTGTGGGCCAGGTAGCGCAGGGCGCCGTAGGAGACCCCGTTGTCCGGGATCCGGGAGAGGTCCTCCTTGACCGCCTTGAGCGCGGCGGTCAGGTACTCGGGCGCGGTGGGGTCCAGGGCAGCGCCGGGGTCCACGGTCACCGGGAACAGGGTGGTGAACCAGCCCACGGTCCGCGACAGTTCCGGTTCGAAGCCGGCCGACGGTGCCACGAACCGTCCCTCACGGCCGTGGCCCTCGACCTCGATGTGTGCGAACGTCTGCTCCTGGCCGAGGTCGCGGCGCCAGCGGGCGAGGGTGACGGCCAGTGCGGTCAGCAGCACGTCGTTGACACCCGCGTGGAACTTCGCGGGTGTCTCGCCCAGCAGCGCGGCCGTGACCTCCGCGCCGACCGAGACGGTCCGTGCCCGCTCCCGCGCGACGGTGTCGGCCTCTCCCGGCGCGCGCCGGCCCAACGGCTCGTCCGCTCCCGGCAGGGGACGCCGGAAGCAGGCGCTGTCCGCGTCGAACGCCGCGCGCTCCAGCAACTGTGTCCAGCGCCGGAACGACGTTCCCGTCGGGGGCAGTTCGACCGGGGTGCCCGAGGCGAGCTGCCGCCATGCCGTGGCCAGGTCCTCCATCAGTACCCGCCAGGACACGCCGTCGATCACCACGTGGTGGACGACGACGACCAACTGCCGTGCCTCGCGGCGCCAGACGGCACGCAGCATCACGCCGTCCGTCGGATCCAGCCGGCCGGTGGCGAGTGCGACGCACTCGTCGAGCGGCAGGTCGCTCTCCCGCCAGTGCGGGCCGGCCTCGCCCGCCTCCGGGATGTCGAAGCTCCAGCGGTCGCCGCGCACCAGCCTGGCGCGCAGCATGGGGTGCTGCCTGACCACGGCGGTGAGGACGCCGTCGAGGGCATCGGGGGTCAGGTCCGCCGGGGTGTTCAGTACCACCGACTGCACGAATCCGTCGATCGCGTCCGTGGTCTCACCGAGCCACTGCACGACCGGCGATCCCACGACGGGGCCGTACGCGATGTCGCGGTGGTCCGCGGTGGCGGTGTCCTCGCGGCTCGCCACGGCAGCCAGCGCCCCCAGGGTGCGGTGGCTGAAGATCTGCCGTGCCGTGACGTGGAGTCCCGCGTTCCGCAGTGCGCCCAGGAGTGAGATCGCCAGGACGCTGTCTCCGCCGAGCTGGAAGAAGTCCTGGTCGACGCCGGTCTCGTCCAGCCGCAGCAGCGCCGCGACCGCCGCGCACACGGCGCGCTCGTTCTCGGTGGCGGGTGCAACGGCAGCGGCTGTCCCGATCACGGGCTCCGGCAGCGCCTCGCGGTCGAGCTTGCCGTTCGCGGTGAGCGGGAACTCCCTCAGCACGACGATGTGGGCGGGCACCATGTACTCCACCATGTGCTCGCCGGCCCACGCCTTGACGTCGGCCGCCGACAGGCCGTCGTTCCCGGTTAACGGGATGACGTAGCCGACCAGGTGGGTGCCGCCGGCCGCGTTCTTCCTCGCGACGACGCAGGTGTGCCGTACCCCCGGGTGTTCGGCGAGGCCGGCCTCGACGTCCTCGGTCTCCAGGCGCATACCGCGGATCTTGATCTGGTTGTCGGCGCGGCCCAGGAAGTCCAGCGAACCGTCGGGGGCGAAGCGGGCGAGGTCCCCGGTCCGGTACAGCCGGGACCCGTCGTCCGCGAAGGGGTTCGCCACGAACCGGGACGCCGTCAGGCCGGGCGCGTTCACGTATCCGCGTCCCATCAGGAGGCCTCCGGCGTACAGTTCGCCGCCGACTCCGACCGGGACCGGGCGCAGCTCGTCGTCCAGTACGTACAACTGCGTGTTGGGGTTGGCCTTGCCGATCGACGTCGACAGGCGTTCGGCCGCGCCCCGGTAGACGACGTGCGAGACACCGATCGTCGTCTCGGCGGGACCGTACCCGTGGTACATGGGGATGCCGAGCCGGGTGCGGAACCGTTCGTACAGCTCCGGGGTCAGTACCTCGCCGCCGCACCACACGTGGCGCAGACTGTCGAGGTGTCCGGAGTCGCCGGCCATCTCCAGCAGCACGTCCAGCATGGACGACACCAGGTAGGTGAAGGTGACGCGCTGCTCGGCGATCACGCTCAGCAGGTGGTGCGGGTCGCGTTCGCCGCCGGGCCGCAGGACCACGAGCCTCGCGCCGGACACCAGCGGAAGGAAGATCTCGTTGACGGAGATGTCGAAGGACAGCGGAGCCTTGAACAGTGACGCGTCGTCGTGGCCGAAGCCCAGGATCTCGTGGACCTGCCACAGCAGGCGCTCGCTGATCGCCTCGTGCCGGATCATCGCGCCCTTGGGCCGCCCGGTCGAACCGGAGGTGAAGATCACGTAGGCCAGCGCGTCGCCGGGGACGGTGACGGGGGCGCGGTCGGCGGGGTGGGATCCGAACCGCCAGTCGCCGAGGTCCACGGCCACGGCTTCCGGTTCGCCCTCGGCGTGCTCGCCCGAGGCTTTGAGCTGCACCACGACCCGGGCGTCCTCGATGACGGCGGCCCGGCGCGCGGCGGGCCAGCGCGGGTCGAGCGGCACGAACGCGCAGCCGGCCTGGAGCACGCCGAGCAGCCCGATCACCATGTCGGCGGAGCGTTCGAGGGAGATGCCGACGACGTGTTCGGCGGTGAGCCCGCGTTCGGCGAGGTGGTGGGCCAGCTGGGAGGCGCGTTCGGCCGTCTCGCGGTAGGTCAGCGTCCGGTGCTCGTCGACGACGGCGACCGCGTCCGGCCTGGTCCGCGCCTGCTCGCGGAACATCTCCACGAGGGACGGGCGGACCCGGTCGGCTCCGGTGTCGTTCCACTCGGCCAGCTCCCGCCGGCGCTCCGCCGTGCTGGACGGGCCGATGGTGCCGATGGGCCGGTCCGGGAATTCGGCCAGGTCGTCCAGCGCGCGTCGCGCGTCGTCCGGTGAGACCTCTGCCGGGACGACGATGGTCCGGCCGTCCGTCCCCACCTCCCAACCGCCCGCCTTGAAGCCGCCGTTGTCTGCCCACGCGAGGACGTCGGCGAACAGGGTGGTGGGGGTGAGTCCGATGCCGTCCGGGCTCCGCCCCGTCGCCCAGTACGACAGCCCGAGGGCGCAGGCTTCCGCGATGGTCCGGTCGGAGAAGTCGCCGACGCGGCGGCGCACGCCGGTCAGGTGCGCGGAGGAAAGCTGAACGAGACGAGCGGTCGGTTCCATCATCGAGACTCAACGCCCCTTCCAGGGATTGAAGGCAGGCTAGCCTAACTTAGGCATACCTAACTACCCTCTCTCCAGGCCCGCCAGAGGCGCGCGTACCGGCCGCCCAGAGCCACCAGCTCCCGGTGTGTTCCCTGCTCCACGACGCGTCCCGCGTCCAGGACGGCGATGCGGTCCGCGGCCATCGCCTGGGTCAGCCGGTGTGCCACGAACAACGTGGTCCGGCCCGAGCAGGCGGCCAGCACGGCCCGTTCCAGCTCGGCGGCGCCCTCGCTGCCCGCCTCCGCGGTCGACTCGTCCAGGACCACCACCGGCGCCCGGCTCAGCACCAGCCGGGCGAGGGCGATCTGGGCGACCTTGGTGACGTCGAGGCGCTCGCCGCCTTCGCCGACCAGGGTGTCCAGCCCGTCGGGCAGCGCCTCGACCCACGCGTCGGCGCCCACCGTGCGCAGGGCGTCCACGAGTTCGGCGTCGGTCGCTTCCGGCGCGGCGAGCCGCAGGTCGTCGGCGAGCGGACCGGAGAACACGTGCGTCTCCTGGGTCAGGATGCTCACGAGGGCACGCGCCCCGGCCTCGTCCACACCGGCGAGATCGGTCGGCCCGACGCGCACCGTCCCGGCCTGCGGGGTGCCGATGCCCGCGATCAGCGCCGCCAGGGTCGTCTTGCCCGCACCCGTCGCCCCCACCAGGGCGAGCGAACCGCCCGCCGGAATCGTCAGGCTGACGTCCCTCAGGACCGGCTCCTCGGCGCCGGGGTAGGTGAACGTCAGCCCCTCCACCGTCACCGGGCGAGGGGTGGCCTCGTCCGCCACCGCGACCGACGCGTCGCCCACCAGCCGGTCCTCCGCCTCCTCCCCCAGCACCCCGACCAGCCGGGTCAGACTGGCACCCGACTTCTGCGCTTCGTCGAAGGTGAACATGATGGCGCCCAGCGGCGTGAACAGCCGGTGGAACAGCAGCGGGGCGGCCGACACCTCGCCCAGGCTGGCGGCGCCGGCCTCCAGCAGGACGTACCCCACCACGAGGATCAGGGTCAGCCCGATGAACTCGGCGCGGTTCTCCCTGCCGACGAACCGGCCGAAGAACCGGAAGACCTCGATGCCGAGGTCGCGCACCCGCCAGGACTCGGCGGTGACCTTCTGACGGAACGCGTCCTCGAGGCGGTACGCCCGGACGGTGTCGATCCCGTTCAGTCCGCTTATCAGGGCCTGCGCCCGGTCGGCCTGGGCCACGCGCTGCTTCCGGTAGAGCGGGGCGGACCGGGGGAGGTACCAGCGCAGGGCCAGCCCGTACGCGGGCAGCGCACCGGCGCCCGCCAGGCCCAGTCGCCAGTCCAGTCCGAACATGCCGGCCGTGGCGATGGCGACCAGCACGCCCGCCGAGAACACCGTGGGGACGGCCGTCCGGATGCCCTTGGAGATCACGGCCACGTCGTCGCCGACCCTGGACAGCACGTCTCCCCGGCCGACCTGCTCGACCCGGGTGCTGGGCATCCCCAGGACCGCCCGGACGGCGCCTTCCCGCAGCCGCGCGAGCAGATCGGCGCCCAGCCGCCCGACGAGATAGGTCGACACCGCGGTGGCCGCCGCGCCGAGCAGCGCGGCGGCCACCATGAGGGCCCCGATCGTCACGAGGACCGACCGCGACTCGCCTTCGACCACCGCGTCGACCACCCGGCCGAGCAGCAGGACCGGCAGCACCTGGAGCGCCGCGCCGGCCACCGTGGTGAGTACGGTGGCGCCCGTCAGCCACGGCACCTCGCGGCAGTGCTCCGCGATCCACCGGGTGGCCTCGCGTCCGGTCGCCGTACGCAGCGTCGCCGGGGCGACGCGGGTGTCGGTCCCGCTCACCCCTGCCCGACCGACTTGACGAGCTCGTCGATCGCGTACGGCATGGACAGCAGGGTGCCCTGGGAGATGGCCGCGCCGACCGCCGGGCCCTCGCTGTCCAGCAGGTACGACACCTTGCCGTTCTTCACGGCGTCCAGATTGGTGAACAGCTCGAACTTCTTCAGCGCGTCCTGGTCGGCCCTGTCGTTGATGACGAAGATCCGGTCGACGTCGACGAGGTCGACGCGTTCGGGCGAGAGCTTCGTGTAGAAGGTGCCGTCCGCGACCTTGTCGATCTCGGTCTGGTACGTGAAGCCGATGCCCGTCACCAGCCGTCCGCGCACGTCGGTGGAGGTGAAGGGCGCCACCGAGTCCTCGTACCAGGACAGGACGACGGCGGTCTGGCTCGCGAGCTCGGGGTGCGCCTTCTTGGCCGCGTCGAGCTTGCCCTGGATGTCCGCCACCCTCTTCTCGCCCTCCTCGGCCTTGCCGAGCGCCTTGGCGATGTGGAGCGCGTTGTCCTGCCACGGCGCGCTGAAGGGTTCCTTCTCGGCCTTGGTGCGGCCCACCGTGGGGGCGATCCTGGAGAGCTTCTCGTAGGCGGCCTGGTCGATCTCGGAGTACACCGCGACGATCAGGTCCGGCCGCAGGGCGGCGATCTTCTCGAAGTTGGGGCCGGAGTCGCCGTTCTTCATGACGACCTCGGGCTCGGTGTCACCCCACTTGTCCTTCACCCAGGGCCACTGCGTGTTGATGTCGGGGCTCCGGCCCGGCGGGTTCGGGTACTGGTCGACCATGCCGACCGGCTTGATTCCGAACGCCAGGATGGTCTGGTCGTCCGTGTAGCCGACGGAGACGACCCGCTCGGGAGCCTCGGTGACCTCCGTGGTTCCGAACGCGTGCTCCACGGTGACCGGGAAGGCGCCGGCGGCGGCCGGGGAGCCGTCGCCCGCCTTGTCCGCCGAGTCGTTCGAGTCGGACCCGCACCCCGCGAGGAGGCCGACGCCGAGTGCGGCGGCGGACAGTGCCGCCGCCAACCGCCGCCGGGGCTTCGTACGCGTCGTTCTGAGGAGCATCCGGAGATCCCTTGCTGTCGCGCCGTCCACTGCGCCCCCGTCCGAGGGGCAGCAAACCTTATCGCGTCCAGGTGAGGTTAGCCTACCCTCACTATTTCAACTCTGCGGGTACTCGGTCGAGTTCGGCGTGGGCGCGTCCCATGGGCACGATGAGCGGCCGGTCGCCCACCGGGTCGTCGATCACCTTGGCGCGCAGCCCGAAGGCTTCGTGCAGCAGGTCTGCGGTGATCAGATCGCGTGGGTGTCCCTGCGCGAGGATCGCCCCCTCCCGCATCACTATGAGGTTGTCGCTGTAGCGCGTGGCCAGATTGAGGTCGTGCAGCACCATGACCACGGTGCACCCCGACTCGTGCAGGTCGTCCACCAGGTCGAGCACGTCGATCGCGTGCGCCAGGTCGAGGTAGGTGGTCGGCTCGTCCAGGAGCAGCAGGTCGGTGCCCTGGGCCAGGGTCATCGAGATCCAGACGCGTTGACGCTGGCCGCCGGAGAGCGAGTCCACCGGGCGGTCGGCGAGGTCGAGGACCCCGGTCATGGCCAGCGCGCGCTCCACGACGGCGGCGTCGTCCGACGACCACTGCCGCAGCCAGCTCTGGTGCGGATGGCGCCCCCTGGCGACCAGGTCGGACACCGTCAGCCCGTCCGGGGCGACCGGCGCCTGGGGCAGCAGGCCGAGCTTCTTCGCCACGTCCCTGGTCCTGAGCGTGACGATGTCCTCGCCGTCCAGCACGACCGTCCCCCTGGCCGGTTTGAGCAGCCGCGACAGCGTCCGCAGCAGGGTCGACTTCCCGCAGCCGTTGGGGCCGATGATCGTGGTGATCACCCCGGACGGGATGGCCACGTCGAGATCGTCGATGACGGTCCGGGCGCCGTATCCGACCGTGACTCCCCTGGCCGCCAGCCGTGGGGCGCCGCCGGCTCCGGACTCCGTCGCGGTGATGGACTGAACGACCACAAGGCCCCCTTGTTTAGGCTCGCCTTACTTTGTACCAGCTATCCGCGGTTCGCCCGCACCAGCAGATAGACCAGGAAGGGGCCACCGATCGCGGCGGTGACCACACCGACCGGGAGGGAGACCGGCAGTGCCGTGCGCGCGACCAGGTCCGAGCCGATCAGCAGCAGGGCCCCCACCATGCCGGAAGCAACCAACGGCGGCGTCGGGCACCTCGCCAGACGCATCGCCACCTGCGGCGCCACCAGCGCGACGAAGGGGACCGGTCCGGCCGCGCTCACCGCCACGCCGGCGAGCAGCACCGCGCACAGCAGGAGGACCGCCCGCACCGTCGCGTACCGGACGCCGAGACCCGCGGCGACCTCGTCGCCGAAGTGCATCGGTTTGAACTGGAAGGCGACGCACGACACGACGGCCAGCAGGACGAGCGTTCCCCACAGGGCTACCCAGACCTCGTTCCACCCCCGGTTGTCCAGCGAGCCGACCAGCCACGCCTGGGCCCGGGCCACGTCCCTGATGTCGGCCGTGACCAGCAGCCAGGTCGTGATCGCCTGCATCATGGCGCTCACCGAGATCCCGATGAGGATGAGCCGGAAGCCGTCGATCCCCCGGCGCCACGCCAGGAAGTACACCAGCAGCCCGGTGCCCAGCCCGCCCGCGAGCGCAGCCGAGGACAGGCCCACCGTGCTGACGACCGCCGCGGCGGTGCCGCCGGACACCGTCACCAGGAACACCGCGACCGCGCCGGCACCGCTGGTGATGCCCAGGATGTCCGGACTGGCCAGCGGATTGCGCGCGATGGACTGCGTGAGGGCGCCGGAGACTCCGAGCGCGACGCCCACGACGAGGCCGGCGAGGGCGCGGGGCATCCGCAGGTCCATGATCACGAACTCGTCGACCTGCTCGCCCCGGCCGAAGATGGTGGCGACCACCCGGGGCAGGCCGATGGGGAAGTCCCCGACGCCGATGGACAGGCAGAACAGCAGGAAGGCCGCCACGGTCAGCAGCAGGGTCACGCAGGCGATCCAGGGCCGCCACACGAACGACACCTGCCCGAGCCGCACCCCGGGCGCCATGGCCGGCTTCGCGCCGTTCTCATCCACCGTCACATCCGGCCCGTTCGCCGTCACGCCCACACCGTTCCCCGTCACGTCCGGCCTCACGTCCGCCCCGTTCCCCGTCGCGTCCGCCCCGTCCCCCGTCACGTCCGGCCGCACATCCGCTCCGCCGCTCACGCGTTCCTGAACTTCCCGCGCCACACCAGGGCCGCGAAGAACGGTGCGCCGAGGAGAGCGACGAGGACACCCGCGTCCAGCTCCCCCGGACGCACCACCAGACGCCCCACGATGTCGCAGACCAGCAGGACGACGGCTCCGAGCAGCCCCGCGTACGGCACCAGCCAGCGGTAGTCCGGCCCGGTCAGGTACCGGGCCACGTGGGCCACCATGAGACCGATGAACGCGATGGGGCCGCACGCCGCCGTGGCCGCGCCCGCCAGCAGGGTGATGGCGACGATCCCGACGGTCCGGGTCAGCGCGATGTTCACGCCCATGCCCCGTGCCACGTCGTCACCCAGGTTGAGCAGGTTGACGGCGGGCAGCGTGGTCAGTGCCAGAACCAGCCCGACCACGATGAACGCGGTCACCGGCCAGATGACGTCGAACCCGACACCGGCCACCGAACCCGCGTTCCAGAAGCGCAGCGCGTTCAGCGAGGCCTTGTCCGTCAGCGCGACCGCCGTGGTCATCGCCGCGAGGAACACGGTGACGCCCTGCCCGGCCAGCGCGAGCGTCAAGGGGTTGCCGGCACCCCGGCCGATGCTCGACAGCCCGAACACGACGACACCCGCGACCGCCGCGCCCAGGAGGCCGAACCAGACGTACTGGAACGGGCTGGTGAACCCGAACAGGGCGATCCCCGTCACCACGGCGAAGGACGCGCCGGAGTTCACCCCCAGCAGACCAGTGTCGGCGATCGGATTGCGGGTGTATCCCTGGATCAGCGCTCCGCCTGCCCCCAAAGCGACGCCCGCCACGATCGCGAGCACCGTGCGGGGCACCCGCACGGTGCGCACGATGAGCCTGATCTCGGTGAGCCGCTGGTCGGGGTCCGGCGCGGCGAACAGCCCGTGCCACACCTCGCCGGGGCTCAACGCGCGCGCGCCGACGGCCAGCGACGCCGCTCCCGCGGCCACGAGTACCACCGCGAGTACGCCCAGTCCCGCGACCCGCCGTCGGCGGGCCCCCGTTACGCCCCCGGGCGTGGGGCGTTCAACCGCAGTCGTGGTCATGGCGACGTACACTAACGGGCGGTCGGGCCGGTTCCGTCGGCAACCGTCCGGACCGCGTCGGATGCGGACTTGAGACCCCGGTCGACCAGCGATTCCAGGATCTCCCCGACCCTGACGGCGGTGTTGGAGAGCAGGGACGACGTGATGCCGTGGGTGTGCTCCGTGCCGCCTTGCAGGTAGATGCCGCAGCGCAGGCCGGGGTCGGTGGCGAGGCGGTAGTCGCGCTCGACGCGGACGCGGCCCTCGTCGTCGCGCAGGCAGCGGTCCGCGACCTCGCCGAGCAGGCCCAGGGGGTCGGCCTGGCCGTAGCCGGTCGCGAAGACCACGACATCCGCGTCCAGGAAGGTCTCCTCACCGGTGACCAGGGACTCCACCGTGGCACGGACCTTGTCCGGCGTCTCCTTGACGTCGGTGAGCCGGGACACGTTGAGGAAGCGCAGCCGTTCGGTGCCGAGGACCTTCTCCTGGTACATCCGCCGGTACAGGTCGTCGATCAGGTCGATGTCCACCACGGAGTAGTTGGTGTTGCCGTGGTAGTCCATCAGCCGGCGTTTCACGCTGCCGGGCGCGGTGAAGTAGTCGTCGACCGCGGCGGGGTCGAAGATCCGGTTGGCGAAACCGCTGTCGTCGGCGGGGCTGTAGCCGTAACGGCTGAAGACGGCGCAGACCTCGGCCCCGGGGAAGCGGCGGTGCAGGTAGGCGACGTTCTCGGCGGCGCTCTGGCCCGCGCCCACGACGACGAAGCGGGACGGTGAGGTGCCCTCCAGGGCGTCGGCCCTCGCCAGCAGTTCGGAGTTGTGCCAGACACGGTCGCCGCGCTCCACGCCCTTCGGCACGAGGGGACGCAGTCCGGTGCCGATGACGAGGTTGCGCGCCCGGTGGATCTCGAGGCCCTCTCCCGAACGGACCGTCACCTCCAGGTGTTCCACGGCTCCGTCACGGAGGGCGGGCGCGACACCGACGACCTCGTGACCGTAGGAGACCAGGTCGTCGACCTGGGCGGCGGCCCACTCGAAGTAGTCGTGGAACTCCACCCGCAGCGGGAAGAGGCTCTTGTGGTTGATGAAGTCGACCAGCCGTCCCTTGCTCCGCAGGTAGCAGAGGAAGCTGAACTCGCTGGCCGGGTTGCGGAGTGTCACCAGATCCTTCAGGAAGGACACCTGCATGGTCGCGTCGTCGATCAGCATGCCGCGGTGCCAGCCGAAGCGCGGCTGCTGCTCGAAGAAGCGAGCGGTGACCGTCTCCGGCGCGCCGGCGTGTGCGTTGTGCTCGGTCAGCGCGATCGCCATGGCGACATTGGACGGTCCGAAGCCGATGCCGACGAGGTCGTGGACCGGTGGGGGGCCATCGGGTGGGGGCCCCTCAGGCGCGGGGCCATCAGAAGGTACCTGTGACATGTCACTCCCATCGTGCGGGACAGTCGCCTGTCGGGCGTGGGCGGTGCCGGAACGGGACATGCCGACGGAACGGCCGCCGGTAACTTAGGTGAGCCTAAGCTGACTCCACATGGGTGTCGATAGGGCGGTTTGAGGACAACGCTCCCAACTGGGGGTATTACGCGGGGACGTTGCGCACTAAGGTAAGCCTTGCTTTACTTGCCCGGGCTGTCCCCTGTCTCGAGGAGGAACCTCATGCGGGTCGTCATGTTCGGCTACCAGACCTGGGGGCACCGCACGCTGCAAGCCCTCCTGGACTCCGAACACGACGTGGTGCTGGTCGTGACGCACCCCAAGAGCGAGCACGCGTACGAGAAGATCTGGAGCGACTCCGTCGCCGACCTCGCCGAAGAGCACGGCGTCCCCGTACTGATCCGTGACCGCCCCGACGACGACGAGTTGCTCGAGCGTCTCGAGGAGGCGGGCCCGGACATCATCGTGGCCAACAACTGGCGCACATGGATCCCCCCGCGCGTCTTCGGCCTACCGCGCCACGGCACCCTCAACGTCCACGACTCGCTGCTGCCGAAGTACGCCGGCTTCTCACCGGTGATCTGGGCTCTGATCAACGGCGAGTCCGAAGTGGGCGTCACCGCGCACATGATGAACGACGAACTCGACGCCGGCGACATCGTCCGGCAGGAGGCGGTACCGGTCGGCCCCACGGACACCGCCACCGACCTCTTCCACAAGACCGTCGACCTCATCGCTCCGGTCACCACCGACGCGCTGGGCCTCATCGCCGCCGGACAGACGGAGTTCACCAAGCAGGACCGGTCCCTGGCCAGCTTCTTCCACAAGCGGTCCGTCGAGGACATCCGCATCGACTGGAACTGGCCGGCGGCGGACCTGGAGCGCCTGATCCGTGCCCAGTCCGAGCCCTATCCCAGCGCCTTCACCTTCCACCGGGGCAGGCGGCTCGAGGTCCTCGCCGCCGTGGTGTCCCGGGGCCGTTACGGCGGTACGCCCGGCCGCGTCTTCTACCGCGAGGGCGACGGCGTGGTGATCGTCGCCGGATCCGACGCGCGCACCGGCCGCAACCGGGGCCTCGCCATCACACGGGTACGGACGGAGGACGGGCGGGAGCTGTCCGCCACGGAGTACTTCACCTCCATGGGCGGCTACCTGACCAGCCGGCCCTGACGACACCCGGGGAGCTGCCGGAGACCCGGCGCCGCGAGGCCGAGGCGGCGTGCGCGGGCCGCACGGGCGAGGGCCCGACCGGCGTGCCGTGGTCAGGCCCTCGCTCAACGCCGCTCCGGCGCCGTCAGCCGCCGCTCTTGCGCCGGAACGACCGCTGGCTCGCAGCCGGACCATGTGCGCCACGGATCTTCGACGCGTCGGTGTGCGCGGCGATCGCCGCGGCCTCCGCCTGTTTGCCGCGCTTGCGCTCCAGCGCCTCCCGGAACTTGCCCTTCAGGTCGTACTGGCCGTTCTCGTCGGGCGTCAGAGCGGGGCTCTCGACGTCGGCCGACTCCGAACCTGCTTGCGATGAAGACTCTGCAGTCATGGTGACCTCCTGGGTTCGGACAACAGGACCACAGCTTGCCATGCCGACCACCACCCGGGGTACCGCCCCCGCCCGGCCGTACGGGCCGCGGCGACGTCCGCTCGCGGCACGAGGAGGCTCGAGCCCGACCGGACATACGAGCGAAAGGCCCGGCCGGACGGAATCGCCCGTACCCATACGCCTGCCTAAGGTTGAACAGGCCGACGGAACCGGCGTTCTTGCCGACCGCAGGAAGGTGGGGCGACATGGCACGCAGTGTCGAATCGATCCGGCGAGCCGTTCTGGGCACCCTCGGAGCCGTACTGGTGGTGCTCGGCGTCGCCCTGCTGGTCCTGCCCGGACCGGGCCTGTTGCTCGTGTTCGCCGGGATGGTGCTGCTGGCGCGCGCCGTTCCGGCACTGGACCGGTTCGTCGCTCCCGTCCGCGACCAGGCGATGCGGGCCGCCGAGGAGAGCGTCTCCTCCCCGTGGCGTATCGCCGGCTCGGTGCTGGTGGGGCTGTTCCTCATCGGCGCGGGTCTCGCGTGGGGCCTGCTGCCCCGGGTGCCGTTCTCCGGATGGGGCACCGGAGCGAGCCTGATCATCTCGGGCGTCGTCCTGTTCGCCCTGCTCGCCTGGAGCCACCGCCGCGTCCACGCGGCACGCAGCAGGCGCTGACCCCGCACCGTCGCCGCGCGATCACACCGGCGGTCCGCCTTCTCCGAGGGGCGTTGACCAAACGGGACGCTGTTCCGTATATTAACCGGGACAGCGTTCCGCTTCAGGTCGTCCGAGGCCCGCCGCTGCTGAACGCCGCACGCCCCGCCGGTACCGAGAGACCGGCCTCCGCGACCACCGAACGGACACCCGTGCCATGAACACATCCCTTCCCACAGCCGACATCACCGGCTCTCTTCCACCTTCGCCCTCTCCCGTCCTGTCGGTCGCTCCGGTCGTGCTGCCGGCTCCCGGCCGGGCCGTGGACCTGGAGGTGCGGGTCTCCGCGCCCACGACCGGGAGCGACCTGCCGGTCATCCTCCTCTCGCACGGGCAGGGCTACTCGAACCACCTCTCCTCGCTGCACGGCTACGCTCCCCTCGCCGACCACTGGGCGGCGCACGGCTTCGTCGTCATCCAGCCCACCCACCTGAGCTCCAGGACGCTGAGACTGGATCCCGAGACGCCCGGGGCACCGCTGTTCTGGCGGTCGCGGGCCGAGGACATGACGCGCGTCCTCGACCGGCTCGACGTGCTGGAAGCCGCCGTCCCTCAGCTCCTCGGACGGCTGGACCGGAGCAGGGTCGCCGTGGCCGGGCACTCGATGGGCGGGCACACCGCGAGCCTGCTGCTGGGCGCCCGGCTCACCGATCCGCACGACGGAACGGAAGTGGACCTGGCCGAGCCCCGGATCAAGGCGGGTGTCCTGCTCGCCGCTCCCGGCCGGGGCGGCGACGCCCTCAGCGAGTCCGCGGCCAGGAACCTCCCCTTCTTCCTGACCACCGACTTCTCCCGGATGGCGACGCCCGCCCTCGTGGTCGCCGGCGACCGGGACGACTCCGCCCACCTGACGGTCGACGGGCCGCGGTGGCACGCCGATCCGTACCACCTGTCCCCGGGCCCCAAGACCCTGCTCACCCTCTTCGACGCGGAGCACGGGCTCGGCGGGGTCGCCGGCTACGACGTCGCCGAGACCACGGACGAGAGCCCCGAGCGGGTGGCCGCGGTCCGCCGGCTCGCCTGGGCCTATCTGCGCGGTGAGCTGTACCCCGGGGATCCCGCCTGGCAGGCGGCGTGCGACGACCTGACGGCCGGACCGAACCCGTTCGGACGGGTCGAATCCAAGGAGGCGCCCGCTGGTAAACTGGGCCCCACGCTTTGAGGCGCCCGGGTCCGTACCGAGGGGTACGGGCCCGGCCGCGTTCCGGGCGCCTGATCAGGAAGGTCGCCCATGAACGCGCACCCGTCGTCACCCCCCGAGACCTCCCCGGCCGGCAAGTCCCGGCGGACGGCAACGCCACCGCCACCAAAGTCGGCGGACCGGCCACCGGCCGCGTCCTTCGACGCGCTCGGACTGCCGCCGGCGCTGCTGAAGACGATGACCGGCCTGGGGGTGACGGAGCCGTTCCCCATCCAGGCGGCGACCCTGCCCGACGCGCTGGCCGGCCGCGACGTCCTCGGCCGCGCGCGGACCGGCTCCGGCAAGACGCTGGCCTTCGGGCTCCCCCTGCTCGTCCGGACCGCGGGCCGGCGGGCCGAATCGAAACGGCCGCTCGCGCTGGTCCTGGTGTCCACGCGGGAACTCGCACAGCAGGTGAGCGACGCGCTGACACCGTACGCGCGGACACTCGGCGTGCGTCTGGCGACGGTGGTCGGCGGCCTGGCGATCAACCGGCAGGCGGCCGAGCTGCGCGCCGGCGCCGACGTGGTCGTCGCGACGCCGGGGCGCCTGGCCGACCTGGTGTCGCGCCGTGACTGCCACCTGAACAACGTGCGGATCACGGTGCTGGACGAGGCGGACCAGATGTGCGACCTGGGATTCCTCCCGCAGGTCACGGGCATCCTGGACCAGGTGCCCGCCGACGGGCAGCGGCTGCTGTTCTCGGCCACCCTCGACCGCGACGTCGACCAGCTGGTGCGGAGCCATCTGCACGACCCGGTGGTCGTGTCCGTCGACCCGGCGTCGGCCTCGGTCACCACGATGGAACACCACGTGCTGACCATTCACCCCGCCGACAAGTACGCGACCGCGACGGAGATCGCCGCACGGGACGGCCGGGTGCTGATGTTCCTGGACACCAAGGCCGGGGTGGACCGCTTCACCCGCCACCTGCGGGACAGCGGCGTGCGGGCCGCCGCCCTGCACAGCGGGAAGTCGCAGCCGCAGCGCACCCACACACTCGCCCAGTTCGTGGAGGGCAGGGTCACCGTGCTGGTGGCCACCAACGTGGCGGCGCGGGGCATCCACGTCGACGCGCTCGACCTCGTCGTCAACGTCGATCCGCCGGCCGACGCCAAGGACTACCTGCACCGCGGCGGGCGCACGGCGCGCGCCGGGGAGTCCGGGAGTGTCGTCACCCTGGTCACGCCCGAGCAGCGGCGCGAGGTGAACCGGATGATGTCCGACGCCGGGATCCGGCCGACGATCACCCCGGTGCGCTCCGGCGAGGCGAAGCTGACCGCCATCACCGGTGCGAAGCGCCCGCCGGACGGGGCGCGGACCAGCGGTGGCAACATCCCCTTCCGCGGCCACGGCGCGCGTTCGGGACGGCCCGCGAAGGAGTCCCGCAAGACGGCCGAGGCCCGCAAGGCCGCGGAGGCCCGCGCGGCGGCCCGGGTGCGCAAGGGCCGCTGACCCGGGACGGTCCTCTCGGAGCGGGACGGGCTCCGAGAACTTTGAACACATCGATGACAAAGTATGGACATGTCAAGCGGAAGTCTCCTACCTTGGCGGCGGAAGTGCAGTCCCACCGCACGAGACCGGAACGCTTTCCGGCACGGTCCGGTCCCCATGCCCTGGAGGACCAATGCGCCAACGCCTGTTCTCGCGTGCCCGAAGACACCTCATCCTGTTACTGGCCTCGGCCGTCTCCGTCGGCGGCGTCCTGGCCGCTCCGGCGTCCTCGGCCGCTCCCGCGGACCTGCCGCCGCAGGAACCCGGCGTCACACTGCGCGTGTTCGACGTACAGACGCCGCTGAACGAGCTGTGCACCCTCAAGCCCGGCCAGACACCCAACCACGACGAACTGATGCCGACGGTCGACTGGTCCAGCACCGCCGACTTCGGCGGGATCGCCGACAACTTCGTCTCCGAGGCCTCCGGTTACCTGGTCGCGCCGCGTGACGGCACCTACGTGTTCCGGCTCACCAGCGACGACGGTTCACGGCTGAGCCTGGACGACGCCACGGTGATCGACCACGACGGGCTGCACGGCGCGGAGCCGAAGGACGGCACGGTCGAGCTGACCGCGGGAGCGCATCCGCTGCGCGTCGAACACTTCGACCGCGGCGGCGGACAGCGGCTTCAGCTCTCCTGGATGCCGCCGGGCGAGAGCGAGTTCACCGTCGTGCCCCGCGAGGCCCTGAGCACCGACGCCGGGGTCGTCCGGGTGACGGCGCCGGGCCGCAAGGAGTGCGAGGCCGGCGGCGACACCCCCGGCGACGGCCTGCCGCTGACCTCCGTACGCCCCGACCTCACCCTCACCCACCTGCGCCCCGACGGGTTCGAGCCGCAGGTCAGCGGCATGGACTGGCTGCCCGACGGACGCCTCGCCATCAGCACCTGGGGCGGCACCGACAACGTTGCCGGAGAGGTGTACCTGCTCGACAACGTCACCGGCGAGACCAGCCGCGACAAGGTCACCGTCAAGAAGGTGGCGAGCGGGCTGCGCGAACCGATGGGCATCAAGTACGTCGACGGCTCGCTCTACGTCTCGCAGAAGCACGAACTGACCCGGCTCGTCGACCGGAACGACGACGAGGTGACCGACGAGTACCGCACGGTCGCCACCTGGCCGTACGGAGGCAACTTCCACGAGTTCGCGTTCGGCCTGCTCTACCGCGACGGCCACTTCTACGTGAACCTCTCCGTCGCCATCGACCTCGGCGGCGCCACCACCAGCCCGCAGCCCGCGCCGGGCCGCGGAACGACGTACAAGATCAACAAGAGGACGGGGAAGATCACTCCGGTCGCGGGCGGGCTGCGCACGCCCAACGGCATCGGCTGGGGCCCCGGCGGCGGCCTCTTCACCACCGACAACCAGGGCGGCTGGCTGCCCTCCTCGAAGCTCGTCCAGATCAAGCAGGACCGCTTCTTCAACCACTACACCGAGCCCGCCGGCCCCTTCGAGGACTCCCCCGTCACCGAACCGGTGCTGTGGCTGCCGCAGAACGAGATCGGCAACTCGCCCTCCACCCCGCTGTACCTGCGAAAGGGCAGGTTCGCGGGCCAGATGCTGATCGGTGACGTCACCTACGGCGGCCTGCAACGCGCCTACCTGGAGAAGGTGAAGGGCCAGTACCAGGGCGCCGTCTTCCGCTACACCCAGGGCCTGGAGGCCGGTGTCAACCGCATCACCGTCGGACCCGACGGAGCGATCTACACCGGCGGCCTGGGCGCCGACGGCAACTGGGGCCAGGAGGGCAAGCTCAGGTTCGGTCTCCAGAAGCTGACGCCCAACGGCGGCAACACCTTCGACATCCAGAAGATGCGCGCCGTGCCGGGCGGCTTCGACCTGACGTACACCCAGCCGCTCTCCGAGGAGACCGCCGCGGAACTCGCCGCGCGCTACCGGGCCGAGCAGTGGCACTACACGCCGACCGCCGACTACGGCGGCCCGAAGATCGCCGAGGAGGAGCTGTCCGTACGCTCGGCGACCCTCTCGAAGGACGGCCGGACCGTCCGGCTTCGGCTGGACGGCCTCCAGCCGGACCGTGTGGTCCACGTGCGCTCCCCGCGCCCCTTCACCTCGGCGTCCGGTGAGACGCTGTGGAGCACCGAGGCCTGGTACACGCTCAACGAGATGCCCGGCAAGCAGCCGCCGCCCGCCACCCTCTACGAGGCGGAGGAAGCGCGCCTGACGGGCACGGCCGGGATCGACACCGACCACGTCGGCTACTCCGGCAGCGGATTCGTCGACCGGTACGACACCGAGGGCAGGGCCGCCACGACGTTCGACGTGACGGTCCCGGAGTCGGGCACCTACGACGTGGGTCTGCGCTACTCCAACGGCCCGAACCCGTTCGAGGGCACCAAGTCCCTCTCCCTGTACGCCAACGGCAAGAAGGTCCGGCAGACGGAACTCGCCTCCACCGGGGACTGGGACTCCTGGTCCACGCGGACCGAGAGCCTGAGGCTGCGCGCCGGCCACAACACCGTCTCCTACCGGTACGACCCGGGCGACACCGGCCACGTCAACCTCGACCTGGTCACCGTGCGCCCGCACGGTGCCCGCGTCGCGCTCTTCGACGGCACCGCCGCCTCGCAGGAGCAGTGGCAGCACACGGACGGGCGGCGCGTGGCCTGGCCGCTGGCCGAGGAGAAGTCGATGGAGGTGTGCTGCGGTGACATCCGCACCAAGGAGGCCTACCAGGACTTCAGGATGCACGTGGAGTTCCGCGTGCCGCTGCTGCCGCCGGACGTGACCGGACAGGACCGCGGCAACAGCGGCATCTTCCTCCAGGACCGCTACGAGCTCCAGATCCTCGACTCCTACGGTGACACCTCGCCGGCCACGAACGAGGCCGGCGCGATCTATCTGAAGAAGGCGCCCGACACCAACGCGGCGGCGGCCGCGGAGACATGGCAGACGTACGACATCGTCTTCCGCGCGGCGCGCTACGACGACAGCGGCCGCAAGACCGCCGACGCCCGGGTGACGGTGGTGTGGAACGGCGAGAAGGTCCACGACGACATCGCCCTCGACGGACCCACCGCGTCGGGCAGGGCCGAGACGCCGGCCGCCGGGGCGATCCGGTTGCAGGACCACGGGAACAAGGTCCGGTTCCGCGACATCCGGGTGGAACCGCTGGGCTGACCCACACACGTGCGGGGTGGGCCCTGACGGCCACCCCGCACGTCGTGCTCCCCACACCGGTCGGCCCGGGTCCGCCGCGCTCCTGTGGGTAGGGTGGTGAGAAGCCCCCCTGTGAATCGAACAAGGAGCGGAATTGAGCGAGCCGGCGTCCATCGCCCTGCAACTGGAGATCGCCCGGGAACTGGAGGTCGAGGAGACCTTCGACGCCGAACGGGAGATCGAACGCCGGGTGGCCTTCCTGGCCGAGCGGCTGACCTCCACCGGCCTGCGCTCCCTGGTGCTCGGCATCAGCGGCGGTGTCGACTCGACCACCGCCGGCCGGCTGTGCCAGCTCGCCGTCGAGCGGGCCCGGGCCGGGGGTCACGAGGCGGGCTTCTACGCGATGCGGCTGCCGCACGGAGTCCAGGCCGACGAGCACGACGCCCAGCTCGCGCTCTCCTTCATCAAGGCCGACCACGTGCTCACCGTGGACATCAAGCCCGCGAGCGACGCCGCGCTGGAGGCGCTGATCGCCGGCGGTGTGACCTTCCGTGACGCCCGGCACCAGGACTTCGTGCAGGGCAACGTCAAGGCCAGGCAGCGCATGATCGCCCAGTACGCCGTGGCCGGCGCGCACGACGGCCTGGTCGTCGGCACCGACCACGCCGCCGAGGCGGTCTCCGGCTTCTTCACCAAGTTCGGCGACGGTGCCGCCGACCTCGTCCCGCTGACCGGCCTCACCAAGCGCCGCGTGCGCGCGGTCGCGGACGCGCTGGGCGCGCCCGCCGAGCTGGTGCGCAAGGTACCGACGGCCGACCTGGAGACCCTCGACCCCGGCAAGGCCGACGAGGACGCCCTCGGAGTCAGCTACGAGGACATCGACGACTTCCTGGAGGGCAAGCCGGTGAAGGAGCAGGCCTTCGAGAAGATCGTCACCCGTTACCGGCTGACCGACCACAAGCGCCGGATGCCCATCGGTCCGTGAGGGAACGGCCCCCGGGTGACTCCTCAGTCGGGCACGACACGGAGCGGGTGGCGCACGTCGGCCAGCCGCTCCGACAGCTCCCACGGGCGGCGGCCGGTCCCGGCGTCCGCCGCCGGGGGTGACAGCCGCACCCGTGCCGGTCCGCCGCGCAGCTCAGCCCGGCCGTCCGGCCCGATGAACTCACCGCCGCGCGCGCTCTTCCGGTACTTCGCTTCCAATGAGGACGTGGTCGTCCGGTTCCTGACCGGCATGGGCACGGGCATCCGCGCGGAGCCGGCGGCCCGCCCCGTCGAGGAACCCCCGTCGGCGGCGTTGGGGAACGCCGTCTCGGTTCCCCACGCCGCCTGCGCCGGCCGTTCCGACAGGGCGCTGCGCGTGGTGCGGCTGATTCTGCGCACCCCGCCCCGCACGCACGCTTCCTGGAGCGTCAGGTCCGGTGGCCCGACGACCTTGAGCGCTGGAGCGACAGCGACAGCGACGAGGACTCCCTCTACCCGACCGACCGCGCCTTCGCCGTCATCGCCCCGGCCCCGGACAACGCCGGCTGACGGCGAGTGGCGTCGGGCAGACGGACGCGCTTCACATGCGGCTTGCCGCTCATCACCTTAATGTGACGGCTGAGGGGGTCGGACGGTCGACGGCCGGTTCAGCCGGCGGAAGGTGAGCTTCCATGGCTGAGCGGCTCAAAAGGTCCGGCCTGATCGGTGAGTTGTCCGCCGAATTCGCCGGCACGATGATCCTCATCCTCTTCGGCTGCGGCGTGGTGGCCCAGGTGGTCGCGGGCGGGGCCCTGACGGACCCCGAGGGCGGTCTCGGGGACCACGACAGCATCTCCTGGGCGTGGGGGCTCGGCGTCACCCTGGGCGTCTACGTGGCGGCGAGGCTGAGCGGTGCCCACATCAACCCCGCGGTGACCGTCGCCCTCGCCGTGTTCAAGGGATTCCCGTGGCGCAAGGTCGTTCCCTACGCGCTGGCCCAGACGGCCGGCGCCTTCGTGGCCGCCCTCCTGGTCCGCTGGAACTACACGGAGGCGCTGGCGAAGGCCGACCCCGGCCACACCATCAAGACGCAGTTCGTGTTCTCCACGCTCCCCGCCAACGGGAACACCGCTCTCCCGGTGCACGAGTGGGGCGCCTTCCGCGACCAGGTCATCGGCACCGCCATCCTGCTGCTGCTGATCCTGGCCCTCACGGACCTGCTGAACTCGCCGCCGGGCGCGAACCTGGCACCCTTCGTCATCGGCCTGGTCGTGGTGGCGATCGGCATGGCCTTCGGCACCAACGCGGGATACGCCATCAACCCGGCCCGCGACTTCGGCCCCCGACTGGCCAGTTTCCTCACCGGGTACGGCGGGGCATGGCGAGATCAGTACGGGAACCTCTACTTCTGGGTTCCGATCGTCGGCCCGCTGATCGGTGGCGTGCTCGGCGCGGGTCTGTACAAGGTTTTCATCGGCCGGTTCCTGCCCACGGCGGAGCCGGAGCCCACGGGGCGCGTACCGGCGCCCGAGGACTGACACCGGCCGGAGAGGCGGCACAGCATGGCGGACTTCATCGGCGCGGTGGACCAGGGGACCACCAGTACCCGGTTCATGATCTTCGACCACGGCGGCAACGAGGTGGCGAAGCACCAGTTGGAGCACGCCCAGATCCTCCCCCGCTCCGGGTGGGTGGAGCACGACCCGGTGGAGATCTGGGAGCGCACCAACTCGGTGATGCAGAACGCCCTGCGTTTCAGCGGGCTGTCGGCGACCGACCTGGCGGCGATCGGCATCACCAACCAGCGGGAGACCACCGTGGTGTGGGACTCCCGCAACGGCCGCCCCTACTACAACGCCATCGTGTGGCAGGACACCCGCACCGACGCCATCGCGGCGAACCTCGAACGTTCGGGCCGGGGCGAGGTCATCCGCCGCAAGGCCGGGCTGCCGCCGGCCACCTACTTCTCCGCCGGCAAGATCCAGTGGATCCTGGAGAACGTCGACGGCGTCCGTGAGGCGGCAAAGGCCGGGCACGCCCTCTTCGGCAACACGGACGCCTGGGTCCTGTGGAACCTGACCGGCGGTCCGGACGGCGGCATCCACGCCACCGACGTGACCAACGCGAGCCGCACCATGCTGATGGACCTGGAGACGCTCGACTGGGACGACGAACTGCTGGGCCTCTTCGGTGTCCCCCGGGCGATGCTCCCCACCATCAACCCCTCCTCGCACGCGGAGGCGTACGGTGTGGCCCGGACCTCCCGGCCGCTGCGCGCCGCCATCCCCATCGGCGGTGTGCTCGGCGACCAGCAGGCGGCCACCGTCGGACAGGTCTGCTTCGCACCCGGTGAGGCCAAGAACACCTACGGCACCGGCAACTTCCTGCTGCTCAACACCGGAACGGAACTGGTCCGCTCGCGGCACGGCCTGCTCACCACCGTGGCCTACCAGTTCGGCGACAGCCCGGTGGTCTACGCGCTGGAGGGCTCCATCGCGGTGACGGGGTCGGCGGTGCAGTGGCTGCGCGACCAGATGAGGATCATCAAGTCCGCGGCCGAGAGCGAGGTCCTCGCCCGTACCGTCGAGGACAACGGCGGCATGTACTTCGTTCCCGCCTTCTCGGGCCTGTTCGCCCCGTACTGGCGTTCCGACGCCCGGGGAGCGATCGTCGGCCTCGCCCGGTACAACGACAGCGCGCACCTGGCACGGGCGACGCTGGAAGCCATCTGCTACCAGAGCCGGGACGTCGTCGAGGCCATGGAACAGGACTCCGGAGCCCGCCTCGACGTGCTCCGGGTCGACGGGGGCGTCACCGCCAACGACCTGTGCATGCAGATCCAGGCCGACGTCCTCGGCGTACCGGTCAGCCGTCCCGTCGTCGCGGAGACCACCGCGCTCGGCGCGGCCTACGCGGCGGGACTGGCCACGGGGTTCTGGCGGGACACCGAGGAACTGCGCACCCACTGGCACGAGTCCAGGCGCTGGGAACCCCAGTGGTCCGACGACCGGCGCGCGCGGGGGTACGCCGGGTGGAAGGCGGCGGTGGAGCGCACACTCGACTGGGTCGAGGTCCCCTGAGCCGACGCTCGCCGGTCGGGGAAGGACTCGGGGTGAGGAGGGCAGCGGGCGTCGCCATAAGGTGAACCCCATGTCTGCCAGATTGAGTTCCGCGAGGACCCGCGCCGCGCTCCGCACCTCCGCGCGCACCTCCGCCGAGGTGCTGTTGATACTTGTCATGCTCGCAGTGGCCCTGTGGGTCCTCGGCCGCATGTGGTCGGTCGTGTGGCCGCTGATAGTCGGTCTCCTTCTGACCACGTTGACCTGGCCTTCGGCCCGTTTCCTGCGGCGGCACGGGTGGCGTCCCGCCCTGGCCGCCGCGGTGGTGACCGTGGCGTTCCTCCTGGTCCTCACGGGCATCGTGGCGCTGATCGCGGTGCCGATGTCCTCCGAGACCGACGAGTTGACCGCCGGCGTGATGGAAGGCATCGACCGGCTGCGCGACTGGGCCGCGGGGCCGCCGCTGAACATCGACGACGGCCAGATCACCAGTGCGCTCGACTCCGCGATGGCGCGCGTCCAGGACAGCATCGGCAGCGTGGTCAACACGGTGACCACGGGCCTGAGTACCGTGGTCAACGGCCTGATCACCGCGGTCCTTGGCGTCTTCCTGATGTTCTTCTTCCTGAAGGACGGGCCGCGGTTCCTGCCGTGGCTCAGCCGCCAGCTGCCCGGCCGGCTCGCCACCGACGTCCCCGCCGTCGCCCTGCGCGGCTGGGAGACGCTGGGTTCCTTCGTCCGCTCGCAGGCACTCGTGGGTCTGCTCGACGCCGTCTTCATCGGCCTCGGACTGTGGATCCTGGGCGTGCCGCTCGTCCTGCCCCTCGCGGTGCTGACGTTCGTGTCCGCGTTCGTGCCGATCGTGGGTGCCCTGTTCGCGGGCTTCGTCGCGGTGCTCATCGCCCTGGTGTCGAACGGCCTGACGGACGCGCTGATCGTGCTGGCGATCATCGTCGTGGTGCAGCAGTTGGAGGGCAACGTGTTCCAGCCCCTCATCCAGAGCCGCGGCCTCGGTCTGCACGCGGCGGTGATCCTGCTGGCGGTGACCCTGGGCGGCAGCCTGGCCGGCATCGTGGGCAGTCTGCTCGCCGTGCCGGTCGCCGCGCTGATCGCGGTGGTCTGGAACTACGTACGCGAGCAGCTCGTCGATCCGCCGGAGGAGACCGCCACGGCCGACGCCTGAGGGGCGGGCCGCTCCACGCCACCGGACGGCGCCGTCTTGGCACCGTGCGCCTTCCGGTAGGCGGTCGGGGTCGGCCCCACGTCTCTGCGGAAGACGGCCCGGAAGTTGGCGGACGTACCGAACCCGGTCTCCCTGGCGATCCTCTCGACCGTCCAGTCGGAGGTCTCGAGCAGCATGCGCGCCCGAAGGAGTCTCTGCAGGACGACCCACTGCATGGGAGGCAGTCCGGTCTCACCCACGAAACGCCGGATGAAGGTCCTCCGCGACAACATGCTGTGGTCCGCCATCCGTTGGACGGTGATCGACGACCCCATGTTCTCGATCGCCCATTGCAGAGTCGCGCGCAGACTGTCGCGCGGAGGGGCTGACGCGTCCGTGTACTGCGGCTCGTCCGCACCGCGGACCGGGGAGAACACGACGTCCTTGGCCACGCTGTCCGCGGCGGCCGTCCCGAAGTCCGCCTGTACGACATGGAGACACGCGTCGATTCCCGCACCCGCGCCCGCGGACGTGAGAACCGACCCGTCCTCGACGAACAGCCGGTTCTCCACGACCTCGACATCCGGATACGCCACTCGGAGTTCGTCCGTGTGGCGCCAGTGTGTCGTGACCGTCTTTCCCTTCAGTATTCCGCCGGCCGCGAGAGCGAACACACCGGTGCAGACGGCGACCACACGGGCGCCCCGCTCGACGGCGGCCCGCAGCACTACGAGGTACCTCTCCGGAACCGGGCTCAGCGGGCCCTCGTAACCCGGGACAACGACGATGTCCGCGTCCTCGGCCTCAGCCAGCGAGTGAGTCGGCCGGACTTCCGCGGTCGCGTCGTGCTCTCCGCACACGAGCACTCGATAGCCCGGGTGCCGGCCGAACACGTGCCCCGCGATGCTGACGTCCAGCGCGTACGCGCGCGGCACCGCGAGGATCGCGACGACTGTGTGTTCACCACCGGATCGCACCGACGACTCCTCGCTTCCGTGCCTCCCCTCCAGCTTACGAGCACGGCCGTCCGGCCCGGGACCGGGTCCTGGCACGATCCTTGCCGCAAGTGGCACGACCGAGTCTGTTTCGCCCCGCCCCGGTTCTCATACGGTTCAGGCAGTCTCCTCAACCCCCCTTTTTTTGATGATGGGAATGCCATGAGCAACGCACGTCAGGTCGAGAGCTTCCAGGTCCCGTGGGAAAAGGACTACGGGTACGTCCAAGCGGTCAGGCACGGTGACACCATTTACCTCTCGGGTCAGGTGGCACACGACGGGACGGATCTCGTCGCCCCCGCTCCGGTCGACGAGGACGGACGGGTCACCGACTTCTCGCGCACGGCCGACCAGTTGCGCCAGTGCTATGCCAACGCGGCGGTGCTGCTGGGGCGTTTCGGCGCGTCGCTGGACGACGTCGTGGAAGAGGTCATTCACGCGATCGACGTCGACGCGGCCGACGCCGCGGCCGGGCCGGTACGCAAGGAGGCCTACGGCCGGCCGGATCCTCAGGTGGCCAGCACGATGGTCGGCACCCCGCGGCTGGCCTTCAGTGAACTGCTGGTCGAGGTCAGGTTCGTGGCCCGGGTCTGAGTACCGCTTCGCACCCGGGGCAAGATCCGTCGCGGCCCGGGGTCGCGTACCCCGGGCCGAACGGCCCCCGGCCTGGCCCGAGCGGCCCTCGTGCCCCGCCTCGCCCGGCGGCACGCTCGTATCCACCCGACACGCCCCCGCGTGCGGCCCGGGGGAACGACGAGACGCAGGGTGGTGTTCTCGTACCGTCCGGTTCGTCAGGCGGCTGCTCGCGGTGCGAGAACGAAAGGAGCCGGAGCGATGACCTCTTCCACCACCCTGGCCGCGGCCCTCCCCACCGACCACCGTGAACGACTCGTGCGGATCGCCCACGAGGTCTCCGTCCCGGAGGGCACCCGTCTCTTCGAGGAGGGCCGGCGCGCCGACCGGTTCTGGATCGTGCGGACCGGCACCGTGCACCTCGGTCTGTACGTTCCCGGTCGCCGAGCCCCCGCCTTCGGGGCGCTGGGCCACGGTGAACTGGTCGGCTGGTCCTGGCACTTCCCGCCCTGCATGTGGCAGCTGGGGGCGGAGGCCGCGACCCCCGTGCGGGCCTGGGAGTTCGACGCGGAGGCCATGCGGGAGTTGTGCGTCCGCGACCCCGGGTTCGGCCGGGCGGTCGCCGCCTGGGTCGGCAGGGTGGTGGCCCACCGTCCGCGATCGCGGACGCCGTCGCCTTCGCCGTCTCCCGGCCCGCCGGAGTGGACGTGAACGAGATCGCGGTACGGCCGGCCGCCAGTGTCCAGTAGCCCGAAAGCCTCCGGTGAACCGAACGCCGGGGCGGGGCACCCGGACCGCGTGCGCGCTCCGCTCTAACCGGCGTCCAACGGCCGTTCGAAGAAGGTCTCCAGCACCACCGTCGCCCGGGTACCGCTGACCCCGTCGATCGCGTGGAGGCGGCGCAGCACGTCCTGGAGGCGCTCGGTGGTGGCCGTGCGCACCTTCACCAGGACGGCCGCGCTGCCCGCGATCACGTGCGCCTCCTGGACCTCCGGCACGCGGGCGAACTCCTCGGCCCGGTCGCCCATCCACGCGGTGGAGTCGACCAGCACGAAGGCGAGGACCCCGCGGTCGAGCGCCTCGGGGTCCACGTCGACCGTGGTGGCCCTGATGACCCCCTGGTCGCGCAGCTTGCGTACGCGCTCGTGGGCGGCGCCCGCCGACAGGCCGACCGCCTTTCCCAGCGCGGCGTACGACCGGGTGGCGTCCCCCTGGAGCAACGCGATCAGCCGGCGGTCTATCTCATCAACTGACTTCACTCAGAGACCATATCTGATTCGGGTGATCGCGTGTTACGTTGAATCACATTCTGTTCGCTTCCGCTGGGAGGACACGATGTCCGCCGTCGACGGCCCGTACGAGACCCTGGACGACCGCTTCCGCACCGGACGCTGTACGAACGGTGACAGCAGGCTGGAAGTCCTGCACGACGGCTGCCGCTGGGCCGAGGGCCCGCTGTACCTCCCCGCCTGGCGCCAGCTGGTCTGGAGCGACATCCCCAACGACCGCATCCTGCGGTGGGACGAGGCCACCGGCGCGGTCGGCGTCTTCCGGACCCCGGCCGGCCACAGCAACGGCAACACGCTCGACCGGCAGGGCCGCCTGATCACCTGCGAACAGGGCAACCGCCGTGTCACCCGCACCGAACCCGACGGGACCGTGACCGTCCTCGCCGACCGCTACGACGGCAAGCGGCTCAACAGCCCGAACGACTCCGTCGTACGCTCCGACGGCACCGTCTGGTTCTCCGACCCGGACTTCGGCATCACCAGCGACTACGAGGGGCATCGCGCCGAGTCCGAGATCGGCGCGTGCAACGTGTACCGGATCGACCCGGCCACGGGCGACGTGCGGTTCGCCGCAGGCGGCTTCGACGGGCCCAACGGCGTCGTCCTGTCCCCCGACGAGACGCGGCTGTACGTCTCCGACTCCCGGGCCGCCCTGATCCACGCCTTCGACATCCGCGAGGACGGCACGCTGTCCGACGGGAAGGTCTTCGCCGAGGCCCGGGGGGACGTGCGCTTCGACAACATCCGCTTCGACGACGAGGGCCGCCTGTGGGCCGCCGCCCTGGACGACGGTGTCCACTGCTACGACCCCGACGGCACCCTCATCGGCCGGCTGCGCGTGCCCGAGCCCGTCTCCAACATCGCCTTCGGCGGCCCCAAGAACAACCGCCTGTTCATCACGGCGACCACCTCCCTGTACTCACTGGTGATGTCGGTGACGGGTGCGCCGCGCCTGTAGGGAGGACCGGGGCGGCCGGGGCGGCCGCGAAGAAGTGAACCGGTGTACGGGGGGCGGCCGTTGCGACGTAGGTTGTGATGAAGCACCCATGCCTCGGCTGAAAGACGGACCGTACCCATGAGCGACCCTGTGACGACACCCGGCACCGCAGCACACCAGAAGATCGACACCTCGGTGCCGCACTCGGCCCGGATCTGGAACTACTGGCTGGGCGGGAAGGACAACTACCCGGTCGACGAGGCGGCCGGCGACGCGTACACCGCCGTCTTCCCCGGCATCGTCACCGTCGCCCGCAGCAGCCGCGCCTTCCTGCGCCGCAACATCACGTACCTGGTCGCCGAGGCGGGTGTCCGGCAGTTCCTCGACATCGGGACGGGTCTGCCGACGGCCGACAACACCCATGAGGTCGCCCAGCGCATCGCCCCCGAGGCCCGGATCGTCTACGTCGACAACGACCCGATGGTCCTCGCCCATGCCCGCGCGCTGCTCTACTCCTCCCCCGAGGGGGCGACCGCCTACATCGACTCCGACGTACTCGACCCCGACAACGTCCTGACGGCCGCCGCCAGGACGCTGGACCTCGACCGGCCCGTCGCCCTCATCCTCAGCAACATCCTGGGGCACATGGCGGACCACGACCAGGCGCGTTCCGTCGTCACCCGGCTGATGGACGCGCTGCCGTCCGGCAGCTACCTCTCCGTCAACGACGGTTCACGAGGCATCGATCCGGAGTTCGACCGGGCCCAGGACGCCTACAACGAGAGCGGTGCCGCTCCGTACATCCTGCGCACCGTCGATCAGATCACGGCGTTCTTCGACGGCCTGGAGCTCGTGGACCCCGGAGTCGTACCGGTCACCCACTGGCGTCCGGAGGCCGGCTCCGCCCCCGCGAAGCCCATCGGGGAACACGGCGGCCTCGCCCGCAAGCCGTAGCGCCCGGGCCGCGGACGGCGAGTGCCACGTCCCCCGTACGTGGCACTCGCCGCCGGGGCTCGCCCCACTCGACCGACTCGACCGACAGGAGCAGCATCCATGCCCGAGTGGCCGTTGCCCGAGACGTTCCCCAGCGGCTCCGGGGCCGTCCGCTGGAACCGGCTGGGCGGAGCGGACCGGCCGCCCCTGGTCCTGCTGCACGGCACGCCGTTCTCCTCGTACGTCTGGCGTGCGGTGGCCCGTTCGCTGGCGCGTGACCATCAGGTGTTCGTCTGGGACATGCCCGGCTACGGCATGTCGGAGCAGTCCGCGGGCCAGGACGTGTCCCTCGCCGCCCAGGGCCGGGTGTTCGCCGAGCTGCTGGGCCACTGGGGCCTGGAGAACCCCCTCGTGGTCGCCCACGACTTCGGCGGTGCCGTCGCTCTGCGGGCCCATCTGCTGCACGGCGCCGCGTACCGGGCCCTCGCCCTGGTCGATCCGGTCGCGCTGGCACCGTGGGGTTCGCCGTTCTTCCGGCTGGTCCGCGACCACGCCGAGGTCTTCGAGCAGTTGCCCCCGGCGCTCCATGAGGCGCTGGTGCGCGAGTACGTGGCTTCCACCGGCGGGCCGGGGCTGCACCCGGTGGTCCTGGAGCGGCTCGTCGGTCCCTGGCTCGGCGAGTCGGGGCAGCCTGCCTTCTACCGGCAGATCGCCCAGGCGGATCAGCGGTACACCGACGAGATCCAGGACCGGTACGCCGGTATCAGTGTCCCGACGCTGGTCTGCTGGGGCGAGGAGGACGCCTGGATCCCCGTGGCGAAGGGGCGGGAACTCGCCGCCACCGTCCCCGGTGCCCGGTGGGAGCCGATCGCTCACGCGGGGCATCTCGTGCAGGAGGACGCGCCCGCCGAGCTCACGGCCGCGCTGCTCGGCTTTCTGCGCCGCGTCCCCTGACGGTCGCGCGGCGGTGTGCCGCGGGGCAGGGTGCCCGGGGGAACCGGCGTTCCCCCGGGGCACCCTGCCCCGTTCGGCGACCTCCCGGTCAGGCGGGGGTGATGTTCTCCGCCTGCGGGCCCTTCTGGCCCTGGGTGATGTCGAAGGTGACGGCCTGGCCTTCCTGCAGCTCGCGGTAGCCCTGGGCGTTGATGTTGGAGTAGTGCGCGAAGACGTCGGGACCGCCGCCGTCCTGCGCGATGAAGCCGAAGCCCTTTTCAGAGTTGAACCACTTGACGGTTCCGCTGGCCATGCCTTTGCCTTTCAGCCGATATCGGATCCGCACCGTGCGAACCCGGAGGTGGTCGTCCTGGTCCTCCGGCATTGCACAGCAAACCGCCCGCACTCCGGCGCGGGCGGTCTGGGCGAACCACGACATCTGCTGCTGACGCTACACGGCATATCCGAGCCTCACCAGTGAGTAAGGGGTGTGAGCGGCAACGATGTTGCGACCTGGAGCCCGTGACGGCGTGCGGGAAGCGCGTCACACCCGGTCATCAGCCGCGCAAGGCGCAAAAGACGCTCCTTCGCCTCCTCCCCGGTGACCGCTCGGCGACGAAGCCGTCGCCGTGCCCGCTGCCAGGGCGACCGGATGCGCGGGCGGTGAAGGCCGTCCCTGCGCCATATGGGGGAGACGGCGAGGCGACCGCACGACCCGGTTCCGTAAGTGGTCTAGCAATGAGTAGTCCACACACGGAGTCGGAGATCGATATGACCGTCAGGAAAGCGCTGGCCCTTGTGATCGGCGCTGCCATGTGCACCGGCGTGCTGGGAACCGGCTGCGCCCAGCAGCAGTCGGGCGCCTCCTTGCAGGACTCGCAGACGCCCGGCCGGTCCGCGTCGCAGCCGGCGTCCCCTCTGCCCGCTCCCCCGCGCTCCTTCCCCCGCCCCCTCCCCGGGATCGGACCGGCGATGCGGGCCCGTGTTCCGGACGCCTCCCGGCAGGCCCTGGTGGTCACGGGCGCGACGGAGAGTTCGTCCGAGGCGCGGGCGGTGCTCTACGAGCGGTACCCCGCACAGGGCTGGCGCGCCGTCGCCGGTCCCTGGCCCGCCCACAACGGGCTGCGCGGCTGGACCGACGACCACGAGGCGGGCGACCTGCACACACCCATCGGCGTCTTCCGCCTCAGTGACGCGGGAGGCCGGCTGCCCGACCCGGGGACCCGGCTCCCCTACGACCAGGATCCGCAGTTCGCCGTGTCGGGCACCGGGCATCTCGGCGAGCCGCTGGAGGGTTCGTTCGACTACGTGATCGCCATCGACTACAACCGGGTCTCCGGCACCACCCCGCTGGACAAGACCCGCCCGCTGGGCGAGGACAAGGGCGGCGGGGTGTGGATCCACGTGGACCATCACGGGCCGACCAACGCCTGCGTGTCCTTGAGCGCGGAGCACATGCGCGCGCTGCTCAACGGCCTGGATCCGGACAAGGAGCCGGTCGTCGTCATGGGACCGGAGTCGGTCCTGGCGCGGTAGGACGGCCCGCGGGTGTCCACCGGTCCTGGACGCCCGGTGTGAGACGGCGACGTAGCGCCGTGTCCCCCCGGGCCGGGCGGAACGTACCGGTTCGTGTCACGCGGGCTTGACTGGGCGGGTCGCTCTCGGCCTACTGGAGACACGACTGGGCGTATTCGGGGGACTGATCCAGTGCTGGCCCGTATGTCAGCCCCCGGCCGGGACGCAGGTCAGGAGTCCGACAGTGCGGCGTCGATGGGCAGCGGCGGCAGTTCTGCTGACCTGGGCGCTGCTGCATCTCGTCGCCGCCCGGCCACCGGGGCTCGGGGAGCCGGTGGCGGACCGTGGCACGGCGGCGATGTCGGCAGCGGTCTCCGTGACGGTGGCGGCCGAGTCGGCCGGGGAGCCGTGCCCGCGCGAAGGGGACCCGTCGCCCCGTCAGGTCGCCGCCCGGTCACCGAGGAGCGCGGGAACCGTCGGGAGCGGCGACGGCGTGGCCGCCCGCGCCCCGGCCCGGACATGCGCCGCGTGGCAGGACGGCACGGGCCTTCGCCCGCCGGGGCCGCCCGGCGGGCCGGGAGCGGACGAGGCCTCCCGAAAAGGACCCGAACCGCGCACGTATCGCTGCTGAGCAACGGCGGTACCGACAACGGCCTGCGCCGCGCGGCCTGAGTACCGCCCGCCGACACGCGGTTGCCAGCAGGTCTTCATGTGTCCGGAGTGACGACGACGCAGGAGGCAGGCGAATGTCCGACAAACGCATGGACGTGATCGGGCCGGGAGAGCTCGGCGCGGACGACCGCAAGATGTGGCGGGAGCTCAGAACCGCCTCCCGAGCCCCGGCGAATCCGTTCATGGACCCGGCGTTCACCGCGGCGGTCGGGCTGGTCAGACCGCGGGCCAGGGTCGCGGTGCTGCGGGAGGACGGGGTGCCTGTCGGGTACTTCCCGCACGAGCGGGGCTTCGCCGGGCGCGGGCGGGCCATCGGACTCGGGGTGTCGGACAGTCAGGGCGTCGTGCTGCGCGAGGGCGTTCGCCTCGACGCCCGCGCCCTGCTGCGGGCCTGTGCCCTCTCGTCCTGGGAGTTCGACAGTCTCGAGGCGGGCCAGCACCCGTTCCTGCCCCACGCTACCGAGGGGCTCGCCTCACCGGTCGTCGACCTCGATGACGGGTTCGAGCGGTACGCGCAGAGCCTGCGCCACGGCTCGCCGGGCTTCCTCAAGCAGACCCTCGCCAAGGAGCGGAAACTGGCCCGTCAGGTCGGTGAGGTGCGTTTCGTGTACGACGACCCGGATCCCGGGGTGTTGCGGGCGCTCATGCGGTGGAAGTCCGCCCAGTACCGGCGCACGGGCCGCCGCGACCGGTTCGCGCAGGCGTGGATCACCCGGCTGGTGGACCTGCTCGCCCGGAGCGACGATCCCGAGTGCCGTGGGATGACGTCCGTGCTCTACGCCGACGGCCGGCCCGTGGCGGCCCACTTCGGGCTGCGCTCGCCCACGGTCCTGTCCTGGTGGTTCCCGGCGTACGACCGGGCGTACGGCAAGTACTCCCCCGGGCTCGTGCTGCTGTGGCGGATGCTGGAGGCGGCTGCCGCCGACGGGATCGAGCTGGTCGATCTGGGCAGCGGGCCGGCGCGGTACAAGGAGTCGTTCAAGACACGTGACCTGAAGGTGCACGCGGGCGCCGTGGTTCTCCCCGGGCCGGGCGGCGCCCTTGACCGGTTGGGACGGGAGCCGGCCCGAGCCGCCCGCCGGTTCGTGCGTGACCGGCCGCGGCTGGCCCGCACCGCCGCCCGGACGCTGGAGGAACTGGGGCGGTTGCGCGACCGTTGACCCCGTCGGGCAGGTGCGCGGGGCGGCGTTCCGCCACGGCACACGATGGCTCACCGTGTGCCGTGGCGGGATCCGCGCCGGAGCCGGTGCTCAGCCGACGGGCGGCATGTCGGTGGGTGCCGAGTCGAGGCCCGGCCTGCGCTCACGCCAGGCGCCGCGGGTGAAGTCGGGTATCTCCACCGGCCGGCCGTCCTTGGCCAGCGACTTGACGCTCAGCGGAACGGGGGCGCACCAGGCGGCCGAGTCGTAGACGTCGATGTCCGGCACCAGTCCCGCCCGCATCAGCTGGACGGTGCGCCACTGCAGAATGTAGTCCATCCCGCCGTGGCCGCCGTTGTTCGCGGCGTCGTCGCCGACCTTCTGCCACAGCCAGTGGTCGTACTCCTTGCGGTAACCCTCGAAGTCGCGCCAGGTGTGGCCGCCGTGGTCCGGTTCGACGTAGATCCGGGCCCCGGTCGGGGAGGGCCCCGCGTAGTCCTCGACGATGCCGCGGCTGCCGGCGAGGGTGTTGATCCTGCTGTACGGCCGGGGCGAACTCACGTCGTGCTCCGCCCGGATCGTCCTGCCCTTCTCCGTTTCGATCATGCAGGTGACCAGGTCACCGTTGATGTAGGTCTCTTTCCAGGAGGGGTGGTCCCTGGGGACGAAGCGTGCACGGTAGTCGGCCAGTCCCCTGGGGGCCGTCGCGGTGGCGCGCAGCGTGGTCATGCGGTCGCCGCGGTTGATGTCCATGGCCGCGGCGATCGGCGCCAGCCCGTGCATGGGGTAGAAGGAGGCGGTACTGCGGGTGTGCCACAGGCGCCGCCAGGAGTCCGTGTAGTAGGTGTCGGAGAAGAGGAGTTCGCGCAGGTCGTGGAGGTAGCCGCCGTGGCCGTTGGTGATGTTCCCGAACAGGCCGTCGTGCGCTGCCCTGAGCATGGCCAGCTCGTTGCGGCCGTAGTTGCAGTTCTCGGACAGGAGAAGGTGCCTGCGGGTGCGCTCCGAGGTCTCGACCAGGTCCCACAGCTGGCGCAGTTCCGTCGCGATGGGGAGTTCCACCACGGCGTGTCTGCCGCTGAGCAGCGCCGCCCTGCCGTGCTCGTAGTGGAACTCCCACGGCGTGGCCACGTACACCAGGTCGATGTCGTCCCGCCTGAGCATCCGGGCGTAGGAGTCGGCCGAGCCGCCGTACTCGGCGGGGCGCGGCCTGCCCTTGTCCTCCAGACGGTCGGCGGCGCGTTCGGCACGGTCGGCGCGGATGTCGCAGACGGCTGTCACCGTGCAGCCGGGGACGGCCGCCCAGCCGGTGATCATGCCGCTGCCCCGGTTGCCGAGGCCGATGACACCGACGCGCACGGTTCTGTGGGCGTCGAACGGGACGCCGATCATCGACTTCTGGCCGGGCCTGCGGCGGGGCGCCTGCTCGGCCGCCGCCGACGCGGACGAAACGGTCATCCCGGCGGCGAGCGCGCCGGTGGCGACGGCGCCGCCCAGGAGCAGTCGGCGTGAGACAGCGGGCGTTTCGGACATGACGGCAACACACTCCTCGTGGGCGGTGGCATCACGGTCGGGGCACTGTCGGGCGGTGTCGAGCGCGGTCGAGCAGGCTGAGCGGGGAGAACAGGGGTGAACAGACTGAGCAGGCCGAGCAGGCCGAGCTGTCGAACACTTTCGGGGCAAAACTCTGCGGGCTCAGCAGTTACATGTCAATACGTGCTCGATACATAGCCGTTCCGAGCAACTCCGCGCATCGAACGGAGCCGCGTTCCGTCCCGCACCACTTCTCGCAAGAGGGGGAGTCCGGTCGCACGGGCCCAGGGTGCACACCCCGGCACCTGGTGGGGACGGTCAGAACAGCCGTTCCTGGGCGGGCGAGGGCGTCGACCGCCGGTTCCGGCGCGGGGCACTCGGTGCGGGCGCCGCGTCCCCGAACAGCGGTGCCGTGCCGTACTCGTCCGGCTCGGCGGGGACAGTGGTGGGACCGGTGCCCACGTTGAGGACCAGTGGGGCGTCCCGGTCGAAATCGCCCGGTGTCATCGCCACCCACTCACGGTCCTGCCGCTCACCCACGCACCGACACCTCTCTCGCGCCGCCCGCCGCGACCACGCGACGCTACCAGCCCTGCGGCAGCCCGGTGATCACGGCTCCCGCCCGACTCGCCTCCATCGTTCCCGGGTGACCGGCCGCCGACGCGTCGTGATCGTCTCCGCGTGGAACGAGCCGTCTTCCGCGACGGGCCGTCTTCGGCCAGGTTCACGTCGGCGCGATGAAGTCGGGCGCGGTCGGGCGGCCGCGCACCCGCCCTGTCGTCCGGGCGGCGCGACGGGCCCGCCGTACCGGCGCGGTGGTCACCGGCGACCCATGACACCCACCCGTCCCGGTGGCGCGGCCTGGTGCGGCCCCGCGTACGGGGGAGAACGCGGGGCCGCACCAGCAAGCTATCGGAGTAATCCCCCGCCTGCCAGACCCGGCTGCCGGCTGAACCACCCGAAGGCGTCACCCGGCCGGCGGACATCACGGCGATTCGGCCGGGGCGCACACGCATGGCGCGCTGCGAGGCCCGCCGTGCGAGGCACACACTGATGACATGGGCTACCTCGATCCACCGACGGCGGTGTCACGGCGCTTCCCCGAGGGGCCGGTGAGCGCGGCGTCGGCCCGGCGGTTCGTGCGTACCGCTCTGGACGACGTCACCTCGGAGCTGGTGGACACCGCGGAGCTTCTGGTCAGCGAGCTGGTCACCAACGCGGTGCTGCACGCGCGCACCGAGGTCGAGGTGGCGGTGTCACACCACGACAGCCGGGTGCGCGTACGGGTCGGTGACCGCCGGCCGAACCGTGGGCTGGTGCCGCAGCACTGCCCGCCGTACGCCGGTACGGGCCAGGGACTGGCACTGGTGCAGCAGTTGGCCTCGCGGCACGGGGTCGAGGCCGACGACGAGGGCAAGACGGTGTGGTTCGAGCTGTGGTCCGACGGCCCGCCGCCTCCGTCGTCCGGGTGGGAGACCGCCGTGCCGCCGTGTCCCTCGGCGCAGACGGTGACGCTCGTCGACGTACCGAGTGCCCTGGACTCGGCGTGCCGGCAGCACCGGCACGCGGTGCTGCGCGAACTGGCCCTCGCCGCGTCCGCCGGAGACCTCCTCGAGATGTCGTCCGAGGACCTCACGGCCGCCAACGACATCAACAACGTGATCAGCGCCTGTATGACGGCGGCGCTGGAGGAACCGCTCCCCGAGTCGGAACTGCGCACTCTGCTCCTGCCGCTGCCGGCCGACGCCGCGCCCGCGGTGCGGGCCCTGCGCCGCGTGCTCGACCTGGCCGAGGAACGGGCTCGGGAGGAACGGCTGCTCACGCTGCCGGCGCTGCCGCGCGGCCGCGCCTTCCAGGACTGGTTCTTCGACCAGATCGTGGGACAGCTGACCGGGGACCGTCCCACCGCGTGGACCGTGATGCCCCGCGAACCGGAGGTCAGCTCCGCCGAGGTCGTGCCGTGGGACGCCGGTCAGGTACGGGGCAGCAGGGTCCCGACCATCGCCGCCGACGAGGGCAACCGGATCATCGCGGCGAACGGACCGGCGTCGGAGCTGCTGGGCTGGGGACCGGACGACCTGGTCGGGCGCAGGCTCACCACGCTCATCCCCGAGCACCTGCGTCGGCGGCACACGGCGGCGTTCACCTCGATGCTGCTCACCGGTCGCACCCGTATCGTGGGCCGCTCCGTGCCACTTCCGGCGCTGCACCGTGACGGCGGGGTGGTCCCGGTGCGGCTGTACATCCAGACGCAGGAGACCGCCGACGGCCGCACCGTCTTCGTCGCCCAGCTCACTCCGCGGGCGACCACTCCCCTCGACGTGCCGAGGGCCCTCGCCGGGGGCTCACGGGCGGCGGCCCGGACGCCCGGCGAGGGCCGCCGGCCACCGGCCGCCCCGGAGCGCGGCAGGAGGACGGGCGGTGCCGAACACGGCATGTCCGCGCTGAACAGGCTGTCCCTCCTGGCCGACCTGGGAGCGGAGCTCAGCAACACCCTGGACCTGGACGAGGGGCTGCGGTGCGCCGGCCGGCTGCTGACACGGCGGCTGGCCGACTGGTGCGTGGTGGACCTGTTCATCGAGCAAGCCCAGGTGGACCGGGTCTGTGTCGTCCACCGGGACCCCCGGGGCCTGCGCCTCTCGGCCCACGAGGGCAGGCTCCCGCCGGTCTCCGAGGAATCGCGCGGCCCGCTGGCCCGTGTGCTGCGCGGCGCGGGGCCCCTGCTGCTCACCGCCGCTCCGTCACCGGGGCAGGCCGAGAGCGCGCTGGACCGGAACTACGTGGAACTGTTCCGCGACCTCGGTGCGGGCAGTGCCGTCGTCGCTCCGCTGCGGGCCCGCCGCAAGATCCTCGGCGCCCTGACCCTGACCCGTGCGGCGGGCGGGCGGCCGTTCACCGAGGAGGACCTGGCCCTGGTCGACGACCTGGTGCACAGCCTGGCGCTGGGCGTGGACAACGCCCGTCTGTACGAGGACTCCCGCTCCATCGCCGAACGGCTCCAGCGCTCCCTGCTGCCGGTCCTGCCCGAGGTCGAGGGTCTGCGGCTGGCCGCCCGCTACGCCGCCTCATCCACCACCGCGCAGGTCGGCGGGGACTGGTACGACAGCTTCGTCCTGCCCAAGGGGGACGCCGCCGTCGTCATCGGTGACGTCACGGGACACAATCTCGACGCGGCCATCGCCATGAGCCAGCTGCGCAGCATGCTCCGCGGCATCGCCGTGGACCGCCAGGAGCCGCCCGCGGAGGTGCTGCGCCGACTGGACCTGGCGAACCACAGTCTGCACCGGGAGGCCACCGCAACCTGCGTCTACGGCCTGATCAAGGGGTCCGCGCGAGGCCCCTGGGAGCTGAAGCACTCCTCCGCCGGCCATCTGCCGCCCCTGCTGACCACCCGGGAGGGTGAGACCCGCTACCTGGATGACGCCGGGGGCCTGCTCCTCGGCATGGATCCCGACATGCCCCGGTCCACGGCCCGCCACACGCTGCCGGCCCACTCGACGCTGCTGCTGTACACCGACGGTCTCATCGAGCGCCGCGACGAACCCCTCGACGACGCCCTGGACCGGCTGCGCGGGCACGCCGCCGACCTGGCCCGCGAGCCCCTCGACACATTCTGCGACGAGTTGCTGATCGGACTGGGGGCCGACAGCGCCGACGACATCGCCGTCCTCGCCGTCCGCCCCGCGCCGCCCTGTTGACCGCGGGCGTCAGGGGGTGACGGTCGGGGACCGGGGATCGGGGCGCTCCGGTCGACGAGGAAGGGCCCGGCCGCAGGACCGCAGGAGGTCGGGGTCGTCGGTGACGGCGCGGGCGATGTCGGCGCCGGACAGGCCTGCCACCACGCTGGTCGTCATCAGCCCGGCCTTGTACAGGGCGAACTCCACCTCGATCAGCTCGTGCCGGTTCCAGGCTGGACGGGCCACGGCGTCGTCGGGCCCCAGCCCTCGCCTGACGAGTGCGGAGGCCAGCCGGTTGGCGCGCTCCTCCAGGCGGGCGTAGATCCAGGTCCGGTCGTCACAGACCGGGGCGGGGTGCTCCGGCCGGTGACGAGCGCCGCGTGTGAGATGGAGGGGCGACGTCACTCCCGTCATCTCCGGGGTCAACGGTCAGGAGGGGCCGGGCCTTCGTGCGGGCGTCCGGGGCCGTCGGCTCCGGCGGCTCTGCCCGTTCGGGCATGCCCTTCTGCCTCGCGGTCTCCTGACACTCACCGGAACAGGGCGTTACCTTCCCATCGTGAGCATCAGGTCCCGGCGCGCGCCGCAGGTGAACGACGAGCGGCCGACCGTGGCGGGGGCGGCCCAAGACACGGACGAGCGACAGCCGGAACATCCGGCACAACCAGCACAGCCGGAGCAGCCGGGCCCACCGGAGCAGGGCGGGAAGCGGAAGCGCCGCGGTCCCGGGCCCTTCACGCTGCTGCTGCTGCCGGGGCTGGTGACCATCACCGGTGTGGCCGCCTTCTTCGCGCTGACGGGCGGTCTGCCGTCCCCGTGGCCCGAGGACTCCGAACCGGATCAGGCCGCGGCGGTCGACATCGACCCCTCCTACATCCCATGGCTGCGCAAGGCGGCCTCGGCCTGCACGATCCTCGAACCGTCCGTGCTCGCCGCTCAGATCGACCAGCTCTCCGGCTGGCGGGACGACACGGACGAGCTCTCCGGCGAGAAGGGCATCGCCGCCTTCACCGACACCGAGTGGCGGACCTGGGGCAAGGACGACGACGGCAACGGGAGCTCCTCGCCCCGCGACCCGGCGGACGCGATCATGGCGCTCGGCCGGCAGGACTGCTCCCTCGCCGAGAAGGTGACCGAACTGCGCACCGAGGGCCGGGTCAACGGGGACCTGGTGGACCTGACCCTCGCCGCGTACTCGTCGGGAACGGACTCCGTGACGAAGGCGGGGCGTGTCCCTCCGACCGCCGAGACCTACCTCGCCGAGGTCGAGGCCCTGCTCCCGCGTTACGAGGCGCTCGACCGGGCCGATCCCGGCGGCGGCGCGGGCGGGGCTTTCGGGGCGCTGCTGGCCGCTCCGGTGAGCGAGCTCACCATCTCCTCGCCCTACGGGTCGCGGGAGCACCCGCTGACCGGGGTGACCAAGCTGCACACCGGCGTGGACTTCGCCGCGCCCCAGGGAGCGCAGGTCGTCGCCGCCCGGCAGGGCCGCGTCGTGTTCGCCGCGCCGACCGCCGCGTACGGCAACCGCGTCGTGATCGACCACGGAGCCATCGAGGGCAAAGGGCTGCAGACCACCTACAGCCACCTGTCGTCCCTGGAGGCCGCCGTGGGACAGACCGTGGAAGCCGGCACCCCGGTCGGGCGGGTCGGTTCCACCGGGCTGTCCACCGGCCCCCACCTGCACTTCGAAGTCGTCCTCGACGGGTACTACACCGATCCGCGCCCCTGGCTCGTCACAGGCGGCTAGGCCGACGGCGCGTGTCCGTGTCCGTGTCCGTGGGGCGTACGGACGGACCGCCATGGCGTCACCGCCGGGCGCCGCGCAGACTGGTCACGGGTGCCGGACGCCGGTGGCCCGAGGAACTGGGGGCCGAGGAACAGGCGGTTGGCGATGACGAACGACCCGTCCACGACCGAAGTGCGCGTCCCGGACACGCGGCTGGCCCGGGAGGCGACCGAGCTGGTGCGGGACAGCACGAGCGAGCTGATCTACCACCACTCACGCCGGGTGTACTTCTTCGGCGCCCTCCAGGGGCGCGACCGCGATCTGAGCTTCGATCCGGAGTTGCTGTACATCGGCGCGATGTTCCACGACCTGGGCCTGAACGAGGCCTTCCACGACAGTGGCCGGCGCTTCGAGGTGGACAGCGCCGACGAGGCGCGCCGTTTCCTGCGCGCGCGGGAGGTACCCGAGGACAGCGTCCGGCGGGTGTGGACGGCGATCGCCCTGCACACCACCCCCGGCGTCCCCGCGTTCATGGAGCCCGAGGTGGCGCTGGTGACGGCGGGCGTGGAGTACGACGTTCTCGGCATCGGCTACCACGACGTCCCCGAGGACGAGCGGACCGCGGTCGTCGCCCTGCATCCGCGTCCCGACTTCAAGCGCCGCATCCTGCGGGCGTTCACCGAGGGTGTGCGGCCCAAGCCGGACACCTCCTTCGGCAACGTCAAGGCGGACGTGCTCGCGCACTACGTGCCGGGCTTCGAGCGCGGGGACTTCGTCCGCACCGTCCTCGACTCGCCGTGGGCGGAGTAGGGGGACGGTCACGTCCGCGCGGCGTGTGGCGGCGCGCACCCCGGGCGGGGCGTCCGGGTGGCCGGTGTCAGTCCGTCCGGTCCGGATGGATTCCCGGGCCGTCACCGTGGCCGGCCAGCGGTGTCGGCGAGAGGTCGACAGGCTCCTCACCGGCTTCGAGCAGCGTGTCGGCGGGGCCCACGATCAGCGGGTCGGGAGGGCCCACGGCCTGGAGGTCCTTGGCCGGGTAGTCGCAGCGGTCCAGCAGGCTGCGCATGGCCTCCAGCCGGCCCCGGCGCTTGTCGTTGTTCTTGACCACCGTCCAGGGTGCGTGCGGTGTGTCGGTGGCACGGAACATGTCGACCTTGGCCGCGGTGTAGTCGTCCCAGCGGTCCAGCGAGGAGAGGTCCGTCGGGGAGAGTTTCCAGCGGCGTACCGGGTCGACCTGGCGGATCGCGAAGCGGGTCCGCTGCTCGGCCCGGGACACGGAGAACCAGAACTTCACCAGCAGGATGCCGTCGTCGGTGAGCAGGCGCTCGAACAGCGGCGCCTGCTGGAGGAACTGCTGGTACTCGGGCTCCGTGCAGAAGCCCATCACGCGCTCGACGCCCGCCCGGTTGTACCAGGAGCGGTCGAAGAAGACGATTTCGCCGCGGGCGGGCAGGTGGGCCACGTAGCGCTGGAAGTACCACTGCCCCGCCTCCCGTTCGGTCGGTTTGTCGAGGGCGACCACGCGGGCGCCGCGGGGGTTGAGGCGTTCGGTGAAGCGCTGGATGGTGCCGCCCTTGCCGGCCGCGTCGCGGCCCTCGCACAGGACGACGATCCGCTGCCCGGTCTCCTTGACCCAGCGCTGCATCTTGAGCAGCTCGATCTGCAGGATCCGCTTCTCCCGCTCGTAGGCGGACCTGCGCACCCTGTGGTCGTACGGGTGGTTCTCCCGCCAGGTGTCGATGGGGCTCCCCTCCGCGTTGAGCAGGATGGGCTTCTCCGGCCTGCGTTCGTCGACCCGCAGCCCTTCGAGGAGGTTCTCCTCGACGGCGTCGTCACCGGCGTCGTGTGTCCTCGTCATCCCCGCCTCCTCACCTCGGGACAGCCCGGCCTCCTCCCGCCGGGGCTTCGGACGACCGCTCCGCTCCGGATGCTCACGCGGCGTGCGGCCTGGCCCGCACGGCGCGCGCGGCGCGCGCGGGTCCGGCCGGGGTCCGCACGGCCGTGACCCGGTAGGTGGTCCGGGCCGGGTCGGTCAGCGGGTCGCCCAGTGCGATCCGGCCGGCGGCGTGCAGCTTGTCGCACTCCGCGGTGGGCAGCGCCGCGTAGCAGCCGCCCCTGCCCGTGGCCGAGTCCAACGGCCGCCAGTAGCTGTATCTGCGCCGTCCGCCCGCGCGCACGGTGACGAACACGGGGGTGCGCGTGTCCGCGACGATCCGCAGGACGTCGGCCTCTGCGAGGCTCAACGGGGCGCACGGGCGGGGCCCGCGACGCCCGGTCGCACGGGGTTCGGCGGTCTGCGAGTGGACGACGGTAAGCGGCATCGGCTGTGGCCTTTCGGGACAGGTGACTCGAGACCGCCTACCCGCTCCGGCCGGTGTTGATCTCGCTTGCCCGCATTCTCCTGCATGGCACTGACAATGCCGCTACCGCACCGCCGGAACACGGCAGGTCAGTCCTGGCGCGTCGGACGTGCGGGGCGGCGCTCGGCGGGCACCCGGAATCCGCCATTGCCGTCGGGGGTACGTCCGGTGGTCCGGCCCGGGTGGATTCGGGACCGGAACCTTGCGCTGTCATGCGCTGACACCGATCAGCACCGGTTGTGACGGTGCCATCACACGCCCTTCACCGAACGCACACTTCTGGCCGAGTCCCGTTCTCCGTGTTCCCGATGGTGCAGACGGTGCGCCGAGGCCGTGCCTAGTGTCCCGGGCCATGCGACCCACACGAACGAGACGCCTCGGTCTCGCCACGATCATCGCCCTCGCCCTCGCCCTGTTCGGCATGGCGCCCTCCGCGAGCGCCGCCGACCCCGCCCCGGCCGAGCTGACGTTCAGCACCGACGCGGCGACCACCCAGCCGGGCGGCACGGTGAACCTGTCGATGACGATCAAGAACAACAAGACGTACGACATCTGGTTCGTGTACCAGACGATCGACCCGACCTGGCTGACCACCCAGCGACCCGACCTCAAGTACGGTTTCACCGGATGCAGCCTGGCGTCCGAGGCCGGCGCCGTCCCGTGCGCCGGGACCGGACCCGCCGACCTCGGCACCAACTACGGCGCCACCATCCCGCCCGGCCAGAGCCGCACCGTCACCCTGACCCTGCAGGTCGCCGCCGACTCCGGCTGCAACGGCAACATCGGCTTCTACTCGTACTTCTACGCCGAGTTCAGCGACAGCACGAGCGTCAGCGGCGGCCCGGTCCACACGCCGGAGACCCGCGTGCTGTGCCCGTGACCGCACGACTCCCCGCGCACTGAGTGCCGTCGGCGGCCGGCCCGCGACCGGCCGGCCGCCGACGACACGAGCAACATCAGGACTGACCTGATCTCGCTCCATACCCGGTCAGCGCACTGGTCGAGACCATTGGCCGTCCACGCCCCGCGGAGGCCGGGATTCCGCGCCCGCCGCTTCCGGCCCGCCGCAGTACACGGGCCCGCCGGGGCGGCGCGCCACGCCGAGCCCGGCGCCCGCCCGCCGCACCGGACCGTTCCCGTTCCGGGAAAATAGACACATACGCTTTTCCGTCAAGTTCCGCAGCAGGCACACAAAAACTCCACACACGCCTCACTATGTGACGCGACGGAAACGTCGACGACCGGCGTCTCAGGGGAGCGACGGCGTGGTCAGGGGTGGGACGGGCTCCGGCAGGAGCGTGCCACACCCCTGCCCGGGGGAGGGAATCTCACCGCATGAAGCGGACCATTCGCACTACGGCGCTCGCAGTGGGCGCACTGATCGCGTCGCTCGGCATACCGGCCGGCCCGGTCCACGCCGCCGACGCCGTGGCACCGCGCGTCGACCTGCGCGTGCTGGTCGTGAGCGACGGAGGGCCGGCCACCGACGCCATCGCCGCCGAGCTGGAGACCGCCGGCACGCCGTACACGGAGGTCGATCTGCGAGACACCGGCCGGCCCGTGATCGACGCCGGGTTCCTGGCGGACACGGTGGACGGGCGACCGCGCGCCAGGTTCCAGGCCGTCGTCCTGCCCAACGACAACCCCTTCCCGGCGAACTCCGCCGAGATGGCGGCACTCACGAGCTACGAGCAGACGTACGCGATCCCGCAGGTCGACGCCTACACCTACGCGCGCCCCGAGGTCGGGCTCCAGTACGCGGTCGGCACCGGGTACGCCGGCAGCGTCGACGGTGTCCGCGCGGAGGTGACGCAGGCCGGGCTGGACGGCCCCTTCGGCTACCTGGACGGGGCGGTCCCGTTCGAGGACAACTCCCCCACGGTGGGCGAGTCCTACGCCTACCTCTCGACGCCCGCGCCGGGGGCCGACTTCGTGCCGTACGTCCAGGCCGCGATACCCGGGCGGGCGACCAAGGGCTCCCTGGTGGGCGAGTACCGGCACGACGGGCGGCGCGAACTCGTCGTCACGTTCGTCTACAACCAGCACCAGCAGCAGTTCCGGCTGCTGGCCCGGGGCATCGTGGAGTGGATGACCGGCGGGGTCCATCTCGGCGCCGACCGCAACTACTTCGCCGTGCACGTCGACGACGTCTTCGCCGCCGACGACCGCTGGGACACCGAGCTCAACTGCACGCCGGGCGACGTGGACTGCCCGCCGGGCGAGGGCACACCGAACCCGATCCGCATGGTCCCCGACGACGTCGACCACGCCACCGCCTGGCAGGACAGCCGGGACTTCACGCTCGACCTGGCCTACAACGGCTCCGGCAGCGTCGACCACCGCCAGGACAACGCGGGCGCCGACCCGCTCGCCGACCGGCTGATCGCCGACCGCGGCCGCTTCCGCTGGATCAACCACACGTACACGCACGCCTTCCTGGGCTGCCGGCAGGACGTCAGCGTGGTCCCGTGGAAGTGCGCGACGAACCCCGACGGCAGTACCCAGTGGATGAGCCGCAACGAGATCGCCGACGAGATCGCGACCAACCGCGTCTGGGGCGAGAGCGCCGGACTCCCGCTGGAGAACAGCGAGTTGGTGACCGGCGAGCACTCCGGACTGAAGGTCACCCCGCAGCAGCCCGAGGACAATCCCCACCTGGGGCCCGCACTGACGGACACCGGCATCGCCTGGCTCGCCTCGGACAACTCCCGCGACCCCGTCCAGCGGCAGGTCGGCAGCGCCACGACGGTCTCCCGCTACCCGATGAACGTCTTCTACAACGCCGGCCGGGCGGCCGAGCAGGTCGACGAGTACAACTGGATCTACACCAGCCGCGCCCAGGGCGGCAGCGGCATCTGCGAGGACAACCCCGCCACCTCCACCTGCCTGTCCGCCCCGCTGGACACCGCCACGGGCTACACCGGGCACATCGTGCCGCTGGAGACGCGGATCGCGCTCGGGCACGTCCTGTCCAACGACCCCAAGCCGCACTTCATCCACCAGTCGAACCTCGCCGAGGACCGCATCGCCTACCCCGTCCTCGACGGCGTACTGGAGGGCTACGACGACCTGTTCGGCGACAGCACCCCGGTGATGAACCTCCGGATGGAGGACATCGGCGTCGAGATGCGCCGCCGTGCCGCCTGGCGGGACGCGGTCGACGCCGGCCAGGTCACCGCCTACCGCGTCGGTGACACCGTGACCGTCGGAGCGCCGGACGGCGTGGCCGTGACGGCGACGATGCCCGCGGGCACCCTGCGCGGGGGCACGGGCTTCGGCGACGCCTACGCCGGAGCGCTCTCCGGCTGGACCACGACGGCCGACGGGACGCTGTCCCTCACCCTGCCGTCCTCGACCGCGGTCGACGGCGCCCCGGCCACCCTTCCCGAGGACACGACCGGCCCCACGCCCACCGCGCCGCCCACCCGGGTGCCGGCCGGCGTGACCGAGCCGGTGCCGTACGGCGCGCGGCGCTGAGCACCGCACCACCACCGAAGGTCCGAACACCCACCTCGGCCGTGGAGCACATCCATGCACGTTCCCCATGGCGCGCGCCGCTCCGGCGCGGCGCGCGTCACCCTGCTCACCGAAGGCACCTACCCGCACAGCCACGGCGGTGTGAGCGTCTGGTGCGACCAACTCGTCACCGGCATGCCCGACCTCGACTTCGAGGTCGTCGCGGTCACCGGAACCGGGCGCGAACCGCTCGTCTGGGACATCCCCGAGCACGTCTCCCGGGTCGTCTCCGTCCCCATGTGGGGGCCGGCGCCACAGGGGCGCGCGCCTCGCGGGCGGGAGCGCGACCGGCTCGCCGCCGCCTACGAGCGGTTCGTGACCGCGCTGCTCGACCCGCGTGCGGAGGACGGGTTCGGTCCCGCCCTGTACCGGCTCGCCCGGGCCGCCGCGGACGGCCGGCTCGGTCCCTTCCTGCGCGGGGACCGGGCGATCGGCATCCTGACCGCGGTCTGGAACCGGCCCGGGCTGGCCGTGCGCGAGGCCCGGCCCACCCTGCACGACGCGGTGACCGCGACCGCGCTGCTGGAGCACGCCCTGCGTCCACTGGCCGCGCCGTACCCGGAGGAGGGCGTGGCGCACGCGGTCAGCGGCGGTGTCGCGGTCCTGCCGGGCCTGGCCGGACTGGAGCGGCACGGTGTGCCGCTGCTGCTGACCGAGCACGGCGTCTATCTGCGCGAGCGCTACCTCGGCTACCGCACCGCCCCCTACCGCTGGCCGGTGAAGGCGCTCCTGCTGGGCTTCTTCCGGCTGCTGGCCGAGGAGACCTACCGCAGGGCCGCCCTGATCACCCCGGGCAACCGCTACAACCGCCTGTGGGAGGAGCGCGGCGGCGCCGCCCCGGAGTCCATACGCACGGTCTACAACGGCGTGGACCCGGCCGCGTTCCCGCCCGCCGGTCCGGAGCCCGCACAGCCCGTGCTCAGCTGGGCCGGACGGGTCGACCCGATCAAGGACCTGGAGACCCTGATCCGCGCCTTCGCCCTCGTGCGGGCCCAACTGCCCGCCGCGCGACTGCGGTTGTTCGGCGGGACCCCGCGCGGCGGTGAGGCCTACCGGGAGCGCTGCGAGGCGCTGGCGGCACAGCTCGGTCACGGTGACGCGGTCACCTTCGAGGGCCGGGTCGAGGACATCAAGGACGCGTACGCCGCCGGGAACGTCGTGATGCTCTCCAGCATCAGCGAGGGCTTCCCCTTCACCCTGATCGAGGCCATGTCGTGCGGCCGGGCGACCGTCTCCACGGACGTGGGCGGCGTCCGGGAGGCCGTCGGCGACACCGGCCTCGTGGTACCGCCGCGCGACCCGGCCGCCATGGCCGCCGCCGCGCTGGAACTGCTGGACGACGCCGGGCGGCGCCGGGCGATGGGCGAGGCGGCCCGGCTGAGGGTGATCGAGCAGTTCACTCTCCGCCAGACCATCGACACCTTCCGGTCCGTCTACCTGGAGCTGTCGGCCTTCGGCGATACGGCCGCACGCGCGCCGGCCGTCGAGGAGGCCACGTTCGCGACGGCGGGCGGGGCGCCGATGAGGAGTGCGACCGGATGAGCGGACCCATGGCGCTGGAACCCGGCGGCGCGGAGCAGGACACGCTGGCGCTGCGCCTCGCCGACGACCGTACGCTCGCCCTGCGCGCGGCCGACCAGCACACCCTCGCCCTGGTCCGCCCCGGCCACGGCGCCCGGCGGGACGCGGTCGACCGGCTGGCGGCCGAACTGGCCGACCGCGTCGCCCCGGCGGTCCATCCCTACGAGGTGGCCGCGCTGCTGGAGTCGGAGGGGCTGACCGGCGAGGTGATCCAGGACCGGTACGGGCACCCCGACCTGTTCTCCCTCGCCACGGCGCTGTACGAGCGCGTACCGCGTGCCTTCCCCGACCCTCCGCGCCCCGCCGACCCCTGGCGGCCCGACCATGTGCGGTGCGCCCTGCGGGGCGCGTTGTTCGCACTGCCGGGTCTCGCCTACGCGCTGGCGGGACGCCTGCTGCCCCAGGACGACGCGGTGCGGGCGCTGGTGGTGGCGGGGCTGCTCTCCTGGGCGTGGAACCAGGCCCTGGGCCACCGGGCGTATCTGCGGCTGGCGACCGGACGCCGGGAGGCGGGCCGCACTCTCCTCAAGGGGGCGCCGCTGGGCGCGGTGGCGGCGACGGGGGCCGGGGCGGCCCTCGCCGGGTCGGGCGCGTCGGCGCTGGCCGTGACGGCCCAGTCGGGGTACCTCGCGGCCGCCGGAGTACTGCTCGTACTGGGCCGGGAGCGGCTGCTGCTGGCCGCCCTCGCGCCGGTGACCGCCGGCGCGGCGACGCTGCCGTGGTGGGAGCCGGGGACCCCGCTGCGGGCCGGGCTGCCGCTGCTGTCGCTGCTCGGCGCCGTCGCCGCGGCCGGCTGGGCGCTGCGCGGCACCCTGCGGGCCGTGCCCGTACCGGACGCCGCCCGCCCGCCGCTGCTCCGCTCCCTGCCGTACGGCCTGTTCGGGCTGGCCGCCGGGACGCTGGTCTTCCTGGCGGGCCGTCAGCAACCGTGGGCGGTGATCGTACTGACCCTGAGCATGGGGCCGGCGGAGTGGCTGCTGTACCGCTACCGCGGGCTGTCGGTGGCGGCGCTGCGGGCGACCGGCACTCCGGCCGGTTTCCGGCTGCGCTCGGCGGCCGTTCTCGCCGGCTGCCTGCTGGTCTACCTCGGTCCGCTGGTGCCCGCGGCGCTGCTCGTCGACGCCGACCCCGTCACGCTGCTGCTGCTCGCGGCGGCGCTGTGGACCTCCCTGCTGCTCCAGGCCTTCGGCGTGGCCTGGCCACCGGCCGCCCTGTGTCTCACGGCCGCCGCCGGCGCCGGGTCGACCTTCCTGGCAGGGCTGCCACCGGGCCCGTCAGCCGCCCTGCCGTGGTGCTGCGGCGCCGCCGCGCTCTGTCTCACGGTGTGCGTGCTGTGGCTGCTGGGCCGGCCGGCGGCGCACGCGTGAGGCCGCGGCGGGACCGCCGTACCACCGCGGGGCCGGCCCGGGCCCGCACCCCGTCACCCGTGGACGCGCCCGTCGACGCACGCGTCCATTCACCGCCCGCTTCACCGACCGACTCACCGACCGACTCACCGACCGGAAGGATCCCGCGTGACCGCAACACCGCTCGCCGCCGTCACCGGAGCCGAGGGTTTCATCGGCTCCCACCTCACCGAGGCGCTCGTCGCCTCCGGGCACCGGGTGAGGGCCATGGCGCAGTACAACTCCTTCTCCTCCTACGGCTGGCTGGAGACCCTCTCCCCCGAGGTGCTCGACCAGGTCGAGATCGTCCTCGGCGACGTCCGGGACCCCGGTTCGGTCGGCCACCTCACCGAGGGCGCCGACTGCGTCTACCACCTGGCCGCCCTCATCGCCATCCCGTACTCCTACCGGGCGCCGCACAGCTACGTGGACACCAACGTCACCGGCACCCTGAACGTCCTGGAGGCGGTCCGCGCCCAGGGCACGCCCCGGCTGGTGCACACCTCCACCAGTGAGACGTACGGCACCGCGCGAACCGTGCCGATCACCGAGGACCACCCGATCAACACCCAGTCGCCGTACGCCGCGTCCAAAGCGGGCGGGGACCGGCTGGCGGACAGCTACCACGCCAGCTTCGACACGCCGGTGGTGACACTGCGCCCCTTCAACACCTACGGCCCCCGGCAGTCCATGCGGGCGGTGATCCCCACCGTCATCGGCCAGGTCGCGGCCGGCGAACGCGCCATCACCCTCGGGGACCTGCGCCCCACCCGGGACTTCACCTTCGTCAAGGACACCGCGCAGGCGTTCCTCGCGGTCGGCACCGCTCCCGCCGAGCGGGTCGTGGGCCGTACGTTCAACGCCGGAACCGGCGGCGAGATCTCCGTCGGCGACCTGGTGGCGCTCATCGGCAAGGTGATGGACTCCACGCTCGACGTACGGGAGGACGAGCAGCGGCTGCGGCCCGCGAACTCCGAGGTGATGCGGCTCGTCGCCGACGCGGGCCGGCTGCGGGAGGCGACCGGCTGGAGCCCGGCTCACGAGCTGGAACAGGGCCTCGCGCACACCGTGGAGTTCTTCCGCGACCCGGCCAACCTCGCCCGCTACAAGACCGGCATCTACAACATCTGACCACGACCACGACCGGCACGTTGACCGAGGGGAAACCTCATGCACGCAGTGATCCTGGCCGGGGGCAAGGGCGTCCGGCTGCGGCCCTACACCACCGCGCTGCCCAAGCCGCTCGTGCCCATCGGCGACCAGCACGCCATCCTGGAGATCGTCCTGCGCCAGCTCGCCGCGGCCTCCTTCACCGGCTGCACGATCGCCATAGGTCACCTGGGCGAGATCATCCGCGCCTACGTCGGCGACGGCTCGCAGTGGGGCCTGACCGTCGACTACGCCACCGAGGAGAGCCCGCTGGGCACCATGGGGCCGCTGCTCACCATGCGTGAGCGGTTGCCGGAGCACTTCCTGGTCATGAACGGCGACATCCTCACCGACCTCGACTACGCCGACGTCCTGCGCCGGCACAGCACCTCCGGCGCCCCGCTGACCATCGCCACGTACGGCAGAAAGGTGCACATCGACTTCGGCGTCCTGACCACCGACGCGAGCAGGGTCGTCGCCTTCACCGAGAAGCCCAGCATCGACTACCGGGTCTCCATGGGCGTGTACGGACTGTCCCGGGCGACACTCGACGGCTACACGGCCGGGCTCCCCCTGGGATTCGACGAGCTGGTGCTCGACCTGTTGCGCGCCGACGACCCGCCGCACGCCTACGACTTCGACGGCTACTGGCTCGACATCGGCCGTCCCGACGACTACGACCGGGCCAACGCGGAGTTCACCAGCCGCAAGTCCCTGTTGCTCAAGGGAGCCTGAGCACCGCATGCGCATTCTCGTCCTGGGCTTCACCGGCTATCTGGGCGCCCACGTCGCCGAGCGGCTGCGCGCCCTGCCCGGCGCGCGGGTCCTCGGCGGCGGCCGCTCCCCCGCCGCCGACGTGCGCGTCGACCTCGCCACCGACCCGGTCGACCGGCTCGCGGTGGCCCTGGCGTCCGCTGCCGTCGACACCGTCGTCAACTGTGCGGGCGCGACCGGCGGCGATCCGGTGGCGCTCGCCGAGCTCAACGCCCGCGGACCCGCCGCCCTCTGCGCGGCGCTGCGCCGCGCCCGTCCCACCGCCCGCCTGGTCCACCTCGGTTCGGCCGCCGAGTACGGGCCGGGCACGGAACAGGTCAGGGTGCCCGAGGCGGCGGCCACCCGCCCCCTCACCGCCTACGGCGCCACCAAACTGGCCGGCACCGTCACGGTCGCCACCGGTGAGCTGGACGCGGTGGTCCTGCGGGTCGGCAACCCGGTGGGGCCCGGCGCACCGCCCTCCGGCCTGCCCGGCCGGGTCACCCGACTGCTGCGCGAGGCCGGCACGGACCCGCAGGCCGTGCTCCGGCTGGGTGACCTGTCGGCGTACCGGGACTTCGTGGACGTGCGCGACGTCGCGCGGGCGGTCGAGCGCGCGGTCACCGCGACCGGGCCGCTGCCGCGCGTACTCAACATCGGTGGCGGCGACGCCGTCCCGGTGCGCCGGCTGGTGCGGACACTCGCGGACATCGCCGGCTTCCGCGGCCGGATCGAGGAACAGGGCGCCGGCTCGGCCCGCTCCGACCAGGTGTCCTGGCAGTGCTCCGACATCGCCGCCGCCCGGTCCGCGCTCGACTGGCGGCCGTCCTACTCGCTGGACGAGTCGCTGGCCGCGCTGTGGTCGGCCGGCGTCCGTCCGCCGTCCCGCACCCCGGAAGGCGACCGTCCGTCGTGAGCCTGCTGATCCCGCTGTACGTCCATCCGGCCGAGGACCCGGGCTCCTGGCACCGGCTCATCACGGCGGCCGACCGCACGTACGGGGTCGTCATCAACCCCGCCGACGGACCGGGCCTGGTGCCCGATCCGGCCTTCGCGGCGGCGGCCGGCGCGCTGCGCGCGGCGGGTGCCCGTCTGCTCGGGTACGTCGACACGGACTACGGCACGCGTCCGGCGGCCGAGGTCGCCGAGGACGTCCGGCGGCACCGGGAGTGGTACGCGGCCGACGGGTGCTTCCTGGACCGGGTGAGTTCGGCGGCGACCGAACTGCCCGCGTACAGAGCGCTGGTGCGTACCCTGCGCCGGCAGGACTCGGCCCCGGTCGTGCTGAATCCGGGGGTCCACCCGGCACCGGGTTACGCGCGTCTCGCCGACCTGGTCGTCACCTTCGAGGGGCCCTGGTCCGCCTACGTCTCCGCGTTCAGCCGGCCGGACTGGACCCGGAGGCACCCTCCGGAGCGGTTCTGCCACCTGGTGTACGGGGTGCCCGAGGCCCTGGCCCCGCTCGCCGTGCGCACCGCGCGCGAGCGCGGCGCCGCGGTCTCCGGGCCCGTCACGGGTGAACTGCCCAACCCGTGGGTCCGGCTGACCCCCGTACTGACCGCGGCGCAGTGCTGAGGAGGCGGGTGCGGGCGTTCGCCGCGTCGGCAGCCCTGGCCCTCTCGGTGCTGACCGGGTGTTCGGGGTCCGGCGGCACACCGCCGCCGGACCCGTCCGCGACCCCGGTGTGGCAGCCGCGGCCCGGGCTGGCCTGGCAGTGGCAGCTCGACGGGCGGGTCGATCCGTCGGCGGACGTGCCGGTCTACGACATCGACGGCTTCGAGAACGGCGCCGACGACGTGGCCCGGCTGCACCGCGCCGGCCGCAAGGTCATCTGCTACGTCAACGTGGGCGCCTGGGAGGACTTCCGGCCCGACCGGGACGCCTTCCCCCGTGCGGTGCTGGGCGAGCCCAACGGCTGGCGGGGCGAGCGCTGGCTGGACATCCGCCGGATCTCCGTACTGCGGCCGATCATGGAACGGCGGTTCGACATGTGCCGGGACAAGGGCTTCGACGCGGTCGAGCCCGACCTGGTGGAGGGCTACGGCGACGAGACCGGTTTCCCGCTCACCGCGCGGGACCAGTTGGCGTACAACCGCATGATCGCGGACATCGCCCACGAACGCGGTCTGGCGGTGGGCCTGAAGAACGACCTGGCGCAGATCCCTCAGCTGGTGGACGACTTCGACTTCGCGGTCAACGAGCAGTGCGCCGAGTACGGCGAGTGCGCGCGGCTGTCGCCGTTCGTCGAGGCCGGCAAGGCGGTCTTCCACGTGGAGTACAGCGAGCCGGCCCACGGCTTCTGTCCCGAGTCACGCCGGCTCGGGCTGTCCTCGATGCTGAAGAGGCCGGAGCTGGGGGTCTGGCGCGATCCCTGCTGACCGCGGCATACGGCAGGATGGGGCCATGAGCGTAGTCAAGATCAACGTACTGACCGTCCCCGCCGAGCAGCGCGAGACGCTGGAGAAGCGCTTCGCCTCGCGGGCCCATGCCGTGGAGAGTTCCGACGGGTTCGAGTGGTTCGAGCTGCTGCGGCCGGTGGAGGGCACCGACGACTACCTCGTCTACACGCGCTGGCGTGACGAGGAGTCCTTCCGGGCCTGGATGGAGGGGCCCATGAAGGCGGCGCACCAGGGCGGTGGCGCGGAGGGCGGCGAACGCCCGAAGCCGGCGGCGAGCGGGTCCACGGTGTGGTCCTTCGAGGTGGTGCAGCAGGCGGCTCCGAAAGGAGCGTGAGCGGTGGTCATAGGCCTCGGCCTGTCCGCCGCCTGCGCCATCGGGGCACTGATCGCCCTGGTCTCGGTCGTCGCGGTGGCCCTGCCCGGCCGGCCGGAGCCCTGGCCGGTGCATCTGATGCGCCGCGCCGCGGGCACGGCCGCCGCGGCGGCGGCGGCCGTCTACTCGCTGGGGTTCACCGCCGTCCTGATCTCCGCTTCGGAGGCCGACGACGGCGCGAACTCCTCGCCCACCTCGGCCTGCCGGGAGAGTCTCTCCCCGGGCCCGGGCTCCGAACTGTCCCATCACCGGTATTCCTACCTGCCGCTTCGGTTCGACTGCGTCCTCGAGGACGGCACCACGTACTCCAGTGACCCGGACTACGTGTGGATGAACCGGACGGCCCTGCCGCTCGCCGCGTCCGCCGTGCTGCTCGCGGTCGGGGCCGCCCCGGTCGCCGGGCGGCTCAGCCGAGCTGAACGAGGAGGTCTCCCCCCTCGACCTGCTGGATGCGGTTGATGGCGAGCCTGGTCACCGTGCCGGTCTTCGGGGCGGTGATGGTGGCCTCCATCTTCATCGCCTCGATGGTGGCGACCGTGGCGCCCGCCTCCACCTCGTCGCCCTCCGCGACGGCGAGGGTGACCACGCCCGCGAACGGCGCCGCGACATGGCCGGGGTCCGACCGGTCGGCCTTCTCCGTGACCGGGACGTCGGAGGCCGCCGACCGGTCGCGGACCTGGATCGGCCGGAGCTGGCCGTTCAGGGAGGACATCACGGTGCGCATGCCGCGCTCGTCGGCGTCGCCGACCGCCTGCAGCTCGATGAGCAGCCGGACGCCGGGATCCAGGTCGACCGTGTACTCCTTGCCGGGGCGCAGCCCGTAGAAGAAGTCCTTGCTGTCCAGGACGCTGGTGTCGCCGAAGGAGGCACGGTGGGTGTCGAACTCGCGCGCCGGTCCGGGGAACAGCAGCCGGTTGAGGGTCGTCCGGCGTTCCTTGGCCAGGCCGGTGCGGTCGTCCGCGGTCAGCTCCGGCAGGGGCTTGGCCTCGGCGCGGCCGCGCAACGCCTTGCTGCGGAACGGCTCGGGCCAGCCGCCGGGCGGGGTGCCCAGCTCGCCGCGCAGGAAGCCGATGACGGAGTCGGGGATGTCGAACCGGTCCGGCTCCGCCTCGAAGTCCGCCGGCAGGACGCCGGCGCCCACCAGGTGGAGGGCCAGGTCGCCGACCACCTTGGAGGAGGGCGTGACCTTCACCAGGTGGCCGAGCATGCGGTCGGCGGCGGCGTACATGGCCTCGATGTCCTCGAAGCGGTCGCCGAGGCCGAGCGCGATGGCCTGGGTGCGCAGGTTGGAGGGCTGTCCGCCGGGGATCTCGTGGTGGTAGACGCGACCGGTCGGTGAGGCCAGGCCCGCCTCGAAGGGGGCGTACACCTTGCGGACGCTCTCCCAGTAAGGTTCCAGATCGCCGACGGCCTGGAGGTCGAGGCCGGTGGGCCGCTCCGTGTGGTCGGTGGCGGCGACGATCGCCGACAGGGACGGCTGTGAGGTGGTGCCCGCCATGGACGCCACCGCCCCGTCCACGGCGTCCGCGCCGGCCTGGACCGCGGCGAGGTAGGTGGCGAGCTGGCCGCCGGTGGTGTCGTGGGTGTGCAGGTGCACCGGCAGGTCGAACTCGCGGCGCAGCGCGGAGACCAGGGTCGCCGCGGCCGGTGCCCGCAGCAGGCCGGCCATGTCCTTGACGGCCAGGACGTGCGCGCCGGCGTTCACGATCCGCTCGGCGAGCCGCAGGTAGTAGTCGAGCGTGTAGAGGCGCTCGGACGGGTCGGAGAGGTCGGCGGTGTAGCACAGGGCCACCTCGGCGACGGAGGTGCCGGTCTGCCGTACGGCGTCGATGGCGGGCCGCATCTGGTCGACGTCGTTGAGGGCGTCGAAGATGCGGAAGATGTCGATGCCGGTGGCCGCGGCCTCCTGGACGAAGGCGTCGGTCACCTCGGTCGGGTACGGGGTGTAGCCCACGGTGTTGCGGCCGCGCAGCAGCATCTGGAGGCAGATGTTGGGCACGGCCTCGCGCAGGGCGGCCAGCCGCTCCCACGGGTCCTCGGCGAGGAAGCGCAGGGCCACGTCGTAGGTGGCGCCGCCCCAGCACTCCAGGGACAGCAACTGGGGCAGGGTGTGCGCGACCTGCGGGGCGACGGCGAGCATGTCCTTGGTGCGGACCCGGGTGGCGAGCAGCGACTGGTGCGCGTCGCGGAACGTGGTGTCGGTGACACCGATGGTGGGCGAGTCGCGCAGCCCGCGTGCGAAGCCCTCCGGGCCGAGTTCGGCGAGCCGCTGCCGGGAGCCGGCCGGGGGCTCACCGGCGGCGAGCGGTGGCAGCTTGGTCAGCGGGTCGGCGATTGCGGGGCGCTCGCCGTGCGGCTTGTTGACCGTGACGTCGGCGAGGTAGGTCAGCAGCTTCGTGCCGCGGTCGGCGGAGTGGCGGGCGGTGAGCAGGTGCGGGCGCTGCTCGATGAAGGAGGTGGTGACCCGGCCTGCCTGGAAGTCCGGGTCGTCCAGCACCGCCTGGAGGAAGGGGATGTTGGTGGCGACGCCGCGGATGCGGAACTCGGCCACGGCGCGCCGGGCGCGGTTCACGGCGGTGGGGAAGTCCCGGCCCCGGCAGGAGAGTTTGACCAGCATCGAGTCGAAGTGGGCGCTGATCTCCGTACCGGCGTGGGTGGTGCCGCCGTCGAGGCGGATGCCCGAGCCGCCGGGCGAGCGGTAGGCGCTGATCTGCCCGGTGTCGGGGCGGAAGCCGTTGGCCGGGTCCTCGGTGGTGATGCGGCACTGGAGAGCCGCGCCGCGCAGGGTGATGTTCTCCTGGGCGAGACCGAGGTCGGCCAGGGTCTCGCCGGCGGCGATGCGCAGCTGGGACTGGACGAGGTCGACGTCGGTGACCTCCTCGGTGACCGTGTGCTCGACCTGGATGCGCGGGTTCATCTCGATGAAGACGTGGTCGCCGTCGCGGTCGACGAGGAACTCCACGGTGCCGGCGTTGCGGTAGCCGATCTGCCGGGCGAAGTTCACGGCGTCGGCGCAGATCCGGTCGCGGAGTGCCGGGTCGAGGTTGGGCGCGGGGGCGAGTTCGATGACCTTCTGGTGGCGGCGCTGCACCGAGCAGTCCCGCTCGAAGAGGTGGATCACCTCGCCCCGGCCGTCGGCGAGGATCTGGACCTCGATGTGGCGGGGTTCGACGACGGCCTTCTCCAGGAACACCGTGGAGTCGCCGAACGCGGAGGCCGCCTCCCGGGACGCCGCCTCGATGGCCTCGCGCAGCTGGGCGGGTTCCTCGACGCGGCGCATGCCACGCCCGCCGCCGCCCGCGACCGCCTTGACGAACACCGGGAAGCCCACGTCGTCGGCGGCGCGGACGAGCTCGTCCACGTCGGTGGAGGGCGCGGAGGAGCCGAGGACCGGCACACCGGCCTCGCGGGCTGCGGCGACGGCACGGGCCTTGTTGCCGGTCAGTTCGAGGATCTGGGCGCTGGGTCCGACGAAGGTGATGCCGGCCTCTTCGCACGCGCGGGCGAGGTCGGGGTTCTCGGACAGGAATCCGTAACCCGGGTAGACGGCGTCGGCTCCCGCGCGGCGGGCCGCGCGGACGATCTCCTCCACGGAGAGATACGCGCGCACCGGATGTCCCGGCTCTCCGATCTCGTAGGCCTCGTCGGCCTTCAGCCGGTGCAGCGAGTTGCGGTCCTCGTGCGGGAAGACGGCGACGGTGCGCGCGCCGAGCTCGTAGCCCGCGCGGAACGCCCGGATCGCGATCTCACCGCGGTTGGCGACCAGCACCTTGCGGAACATTGTTGATCCCTTCAGCCTGCCGGGTGACGACACCATGGTGTCGGCGCCACCTCCGGGACGCCATGTGAGCCGGGCCACTCATGGCCTGTTTCCGTACGGCTCGGTGCGGCTGGGGACCTCAGCGGACTTTGGCGGCTCTTTTAAGGCTTTCTGAAGATGACCTTCGAACCCCCGTTTCCGCTCCGGCCGGGTCCTAGGCTCTCGAACACCCCCCACAGTCCCGGTGGGCGCGGTCGCGTCCACCGGGTACGGGGCTCCGTCAGCCGACAGACAAGCCGAGGTGTCCTGCGTATGGGTTCCCGCCGAGCCGACCGCCCGTCCCGCTCCCACGCCCGGCCCCGCGGCGGGCTCAGGACACGCGGTACCGCGCTGGTGCTCGGCGCCGTCACCGTGACGGCGGGCGTCGGGATCACCCTGGCCGTCGCCGGGGGCGAGGACGGCGCGGCCTCGGACCGGGTCACCACGAACGCCGCCGGTGAGGCACCGGGCGCCGAGAACGCGGCGGGCGGTGCGACGCCGTCCGCCTCCGCGCCGGCGAGCCCGAGCGCCACGGCGAGCAGCTCGCCGAGCGGGAGTGCCGGGCCGAAGGTCAAGGACAAGGACAAGGACAGGGAAGAGAACGGGCCGAAGAAGTCGGCGAGTGCGTCCACCAGCCCGGCGGAGGCTGCCGAGCCCGCGTCGAAGGCTCCCGTGAGGACGACGGCGAAGAGCGGCGGCGAACGGCCGTCGAGCGGTGGCGGCGATACGGGCTCGGGTTCGGGCAGCGGATCGGGTTCGCAGTCGGGATCGGGATCCGGTGGGTCCGGTGGGGTCGAGGCGCAGGTCCTCTCGCTCGTGAACGAGGAGCGGGCCGCGGCGGGCTGCTCGCCGGTCACGGCGAACGACCGGCTGACCCGGGCCGCCGACGACTACAGCGACGTCATGGCGAGCAGCGGTGTGATGTCCCACACGGGCCCCGACGGCTCCACCATGGCGAGCCGCGTCGAGGCCGCCGGTTACCAGTGGTCCACGCTGGGCGAGAACATAGCCCGGGGCCAGGGGAGCGCGGCCTCGGTGATGGACTCCTGGATGAAGAGTCCCGGCCACCGCGCGAACATACTCAACTGCTCCTTCGAGGAGCTGGGCGTCGGCGTCCACTTCGGCGACGGCGGCCCCTGGTGGACCCAGAACTTCGGCGCCGGCCGCTGACGCCCGTCACCGTCCCCCGCCTCCGGCTCCGCTCGCGCTCGCGCTCGCGCTCGCGCTCGCGAGTACGAACGACACCCGCACCCGCGCGCCGCCCAGTGGCGCGCGGGTGATCGTCAGTTCTCCGTCCGCCGCGCGGGCCGCCCGGGCCACGATGTCCAGGCCGAGGCCGGTGGACCCGCCGACGCTGACGCCCCGGGTGAGCGCGGCCTCGGGGTCGGCCACGCCCGGGCCCGCGTCGTCGACCGTGAGGAACACGTGCCGCTCCGCCCGCTCCACGCGGACGGCGAAGGCGGTGCCCTGCGGGGTGTGCCGGAAGACGTTGCCGATCAGGGCGTCGACGACGGCCGCGAGGTCGTCCTCGGGGAAGGCGACGGGCGCCGGTCGCGGGGTCAGGGAGCGCTCGTAGGGCCGCTCCTGCTGGGCGGCGAGGACCGACCAGAAGTCCAGGCGCGCGGCGACCACCTCGGCGACGTCGCACGGCTTCGCCGGGCCCGCCCCCGTCCCGCCGAGCTGTACCGCGGCCAGGGGCGTGCGCGCCGCCGCGATGATCGAGTCGAGCTCGCTCTCCAGCTGGCCGGCGGCTTCCGTGACCCGCCGGGCGCTCGGGGTGGCGCCCATCCGGTCGGCCTCCAGGTAGAGGGCGGTCAGCGGGGTGCGCAGCCGGTGGGAGAGGTCTGCGACCAGTTCGCGTTCGACGGCGAGCAGGTCGACGACCCGGTCGGCCATGGTGTTGAACGCCACACCGGCCTCCTGGAGCTCGGGCGGGCCGTCCGGTTCCACCCGGACGCCGAGGTCGCCGGAGCCGAGGGCCAGCGAGGCGCGCTTGAGGCCGCGGGAGGAGCGGACGACGCGGGCGCCGAGCCGGTCGGCGACCAGCACCGAGCCGCCGACCAGGCCCAGGGCGAGCAGCGCCATCACGCCCCAGGAGGCGGCCACCCCCCGGGTGAGGTCCGCGGCGGGCACGTAGGCCTCCACGACCGCGACCCGGTCGCCCCGCAGGACGACGGGCTGGAGGTGGACCCAGCCGTCCGCGGTGTCGACGGCGAGCGTCTCGCGGCGCTGTACGGCCCGGTCGAGCGCGTCCTGGGGCGCGTGCGGGGTTCCTACGAAGCCGCCGTCGGGCAGCCGTACGACGAGCTGGTCGGAGGAGCCGAGTTCGGCGACGGCCTGCTGTACGTCGGCGCGCCGGGTGGTGAGGGCGAGTACCGGGGACAGGGCCGAGGCGCGCTGCTCGGCGACGGTGGTGACGCGGTCCCGGGCCTGTTCGCGGACGAGGAGGGCGAGGGGGATGAGGAACGACAGCGCCACCATCGAGGTGACGGCCAGGGCGATCCCGGCGAGAGCACGCCTCATGGCGAGCTGACCAGCTTGATGCCGATACCGCGCACGGTGTGGAGGTAGCGGGGCTTTCGCGCCTTCTCACCCATTTTGCGGCGGAGTGCGGAGAGGTGGACGTCCACCGTCTGGTCCTCCACGTACGGCTGCTGCCACACCTCCGTGAGTATCCGTTGCCTGGATATGACCTGGTCGGCGTTGGCGGCCAGGTAGGCGAGCAGATCGAACTCGCGACGGGTGAGGGCCAGTTCCCGGCCGGCGAGGTGCGCGGTGCGCGCGGTGGGGTCGATGCGCAGGTCGGCGACCTGGAGGACGGGCCGCCGCGCCGCCCGGACGTCGGCGGGCACGGAGCGGCGCAGTACGGCGGCGAGCCGGGCCGCGAGCTGTCCGCCGGAGAAGGGTTTGACCATGTAGTCGTCGGCGCCGGCGTTGAGCAGCCGGATGATCTCCGTGTCGTCGTCGCGGGCGGTGGCGACCAGCACCGGGACGCGGGAGATGCCCCGGATCATCCGCAGCACGTCGAGACCGTCGAGGTCGGGCAGCCCGAGGTCGAGGACCACGATGTCCGGCGGGCTCTGGGTGATGTCGCGCAACGCCTCGAAACCCTGGTGAGCGGTCTTCACCGCGTAGCCGTGTCCGGTCAGGACCTCGATCAGCGCGGCCCGGATCACGGGGTCGTCCTCGACGACAAGTACGGAGGCCATGAGCAGGCACGTTAGCCGGTCCGTCACTATGGTGTCGTGTCCCGCCTCCTGCGCTACCTGATCATCTGGCTGTCGTGCACGGCGGCCAGTGTCACGGCTGTCATCATCACGATCCACTTCGTGGTGGGCTCGACCCGGCCGACCGCGCCGGTCGCGCAGTCCGCGCCGAAGGAGTCGCCGGCGTCGCCCCGGCCCACTCCGTCCGAGACCGAGCGGCCTTCGCCCAGCCCGTCGGCGACCAGCCGCCGTCCCAGCCCGACGCCGTCCCGCAGCACCGAGACGCCCGCCGCGCGTGAGCCGAGTCCGACGGCGACGGCCACGGCGACGCCGACCGCCCGCACCACACCGGCGCGGCCTGGGACTGGCGGGAGCGACCCGGGGTGCGAGGAGGGCGGGGCCGGCGTGCACACGGTGCCGAGCGAGGGCGGCAAGGTGACCGTGCGGTTCGGCAGCGACCGGGTGTGCCTGATCTCGGCCGTGCCGGACCGGGGCTTCACCGCGAGTACGAGCCAGAGCGATCCGCAGACGCTGACGGTGACGTTCTCGGCGAGCCGCCACCGGTCGGAGATCACCGCGACGACGCAGCCGCGGAGCAGGGCCGACGTGCGCGAGGTGTCGTGGTGACGGCCCTCGCGCGAGCGCCCCGGCACCGGCCGGCGGAGGCGGGTGGCCACCGCCGGCCGGCGGGGACGTACGGTCACGTCACGTCGTGACGCAGGCCGTCCCGTCGAGGCTGAACGCGGCCGGGGCGGTGTTGGCGCCGCCCTTCCCGGCGGTGAAGCCGAGGGTGACCGTGCCGCCGGCCGGGATGGTGGCGGTGTAGGAGGCGGGGGTGACGCTCACCGTACCGGCGTCCTGGGCCGGGGTCCCTCCCCACATGTTCGTGATGGTCTGGCCGTCCGCGAAGGCGAAGGCGAGCGTCCACGGGCCGATGGGCGCGGTGCCGGTGTTGCGGACGGCGATCTCGCCCTGGAAGCCGCCGGGCCACTCGCCCACGACGCGGTATCCGACGGAGCACGTGGCGCCGGGAGTGCCGCCGCCCTCGTCGGTGGTGACGTCCACGGTGGCGGAGCGGGCCGAACGGTTGCCCGCCGCGTCGCGGGCGTAGACGGCGAAGGTGTAGGTGGTGCCGGCGGTGAGACCCGTCACGGTGACGGTGTTGGTGACGGAGGCCGCGACCTCACTCTCGCCGCCGTCCCCGACCCGGACGACGTCGTAGCCGGCGACGCCCACGTCGTCCGTCGCGGCGGACCAGCCGAGGGTGACGGAGTCGTCGGTGACCGCGGAGGCCGCCGGGGTGCCGGGCGTCGTCGGGGCCCGCGTGTCGTCCGGGCCGCCGCCGAAGACCGTGGCCTCCTTCGAGGTCCGGGCGATGCCGTCGGCGCCGTGGAAGATGCGCTCGCCCCAGGAGCTGAGCCGGCCGGGGTCGAAGTCGAGGGCGAGGTCGAGGACCGGGTCGGTGTTGCCGCTCCAGGACCAGGCCAGGTAGCCGAGGCCGAGCTGTTCGGCGGTGGCCATCATGGTGTCCTCGTCCGGGTCGCCCCACTGGTCGGCGGGACCGCCGAACTCACCGATGAGGATCGGCAGCCCGGCGTCGACGAAGGCGTTCAGATAGTCGGTGATCTCCTGCGCGGTGTCGTAGACGCTGTACATGTGGATCGAGAAGATCAGGTTGCCGGTGGGGTCGGCGTCGTAGACGGACCGCGCGTTGGCCCGCATGACTCCCTGCCAGTCCTGGCCCCAGTTGGGCGCGTCCACCATGATCGTGTGCTGGAAGCCGGCGGCGCGCAGCTTCCCGATCGCCGCGATGGTCGGCTCGGTCCAGCCGGCGGGGTCGGTGTTGCCCCAGGGCTCGTTGCCTATGTTGACGACGACGTAGTCCTCCTCGCCGGCCAGTACGTCCTTGAGGCCGATCCAGTAGTCGGCGGCGTGGTCGAGCGTGCCCGCGGCGGCGTCCTCGCCGTAACCGGTGGTGTCGTGCACCTCCAGTACGCAGATCAGCCGGTTCGCCTTGCACTGGCCGACGACGGCGGCGACGTCCTCGGGGCTGTTCTCGCTCCAGCGGTGACCGTCGGACAGCACGACCCGGACGGTGTTGGCGCCCAGGGCCTTGACGTCCGCCAGCGACTGGGTCTCGCCGGGGTACCAGGTGTGGGCGTGGTTGACCCCGCGCATGACGAAGTCGTTGCCGTTGCCCTCCAGCAGCCGGCCGTCGCCGATGTGCAGGCCGGTGGCCTGGGCACCCGGCGCCTGGGCCAGCGCGGCCGCCGGGCAGAGGGCGCCGACGACGACCACGCCGACCAGGGCGGCCAGCCCGGCGAGCAGGCGGGTCAAGAGGCTCTTCGGTGTATCGCGTCTTGCTGCGCGCACGGCGACTCCATGACTGAGTAAGTGCGGACACTAAGGACAGCGAGGGTGTGGGAGCGCTCCCATGAACTCATTGCGCCGCGTACACGTCAAGACGCTCGACCGAAAACGCCTGCCGCCCGCCGATCCCGGTGGCCCGGACCGGCCGAAGGGCGGCCCGCCGCGGACCGCGCGCATCCGCCGGGGCCCCGGCTACGAACAATCAGTGAGGCCTCTCCCCCGCTCACTCGCCCGGTCTCACGCGGACGGCCGCCGACCACGTGCGCAACCCGCGGAGAGGCGCCAGTGTCGAGCAGAGCCGAGGAGCGACGATGGACCACGGAAGCGACGCGGACACGGAGAGCGGCACGCGGCCCCGCCCGGGCCGGTCCTCCGGCGATGCCCGGGTGGACGAGCTGCTCACCCGCGCCGCCGCCGGCGACGAACAGGCGTTCGCCGGTGTCTACGACGCTCTGGCATCCCCGGTGATGGGTCTGGCCTGCCGGGTGCTGAGGGACGAGGCGCAGGCGGAGGAGGTGACCCAGGACGTGATGGTGGAGGTGTGGCGTACCGCCGACCGCTTCCGCCCGGAGCGGGGAGCCGCCCGGAACTGGGTGCTGACTCTCGCGCACCGCCGGGCCGTGGACCGGGTGCGGTCCGTCACCGCGGGCCGGGCGCGTGAACTGCGCACCGGGGCCCGGGAGCAGGACCGGCCCTTCGACGCCGTCACCGAGGAGGCCGAGGAACGGGAGGAGCACCGCGTGGTCTTCCGCTGCCTGGCCGAGCTGTCCGGGCGCCTGCGGCTGCCCTTGGTGCTGGCCTACTACGAGGGGTTGACGTACGCGGAGGTGGCCGATTCGCTGGCCACTCCGGCGGGCACCGTCAAGTCGCGGATGCGTCAGGGGCTGCGGCGCCTGCGCGAGTGTCTGGAGACGGCATCATGAGAACCGGCGACGACCCGCATCTCGATGTCGGTGCCTACGCGCTGCACGCGCTGCCGCCCGACGAGGAAGCCGCCTTCGAGAACCACCTGGCGAGCTGCGCCGAGTGCCGGCGCGAGGCCGTCGAACTGACGAGGACGGCGAGCCTGCTGGGCGCGGCCGAGGCCCGTACACCGCCCCCGGAGCTGCGCCACCGGGTGCTCGCCCAGATCTCAGCCGTACGGCAGGAGCGTCCGGAGCCTGCGGACCGCCCGCGGCGTCCGGGGTCCTGGGTACGTCACCGGCGGCGGCAGCAGGTCCTCGGGCTGGCGCTGGCCGCTTCCGTCGCGGCCGCGGCGGCTCTCGGCGGGGTCGCCTGGTGGCAGCACACGGAGGCCGACAGTGCCCGGGAGGAGGCCGCCGACCTGCATACCGGCGCGGAGGCGCTCACCGACGTGCTGGCCGCCCCCGACGCCACGATCAGCACCGCGGAGCTCGCGCACGGCGCGACGGCGAGTGTGGTCGCCTCACAGGCCCAGGGCCGGGCCGCGTTCATCGCGTCGGGCCTGCCGCCACTCACCGACGACCGGGTCTACGAGCTCTGGTACGCGGAGGCGGGCGAGTTCCGGCCCGCCGGACTGCTGTCCGGAGCGGGTGGCCGTCAGGCGCACATCCTCGACGGACCGCTCGAGGGGGCCACCGCCGTCGGCATCACCGTGGAGCCCGCCGGCGGATCGCCGCAGCCCACCACCGACCCGATCGGTCTCATCTCCGTCCCCGTGTGACAGGCGGGGACGGAGATGACGACGGCTACGGCGCCGGTACCCCCCGGTCGAGCGGTGTCCGCGGTGTGAGCGCGTCGTCGCCGTAGAGGGCCTGTACCCAGTTGGTCTGGTAGACGGTGTCGAGGTAGCGCTCGCCAAGGTCCGGGGCGATCGCCACGGGGGTGAGCCCGGGTGTGCCGTGCCGGGAGAGCCAGCTCGTCGCGCCGCTGACCACCGTGCCGGTGGACCCGCCGAAGAGGAAGCCGCGCCTGGCCAGGCTCCGGCAGGTGCGGACGGCGTCGGCCTCCTCCACGCGCACCGCCTCGTCCACGTAGTCCTCGTCGAGAAGCGGCGGCCGCACGCTCATGCCCAGTCCCGGGATCATCCGGCGGCCCGGCGGGTCGCCGAAGACGGCGGAGCCGACACTGTCCACGGCGACGATCCGCACCGGCCGGTGCCAGGAGCGGAACCAGCGGGCGCAGCCCATCAGCGTGCCGGTGGTGCCGACACCGATGAACAGCACGTCCAGTCGCGGGAACCAGCGGGCGATGGCCGGAGCCGTTTTGAAGTAGTGGGCCTTCCAGTTGTCGGGGTTGGTGTACTGGCTCAGCCAGACGTGGCGGTCGTCCGCCGCGCACAGGCCGCGTACGTACGCCAGCCGCGCGCCCAGCAGACCGCCGGCGGCGCCTTCGTCGGAGACGACGTGCACCTGGCTGCCCAGGGCCTCCATCATCAGCCGGGTGGTCAGGTTGCAGCGGGAGTCGGTCACGCAGACGAACCGGTAGCCCTTGCTCGCCGCGATCATGCTCAGGGCCACACCGAGGTTGCCGGAGGAGGACTCCACCAGGATCGAATCCCGTTTCAGGGTTCCGCTCCGCTCGGCGGACTCCACCATCTCGGTCGCGGCCTTGAGCTTGATGGAACCGGCGAAGTTGAAGCCCTCGCACTTGAGGAAGAGCCGGTGCCCGGACATCGACGCGAGGTCGACGTACAGGTCCTCCTCGTTGAAGGCCTGGGGGACGGATATGACTGGCACGATGGTCTCCTCGGGTGGGACCGGATGGTGGACGGCGGGCCGTCCTCAGCCGTGGCGTCGCAGTTCGTGGAAGAAGTCGTCGATGACGTGCAGTTCGCCCGAGCGGGCCACCTCGTCGTGGACGAACTTGCCGACGGCGAGGTCGAGCACGCCCAGGCCGAAGGGCGAGAAGACCACCGGCCGGTCGCCCGGCACCGTCACCCGGCCGGCCATCACGTCGTCCAGCGTGCCGAGCAGGAAGTCGCGGCTGCCGGTGAGGCGTTCGGTCAGGTGGGGTGAGGTCTCGGCCCGCAGGCAGTGGTCGATGTCGTCGACGACGTTGGTGGCGGACAGCAGCACCTGGGGCGCGAGGTCGCGCAGGGACACGTGCAGTACGACCGGGTTGTGGTGGAACCAGGACGGGTCGTCGATGTGCGGCCGGTCTGCGACCGTGGCGAAGACGACCAGGTCGCTGTTGCGGACCAGTTCCTCGGCGCCGCTGTGCACGGTGACGCGGCCGACGGCCCCGGACTGCTCCAGGTAGGTCCGGAAGCCGGCCGCGCTGTCGGGGGACACGTCGTACACGCCGACGGCGTCGAACGACCAGCCGGTGCCTTCGAGGTAGGTGTGGATGTAACGGGCGATCAGGCCCGCCCCGACGAAGCCGAGCCGGGTGGGGCGCGCTCGCCCCCTGCTGAGCCGGTCGGCCGCCGACGCGGCCGACGCGGCGGTCCTGGCGGCGCTGATGATCGAGCTCTCCATGCAGGCGAAGGGGTAGCCCGTGGCGTGGTCGTTGAGAACGAGCACGGCCGACGCCCTGGGAATGTCCGACGCGACATTGGCGGGGAAACTGGAGATCCACTTCAGACCGTCCACGCGGTTCTCGCCGCCCAGGGAGGCGGGCAGCGCGATGATCCGTGACGACGGCCGGTCCGGGAAGCGGAGGAAGGAGGACGGCGGGTTGACCGAGCGGCCGGCGCCGTGCAGGCGGTACGTCTCCTCGACCACCTCCGTCACGGTCTTCTCCCGTCCCGTGAGGACGTGCTTGACCTGGGCGCCGGAGATGACCGCGAAGGGCGGCACGGTCGGTGCGCCGGCGCGTGCGGTCCCGGCCGCGGTGGGACGTACGGTCGTCATGCCGCTGCCCTCCCGGATCGCGAGGCGGAGTGTCCGGGGCGCAGGAGGTGCGGGTGTACGGGGTTGCCCATCGCCACCAGCACCTCGCGCGGCCCCTGGTACGCCTCCCGGCTGTGCGCGGTGCGCAGGTTGTCGACGACCATCAGGTCTCCGGCGGCCCAGGGCCGGCGCAGGGTGTGCGCCTCGTAGGCCTTGCTGATCTGCTCGACGGCGTCCTGGGGGACCGGATCGCCGTTGCCGTAGCGGGTATTGAAGGGCAGGCCGTCGGGGCCGTACTCCTCGACGAGGAACTCCCGCACCTCCGGGGCCATGGTCCACTCGTTGAGGAACGCGATCTGGTTGAACCAGCAGCGCCGGCCGGAGACCGGGTGGCGCACCACGGCGGGGCGGTGCTGCCGGGTGCGCAGCGAGCCGTCGGGACGCCAGGACCAGTCGATGGCGCTCGCGCGGCAGTACGCCTCGACGGCGCCGGGGTCCTCGGTGCCGAACGACTGCGTCAGCGTGGCCCCGATCTCGTCGTGGTAGGTGCGGGTGAGCAGCCATCCCTCCCGCTCGAAACGGCCGACCAGTTCGGCGGGCAGCGATTCCAGTACGGCGGCCGAGTCGGCCACGGCGGTGGCGCCGCCCTCGGTGGGCGGCCGGAGGCAGGCGAACAGCAGCAGGCCGGGGCACCGTGTCGCGTAACTCAGCTCGTGGTGCATGCACATGGGCTGATTGGGCGGCCAGGCCGAGGACGAGTGGACGCCGTCCGCGTGGGCGGCACGGGCGGCGAACGCCTCCCGTTCGTTCACGGGGCTGTCGGCCAGCCGGTGGAGGAGCGCCTCGACGTCGGCCGGGGTGCGCGGTGCGAGGCCGCGCACCGTGAGCGCGCCGTGCTCGGCGACGAGGTCGAGCACGGTGTCCCGGTGCTCGGCCGCCCAGGCCGCCGGGTCCGGGGTTCCCTCGGCATAGAGGATGACCGGGGTGTCGTCGGCGTCCGGCGGCGGTGCGGTGATCGCGGTGGGGAGAGCATGGGTGGGGGGAGCATGGGTGGGGGGAGCATGGGTGGGGGGAGCGGGGGTGGTGGGGGCCGGGTGGTTGCGGAACAGTGCGGAGAGCATGAGTCCTCCTCGGACAGTGTTTCTTCAGGGCCCGGCCGGGGGCGCGGTGACGCGCGTGCCGGTCCGGGAGTCGAGCAGGCCGGCCAGGTCGGCGAGGACCGGATGGCCGGTGAGGTCGCGCAGGGAGATCAGCCGGTCCAGGCGGACCGCGAGGCGCACGGCCGACAGCGAGGTGCCGCCCAGGCCGAAGAAGTCGTCGCCCCGGCCGACCCGTTCGGGCGGCAGGCCCAGTACCGCCGCCCAGTTCGCCGCGAGCCGGCGCTCGGTCGGGGTGCGTGGGGGCCGGTGGGAGTCCTCGGCCGTGCCGAGTGTGCCGGCGAGCGCGGCCAGCGCCTTCCTGTCGGTCTTCCCGTTGGGGGTGAGCGGCAGGTGCTCCAGCTGATGGAGGGAGACGGGGATCATGTATGCGGGCAGCAGGTCACCGAGGCGCTCCCGCAGGTGGTCGGCGGTCAGGGGCCGGGCGCCCGTGCAGAAGGCGGTCAGTCGCCGGCCGTTGCCCTCCGGGCCGCTCACCACGACCGCGCCGTCGCGGACGCCGTCCACCCGCAGCAGCGCGTTCTCGACCTCGCCGATCTCGACGCGGAATCCGCGGATCTTGACCTGCGCGTCCGCGCGGCCGAGGAACTCCAGCTTGCCGTCGGGCAGCCAGCGCCCGAAGTCGCCGCTGCGGTAGAGCCGTTGACCGGGGCGGTGGGGATCGGTCCGGTAGGCGAGGCGCGTGCGCTCGGGATCGTTGACGTAGCCGCGGCCGACACAGACGCCGGAGAAGACGATGGCTCCGGGGGCGCCGAGCGGGACGGGGACGAGAGCGTCGTCGACGACGTAGACGCGCACGTTCCGCACCGGGCGGCCGAGCGGTATCCGGTCGGTGGCGGGCATGGCGTCCATCACCTCGTGGTTGGTGTCGTCGGACGTCTCGGTCAGTCCGTAGGCGTTGACCAGCCGGACCGCGGGCCCGTCCGTGAACCACCGCTGGACGAGTTCCGTCCTGAGCGCCTCGCCGGTGACCGACACGCACCGCAGGTCCGGCAGGTCGCGCGGGGTGCGTTCGAGCGCGGTCAGGAGGACGTCGAGGTACGAGGGCACGAGCTGGAGGACGTTCACCCGGCCCTCGGTGATCGTGTCGAGGAACCGGTCGGCGTCGAGGACGGCGTCCTGTTCGACCAGCAGGGTCCGCCCGCCGGTCAGCAGGCCGGCGAGCAGCTGCCACAGGGAGATGTCGAAGCACTGCGACGCCGTCTGCGCCACGACCGTGCCTTCGCCGATGTCCAGGTCCTCGATCTTGGCGAGGAGATGGTTGAGCAGACCGGCGTGCTCGCACATCGCGCCCTTGGGCTCTCCGGTGGAGCCGGACGTGAAGAACACGTACGCGAGCCCGTCCGCCGGTATGTCCGTGCCGGGGCGGGTGCCGTCGGTGGCTCGCTCGGTGACATCGGGGACGAGGAGCTTGCGCGTGCCGGGCAGGGAGGTGAGGGCCCGGTCCAGGTTGGCCGTGCTGCCCGGCTCGGTGAGCGCGAGGGCGCAGTCGGCGCGGGTGAGTACGGCGGTCATCCGCCCGGGCGGATGGTGCGGGTCGACGGGCAGGTAGGCACCGCCGGCCTTGAGTACGGCGAGCACGGCCGCGGTCCAGTTCAGGTCGCGCCCGGTCACCACGGCGACCGTGTCCTCGGGGCGCAGCCCCCGCGCCAGCAGGGCGCGTGCCAGCCGGTTGGCCCGTACGTCGAGCTCCCGGTACGTCCACTGCCGGTCACGGTGCACGAGGGCGACGGCGTCGGGGTGGCGGCGCACGCGCTCCTCGAACAGTTCGTGGACGCGGCGGTCCGGCGGTTCGCGGGTCGGTCCGGCGAGTCCGTCGAGCTGGAAGCGGGTCTCCGCGGCGGACAGGAGCCCGCGCCGGTCGTGCGGGGCGTCCGGGCCGGCGGCCAGCTGTCCGAGCGCGGCCAGGTGGTATCCGCCGATCCGGGCGGCGCAGCCGGCGTCCAGTACGTCGGTCCGGTAGCGCAGGCGCAGGACGCGCCGGCCGTTTCGCTCCCCCGCCGTGACGGCGAGGACGGTGCCGTCCGCGAGGGTGCCGGGCTCGTGCCCGGTCGGGTCGAACACGACCTCGGGGGCCTTCTCGGGTGCCCTGGGCCGCGTGAGTGACGGAGTCATTGCCTCCGCCTCCGCCTCCAGGGCCGCGGACACCAGCCGGCGCCAGGAACCAGGGCCTACCGTCAGCTCCCAGGTCAGCGGCCCGGTCCCGGCCGGGGGCAGATAGCCGCCGCGGACGGCGGGGTCGCCGGAGAGCAGGGCGAGCACCTTCGCGTGGGCCGCCAGGAGTACCGCGGTGAGCGGCACGCCCAGTTCAGCCGCCCGGCGGTGCAGGGCCGCGGTCACTCTTTCAGGGAGGCTGACCAGGTGCTCCGCGGTGCCGGGTACGGGTGCGAGTGTCCAACGCGGGACGGTCGTGCGGCCGCCCTCGGTCTCCGGGGTCCCGGCTTTCGGGGCGTGTCCGCCGGTCACTGCCGTCGCCATCACAGTCCACCTCCACTGCCGTAGGTGTCGTTGGTCCCGTCGGTGTCGTTGGTCCCGTCGGTCCCGTCGGGTACGGGGTGGGCCGGATTCCCCGCCCAGCGGGTGTGTCCGGGGACGGTCTCGCCCTTCATCAGGAAGACGTCCGCCGCCAGGACCGCCCCGTTGCCGACCGTGACGCCGTAGTGCACGAACGCGCCGACGCCGAGGGTGCAGCCGGCGCCGATGACGCTGCGGTCCGACTTGAACGTGCCGTCCTCCTGCGAGTGGCACTGCACGGCGCTTCCCGCGTTGAGCGTGCAGCCGTCGCCGATGGCGACCATCGGGCGCTCGGTGAGGCTGCAGCCGTCGTCGAACACCCCGGACCCGACGCGGACGCCGAGCAGCCGCCACACGACGGGCTTGAACGGGGTGCCGTTGAGGACCTGGAGGTACGTCTCCGAGGGAACCTTCCAGTACCGCTCGCGGTGCCAGAAGCGGCGGTCGTAGATCGAGCAGAACAGCGGTCCCGGCGGACGCCGGCGCGTGACGGCCCGTTCCACGGCGACGAAGTACAGGAGGGTGAACGGCAGCAGGACCGCGTTGGCCAGCGCGATCACCATCACGCCCCACTGCGGGTACAGGCTCGCCGCGCACGCGAAGAGCACGGTGACGCAGAAGAGGAACAGCCAGCCCGTGAGCAGATGGCAGGCCATCGTCGTCGCGTTGTGCCGGTTCTTGGCCGCCAGGCGGCGGCGCAGCCCGTCTCCCTCCTTGAGTTCGTCGAAGGTGCTGTCCCGCAGCACCGACCGCGGGATCTCGAAGGCGGGGGAGCCGAGCAGACCGACGTCGTGCCGCGGCGGACCGTCGAGCGGGATCATCACCTTCGTCGCCAGGAGGCAGTTGTCGCCGGTCCTGCCGCCCGGCGGGTAGGCGATCCGGTTGCCGAGGAAGTTGTGCGCTCCCAGAGAGGTCCGCGACAGGCGGAAGGAGGTGCTGGAGTACTCGGCGTTCATCATCGAGAGACCGTCCGCGACCATGGTGCCGGTGCCGACCGCGCTCGCGAAGGGGCTCTCGTGCTTGACCCGGGTGCCGAAGTTCGAACCGGTCTGCTCCACCCTGGAGAGGTCGTACCCGATCCAGCGCAGGTAGTGCACGATGTACGTGCTGTCGCCGAACAGCCGCGTGAGCGATGCCCGGTTGCTGATCAGGAGGATCGCCCGGTGCAGGGCGTGGTGGAGGCCGTAGAGCGGGTATGTCCGGCCCGGGGTGACGCATCGGCTCAGCAGACGCGGGACGGTGCCCACGACGGCCAGGGAGACGAGCACGGCACCGAAGAAGGTCACGGCCGTGATAACCAGTACGTCTACGTAGAGCACCCAGCCGGCCGGGGTCGCCCGTCCGCGGCCCAGCGGCGTGGAGCCTTCCAGGACCGGGGAGAGCAGCGCGTCCAGGAAGCCCACTGCCAGCGGTACGTAGACCAGTTGCGCGGTGAGGAGCAGGAGGGCTCCGTTGACCGCCCGCCGGACGGTGCCGCAGCGGGCGGGTGCCACCGGCTGGAAGTCGGCGTCGGTGGGCTGGGCCGGTGACCCGTGCCAGTGCTCGCCGTCCGGGACGGTCTGGCCGGTGTGCAGCGAGGACGCGTGGCCGAGCTGGGAGCCGTCGCCGAGACGGGAACCGATGTCCAGTACCGTCGCCTCACTGACGACCGCGTTCCGGCCCAGAGCGACCGGCCCGGTCTCGATCACTCCGTCGTGGGCGTGGTAGCAACTGATGAGGGAGTCCTTGCGGACGACCGTGCCGTCGCCGATCGTCAGCAGGTCGGCGCAGACGGGCACACCGCGCGACAGGAACGTCACCCCTCGTCCGATCCGCGCGCCCAGTGCCCTGAGGTAGAGCGGGTACAGGGGCGAACCGGCGAACAGTACGAGTGGACTCGACCGGATCAGCGTCTTGACCAGCCAGAAGCGAAGGTAGGCGAGGCTCCAGACGCGGAACCGCTGTGGCGTCCACCGGCCGATGAGCAGCCACTTCGCGATCACCGGCAGGGCGCACAGGACCACGAGCAGCACGGCGCCGAAGGCCACGGACCGCAGGTAGGAGTCGAGCAGGCCGGTTCCGGCGGAGATCCAGTCGTAGCCCCGGGCGCCGACGAAGGCGAGGAGGAGGGCGTAACCGAGGTAGCCCAGCAGTTGCAGGGCTCCGCAGAGCACGTGGTGGGGGCGTCCCGTCGGCGCCGGCGCCCCGCGCCCCGGCTTCTGAGTGGCGGTCGTCCCGGGGGCGGGCGCGGTCGCTGCCGTGTCCGCGAGGGCCGCTGTCAGCTCGTTGATGGTCGGATGCCGGTAGATGTCGCGCATCGACACCGACGGCAGGTCCGGCCGCTTCCTGACCCGGGCGCAGAAGTGTGCCATGACCAGGGAGTCCGCGCCCAGGTCGTTGAAGAAGTGACCGTCGAGTGGCACCTCGTCGACGTGGGCGACGTCCGCGAGCAGCCGGGCGAGTGTCTCCTCCGTGCCGGGCACGGGGGGAACCGCGAGCCCTGCGTGGTGGTCGGTGAGGGCCGAGGGGACGGTGTCCCTCACCTCGAGTCGCTGTCCCGTCATGAGGACTCCCTGGGCTGCTGCCGGTCGAACGTCCTGCTGTCTTGCCAGGTATTCGTCGCCAGGGGGGCGAGGTATGAGGAGACCTCGGATTTTCTCGCCTGGTGAGCAGCCGTCTCACCAGGCGACCGCCTCGTTCGGACGGACGGACGAGCGGAGGGGGCGGCCGGGCGAGCGGAGGGGGCGACCGGGCGGAAGGCACCGGCCGCCCCCGCGGTTCCGGCCCCGCCGGAACCGTCCCGCCGGGCGCCCTTGCGCGAATGCCCGGCAGACGACGCGCCGTCAGCTCCGGAGGGTGAGGACGGCGTCGATGATGTGGACGTCGGCGTCGGCGGTCTCGGCAAGGTCGCTGTCCGCGCACGACCCGTCCGGGTCGCTGTCCGCGCACGACCCGTCCGGCCCGTCGGTCACTCGACCGTCACCACGACGGAGTGCCATCCGCTGGCGCCGTCGGGGACGGTGCGGGTGCGCTTCTCGGTCTGTGTCTCGCCGGTGCGGTCGGCCGCCCGCACGGTCAGGGTGTGGCCGCCCTTGGTGGCCTGCCAGGCGTAGGACCACTGGCGCCAGGTGTCGCGCGAGTCCTCGGCCGCGAGGGTGGCGTCCTGCCAGGGCCCGTCGTCCACCCGGACCTCGACCCTGTCGATGCCGCGGTGCTGGGCCCAGGCGACGCCGGCCACCATCACCGTGCCTGTCTTCGGCCGGGCGAACGGCTTCGGCGTGTCGATCCGGGACTGGGTCTTGATCGGGGCCTCGCGCGCCCAGTCGCGCTCGACCCAGTACGAGTCGTACGCGTCGAACGTGGTCAGCTCGATGTCCTTGATCCACTTGCAGGCGGACACGTAGCCGTACAGACCGGGCACCAGCATGCGGACGGGGAAGCCATGATCGAACGGCAGGGGCCGGCCGTTCATGCCGACGACGAGCATCGCGTCGGTCCATGACGTCCTCGACCGGGCTGCCGATGGTCATGCCGTCCACGGAGCGGGCCACCAGCTGATCGGCCGGTCCGCCCGCCGAGGGCGGCCGTACGCCGCACTCCTCGAGCAGGTCGGCCAGCCGGACGCCGATCCAGCGGGCGTTGCCCACGTACGGGCCGCCGACCTCGTTGGACACGCAGGTGAGCGTGATGTCCCGCTCGATCAGCTCGCGGCGCAGCAGGTCCTCGAAGGTCAGGGTCTTCTCACGGGTGACGCCCTCGCCGTGGACGCGCAGCCGCCAGGCCGTGGCGTCCACCTTGGGGACCACCAGGGCGGTGTCCACGCGGTAGAAGTCACTGTTGGGCGTGATGAACGGGCTGACGCCGGCCACTCGGAGCTGTGCGCCCCGGGGGATCGCGGGGGCACGTGAGTCGGGTGGCGGGAGATCGATGTTCTTCCGGGAGGCAACGGCCTCCTGACCACTGGAACCGTTCAGGACCCGGCCCAGCACGCCGGCCCCGGCCGAGGAGGCGGCGGCGGCCGTCGCCGCGATCACGAAGCCGCGCCGGTCCCAGCCCTCGCCGCCCTCGCCCTGCCCGTCCGGTACGGCCCGGCGGGGCGCGAGGAGGCGGCCGACGAGGGCGTGGAGGAGCCCCGCGCCGACGACAGCCCCGAGGACGGAGGGGAGGGCGTCGGTGACGCTCGTGGAGTCGGGCCGGCTGGTCGCCGCCGCCGCGCCCACTGCCCCGAAGAGCAGTACTCCCGCGGCGCCGGTGCGCCGGTGGCGGAGGGCGAGGACGCCCAGGGCCAGGGCGAACAGCGCCAGGACGGCGAGGATGCCGAGCTGGAGGATCAGCTTGTCGTTGGTGCCGAAGTTGCGGATCGCCCAGTCCTTCACGGCGATCGGCGTACGGTCGATGGCGGCCCCGCCGACCGCGACGACCGGGCCGGCCTGCGGACGTACCGCCGCCGCCACCAGCTCGGCGACGGCGAGCGCGGCGCAGGCCGCCAGGAGACCGCTCAGCGCACCGAGCCCGCCCCGTGTCACGGTCCCCGGATTCCGCGGTTTCTTCTCTTCGTCGCTCACGTTGGTGATCCGAGGCCGGGAGGCGGGCGGATTGGTCGCCCCGCCGCCCGGCCGGGTAGGTCAGGCGGGCCTTCGCGTCTTCTTCACGGCGCGTCGCGCCCGCTGACGCGCTCCAGCACCGAACGCATCGCCCGGTGCACGGCGTCGCGTGACTCGTCGGTCCGGTCGAGGGACTCGAAGCTGTGGTGGCCGTGCGGCACGTCGACCACCTCGACGTCCGCCCCGCAGTCCTCGGCCGCGGCCAGGAACTCCTCGACGGTGGCGGCGATCTCGGGCATCTCCCGTCCCACCCGGGTGAGTACGACGGGCAGCGCGCCGGCCTTGGCCACCGCGTGTGCCGGGTGGAAACGGGTGCCGGACAGCCCCCAGTTCGGCAGCGGAGCGAGGACCGGGTAGGTGGCGGCCAGGCAGCGCAGCCACCGCGGAGGAGCCGCCAGCCAGTCGGCGGCGATGAGGCCACCGCCCGAGAAGAACCACAGCGCGATCCGGTCCGCGTCCACGCGTGGGTCGGCCCGGACCAGTTCCACGGCGGCGGCCACGTCCGCGGCGGCGCGCTCGTAGTCGGCCAGGTCGTGCAGGCGGTGGTCGAGGACCACGCCCACCGCCCCGTCGCCGGCGGCGTACCGGGCGTACCCCGTCAGGGCCGGCCAGTCCCGCGGGGTCGGCCGGGCGTCGGCGGGGACCGGGCCGCCGTGCACGAGGACGATCGCCGGCCTCGGCTCCTGGGCATCGGGCAGGTAGAGATCGACGTTCCCGTGGCGCTCCCGGGGGACCTCGGGGACGTCCAGCAGGAACGGCCGCAGATGCGGGGGCGGTGCCGCGGCGTCGACGGGCTGGAGCCGGTGTCCCTCGCCTGCCGCGGCCCGCAGCAGGACGTCCGTGAGTTCGGCGGGGCAGGACAGCATCGGCCAGTGTCCGGTGGGGAGTTCGAAGAAGGTCACCCGGGGGTCGATCAGGGCCCGCAGGGCGGGATCGCCGAAGCCCACCAGCATCTGGACCATCTCGATGCTGGTGCCGTTGCCGGTGCACAGCACGCCGGTGGTGGCCACCGAGGTCACCGCGCCGGTCAGCCGCAGGGGCTGGAGCAGGGTGCCCAGCGGTTGCGGTGCGGCGAGGGCGGTGAGCCGCTCCAGCGCCGCGTCGGGAACGCCCTCGGTGCTGCCCCAGAGCCGCCACTCGTCGTGGGCCGGGGGCGGCAGCACGCCGTCGGCCGGCTCGGCCCGGGCCGCCCCGGCCAGCCGTTCGCGCAGGGACTGGTCGGGGACCGCGGCCAGGGCGGGGACGCCGTCCTGCGGCATGGCCGAGTCCAGATGGACGACCCTGTCGACGCGCTCCGCCCGCCGGCCGGCGGCGCCGAGTGCCGGGTGGATGCCGTAGTCGTGTCCAACCAGCACGATCTTCCGGTCGGCCGCCGTCCCGACCGAGTCGATCACCGCGAGCACGTCCGCGACGTGGGTCTCCAGGTCGATGCCGCTCGCCGAAGTGACGCGGGGGCCGTCGAGTCCGGTGAGGGCGACGGCGTGCGCCTCGGCGCCCGCCTCGGTCAGCCGCGCGGCTGTGTCCTGCCAGATGTGTGTGCCGGTGAACATGCCGGACACCAGGATGAACGCGGTCATGGCTTCTCCTCCGTACGCCGTTCGGTCCGCCGGTACGGTAGGAACTCCCCCTGAGGGAGGTTCAAGTGATCACGGCGTGCGACGGTCTGTGCGGCATCGGGGAACTCGCGGAACGGGCGGGTGTCACCGTCAAGACCGTCCGTTTCTACTCCGACCGCGGACTGCTGCCGGAGGCGTCCCGCAGCGTCGGCGGGCACCGGCGGTACGGCCCCGGGGCGCTCGACCGGCTGCGCCTGATCCGCTCTTTGCGAGCCCTCGGCCTGTCCGTTCCCGAGGTGCGCCGCGTTCTCGACGAGGAGGACGAGACCCAGGAGGCGGGTGGCGAGGGCGCGCCCGGCGGCGGCGCGCTGGAGGCCGCGGTCGCCGGCCGGCTGCGCGAACTCGGCTCCGAGCTGAAGGCGTTGCGCTGGCGCGAGGCGGCGCTGCGCCTGGTGCGGGAGTGTCCGCCCGGGGAACGGGCCGGCCGGTTGCGGCTGATCGGCGCCGTGCCCGCCCCGCCCAGCACGGCCCCCCTGGTCCGGTTCTGGCGCGGCTGGCTGCCGCCGCGGATGCCGGCCCGGGCGGCCGGCGCTTTCCTGGACATCGCGGTGCCGCGGCCGCCCGACGATCCGACCCCGGGCCAGGTCCTCGCCTTCGCCCGGCTGAACGCCCTCACGCTCGCCCCGTGCCCCGGCACCGCACAGCCCCAGCCCGAGGCGCACAGGACCGCCGGGGCCCAGGGGTCCGCCGTGCTGTACGCGGGGCTGGCGGAGGCGTACGAGCTGGCGGGCGTGCACCTGCGCCGGGGCCGGGACCCGCAGCCGGGCGAGGCGTTGGACGGCTTCGTCGCCGCGTACACGAGCGCGTACGGCGTCCGGGACACCCCGGACTTCCGTCGGCGACTGGCCGGGCAGCTCGCGGCCGACCCCCGGATCGACCGCTACTGGGAACTGGTGGCCGAGGTGCTCACCCCGCCCGGGCGGCGACCGGAACCGACTCCCGGCTCCGCGCACGACTGGCTCCTCGCGGCCCTGGTCGCACAGACGGGGGCACCCCCGGTTCCCGTGACGTGACGCGCCGTGCCGTGCCGTGCCTTGGCGTGACGTGACGTGACGTGACGTGACGTGGCGTCAGGGCACGTCACCCCGCCAGTCGAAGCGGCGGGGGTCCGAGGGCCTCGGGCCGTACGCGCAGTGGCCGCCCGGGCCGTAGCGGCCTATCTCCGTCGCCAGTGACACTCCCCGGCCGCGCTCTCGCTCGGTCAGGTCGGTGATGTCGAGCAGCAGACCGTCCAGGGGACCGCCGACCAGCTGCGCGTAGACGCGTCCGCTCCGCGGCCCGGGGTTGTCGTGGTCGGCGCCGTAGACCCTGCCCCGCATGAACTCCACCTCATCCATGACTCGCAGCCTCCCATCCGCCACTGACAACGGCGGCTGGCAGCCTGCCGTGGGCGCCGGCGCGGCCCAGGGCGCTCGGCCGCCGGGCGAGGCTCACCGCACGTCGTGGTTCCGCCGTCGTCGGGCCGGCACCCGTCCACGGCTCCAGGTAGGCGTCACGCGGCCGCGGCAGTACGGAACAGCTGGCCGCCGTGCAGGTCCGCGTGGTCGACGGAGCCCGGCACGCCCACGGCCGCGAGTTCCGCGCACCGGTCCAGGAGGCGGGGGCGGAGTTTCGGGGCCTCCCAGCCGTGCGGTCTCCCGTGCGTGCGGAGTCGGGGCATGCTGCGTGGCGGCGTACTGGCGCAGGAGTTCCTCCCATGCCTCCGGACCCACGGACTCCCCTGCGAGTACGTCCCGGAAGAGCGCCCCCGCCGGCCGCAGACCGCGTGCGGTGAGCCGGTCCCGTACCCAGTCGAGGGTCGCGGCCCGCCGGTCCTCGTCCTCCCACGAAGTCACCGCCTCCTGGTACCGGCCCCGGTCCACGACCACCGACATCTCACCGCGCAGCACGCCATCTCAGCATCGCGCGCCACGCGTGACCACCGCTTCGCCGCTCGTCGGGGACACCTCCGTCGCACGGGGCCCGGAACGGCGGAGGGTGAGGGCGAGGAGGGCCGCGGCGGCGCATGCCGCGCCGAGGACCACCCACACCGGGTCGTACCCGGCGAAGGTGTCACGGGCGACGCCGCCGAGGAAGGCGGCCAGGGCCGCGCCGACCTGGTGGGCCGCGCTGGTCCAGCCGAAGACGATGGCGCTGTCGTCACCGTAGAACCGGCGGCACAGGGCGATGACCGGCGGCACCGTGGCGAGGTCGAGGAGGCCGAAGAGGACGACGAAGGCCAGCATGGGCGGCGTGACGGTCGCGCTCATGATCAGGGGCAGCGCGACCAGCAGGAGGCCGCGCAGGGTGAAGACGACGGCGAGCAGCCTGCGGGCGTCGACACGGTCGGTGAGCCATCCGGCGGCGACGGTGCCGGCGACGTTGAAGACGCCGATCAGCGCGAGGAGGGTCGAGGCGGTGGTGACCGGCATGCCGTGGTCGTGCGCGGCGGGGGCGAAGTGGGTCCACATGATGCCGTTGGTGGAGGCGCCGCAGATCGCGAACGCGGCGGCGAGCAGCCAGAACGGGGTGGTGCGCGCGGCGGCGCTCAGGACGGCGAGGGCGCGGCGCGCGGCGCCGGGGACGGGTGGAGGTCTGGGTACGAACACGGTGCTGCCGTAGGGGCGTTCGCCGGTGTCGGCGGGATGGTCGCCGAGCGCGAGCCGGACGAGGAGGGCGGTGGCCAGTGCGGCGAGTGCCAGGGTGACCAGGGCGGGGCGCCAGTCGTAGTGGTCGATGGTCCAGGACAGGGCGGGCAGGAAGACCATCTGGCCGAGGACGCCGGCCGAGGCGAGGATGCCGGTGACCAGGCCGCGTCGTTCGGTGAACCAGCGGTCGGCGACGGTGGTGGCGAGGGTCATGGCCAGGCAGCCGGTGCCCAGGCCGACGAGGAGGCCCCAGAAGAGGGTGAACTGCCAGGCCGCGTCCATGACGGTGGTGAGCAGCGCTCCCCCGGCGACGACGCCCAGTGCGGTGAGGACGACGCGCCGGACGCCGAAGCGGTCCATCAGCGCGGCGGCGAAGGGGGCGGTGAGGCCGTACAGGACCATGTTCACCGACGCGGCGAGGCCGATGGAGCCGCGGGACCAGTGGAAGTCGCGTTGCAGCGGGCCCTGGAGGACGCCGGGCATGGTCGAGAAGGCACCGGCGACGACGATCGTGATTCCGGTGACGGCCGCCACCCACCAGGCGCGGTGTCCGGGGCGGAAGCGATGGTTCGCGGTCGTGTGGGGCATGGACACCACCCTTCGCCGGATGTGTGGCCCGAACCACTGACCAGATGGACTACGAGTGAAAGAATCTGGCCATGAGGGGCACGAAGGGTGAGGCGGAAGAGGCGGCGGGCGCACAGGCGCCGCACCGTGTGGTGGTGTTCGTGCGTCCCGGGCTGCTGCCGATGGAACTGGGGATCGTGCACCGTCTGTTCACCACGGCCGCCGACGACAGCGGGCGACCGTTGTACTCGGTGCTGACGTGCGCCTCCGCGCCGGGCGAGGTCGCCACCGACACGGACTTCAGCGTCAACGTCCCCCACGGGCCGCAGGTCCTGCGGAGTGCCGGCACGGTGGTCGTGCCGGCGGCCCTGGAGGACTACGGGCCGCAGCAACGCGGGCGGCTCGCCGCTCCGGTCCGCGCTGCCCTGGACCTGGTTCCCGCGACCGCCCGGCTGGCGTCCATCTGCACCGGCTCGTTCGTGCTGGCCGCGGCCGGCGTGCTGGAGGGGCGGCGGGCCACGACGCACTGGAAGTCCTGCGCCGAACTGGCCTCGCTCTATCCGGAGGTCGACGTCGATCCGGACGTGCTCTACACCGACGACCGGGGCGTGCTCACCTCGGCGGGTGTCGCCGCCGGTATCGACCTCTGCCTGCACATGATCCGTGACGACCACGGCGCGGACGTGGCGAACACGGTGGCGCGCGGCACGGTGGTGCCGCCCCATCGCGACGGCGGCCAGGCGCAGTACATCGACCGGCCCGTCCAGCGGGTGGACGGCTCCTCGACCGCCCCCGCTCGTGCGTACGCGCTCCAGCGGCTGGGCGATCCCCTCACCCTCGAGGAACTGGCGGGGCAGGCCGCGATGAGCGTGCGGACCCTCAACCGGAGGTTCCGGCAGGAGACCGGGACGACGCCCATGCAGTGGCTCGCCCGGCAGCGTCTCGACTACGCCCGGCGGCTGCTGGAGCGCGGTGACGAACCGGTCGACCGCGTCGCCGCCCGCGCCGGCTTCGGCACCGGGACCGCGATGCGCCAGCACTTCCGCGAGGTCCTCGGTGTGTCACCGCGCGCGTACCGCAACACCTTCCGCGGCGGTGCGGCGTAGGCCTCCGCCACCGCGCGCGGTTCGAGTGGGAAGGCGCGGTTCGAGTGGGACCGCGTGGTGCGAGTGGGACGGCGTGGTGCGAGTGGGACCGCGTGCGGTTCGGAGCGGGAGCGAAGACCGGGTCCGCCCGGCTGCCGGCGCACCTGGCGTCACGGAAACGGACCGATCCATTCTGGTGACCGCCGGGTGCCGTGCCCGGCCTGCCCGGGTGACGGCGGACGGGCGTGGTAGACAACGTTGACGACGGGCACTGGCAAGGAAGGAATGCCCCGCCCCGGCGCAGCCCGACCACAGGAGTGAGTGAGTAGCCCGTGCTGTTGAAGACGTTCCGTTGGGCCTTCGCCGTCACCGCCGTGGGTCTGGCCGCGGGGGTCCTGTACGACGGGTGGACCGCCTTCGGGCTCGTGGCCATCCTCGCCGTGCTGGAGATCTCCCTGTCCTTCGACAACGCGGTGATCAACGCCGGGATCCTGAAGAAGATGAGCGTCTTCTGGCAGAAGATCTTCCTCACCGTCGGCATCCTCATCGCCGTCTTCGGTATGCGCCTCGTCTTCCCGGTCGTGATCGTGGCGATCAGCGCCCGGCTGAGCCCGTGGGCCGCGGTCGATCTGGCGCTCACCGACAAGCAGCGCTACCAGGAGCTGGTGACGGACGCCCATCCGTCGATCGCCGCCTTCGGTGGCATGTTCCTTCTGATGATCTTCCTCGACTTCGTCTTCACGGACCGCGACGTCAAGTGGCTGGGCCCGCTGGAGCGCCCGCTGGCCAGACTCGGCAAGGTCGACATGCTGTCGGTCTGCGTCGCCCTGATCGCGCTCCTGATCTCCTCGGTCACCGTGGGCGCCCACGCCCACCAGCACGGCGGCACCCATGTCGACAAGGCGGAGACGGTCCTGCTCGCCGGAATCGGCGGCCTGATCACCTACATGGTCGTCGGCGGTCTCTCCGGATTCTTCGAGGACAGACTCGAACGGGAGGAGGAGCGCGAGCACGCGGCCGAGGCAGCGGCCGAGCGCGCGGGCAGGCCCGGTTCCGCCGTCGCGCTCACCGGCAAGGCCGCGTTCTTCATGTTCCTCTACCTCGAGGTCCTGGACGCGTCGTTCTCCTTCGACGGCGTCATCGGCGCCTTCGCCATCACCAACGACATCGTCCTGATGGCGATCGGCCTGGGCATCGGCGCCATGTACGTCCGGTCGCTCACCGTCTACCTGGTCCGCCAGGGCACCCTGGACGACTACGTCTACCTGGAGCACGGCGCGCACTACGCCATCGGCGCCCTCGCCGCCATCCTCCTGGTGACCATCCAGTACCAGATCAACGAGATCATCACCGGCCTCATCGGCGTGGTCCTGATCGGCTCCGCCTTCCTGTCCTCGGTGCGCCGCAACCGCGCGCTCGCGGCGTCCTCCTGACGCCGTGTCCGGCCGATCCGCCGGATTGCCGGACCGCGGGAGTCGTCGGGCCGAACGGGTGCGCTACATTTTGCAGCGCCTTGACCACGATCACTCACGATCTCTCACGCTACGGAGCCGGCAACCCCATGAGCGACATCGTCAACGGACTCGGCCGTGCCACCGCCTACGGCGGTCTGGGCCTGGTCCTCCTGGTCCTCGGCATCGTCCTGGTCGACGTGCTGACACCCGGAAAGCTCGGCCGGCAGATCTGGGAGCAGCGCAACCGCAACGCGGCCATGGTGCTCAGCTCCGCGCTGCTCGGCATCGGCGGCATCGTCTTCACCTCCATCTGGACGACGTACGAGGACTTCGGCAAGGGGCTGGTGTCGACCGCGGTGTTCGGGCTGCTGGGCCTCGTGATGATGGCCGTGGCCTTCCTGGTCGTCGACCTGATCACCCCGGGCCGGCTGGGCGAGACCCTGGTCGAACCGGAGCCCCACCCGGCGGTGTGGGTGACGGCGTCCTGCAACCTTGCCGTCTCCGCGATCATCTCGGCATCCATCGCCTGACGCGCTTTCGGGGCCTCGCCCGCGCCGTGACTCAGGAGACGGTCGCGGGCGGCGGGGACCAGCGTCGGGTGCGGGAAGCGGCGCCAGAGACGCCGTACTCCTTCCTCAGCTGTTCGGGGATCGCGTAGTGCATGACGCGTCCGCGGGTGAGGGAGGAGAGTTCGAGAGCCGTGGTGAGGTGGCCGAGCCGGTCGAGCGCCCACGCGCCGAGCGGGGAGCGGTCCTCGATCGTCTCCAGGATGCCGAGGAGGTGCGGGGCGGCCTTCACGACGGTGTCCCAGCTGGTGCGGGGCACCTCCAGCCAGTCGGCACACGTGTCGCCGACGAGGTAGCGGATCAGGGCGGACACGACCGGGTCGAAGAGAGTACCCGGGACGACTTCCTCGTACAGGTCGATCAACTGCCGCGTCAGGTGGGCCCCCTCCTCGGACGGGCCCATGTGCCGCAGCATGTACAGGTCGAGGAACCGCCGCGCCTCGTCGAGGGTGGTGGGCACGGCCGCCTGGTCGACGCCGAGCATGGCTCCGACCACACGCCAGGCGTAGAAGTAGGCGTCCGCCCCTTCGGCGGACATGTGTACGCCGAGACGGTGCAGGCTGTCCAGGACGGTCAGGGAGAAGAACATCTGCCCGCCGATCATGTCCTCCTGACAGATCGGTACGCCGAGGGTGCCGGTGTCCCAGCGGTTCTCCCGCTTCAGGTGGTGGCGGATGGCGGCGTGCAGCAGGCGTACCTTCTGGGCGGCCGGGACGAAGCGTCCGCCGGCTTCGAACGCGTCCGGCCGCATGAGGTAGACGGTGAACTGGCCGGTCTCCGCCATCCGTTTGGACGGGTAGCTCAGCCCGTGGGTGGCCGACAGCAGTTTGGCGACGTGCGGGACGACGTAGCAGGCGGGCATCGACGCGAACGACAGGGCGGTGGAGACGTGCACGTTGTTGTCGATGAAGAACAGGCGGGCCTTCTCCATCTCGGCCCAGTCCACCCAGTCCGGAGGGGTGCCGGTCGTCCGCAGGTACTCCCGGGCCACTGAGGGGAGGCCGTCCGGGAGTTGCTGGCCGGTGGTGGAGACGTAGCGCATCAGGGAGTTGAACTTGCCGACCTCGCCCCGCTCGAAGAGGGTGGCGACGACAGCGTCGGCCAGTTCGTCGCCGTCGCGGCGCAGGGCGTCCATCGACGTCTCGGTGTAGGTCATCGGGGTCTCCTCGTCAGTGGATGCGGTCGGTGGCCTGCCGGGCGAGTTCACGCAGCGCCCGGCGCGCCCGTGGGGGCGTCCCGGCGTCGTCCAGGGCGCGGGTGGCCCGTTCCACGCGGGCGTGGATCATCCGCTCGACCCGTTGCGGCGCCTTCAGCTCGAGCATGAGGTCGCGCACCTCGCGCAGATGGCTTCCGTCCAGGTCGCTCCGCCCGAGCACACCGCGCAGCCACTCCCGCTGGGAAGCGTCGGCGGCCTGCCAGGTCTCGGCCAGCAGTGCGGTGGGCCGGTGGGCGCGCAGGTCGTCCAGGCCGGCCTTGCCGGTGTGTTCCGGGTCGCCGAAGAGGCCGAGCAGGTCGTCGCGGAGCTGGAACGCCTCACCGAGCGGCAGGCCGTAGGCGGTGTAGGTGTCGCGCAGCGCGGTGGGGGCGCCGGCCAGCAGGCCGCCGATGAGCAGCGGGTGCTCGACGGTGTACTTGGCGGTCTTGTACCGGACGACCTTAAGGGAGGTCGCGGTGTCCGGCCGTCCGCCGGTGTGCAGGATCTCCAGGCACTCGCCGGCGATGAGTTCGCGGGCGAGCGCGGCCCACAGGTCCCGGGCGCGGGCGAGGTAGGCGGCGGGGAGCCCGCTGGTGGTGAACAGCTGCCCCGCGAGGGCCATGAGGTGGTCACCCACCAGCATGGCCAGGGAGCGGGCCGCCGTACGGGCCCGGCGGCGGCCGTCCCGGACCAGTACGGCTTCCAGGGCGACGTGGGCGGTGGGCAGGCCGTGACGCAGGGCGCTGTCGTCGATGAGGTCGTCGTGGACGATGGCCGCGGCGTGCACCAGCTCCATGGCGGCCGCCGCCCGTACCAGGGCGTCGCTGTCGGGCTGTCCGGCGGCCCGCCAGCCCCAGTAGCAGAAGGCCGCCCGCAGTCTTTTGCCGTGCCCGGCCGCGTTCCGCAGTTGCCCGGCCACGGGTGCGAGGGCGGTGTCCACGGCCACGAGGTGGCCGGCCTCCTCGTCCAGGAAGTCCCGCAGGACGCCGTCGACTCGAGCTTTGAAGGCGGCCGGGTCCCAGCGGTCAGACATCGCCGCCGTCGGCTGCCCGCCGTGCCTTCACGTGCTGGGCGAGTACCTCCAGGTGGGCGGGGGGCACGTTCGTGCAGCGGTCCAGGGCCAGCCTGCCCCGGGCCTGGAGATCCTGTTCCGCCTCCCGCACCAGGTCGGCGGTGTCCGAGCGGCTCAGGAGCCCGCGCAGTCCGCCCACCGCGGTGCCGATCGTGCTCACCGCCAGATCGGCGAGTCCGGCGACCAGCAGCACGGCCTGGCCGTCCGGGCCGCCGCCCCGTCGCGTCGAGTGCGTCATGCTTCTCCCCCAGGGTCGGGTCGTCACCGATGCGCCTGGTCAACGGCGCATCCGGTCAGAGCATGACCGTGCACCCGGGGCAGAAGATCCCGAATACCCCATCGAGCGACACGGGGAACAGGTGTCAGACGGGGTCCGTCTCGGTCGCCCTCAGTCGTCTCCCCCGCTCCCGCGCCGGCCGGAGCTCTTCGAACCGCGCGCCAGTTCGCCCGCCGCCAGGGTCACGGCGGACACCGCACGCACCCAGCGCGGACCGCCCCGTGCCGCCCACACGACGCAGACGCATCCTCCGACGACGAGTACGAGGACACCGGACAGGACCAGTACGGCCATTTCCCTTCCCCTCCCCTTCCTGCTCGCGTTCCCGGGTCCGCCCCATCCTGTCAGCCGACGGCGGGTCCGCAGCCGGGCGGGCGGGGCCCCCGGCCGGCCCAACATCTCTCCTGCCTCCGCCGGTGTCCGTGCCAGGCTGGCTCCCGATACCCGGATACCGGCCGGTCCCCGGCGACCAGCACGGACAGAGCGGAGACAGCGATGCTGCTCAGTCTTCAGGAGCGGGAGCGCCTGATGATCTACACGGCTGCCAAGCTGGCGCAGGAACGCCGGGAGCGCGGCCTCAAGCTCAACCTCCCGGAGGCCACGGCGGTCATCTCCGCGTTCCTCCTCGAAGGGGCCCGCGACGGACGCACCAAGGCCGACCTCCAGGACGCGGGCCGGGGGGTGCTGCGCCGGGACGAGGTGATGGACGGCGTGGCCGACATGCTCGCCCAGGTCCAGGTGGAGGCCACCTTCCTCGACGGCACGAAGCTGATCGCGGTGCAGGGGCCGATCCAGTGAGCGAGCGCCAGCAGCGTCCGGGCAGTGGCAAGTCCCTCGTCCCGGGCTCCGGGAAGGGCGAGTCGACCGGTCTGGTGCAACCCGGGGCGGAGTCGGCCGACGAGCCCGGCGCGCCCGGCCAGATCATCTACGGTTCCGGCCCGGTGACCATCAACGCGGGCCGTCCGGTGATCAGCGTCTCGGTCGTCAACACGGCCGACCGTCCGGTCAGCGTCGGCTCGCACTACCACTTCGCCGAGGTCAACCCGGCACTGAGCTTCGACCGGGAACGTGCCTGGGGACACCGGCTGAACATCCTGGCAGGCGGCATGCGGCGCTTCGACCCGGGTGCGACCGTCGAGGTCGAACTGGTGCCCCTCGGCGGCCGGCGCGTCGTACGCGGGCTGCGCGGCGCGTGTGGAGGAGCCCTCGATGGCTGAGATCGACCGGCGCACCTACGTCGCCTCGCTCGGGCCCACCAGGGGCGACCGGATCCGGCTCGCCGACACCGACATCCTCATCGAGGTGGAGGAGGACCGGTGCGTCGGCGGCGACGAGACCGTCTTCGGCGGCGGCAAGTCGGGGCGGGAGTCGCAGGGGCAGTCGCACGCCACCCGGGCCGAGGGCACCCCGGACCTGGTGATCGGCGGCGTCGTCGTGCTGGACCACTGGGGCGTCGTCAAGACCGACGTGGGAATCCGCGACGGGCGGATCGTCGCGCTCGGCAAGTGCGGGAACCCCGACATCATGGACGGTGTCCATCCGGACCTGGTCGTCGGCCCCTGCACCGAGATGGTCAACGGCAGCGGACTGATCATGACGGCCGGCACGGTCGACACCCATGTCCACTTCGTCTCCCCCGACATGTCGATCGTCGCCCTGGAGGCCGGCACCACGACCCTCGTAGGCGGCGGCACCGGCCCCACCGACGGTTCCAAGGCGGCCCTGGCGACGCCGGGCGGCTGGTGGATGGAACGGATGCTGGAGGGGTTCGAGCCGTGGCCGGTCAACGTGCTCTTCCTCGGCCGGGGCAGCACGGTCAACGAGGAGTCCCTGTGGGAGCAACTGCGTTGCGGGATGGGCGGCTTCAAGGTCCACGAGGACTGGGGTGCCACTCCGGCCGTCATCGACACCGCGCTGCGCGTCGCCGACGCGGCCGGGGTCCAGGTGGCGATCCACAGCGACACCCTCAACGAGGCCGGGTTCGTCGAGGACATGCTGCGCGCGGTCGACGGCCGCACCTTCCACGCCTTCCACACCGAGGGCGCCGGCGGCGGCCACGCGCCGGACATCATCCGGATCGCGGGCGAGTCGTGCGTACTGCCGTCCTCGACCACGCCGACCCGTCCCTTCACGGTCAACACCGCCGACGAACAGCTCGACATCTGCCTGATCGCCCATCACCTGAACCCGCAGGTCCCGGCCGAACTCGCCTTCGCCGAGAGCCGGGTGCGCGCGTCCACGATGGCGGCGGAGGACATCCTCCAGGACATGGGGGCCATCTCCGCGATGAGCTCCGACGCCCAGGCGATGGGCCGGCTCGGCGAGGTGGTGCGGCGGACCTGGCAGACGGCGCACGTGATGAAGAGACTGCGCGGCTCCCTGCCCGGCGACGGCCGGGCCGACAACCGCCGCGCCCGACGCTACGTCGCCAAGTACACGATCGTCCCCGCGATGATCCACGGCCTCGAACGGGAGGTCGGTTCCGTCGAACCGGGCAAGCTCGCCGACCTCGTCCTGTGGGAGCCCGCCCTGTTCGGGGTGCGTCCGACGGCGGTCTACAAGTCGGGCATGGCCGCGATGGCGCTGCTCGGCGACCCCAACGCCGCCGTCCCCACCCCGCAGCCGGTGCTGCCGAGGCTGGGGTACAACGTCGGCACCAGGGCCGCCGGGGCGACCAGTGTGGCGTTCGTGGCGCCGGCCGCGATCGAGGACGGCCTGGCCGACCGGCTCGGCCTCGCCCGCGGACTCGTCCCGGTGGAGAACACGCGGCGCCGGGCCAAGGCCGACCTGCCGGAGAACGACGCGCTGCCGGCCATCGAGGTCGACCCGGACACGTTCACCGTACGCATCGACGGAGAGGTGGTCGACCACGAACCGGCCACCGAACTGCCGATGAACCACCGTTACTTCCTGTTTTGACCGGGGCCCGGGTCTCGACCGCCGGCGCCGCCGGGACCGCGGCCCTGCTGATGCTGGCGGACGGGCGCTTCCCCGCGGGCGGTCACGCCCACTCCGGCGGTCTGGAGGCGGCGGTCGCGGCGGGACGGGTGTCGGACCCCGACACCCTGGAGGCGTTCCTGCGGGGGCGCGTCGCCACCAGCGGGGCCATGGCCGCCGCCTTCGCCGCGGCGGCCTGCTCGGCGTTCGACGGCGTTCCGCCGGAAACGGACCGGGAAGACCGGGAAGACCGGGAAGACCGGGAAGACCGGGAAGACCGGGGGGACTGGAGGGACTGGGAGGACGGGAAGGACCGGATCACCGCGCTGGACACCGAGTTCGAGGCGCGCACCCCGGCGCCCGCGCTGCGCGCCACCTCTCGCAAGCTCGGCCGGCAACTGCTGCGAGCCGCCCGGGCGGTCGGCTCGCACCCGGGGCTCGACGCACTCGCCACCGCGCTGCCGGGTGGCCCGCACCAGCCCGTGGCCCTCGGCGCGACGGCCCGGGCGCTCGGTCTCACCCCGCACGCGGCGGCGGCCGCCGCGCTGCACGACGCCGCGACCGGCCCGGCGACGGCGGCGGTCCGGCTGCTGGGACTCGACCCCTTCGCGGTGCACGCCGTCCTCGCCCGGCTCGCACCGGAACTGGACCGACTGGCCGCCTGGGCCGCCGGCCGCGCCGACGTGCCCGCCGGCGAACTGCCCGCGTACGGCGCCCCGCTGCTCGACATCTCCGCCGAACTCCACGCCACCTGGGAGGTGCGTCTCTTTGCGTCCTGACCGACACGAACCCGAAAGCCCCGACCGGCACGGTCCCGGAGGTCCCGACCGGCACGGTCCCGGGGGTCCCGACCGGCACGACTCCGAGCGTCCCGGCCCGCGCGACCCGGAGGAGGAGCACGCGCACGGCCACCCGCCGCGTCCCGGCCCCACCGCGGGCCGGCTGCCCCGGACCCCGGGGCGACCGCTGCGGATCGGCCTCGGCGGCCCGGTGGGGTCCGGCAAGACCGCACTGGTGGCGGCGCTGTGCCGGTCGCTGGCCGACGAGTTGCGACTGGCCGTGGTCACCAACGACATCTACACCACCGAGGACGCCGACTTCCTGCTGCGCAACGGCGTACTGCCCGCCGAACGCGTCCGGGCGGTCGAGACCGGCTGCTGCCCGCACACCGCCATCCGTGACGACATCTCCGCCAACCTCGAGGCCGTGGAGGACCTGGAGCGCGACCTGCCGCCACTGGACCTGATCCTGATCGAGAGCGGCGGTGACAACCTCACCGCCACCTTCAGCCACGGTCTGATCCACCACCAGATCTTCGTGATCGACGTGTCCGGGGGCGACAAGGTGCCCCGCAAGGGCGGGCCCGGGGTGACCGTCTCGGACCTGCTGGTCATCAACAAGACGGACCTCGCCGGACAGGTGAACGCCGATCTGTCGGTGATGGCCCGCGACGCCAAGGACAAGCGCGGCGACCTCCCCGTCCGCTTCCTGTCCCTCGTGGAGGACCCCGCGGCCCACGAGGTCACCGCATGGGTGCGCGGGCTGCTGGCCGAGGGCGGGTGAGGAGGGAGCCATGACACAGGCGACGGCCCGGCTGGCCACCGAGCTCGCCGGCCATGGACCAGGGCGGGCCCACACCCGTGTCCCGGTGCTGCGATCCGGGTGGCCGCTGATGCTGCGCAGCACGGCACCGCTGGCCCGCACTCCGGTCACCGAGTGGGCCTGTCGCACGGCCGACCCCGCCCGGGTCCATCTGGCGGCCGGCGCCGCGGGACCGCTCGGCGGCGACCGGCTGCGCCTCGAGGTCCGGGTGGGACCCGGCAGCGCCCTCGTGCTGGGAGAGATCGCCTCCACCCTGCTGCTGCCGGGAACGTACGGCGAGGAGTCCCGCCTGGACGTCCGCGTCCACGTGGGCGCGGGCGCGGCCCTGGCCTGGCTTCCGGAGCTGGTGATCACGGCGCACGGCTGCCGGCACGTCAGCGACACCCGGATCGTGCTGGAGACCGGCGCCCGGCTGGTACTGCGGGAGGAGGTGCTGTTCGGCCGGCACGGCGAGCCCTCCGGCCGGTACCGCCAGCGGGTGCGCGTCGAGACCGAGGACGGCCCGCTCTACGACCAGGAACTCGGCGCGGGCCCCGCATCGCCCGGATGGGACGGTCCCGCCGTCACCGCCGGATGCCGTACGGCCGGCACGCTGCTGGTCGTGGATCCTGGCCTGGCGGCCGACGACGGCGCGCCCACCTCGCTCGGCGGTCCCGAGACGGCCCTCATGGAGCTGCCCGGCGGGGCAAGGCTGCTCAGCACGCTGGCCCCCGACACGGCCGGCCTGCGGCGGCGGCTCGACCGGGCCATGGCCCGTCTGCTCACCGGCGCGCAGGAGACCACGGCCCTCCGGGCGACCGGCGTGTGAGCCGTTCACCCGGCCCGCTCGACGCTCCACCGCGGCAGGTGCTCGAAGAAGGAGACCGCCTCCCCGCGCCACCTCGGGCGCCAGCCCTCGGCCACCAGGCGGGCCTGCTCCGCGTACCCCCGCATGTCCGCCCGCATCCGGTCGGCCACCCCTCGGCGCTCACCGATCTCGCGGACCGCGGCGACGGTCCGCGGCGTGCAGGAGGGGTTTCCCAGTGCCTCTTCGACGACGGCGCGCTCGGCACCGCTCACGGCGGACAGCAGACGCGCGACGGTGTAAGTGTGCCTGCCCTCGCGGAGGTCGGTGCCCGTCGGCTTGCCCATCGCCGCCTCGTCACCGAACAGGTCCAGGTAGTCGTCGCGCATCTGACCGCAGATGCCGACCAGTCGCGCGTAGCGGCGCAACTCCTTCTCGTGAGTGCCCGGTTGTTCGCCCGCGGCCAGGAGCCCGAGCTGCAGCGGGGCGAGGACCGAGTAGCGGGCCGACTTGTGGTCGGCCACGTCGTGCAGGACTTCGTCGTCCGGCGCCTCGGCGGCGAAGTCGCGCTCCAGGTCGGCGATCTGGCCCACGAACGTGTCGGTCGCGGCCCGGGTCTGCACCTCGACCATGGCCTGGCGCACCTCGGCGGGAAGCCCGGCGTCCAGGAGCACGCGCAGCGAGAGGGCGAGCGCGAGGTCGCCCGCGAGTACGGTGAGCCCGAGCGCCGCCCGCGGATGCCGGGGGAACCTCTCCCGGTAGGCGTAGTAGGTGGTGGGTCCGCCCCGGCGGGTGGCACTGTCGTCGATGAGGTCGTCGTGCACCAGGCCGTGGGTCTGCAGCAGTTCGACGCTCAGCGCGGCGGCGTCCAGTCCTTCTACCGGCTCGTCACTCACCAGGCGCGCGGCCTCGTGGAGCAGCACGACCCGCATCCGCTTGCCGCCCCGCAGGGACAGGTCGCGCAGCAGCTCCAGGCAGTCCGGGGTGAAGCGGCTGAAGGACGGCGCCTCCAAGGTCGTGCCCAGCGTGTCGAAGTACTCCGCGAAGAGCGTGTTGAACCGTCGCTCGTACCGGGCGACACGGTCCAGCGGCTGCTCGGTCATGACGAAGTCCTCCTGAGGATGGGGCGGGTGACACGCCAGCAGTGTGTCAGGGGGCGCCCGCCCCGCGAGCGGCACGGTCGCGGCTGTCGAAGACGCCGCAAAACGGGATCAGTCGGCATTCGAGTTGAAGGAACCGAGGACATACCTCCATCATTCCTCCATGTCTCTCACGTCTGCCGCCGCCGATCCGTCCGTCCTGCGCGACTACGCCTTCGAATGGGCGTTGGTCGACGTGGAGACCTCCGGTCTCGTGCCGCGCCGCGACCGGGTGCTGTCCGTGGCCGTGGTGACGCTGGGCCCGGACGGTGAGCAGACCGGGGAGTTCTCGACCCTGCTGGATCCGGGTTGCGACCCGGGGCCGGTGCACGTGCACGGTCTGACGGCCGAGCGGTTGCGCGGAGCGCCGGCCTTCGAGCAGGTGGCCGAGCGGATCGGCGCGCTTCTCGAGGGCCGGGTGCTGGTCGCCCACAACGCCCAGTTCGACTACGACTTCCTCGCCCACGAGTTCGCGCGGGCGCGGCTGCGACTGCCCGTCGCGAGGCGGCTGTGCACGCTGGCCCTGAACCGTCGCGTGGACCCGCCGACCGACGATCTGAGGCTCGGCACGCTCGCCGCGCACTACGGCGTCCCTCAGGTGAAGGCGCACGACGCGCTGGACGACACCCGGGTGCTGGCCGGTGTGTTGCGCGCCTCGCTGCGGGAGGCGGCGCAGCTGGACCTGTCGTTGCCGCTGGTGGCCTGCCCGCCCCGGCAGGACGCGCGGTTCGCGCCGAAGCCGCCCAGGACGCCGTGCGCCTTCCGCAACCCGGGACGGCTCACCCCGGGCGGGCCGCTGGTGCAGGGCATGAAGATCGCCGTCACCGGGGAGACGGTGACCGCACGGGCGGACCTGCTGCTGCGGGCCGCCGGCGCGGGGCTGAACATGGTGTCCTCCGTCAGCCGGCACACCAGCGCCCTGGTCACCAATGACCTCTCGACCGGCTCCGCCAAGGCCCGGCGGGCGCTCACCGAGGGGGTTCCCGTCATCGACGAGGCGGCCTTCCTGCGGCTGCTCGGCGATGTCCGGCCCGGCGTCTCGCACGAGGGAGCCCCGTCGGGGACCGACGCCGCCCCCTTGGCCGGCACGGCCGCGCTGCCGGCCGTCCCGACGCCGCGCGGGCCCGAGGTGGCCGAGGTGGCCGAGGTGGCCGAGGTGGCCGAGGTGGCCGAGGTGGCCGAGGTGGCCGAGGTGGCCGAGGTGGCCGACACGCAGGTCACCACCGCCGCCCTCCCCGACCCCGCCGTGCGGACGGAACCTGCCCCGCCGGCCACGGCCCCCAAGCCCGGCAGGCGTCCCGGCAAACCGCGTGGCCCGCTGAGCGGACGGCGGGTGCTCGTGCTCGGCGGCACGCACCCCGACGCGGTGGCCGCCCGTACGCGCGTCGTCGAGCTCGGCGGGGCCGCTGCCATCAACCTGTCCGCCGGCGTCACCGACGTGGTCGTCCTCGACGGCGGCGACAGCGACCGCAGGCTGGCGCGCATCACCGCGCTGCTGCTGCCCGTCCACGACGCCGCGTGGCTGGTCGCGCCGGTCGTGACGGCGGGGCCTCGGGCGGACGAGCGGCGCACTGCCGCACATGTGCTGCCGCGCGGCGGCGTCGTCGATCTGCCGCTCCAGCAGGGCCGTGGGCCGGAGCACCGCTGGACGGTCACCGCGTCCTGGGCGCAGCAGACGGCGTGCGACATCGACGTGGTCGCGTTCGTGCTGGACGAGGACGAGCAGGTCTCCTTCGACGAGGACTTCGTCTTCTACGGCGCCCCGGAGAACCCGGGCGGGACGGTGCGGCTGCTGAGCGACGGTCCGACCGAGCAGACCGTCAGCGTGGACCTCGCCACGCTGCCGCCGTCGGCCCGCAAGGTCGTCGTCGCCGCCGCCATCGACGGCTCCCCCGCGTTCGGCGACGTCGGCGCGCTGCACATCGTCTCCGGCCCCGGCAGCAGTGCGGCGGCCCTCGCCCAGGCCACGCTGGACGCGGCCACCACCGAGCGCACCATGCTGCTCGCGGAGATCTACCGGCGCGGGCAGAGCTGGCGGCTGCGGGCCGTCGGCCAGGGCTACGACCACGGTCTCGGCGTGCTTGCCCAGGGCTACGGCGTCGAGGTCGCCGACTGACCGCCGCCCGCCCGGGCAGCGCGAAGAACATCGCCGGGTTGGCCGAGTCGCGCAGCACGACCTGCGTGAAGCCGGCCACGTGACCGAGCCTGGCCAGTTCGGCGTCCAGGTCGGGCGCGTCGAAGTCGATGTCGACGCCCTTGAGCCGGGCGGCCTCGGCGAGCAGGGCGCGCACCGGCTCGGTCAGCCGGACCGGGAAGGTGTGCCGCCCGATGCGGGTGAGGGACTCGGCGAGGTCGGTGACGGCGTTCTCGTCGTCGGTCGACGAGCCGTGCCCGGCGCGGCCGAGGCCCGGGTGGGTGCTGCGACGCGCCGTCCGGTCGCTGGAAGAGCGCCCGACGCATCCGGCGCAGCACCACCGGCGCCCGCGTTCACCCCGCAGGACCTGACGTCCCGTTCCATCCCCGTCGATGAGGACCGACCCCGTGAATCTGCTGCTCCTGTCCAATTCCACCCAGTACGGCCGCGGCTACCTGGCACACGTCCTCGACACCGTGACCGGCTTCCTGCCCGCCGGAGCGCGGCTGGCCTTCGTCCCGTACGCGCTCGCCGACCACGACGCCTACACCGCCAAGGTGCGCGGCGCGCTCGCCGGGGCGGGGATCGACGTGCGGGGCGTCCACGAGGGCGGCGACCGCTCGCGCGGCTCGGCGAGGCGGACGCCGTGTTCGTCGGCGGCGGCAACTCCTTCCGGCTGCTGAGCACGCTGTACCGCACCGGGCTGCGGACGGCGCTGGTCAAGGCGGTCGTCGACGGGCTGCCCTCCATGGGGGCCGGCGCCGGCACCAACATGGCGGCGCCCTCGCTGCGCACCACCAACGACATGCCGATCGTCGAGCCGCCGTCCTTCGAGGCGCTCGGGCTGGTCCCGTTCCAGATCAACCCGCACTACCTCGACCCGGACCCGGCGTCTACGCACAAGGGCGACGGACGTCGTCGGCCGGCCGCCGATGCCGTCCGCGCGCGGTCTGTCGGAGGCACCGTGTCGTCAATAGCCTGGTGCCGTCCGGACGTTGTCGACCGAGGAGCCTCATGTCCACCGCTCAGCAGGTCCCCGACATCCTCTCCCCCGAGTTCGCGGCGAACCCCTATCCCGCCTACCGGGTGATGCGGGAGAGTGCGCCCCTCATCCGGCACGAGGCCACCCGGAGCTGGATCGTCTCGCGCTACGAGGACGTGGAACGCGTCTTCAAGGACCGCGACGCACAGTTCACGACCGAGAACTACGACTGGCAGATCGAGCCCGTGCACGGCAGGACGATCCTCCAGCTGAGCGGTCGCGAACACGCGGTCCGGCGCGCGCTGGTCTCCCCGGCGTTCCGCGGAGCCGACCTGCGGGAGAGGTTCCTGCCGGTGATCGAGCGCAACTCCCGTGAACTCATCGACGCGTTCCGGCACACCGGCCGTGCCGACCTGGTGACCGACTACGCGACCCGCTTCCCCGTCAACGTCATCGCGGACATGCTGGGCCTGGACAAGGCCGACCACGACCGGTTCCACGGCTGGTACACGTCGGTCATCGCCTTCCTGGGCAACCTCGCCGGTGACCCCGAGGTCGCGGCGGCGGGTGCGCGTACCCGGGTCGAGTTCGCCGAGTACATGTTCCCCGTCATCCGGGAGCGCCGCGAGAACCCGGGGGACGACCTGCTGTCCACCCTGTGCGCCGCGGAGGTCGACGGGGTCCGGATGAGCGACGAGGACATCAAGGCCTTCTGCAGTCTGCTGCTCGCGGCGGGCGGCGAGACGACCGACAAGGCGATCGCGAGCATCTTCGCCAACCTGCTGGCGCACCCTGACCAGTTGGCGGCCGTACGCGAGGACCGGAGCCTGATCGACCGGGCCTTCGCCGAGACGCTGCGCTACACGCCGCCCGTCCATATGATCATGCGGCAGACGGCGTCCGAGGTCACGCTCAGCGGCGGCACCATACCGGCGGGAGCCACCGTCACCTGTCTGATAGGCGCGGCCAACCGGGACGGGACCCGTTACCGTGACCCGGACCGTTTCGACATCCTCCGCGACGACCTGTCGACGACGACCGCCTTCTCGGCCGCCGCCGACCATCTCGCCTTCGCCCTCGGCCGGCACTTCTGCGTCGGGGCGCTGCTGGCGAAGGCCGAGGTCGAGACCGGCGTCGGCCAGCTGCTGGACGCCATGCCCGACCTGCGGCCGGCCGAGGGGTTCGACGTGATGGAGCGTGGCGTGTTCACCCGGGGTCCGCAGTCGCTGCCGGTGCGGTTCACACCTCGCCGGGCCTGACGGAAGGTGCCGCGGGTCAGGGAACCACGGGCGTGAAGAGCGCCGGCAGAGCCGTCAGTCCCCGCATCCAGATGGACGGACGCCAGCTCAGTTCCTCGGGCTCCACCGCGAGTACCAGGTCGGGCAGGCGTTCCAGCAGGGTCTCGACCGCCGTGCGGGCGATGACGTCGGCGAGCAGCGGCGCCGGGTACGGGCACCGGTGCTCGCCGTTGCTGAAGGACAGGTGCGCGGAGTTCTCGGCGCCGGCGCGTGCCTCGGGCCAGAGCTGCGGGTCGGTGTTGGCCGCGGCGAGGCCGAGGACGAGACAGTCGCCGGCGCGGATCTGCCGGCCGCCCAGCTGGATGTCGTTCACGGCCCAGCGGCCGATGAAGTTCTGCGTCGGTGTGTCCAGCCACAGCACCTCGTTGAGGGCCTCTCCCACACTGAGGCGGCCGCCCGAGACGTTGAGGGCGAAGCGTTCGTCGGTGAGGAGCAGTCTGAGGGTGTTGCCGATCCAGTTGGCGGTGGGCTGCTGGGCCGCGGCGATGACGGAGATCAGGTCCTGGACCGTCTCCTCGTCGGTGAGTCCCGCCGGGTGCGTCAGCATCCGCGAGGTGACGTCGGGGCCGGGCCGCCCCCGCTTCTGCCGGACCAGCCGGTGGATGCGCTCCCCCACGCGCGCGTACGCCGCGACCGGGTCGTCGCCCTCCGCCGCGTCGAGGGAGATCCGCAGATCCTCGACCAGCTGCCGGGTCTCGGCGCCGCTGTGCGGCATCCCGCACATGCGCACCGCGGCGCGCATCGGCAGGGCGTGCGCGTAGCCGCTCATCAGCTCCGCGCGGCCGCTGCCGGCGAAGGCGGCGATGAGCCGGTCGGCGAGCTGCCGGCAGTTGCGGGCCAGCTCGAACTGGTCGACGCCCGCCAGCGCCTGCGTGATCACACCGGCCCGCCGCCGGTGCTCCTCGCCCTCGGTGAACAGGACCGACGGCTGGTGGCCGACGTAGGGCAGGAGCGGCCAGTCGGGCGGGATGTGCTCCCACTGGTTCCAGCGGCGCGAGTCCCGGGCGAACAGCTCGTCGTGGCTGGTCACATAGCTCACCTCGGGGTAGCCGAGGACGAGCCAGGCGGGGATGCCGCCGTCGAGGAGCACCGGCGCGACGGCCCCGTGCTCGCTCCGCAGGCCGCGGTACAACTGCGACGGCGTCTGCTGGTACTCGAGACCGGCCAGCGGTACGGCGTCCGGGTGCGCATGGCAGCCGGGTGCGTCGGTGCGGTCGGGTGCGGGGTCGGTGTGGGTCACGATGCGCTCTCCTGGGCCAGGGCCAGTTGGTAGAGGTGGTCCACGAGGGTGACCAGCACGTTCTTGCCCGACTTCCGCACCCGTGCGTCGCAGTCGACGAGCGGCACGCGGTCGGGCAGCGCGAGTGCCTGGCGGATATCGTCCAGGGAGTGCCTGGCCAAGTCGTCGTCGAAGCGGTTGACGGCCACCACGAACGGGGTGCCGTGGTGTTCCAGCCGGTCGATCGCGTACCAGGAGTCGTCCATCCGGCGGGTGTCCACGAGGACGACCGCGCCGAGCGTTCCGGAGAACAGCCGCTCCCAGAGGAACCAGAAGCGTTCCTGGCCCGGGGCGCCGAACAGGTAGAGGACCATACGGTCGTTGAGGCTGATCCGGCCGAAGTCGAAGGCGACGGTCGTGGTGGTCTTGGCGGTGACCTCGCCGGTCTCGTCGACGCCGACGCCTGCCTGGGTCATCACCTCCTCGGTGTTCAGCGGCCGGATCTCGCTGACCGAGCGGACCAGGGTGGTCTTGCCGACGCCGAAGCCGCCCACGACGACGATCTTCAGTCCGGTCTCGGCGGCGTCCGTCAGGGGCGTACGGCCGGAGGAGGCCGCTGCGAGGTCAGGCATGGTTTCAGAGGTTGCGGAGCCCATGGAGCACCTCCTGGAGAAGAGCGGTATCCGGGTGCGACGCGACGGACTGCCCCAGGCGCGGATGGCGGGCGGTGACCCTGCCGGTGGCGAGCAGGTCGCCGAGCAGGATGCGGACGACCGTGATCGGCAGTCCCAGCTCGGCGGCGAGTTCGACCACGGCCGTCGGGTGCCGGCACAGTTCGAGGATCCTGACGTGTTCCGACTGCAGGCCGGCCGCCGGCTCGCATTCGCTGACCACCAGGGTGACGAGGTCGAACGAGTCGTCGGCGCGGCTGCGTCCGCCCGTGACCGTGTAGAGCCGGTCGGGCTCGCCGGTGTCCACGGGCCTGCGAGTCACGACGAACGGCTCCCGGGGGCGGCGTGGCGCGGCTCGGCCCGCAGGTGGTCACCGATCTGCTCGACCATCTCGGTCATCTGGTGGCCGACCACTCCGGGGTCGGCGTCCTGCGCCGCCACGACGGCCAGGTGCGCGCCCTCGCCGGCCTCCACGACGAACAGCAACCCCCCGTGGAACTCCGTCATGGAGTGCCGGACGCCACCGGTTCCGTCGCCGAACTCCACGGAGGCGCCCTGGGCCAGGGCCTGGATGCCCGAGCAGATCGCGGCGAGCTGGTCGGCCCGGTCCAGGGTGAGGTGTTCGGTCCAGCAGAGCCTCAGACCGTCGCGGGAGAGGACGAGGGCGTGGCGGGTGCCGGGGGTGCGGTCGAGGAGTCTCTGCAGGAGCCAGGTGAGGCTGTTGTCGGTGGTCTGCATGATGGTTGCGGGGACGGTGGTTCCTGAGTCTGCGGTCACCGGCCCGTTCCTCCATTCTCACGAGCTCGAAGGGCGAGGGGGCGCCGATACGCGCCGTGCGGTGGGGTGGGCGGGGCGTGGTCTACCCCGGCGCGGGCGGTCCGGTCTCCGGGGCCCCGCCCGCGGCCCCGGACCGGCGTCCGCGGTGGAAGGCTCCGAAGCTGGCCCCGGCGTCCCGGTGCACCGGTGTCTTCCGGTCGGACGACTGCCGCTGCCGCTCCCGGCGTTCGCGCTCGGCGTCGGCCTCGGCCATGGTGCGGCCCGGGGAGCGGACGGGCAGGCCACCGGTCGTGGCGGGCTCCGGACGGGACCGCACCGGTCGCCCGGAGGGATCGGCGCGCCCGGACAGGCCGGCGGGGTCGGGGCGGACGTCCGGCACGCGCCCCGCGAGTGCCGGGGCGTCCGCGGCGGGGGCCGGGCCGGGGAACGGGACGGCGGAGGCACCGCCGGACGTACGGTCCGCGGTGACGGACGGTCCCGGGTCGCGTTGCTGGGCGAGCAACTGCGGAGGTACCAGGACGACCACACCCGTGCCGCCGCGCGACGAGGGCCGGTAGCTCACGCCGATCCGGTACTTGGCGGCCAGCCGTCCGACCACGGCGAGGCCGAGCCGCGTGCCCTGCAGTGAGGCCAGGTCGGTCGTCCGCCCCGACACCGCCTGCTCGGCGTGGCGCATGGCCGCGTCGGCCATCTTCAGTCCGCTGTCCTCGATGGTGACGACGACTCCGGCGGTACGTTCCTCCACATAGACGTGGACCTCGTCGATGGGCGGCGAGAAGTTGGCGGCGTTGTCCATCAGTTCGGCGAGCAGGTGCATGACGCCCTCGGCCGCGTGCCCGGAGATCGCGGCGCCGGTGGAGCAGTGCATCCGGACCCGCCGGTACGCGGCGATGCGGCCGACGGCACCGCGCAGGATGCTCTCCATCACGATCGGTTTGTTCCAGGCCCGGCTGGAGCGCCCGCCCATCAGGAGGGCCAGGCGGTCGGTGATGAGGCCGAGTTGTGAGGTGCTGTGGTCCAGGCGGAGCAGGTCACCGAGGACCTCCTCGCCGTGGCGGTCCTGCATGTCCCTGAGGTCGGCGAGCATGCCGACGGCCTTGGCCTGGACACGGCTGAGGGACTTGGCGGAGGCGGCCTGGGCCGCGGCGGTGCGCCGTTCGCTGTGCGCCAGCTCCCGGACGAACAACTCGGCGCAGGCGCGCAGTCGCGGGCACCGCGGCCACTCCAGTTCGGCGAGGACGACGTCCGCGGAGGTGCCTTCCCGCAGTTTCTCCACGGCGGCGGGCAGGGTGTCGCTCGCCAGGTGTTCCAGCTCCGCGGCCACCTGCCGGGTCTCCCCCACCGCCTGCCGGTGGCGGGCCTCGGCGTCCGCGGCGTGCCGTGCTGCGTCCGCCGTCAGGGAGGCGAAGCTCTGTACGAGCTGACGCAGGTGCGGGCCGGTAACGGGCGCGGTGTCGGCGACGGCCTCGTCCGCGCCCGTGCCGTCGCGGACCTGTCGCGCGATGCCCGGCAGGACGACGTTGACCAGGTACAGAAGGCCGGCGTTCTCCTGCGCGACGCGGGCCTTGAGAGCACTGATCTCCGTCCTCCGGTCCGTCGCGGCCCGGCGCTCCCGCCGGACCAGGTGGGCTCCGAGGACGACGGCCACGGCGACGCACAGCCAGGACGTCACGGCGAGGGTCGCGGTCCAGCCGCGGGCGGCCTCGGGCGCCGCCGCCCAGGCGGCACCGGCGGCAGTGGCGGCCGCCGGGAGCACGAGCAGGGGGGCGGCGGGGGTGGAGCGGCGGGCTTTCTGCGCCCGGGGCGGGGTGGGGGGTGCAGACACTGACATTCCGCGGTCCCTCTGGTCCTTGAGAGCGGGGAAAAGGCCGGTCGACATGCGTCGTCCGCGGGCCGGAGCCGTCCCACCCAGTACGTGGTGATCGCCTCCGGCGGGCTTGCGGCTCATGCTAGTCACCGCCTCGGGCACGGATGCCGGACCGACCACGGACCCCACCGAGGAGCGAACTTCTCCGACATCGCGCCGCTCGAACGCACCGATGTGATACAGGCGTTCTGGCGGAGGTGGGAGTCGCGACCCGGGGACCGCTCAGCCGCCGAGATGCCGCACCAGCGCCCGCGCGACCTCCTGGACGGCCGGTGCCGCCCACCGCCGGCGATGCCTGGCCAGCCGTACCGGTGCGTCGGGGAAACCCGGTCCGTCGACCCGTACCAGCCGCCCCTGCCTCAGCTCCTCCGCCACGGTGGTCAGCGGCAGCAGGGTCAGCCCCAGACCGGCCGCCACGCAGTTGCGCGCCGCGTCCACGCTCCCGAACCGGGTCAGCCTCGGCCGCCCGCCCGGCACGTCGAGCAACCGCCGTGCCAGCGCGTCGCTGTAGGAACAGCCCTCCTCCAGCAGGAAGAAGCTCTCCGCCGCCAGTTCCGGCCAGCTCACCGCGTGCGCCCGTTCGGCGAGGGGGTGTCCGGGCGCGGAGACGAGGGCGAGCGGCTCGAAGGCCACGCGTTCGCCCGTGACGTCGTGGAACTCCGTCTCCTCGTCCAGCAGCAGGGCCAGGTCGAGCCGTCCCGACCGCAGTCCTTCCAGGCACTGAGCGGTCCCGGCCGCGTACAGGTGGACGTCCACCTCCGGGTGGGACGCCCGCAGGGCGGCGACGACGCCGGGCAGTCGGCTCGCGCACAGGGACTCCGGGCTGCCGACCACCACCCGCCCCGACACGACGCCGGCGTCGTCACAGGCGGCGCGCAACCGCGCCAGGCTGTCGAGTACCTCCTCGGCCCGCTCCAGGAGCCGGTGGCCGGCGTCGGTGAGCAGCGCGCCGGTGGGCAAACGGTCGAAGAGGCGGACACCGAGGTCCCGTTCCAGGGTGCGGATGTGCACGGTGACCGTGGACTGGGCCAGGTGCAGTTCGGCGGCGGCGGCGGTGAAGCCGCCCGTGCGGGCGAGTGTGGTGAAGGTCGTCAGCAGCCTGGTGTCCACCTGGCTCAGCCTATGCGGTTTCCCGATGGGAGGTATCGGGGCCGATCGTTGGACACGATCGGTCCCGGGTGGCAGCGTGGTGGTCATGAGCACCGACGTGACGGGAACGAGCGACGTGGCAGGCTTTTCCGAGCCGCCGAACGATACCGAGATCCTGCGCTACGCCGCCTTCACCGGCGATGTGGCGGGCGGCAATCCGGCCGGAGTGGTCCTCGACGCCTCCGGGCTCGACGGCACGGCGATGCGGGCGGTCGCCGCCGATGTGGGGTACTCCGAGACCGTCTTCGTCACCGGCGGCGACACGGCGACGCGCCGGTTCCGGGTCCGCTACTTCAGTCCCCTCGCCGAGGTGACGTTCTGCGGGCACGCGACCGTCGCGCTGGCAGTCGCCCTCGCCGAGCGGACGGGACCCGGCGAGATCGTCCTCGACACGCCCGCCGGTGAGGTTCCCGTGTCCACCGCGGCCGACGACTCCGGCGCGGTGCGGGCCACCCTCACCAGCGTGCCGACGCGTTCCCGCCCGGCTCTCGCCACCGAGTCGGACGCCGCGCTCCGGGCGCTCGGCTGGGCCGCGGACGATCTGGACCCCGACCTGCCTGCGCACGTGGCGTTCGGGGGCGCCGACCACCTGGTGCTCGCCGCGGCCTCGCGGGCCCGGCTGGCCGACCTCGACTACGACTTCGACGGGCTCGCCGAGGTCATGCGGCGTCACGGCTGGACGACGGTGGACCTGGTGTGGCGCGAGTCGCCGGAGCGCTTCCACGCCCGCAACCCGTTTCCCGTAGGTGGCGTCGTGGAGGACCCGGCGACGGGAGCGGCGGCCGCCGCGTTCGGCGGGTACCTCCGCGAGCTGGGCCTGGTGACCCGGCGCGGCACGATCGCGATCCGCCAGGGCGAGGACATGGGGCGCCCCAGCGACCTGCTCATCGACGTGGACCCCGAGGATCCCCGCACACGGGTCACGGGACAGGCGGTGCCGATCCCCTCAGCCACGTCGGCCGGCTCGAAGCCGGGTATGTAGGCTGGCTTCCGCATACGTCCCTGAGCAGCCCGAGCGGTAGGAGCCGTCCCCCGATGTCCCCACGCGGCAGGCACACCCGAGCGGTGTCGCTGCTGCGTTGTGTGCTGGCGATGGTCACCTTGACCGTCGCCGTGCTGTGCGTGACGGCGGCGGGCCGCGGCTCGCCGGCCGCGGGCGCCGGGGACGGAGGTGCCGCGACCGTGTCGTCGTCTCCGGTCGCCGCCGGGGACGAGGCAGCCCCCACCGCCGACCTGGCCGCCGGGGACGAGGCGGGCCCTGCCGCCCCTCGCCCGTGTGAGAAGAAGGGCCTGTCCGAGCCGGCCTCGACGCGCGGGGATCTCCGCGTCGGCGAACCGTCGGCCGCGGGGGCCGCGGACACGACCGTGCAGCGCGGAACGCCGCTGTCGGCGACACCCGCCCACGCGCCCGCGGGACCCGCCCCGCCGACGAGCTGTGCCAGTGGCATCTCGACCACCGTTCTGAGGATCTAGACCGGCCGCCTTTCGTGCCGCGTCCGTCTCATCCTCTCGAACGGAGCCTTTCTCCATGCCTTCCTCCTCCCGGTCGCCGCGCCGGGCGGGAGCGGCACTCGCGTCCTGGCGGCCCGCCCAGTGGGCCGCCGCCACAGCCGGTGCCGCCCTGACCGCCGTCCTCGTGGGTGTCCCCACCGCGGTCGTGCCCTCCCCCTTCTTCGGCCGGACCGTCCCCGTCCAGTGGTGGAACTACCCGGTACTCGCCGCCACCGCCGCGCTCGCGGGCCTCGTCCTGGCCACCTTCGTCCGCCTCCCGGGGGCGGCGGACCCGCCCCGGGCCGACGGCCCCGGCAGCAGACTGGGCCCACTCGGCGGCCTGCTGTCCTTCCTCGCCGTGGGCTGCCCCGTCTGCAACAAGCTCGTTTTGCTGCTGCTCGGCAGCTCCGGCGCGCTGACCTACTGGGCTCCGCTCCAGCCGGTCGTCGCCGTGGCCTCCCTGGCCCTGCTGGCGGAAGCGGCGCTGCGCAGGCTGTCGACGGCCGAGGCCTGCCCGCTGCCGGCCCGCGCCTGAGCCCGGCCTCGGCCCTCCCCCGCACTTCTCACTCTTCCTCCTTCCGTGGAGTCGACCCATGAACGCTGAATCACGCCTGCCCAAGAAGTCCCGCCCGGGCTCCACCGCCGGGGGTGGCCCGGTGCCGCGCCGTCGGCTGCGTCCGGTGCTCGCCGCCGCAGTCCTCGTGGCCTCCGTCGTCGTCGCCGTCGTCGCCCTCGTCCCGGGTGACGAGTCCGCCGGCCGTCCCGCCACCGCGTCGGCCTCCGACTCGCCGTCCGCGGCTCCTCCCGCCGACCCCGCGCTGCTCGCCCTCGCCCGGCGGGATTCCGGCGATCCCTACGCCCTGGGCAAGCCGGACGCGCCCGTCGTGCTGATCGAGTACTCGGACTTCCAGTGCCCCTTCTGCGGCCGGTTCGCCCGCGAGACCAAACCCGAACTGCTGCGTGACTACGTCGACAAGGGCGTGCTGCGGATCGAGTGGCGCCATTTCCCGGTCTTCGGCGCGGAGTCGGAGCAGGCGGCCCGGGCCGCCTGGGCCGCGGGCCGGCAGAACCGGTTCTGGCAGTTCCACGACACCGCCTACGCGCATCCGCGCGAGCGCAACAAGGGCGACTTCGCCGAGAAGGCGCTGGTCGCCATGGCCAAGGAGGCGGGGGTCGGGGACCTCGACCGCTTCCGCGCCGACCTGGCCTCCCCGGCGGCCGACGCGGCCGTGACCCGGGACGTCGAGGAGGGCTACGCACTCGGCGTCAGCAGCACCCCGGCCTTCCTCGTCAACGGCCGGCCGATCCTGGGCGCCCAGCCCACGGACGTGTTCGCCGAAGCCGTCGAGGCGGCGGCCGAAGGGGCACACGCACAGGACGGCACCGATGAGTGACCCGGGCTTCGCGGTCGCCTTCCTCGGTGGGCTGCTGGCGCTGCTCAGTCCGTGCTCGGCGCTTCTGCTGCCCGCGTTCTTCGCCTACTCGTTCACCAGCCGCACCCGGCTGCTGGGACGCACCGCGCTGTTCTACGCCGGACTGTGCCTGACCATGGTGCCGCTGGGTGTGGCGGGCTCGCTGGCCGGGCGCCTCTTCTACGGACACCGCGACCTGCTGGTGACGGTGGGCGGCTGGCTCGTCATCGCCCTGGGGCTGGCGCAACTGCTGGGCATGGGCTTCGGTTCGCGCCGGCTCCAGCGGTCCGCGGGCGCGCGCCGGTCGGGTTCGGCGCTTTCCGTCACGGCCCTGGGCGCGGTGTACGGGCTGGCCGGCTTCTGCGCGGGCCCCATCCTCGGCAGCGTCCTCACGGTGGCGGCGATCGGCGGTGACCCCTGGCGGGGCGGTGCGCTGCTCGCGGTGTACGCCCTGGGCATGGCCGTGCCGATGTTCGTGCTGGCGGCCCTGTGGGACCGGTTCGACCTGGGCCGGCGACGCTGGCTGCGTGGCCGGCCGGTGCGCCTGGGCAGGCTGCGGCTGCACTCCACGTCACTGCTCGGCGGGGTGATGTTCATCGCCCTGGGCGCGCTGTTCCTGCTCTTCGACGGAACCTCGGCGCTGCCGTCGCTGATGGGGGTGGACACGGAGTTCGCCTGGGAGCAACGCCTGTCCCGCCTCGGGGACGCCGTCTCCGACCGTGCCCTGCTGGGTGTGCTCGCCCTCGCCGTGGCCGCGGGGGCCCTGGCCGTCCTGGTACGCGGGGCCCGCGCGGCACGCCGCGGTGAAGGGGGCGGCTGAGGGCCGGGACCGGCGGCACAGAGGGGTGCCCTGCGGGGCGCCCCTCTCCCCAGGGCTTCGTCCGACGGATTCCGGCAGGGCTGTGCGCCGGTCCGGTCGTCCGGGACGCCGCCCTTCTCACCGGCTTTCGCGCACCCGCCGTACGAGGTCGTCGGCGGCCCGGGGCCACTCGGGGTGGTCGAACGCGAACCCCGCCTCGCGCAGTCGGCCGGGGACGACGCGCCGGCTCTTGAGAAGCAGCTCGGTGTCCGAACGCAGGACGAGGGCGCCGAGTTCGGCCATCCACCGCGTCGCCGGCAGACCCACCGGCATGCCCCACGCCTGGCGCAGTGCGCGCATGAACGCGCGCTGGGGCAGCGGAGCCGGCGCGGCGAGGTTCACGGGTCCGGTGAAGTCGTCGCGGCCGACGAGGAAGTCGACCGCGCGGACGAAGTCCTGGTCGTGGATCCAGGACACGTACTGCGCACCGCCCGCGACGGAGCCGCCGAGGCCCAGTCGCGTCAGCCACAGCAGGACGTCCAGGACGCCGCCCCGGTCCGGGCTCATCACCATGGCGGAGCGCAGGGCCACCTTGCGGGTGTGCGGGGTGTCCGCCCGCTCCTGCTCCCGCTCCCAGGCCTTGGCGATGTCGACGCTGTACGACCAGTGGTCCGGGACTCCCGGTTCGGCTCCGCCGAGCAGGCCGGTGGCCTCGTCGTTGGGCGCGTCGAAGCGTGGGCGTAGACGGTGGCGGTGCTCATCTGCAACCAGATGCCGGGCGGCTCGGCGGCTGCCGAGATCGCCTCGCCGACGGCACGCGCGGACTCCACACGCGAGTCCATCATCGCCTTCAGGTTGCCCGGGGTGCAGCGGCAGCTCACGCTGCGACCGGCCAGGTTGACGACCACGTCGCTGCCGTCGACCTCCTTGACCCACGCACCCGGCGTCCGGCCGTCCCATCCGACCTCGCCCCGCCGCTCCGGCCGCCGGGTGAGCACCACGACGTCATGGCCGGCGGCGGTCCACGCACGCTTCAGCACCGTACCGACCTGCCCGGTTCCCCCGGGGATCACGATCTTCACCGGACGCTCCCTCCCCCGCCTCATGTGCTCGCGCGAGCGACCCTATCCCACATTTGAACGCGTTCAAATACACGGGGCGGTGACGCCCCGCCCCTCGGCGGACCACCGCCCAACACCGTCTGGGCGCCCGTGGGATGCGGCCGGGCGTGACAGCGGATCGGATGGGTGCCATGCGCAGACCCATAGCCGTGGCGTCCAGCCACTCACGCCGCCTGCTCACGTCAGGCGTCCTCCTCGCCTCCCAGTCACTCCTCCTCGGCCTGGCCGCGGTCCCCGCGTCGGCCGACGACGTGCGGACTCCCGTCCGCGGCACCGCGTACATGGGCAGCGGTGTCCTCGCCCACGAGGGGGTCCAGGGGCGGCCCGCCGAGACCCGCGCCGCCCAGACGGAGGGCGTGGACGTCTCCAGCCACCAGGGCAACGTCGCCTGGCCGACCCTCTGGAACAGCGGGGTGAAGTGGGCCTACGCGAAGGCCACCGAGGGGACGTCCTACCGCAATCCCTACTACGCCCAGCAGTACGGCGGTTCGTACGACGTCGGCATGATCCGCGGCGCCTACCACTTCGCCATCCCGGACGGCGCCGGCGGTGCCGCCCAGGCCGACTACTTCGTCGACCACGGCGGCGGCTGGTCGAAGGACGGCAGGACGCTGCCCGGCGTGCTCGACATCGAGTACAACCCGTACGGGGACACCTGCTACGGCAGGACGACGAGTCAGATGGTGGGCTGGATCCGGGACTTCCTCGACCGGTACAAGGAGCGCACCGGACGCCGGGCCGTCATCTACACCTCCACCAACTGGTGGAAGCAGTGCACCGGGGACTACAGCGGCTTCGGCGCCACCAACCCGTTGTGGATCGCCCGGTACGCCTCGACCGTGGGCCCCCTCCCGGCCGGCTGGGACGTCCACACGATGTGGCAGTACACCTCGTCGGGACCGACCGTCGGGGACCACGACAAGTTCAACGGAGCGCTCGATCGAGTCAAGGCGCTGGCCAACGGCTGACGCGGACCGCCGGGCCCCCGGCCGTCCGTGGCTCAGCGATCGGTGAGAGACCCCACGATGTCGGCGACCTGCTCACGCACCACGTCCCGGGCCCCGGGAGGCAGGGCGCCGACGTCCGTACGCTCCAGGGCGGCGAGCACCTCGTCGGCGCCCGCGTCGCACGGTGCGCTCTCACTCACGACCTCGTAGCCGTCGCGGACGGCGATCCGCAGGCGGCGCCGACCCTCGCCGTCGGCGTGCACGGCGGTGGCGACCACCAGGGGCGGCGGCCCGCCGGCCTCGGCGGGCCGCTTGCGGTAGCCGCTGGCCATCGGGGTGCGCCAGCCGAGGCTCAGCAGCAGGTGACGCTTCGCCACGACCTCGGCCAGGTCGGTCTCGTAGGCCCGGTCCGGCCCCAGCACGGTGGCGCGGGCGTCCAGGACGAGGGCCGCGGGCAGCAGGCAGCGCAGGCTGCTGCCGACGAGGTTGCCGCCGACCGTGGCCGTCCGGCGTACGGCTCCGGTGCCCACCGTGCCGGCCGCCCTTCGCAGCACCTCGGGCACACGCTCGTCGATGCGGTGCAGTACCACGGCCGCCCCCAGCGCCTCGGGTTCGACCGCGGTCGCCTCGGGCAGGTTCCGCAGCGACATGGCCAGTTCCGGGAAGCCGTCCCGCTGCCAGGTCGCCCACACGAGGGTGGCACCGCCGATGGGCACCGCTCCCTCGGCCATGCACTCCTGCGCTTCGGAGACGGATGTGGGCAGACGCAACAGCATGGCGCTCGACCTGCTTTCCCCGGAAGGCGGCGGTGGACGACCCCGCCCCTCCCGCCGCGTGATCACGGCCACTGCGCATTGTCCGTACCGCCGCGGGGGCGCGTACAGGGCTCACTTATTCTTCATGTGCGCCCTGCGCGCGCCGGACAGGACGCTTGTAGTACCGCCACGGGAACGCCCCGGAGCCGACCTGTGTCCACCCCCGCTCCTCCATCCGGCGGTGCCGGGCACCGACCGCGAAGGAGACCCTGCGGTGCTCCCAGGGGCGGCCGGACTTCTCGACGACATGGAAGAACGGGCCGTAGTCGACCATGTGCCAGCCGTCCGCGCCGGCTTCGGCGAGTGCCTGCATCTCGTTGAACGCGGTCAGCGGCGTCAGCACCCGCCGCTCCGCCGGTCCGGACGCGTCCGGGCCGGGCCGCCCCCGGTCGGCGAACCTCTGCTGGGCGGCCTGCCGGCTCACGCCGAGGACACCGCCCACGGTGTCCCAGCTCTGCCCCGCGGCTCGCGCGCCCTGGACCGCCTCGCGCAGCAGCCTGCTCGTCTCCTCGGCGCCGACGCGACTGGCCGCCACCAGGCGGAGATAGCCTTCGGGATCGTGCTCCAGCGACTCCACCAGTCCGTCCGGGGCGTCCAGGACGGCGGCCGCGACGCCCTCCCGGATACGCAGGATCTCTTCCTCGGTGAGCGGCTCCGTCCCGCTCACCGCCGCACTCCCTTCGCCTCGTCGCCGCGCAGCGGCTCCAGGCCGTCGAGCTTCTCCAGGTCCCGCTCCAGACGCGCGGTGTCGGCGGAGGTCGGGGCGCTCCCCGACAGGGAAGCGGCGAGGAGTACTCCCATGACGAGGACGACCAGGAGGTCCGCGGCCACCAGGACGACGTAGGCCGGCGTGCCGAGGTCGTCGACGAGTGAGATCGCCACAGCGATCAGGGCGGTGACCACGGCGAGGAGACCGGTGGCGGCCGCCGGCACGGCTGGAGCGGAGCGCGTCGAAGAGTGCATGCTGTCAAGGTTTCCTTGACAGCATGCACCTTGTCAAGGAAACCTTGACACCTCCGGCGAGCGGCACGCGGTCACACGCGCGCGGCCAGGAACTCCAGCAACACGGCGTTGAAGCGCTCGGGTTGCTCGGCGCCGGGGAGGTGGCCGGCCTTCTCGACGACGGCCAGGGTGGAGTGCGGGACGAGGCGGTGAAGGGACTCCGCCTCCGCGACGGGGGTGTAGACGTCGTCCGCGCCGACGACGACCAGGACCGGAACCCGTACGGCGGCCAGGACCTCCCGGTAGTCGGGGCGTTCGGCCCTTCCGCGCAGGGCCGCCGCCGCGCCCCGCGGGTCGGTGGCGCACATCATCTCCAGGACACGGGCGGCCACGTCCGGCATGGCGGTGACGTTGTAGGAGGCGAGCATCTTGTCGATGACCTCGTGCGCGTAACCGTCCATGCCCTCGGCAAGCAGCCTGTCGGCCAGCCGGTTGCGGAACTCCTTGCCCTCCTGGGTCTCGGCGGGCGCGGAGGTGTCGGACAGGACGAGTGCCCGTACCCGCTCCGGATGCCGCAGCTGGAACTCCATGGAGATCTGGCCGCCCATGGAGACGCCGCCGACGACCGCGCGCTCGATGCCCGAGTGGTCCAGGAGCTCGGCGAGGTCGTCGGCGAAGTCGGCGAGCAGCACCTTGCCGGGGGTGACGCCGCTACGGCCGTAGCCGCGCAGGTCGGGGGTGACGACGCGGTGGCCGGCTTCCGTCAGGGCCGCCACCTGGGGTGCCCACAGGGTGCGGTTGAAGGGATGCCCGTGGATCAGAAGGACCGGGAGTCCGGCCGAGGGACCGGAGTCGTCGTAGTCGATCGTGGCGCCGCGCACGGTTGCGAAGTTCATTCCGGGCACCCTAGCGGGATGCCGCCCGGCGGGAGGCATGTGGCACGGGACGTCTCAAGGAACGAGCAGCGCCTCGGCCAACTCCGCGCGCAGTTCCTCTCCTTGCTTGAGGACCAGCTCGGGCAGCCGCGCGTTCCACTGCCGCGCGGCGCCGTCCAGCGCCTCGGCGAAGGCCCTGCGCGCGCGGCGCCCCATGACGGCCGTCACGACGGGGAGCAGCGGACGGGCGAAGGAGCGGCCCCTGACCCGCGCCTTCACGGTCACCCGCCAGTGTCCGTCCGGTGCCGGACGCGGTACGACCGTCACGGTGGCGCGCGCGAGCGCGTGCGCCAGGTCTCCGCTCAGGGGCGCTGGGACGGAGCGTCGGCCGCTGCCCGCGGCCGACGGCCACCATCGGCCGAGGTCGAGGCGCAGACGTACGGTGCCGCCGAGGTACTTCGCCCGCTTGTCCCCGCTCGCCCGCAGTGTCGCCGAGAGCCGCGCCTCCCGTGGCCGGGCGGCGCTCACGAGCCGGAGCACGCAGGCCGACTGTGCGCGGTGGGCCGGGTCGCCGTCGAGGGAGACGACCTCCAGCGCCGTCTCGCGGTGCCGGTCCCAGGCGAGGACGGTGACCGTCTGGTCGGCGTCCGGTTGCCCGTCCTGCTCGCGCACGGGCCGGTAACGGGTGCCCGGTCGCAGATGGCTCCCCTCGGACAGGACCAGGCCGGGCAGGAGTCGTCCGTCGGGCAGTCGCAGACGCGTTCCGTCGGCGTCCAGGCTTTCCGCCAGGTCGTGAAGCGTGCTGACGCACGACTCGAACCAGCGGCGGGGCACGGGGGCGAGGGTCACGGTGTGCTGAAAGCGGGCCATGGGACAAGGATGGAGGCTCAGGGGTCGTCGGGTCTCGGGTGTGGCCGGGCAGTGGGAGGAGAGCCGAAAATGACCGTGCGGCTGAGCGCCGTCAGCCGATCAGGTGTGCGTGACGAATCAGCCGGCCATCGGCACTCTGACCCTGCTGCACAGGATTCCGGACGTCTGGGACGCTGATCCCTGGGCCGAGGTGCGGCCGTTGCTCGACGGCGTGGACGTCCCTAAGGGGTTCCACCCGGAAGGAAGAGCGGACAGCTGCCGTTACTGGAGAGGACCGGCCGAGAGCTGGCCGCCGGCGGTCACGGAGAAGTCACGCCGGGTCATGATCACAGAACCGACCTGCACGGCCGGCTGCTGCGGGGCCCTGTACGTCGTGATGCGCCGCGAGGGCGGCCTGGTGATCTGGGACGCCTGGGAGAACACCAGCGACAGGACCGCGGTGCCCCCGGTCTTCCGCTTCGACACCGCCCAGTACGAAGCCGAACTCGCCCGGGCCGCGGCGGACCGCGGCTGGGAGGAGCCGCTGGACACCATCGCCCGGCTCCTGGAACAGACCCTCGCGGACAGCGGGTGGTTCGAGCGGTGGGGCTGCGTCCTCACGGGCGTCTCGCCACGGCGTGCGGAGCCGCACCTTCCCGAGGAGATCACCAGCCCCGAGGGCGTCGACGTCGAGTTCCGTCAGGTCCGGGGGCCCGGGGCGGACGACCCACGCAAGGCCGTCGATGCCCCAGGAGCGTGAGGACCGGCCGCCAGGAAGGCCGAGGGCGCCGTGGAGGCCCTGGAGGAGGGTTTCGGGCCGGTGCGGCGGACCCGGTCACTCGGTGGTCCGGACCCGCCGCCACGAGAGCCGGCCGTCACGCGGCGGCGGCCACCGGTACGGTGCGCTCGGCGTCGTTCAGCCACTCGATCAGAGAGGTCCGGGCGCGGGCGACCCGTGAACGCACCGTCCCTATCGGGCACTCGCTGACATCGGCCGCCTCCGCGTAGGGCAGTCCGAGCAGTTGGGTGAGGACGAACGCCTCACGGCGTTCGTCGGGAAGCGTGGCCAGCAGTTCGGTGAGGGCGACGCCGTCGTCGAAGCCGGGCAGACCGCGCGGCTGGGTTCGCTCGGCGGCCGACTCCCAGTCGTCCATGGCCGCCAGGCGCGGCCGGGAGGAGTCGCGGCGGATGCTGTCGGCCACCGCTCGGCGGGCGATGGAGAGCAGCCAGGTGCGGGCCGACGAACGTCCTTCGAAGTGGTGCAGGCTGCCGAGGGCCCGCAGGAAGGTGTCCTGGGTCAGGTCGTCGGCGCTCTGCGGATCGGCGCCGAGGAAGGTCACGTAGCGGCGGACGTCCCGGTGCAGGGCGCGTACGAAGTGGTCGACGGCGTCGGGGTCGCCGGTGCGCGCGGCGAGTGCCCAGGCCGTGATCGACGCCTCCTTCGCGTCCGTACCCGGTTGCCTGCGTGAGGGGGGCGGGGCGGGAGTGGTCACCTGTGTCTGTCCTTCTCGGAAGCGGGGATCCGGTCTTCCGGGCCGGGGCGGCCGGTGCGGGACGGGCCGACGGCGCGGTGGGACCGGGGACGGGGTGACGGCCGGGCGCGTCGGCGCGCGGCCGGTGCCCGAGGCGCGACGCCGGCGGATCGACGGCTCTGCGGCCCTGTCGCTCGACGGCGAGACGGCTCGACCGGTTCGTCGAGGGCCTCGGGAATCCTGCTGTCGTCAGACGACAGCGACCCCGGCGGGCGGGCCCCGGGAGGTGATCGCGTGGGCGAGGAGGAGGCGGCGCGGTGCGCGGACGGAGGCGGCTCGGCGGGCCCGGACGCGCGGCCGGTGCGGCGGCGCGGGCAGCGCGACCAGCAGCAGGCGCAGCGGCGCGACCAGCCGGGCGGCGAGGGAGCGCACGATGCGGAACGCGGCGCGTTCGCCGTGGGCCAGCCAGAGTCCGCACAGCAGCGCGGCCACCAGGTGGGCGGCGAGCATGCCGGTCGAGGACATGTCGCCCATGACATGACCGCCGGGGTCGACGGGGACCACGGCGTTCATGCCGTGCGCGGAGTGAGCGGCGTGGGTGCCGTGGCCCGCGGTGCTCACGGGTGTCCACATGGCGCCCTGCTCCGCGCCCGAGTCCGACGGCATCCCGCACAGCAGGATGTCCAGCCACCGGCGTACGAGGGACTCGTCGCCCGGGGACCGGGGGCGTGCCGTCGCCTGGGCGAGCGAGAAGGACGCGTGCAGTGCGGTCTGGGCGGCCATCGCGGCGCAGACGACGGCGAGCCGTCCGCGTTCCCGGGCGGCGAGCCACCAGGCGGCGGCGCCCGTCGCCGACGCGCCCGCGGCGACGGCCCGCCAGGGCACCGCGGTGGTGGACATCAGGGTGTGGCCCAGGAGGGCGAGCAGCACGCAGACGGCCGCGAACACCGCGGCCCGTACCGTGCGAGAGCACCACCCTGCAGTCATGGCGGCCTCATCCTCGCATCCGGACTTCCGTGATCACCGATGAGTACGGATTTCGGCCCGGCAGCCCACGCGTCGGACGCGCGTGATCCACGCCACATGTCACGCGCGGGTGGTCGAAGCGGACGGGTGAAGTCGTCACCGGTCGACGGCGCTCCGGCCCGCCCCGCGTCCGGACGGGTGAACGGTCTCCCGGTACGACGATCGGAACCCGCCGCCCGGGGAAGGGGGGTAGGCATGCGCGCACTCGTCATCAACTGCACCCTCAAGCCCTCCCCGCAGCCGTCGAACACCGAGGCCCTCGCCGCCACGGTCATCGCGGCACTGAAAGGCCACGGGGCGGAGGTGGACGTCGTACGGGCCGTCGACCTGAACCTGAAACCCGGGGTCGAGACCGACATGGGCGACGGCGACGACTGGCCGGGCGTACACGAGAAGCTGCTGTCGTCGCAGATCCTGATCATCGCGTCGCCGACCTGGCTCGGCCGGCCGTCCTCGGTCGCCCAGCGGGTGCTCGAACGGATGGACGCCATGCTCAGCGAGACCGACGACGAGGAACGTCCCGTCGCCTACAACCGCGTCGCCGGGGTCCTGGTCACCGGCAACGAGGACGGCGCCCACCACGTCATCAGCGAGATCAGCGGCGGGCTCGCGGACATCGGGTACACCATTCCGGGGCAGGCCTGGACCTACTGGCACCTCGGCCCCGGGCCCGGTCCCGACTACCTCGACGACGACCGCGGCCACGACTGGTCGACGTCCACCGGCCGGGCCATGGCGTCCAACCTCGTCCACGCGGCGCGTGCGCTCGGCGCGATGCCGCTGCCGGCTCCGCCGTCCTGACGTCGCCGACGCCCGTCCCGGCGCCCGCCGCACGGAGGGCTGGGCCGGTCACGGGCAGGTCCCCTACGGCCGCGTGACCGGCGCGCGTCGCGAACCGGCCACCGCGGGACGGCGTCTGCGGTAGTAGGAGACGGTGACGGCACCGAGCAACGGACCCCAGGCGACCAGGGGCAGGTAGGCGAAGCCGAGGAGCGTCTCGCCGAGCGGGGTCAGGTCGGGGTGGGGGGTGGCCCACCACCAGGCGAACGGGGTCCACAGCGCGGTCAGCGCGACGGCGCCCAGGCCGGCCGGGACGACCGCCGCCAGTACCGGGACCGGCCGCCCGCCGACCAGCGGGAGCCGGCGCGGGAACACCTCGCCCCACGGCCGGACCAGGCCGAGGGTGAGCAGGGCGAGCGCCTCGCTCACCACGCTCAGTGCGACGACGTACACCACGCCCCGTCCGGTCACGCCCAGCGCCTCGTAGCCCGCGTCCGTGTACCCGGCCGGCTGCCCCGCCGCCAGCAGGAGGCGCCAGAGTCCGGTCGGCAGGGTGAGGAGCGCGGTGATGTGAGCTGCGCGGACGGCCCAGCGGGCCGGACCGGGGGCGGGGGGCCGTGGTGTCGTGGTCATGCGGATCATCCTGTCGGCGGGCCGCCGCCCCGGCGTCGCCCCCGGGGACGGTCCCGAAGGGCGGTCCGGGCAGGAGGTCCCGACGGTTGACCCACCCGTTCGGGGGAGACCCGTCCTCCTCAGGAACAGTGCCGTGCATGTCTGCCGTCGCCGATGCGGGGCAGTCGTGCACGTGCAACGACGTACGAAACGCATGAGGAGCTGAGGTCCGCCATGACCCACGACCTGACCCCGAAGTACACGGTCCCCGGTATCGAGCGCGAGGCCGCCGGCCGGCTGATCGGCGTGCTGCGGCTGCGCCTGCACGCCTTCAACGACCTTCATCTCACCCTCAAGCACGTGCACTGGAACGTCGTGGGACCGCACTTCATCGCCGTGCACGAGATGATCGACCCCCAGGTCGACCAGGTCCGCGAGATGGCCGACGACGTCGCGGAGCGCATCGCGGCGCTCGGCGGGGTGGCCCAGGGCACCCCCGGGGCGCTGGTGGCCGAGCGGCCCTGGGACGACTACTCGATCGGACGGGCCGACGCCATCGCCCACCTCGGCGCGCTCGACGTCGTGTACACCGGCGTCATCGAGGGGATGCGCGCCGCGGTGAAGGAGACCGGTGAGATCGACCCGGCCACGGAGGACCTCCTGATCGGCCAGCTCAGGGACCTGGAGCAGTTCCAGTGGTTCGTACGGGCCCATCTGGAGAGCTCCGGAGGCACCCTGGCGACGGGCAGCGTGACCTCCGAGACGGAGGCTGCGGCACGCGGCGCGGAGCTTGCCTGACAGGGTCTGCCGGGTGGTGGAGCGGGGCGGGGCCGACCGTGTGCCGGTGACGGCGCGGTCGGCCCCTGGGGCCCGCCCGGTGCGCTGGTCGTGCCCGCCCGGTCTCAGCGTCGGCCGAGCCGGCGTTCGCCGCGCCTGCCCTGCTCGTAGGGCAGGTGGTAGTGGGCGAAGACGGCGCCCTCGTCCTCGGCCGCGAGTTCACCGTCCGGGTCGATCCCGGGCGCGTCCTTGACCAGGCTCTTGTCGTAGGTCACCTTCAGGTGGCCCGGTCCGACGGTGGCTCTGTCCACCGGGACGAACACCAGCCGGCGGCGGGTCGGCAGACCGATCAGGACCGCGGCGAACGCCGGCCGGTCGGTGAGGGTGTCGACGTAGATGGACTCCAGGGTCCCGATCTTGCGGCCGTCACTGTCGACCACGTCATGGTCACGCCAGTCACGAATGTTGTCGGCTTCAAACATGCCCAGTCTTCCCTTCCCGAGGACGCGCTCACTGTCTAGTTCCCCACTTCGTGCTTCTGTCGCACGATCTGTCCCACTGCGCGTACGACGCCCGGTCGCGATAGGCTGCCTGGCCGGACGAGGAGACCCGGCACGCTGACGGACACCCGGGGTATTTCCGAAGGAGATCGAGTGTGGATGCCACAGGCCCCACGGGCGGCCCGCCCCGGTTGCGGAGCGGGGCCGTACTGGAGGTGGGCCCGCTGTCCGGTCGTCCCGGCATCCGCGTCAGCGGAGAGATCAGCGTGACCACCCGCCTCTCCTGGGAGAAGGCTCTCACCGAGCTGTCCCGGCGGCACGCGGACGTGTCCTACGTGGAACTGTCCGGCGTGCGGTTCGTCGACGTGGCCGGAGTCACGGCGCTCGCCGTCACCGCCATGAACCTGCCCGGCGGGCGGGTCGTGGTGGAACAGCCGCCGCCGCAACTCCCCCGCGTGCTCGAGCTGTTCTGGCCGTCCCTGCACCGGATCGAGGTGGCGCCGCGATGAACACGGTGACCGCCGACGAGAACTTCGCGCATCCGGCCCTGTTCTACCGCTCGGAGGGCGAGTACGCCGACCGGACGGTGACGTTCGTCCGGGAGGGGCTCGCCGCGGGTGAGCCGGTGGCGGTGGCCGTGCCCGCCCCCAACCTGGAGCTGATCAGGGCGGGGCTGGGAACGGACGCGCGGGACGTCTCCTTCGTGGACATGACGGAGGCCGGGCGGAACCCGGGGCGGATCATCCCCGGCGTGCTCAGGGCGTTCGCCGACGCGCACACGCACGGACGGGTGCGCATCATCGGCGAGCCGGTCTGGGCCGGGCGCACCGCGGCGGAGTACCCGGCGTGCGCCCAGCACGAGGCGTTGATCAACGCGGCCTTCACGGGCCGCTCCGCGACGATCCTGTGCCCGTACGACGAGACCCGGCTGGACGCGGACGTCCTGGCCGACGCGCTGGTCACCCATCCCACGGTCATCTCCGAGGGGCGTCAGCGGGCCAGCGAGGCCTACGACTGGCGCGCGGTCGTCGCCCGCTACAACGAGCCGCTGGGGCCCTCGCCGGACGCCGAGGTCTTCGCCTTCGGTGCCGGGCAGTTGCCGGACGCACGCCGCTTCGCCGTCGGCCGGGCCACCTCGCTCGGACTGGCCGAGCGGCGGCTGCAGGACGCGGAACTGGCGGTGGCGGAGCTGACCACCAACAGCGTGATCCACGGCGGCGGTCACGGGACGCTGGCGATCTGGGCCGAGGCGGGACAGGTGGTCTGCGAGGTCCGCGACACGGGCCGGCTCACCGATCCGCTCGCCGGCCGCCGGCCCCCGGAGCACGGGCAGATCGGCGGCCGCGGCCTGCTGCTCGTCCACTACGTCGCGGATCTGGTGCGGGTGCACACGACGGACGACGGCACCACCGTCCGCTTCCATCTCGGTCTCTGACCCGGCGTCGGACCCCCTTCGCCGCAACGCGGACCGCGGAACCACGCATGAGGGTCTTGACCCGGGGTAGGCGCTCAGTCGTTGGCCGACAAGCCGACGACGACGGGGGCCGATCGACCCGGGAGGGCACATCATGGCGACGACGACCGCACAGAGCACTGAGCACACCATCACGGAGATTCCGGAGATCGCGGACCCGTCCAAGGTGGCGCCCAAGGACGCGCGGGAGTTGTCGAAGCTGTTCTTCCAGCAGCTGACGGTGCTCGAAGAGGGCACGCCCGAATACCAGTACGCCCGTAACACGCTGATCGAGATGAACATGTCCCTGGTCCGCTTCGCGGCCGGCCGGTTCCGCAGCCGCGGACCGGAGGAGATGGAGGACATCGTCCAGGTCGGCATGATCGGCCTCATCAAGGCCATCGACCGGTTCGAGCTGACCCGCGAGGTCGAGTTCACCTCCTTCGCCGTGCCGTACATCGTCGGCGAGATCAAGCGGTTCTTCCGTGACACCTCGTGGGCCGTGCACGTGCCCCGGCGGCTTCAGGAGGCCCGGGTCCAGCTGGCCCGCGCCACCGAGGAGCTGCGCAGCCGGCTGGGCCGCAACCCGACCACCGCGGAACTGTCCGAGCTGATGTGTCTCCCGGAGGACGAGGTCGTCGAGGCCCGTCTGGCGGCCAACGGCTACAACTCCGCCTCGCTGGACGCGGCCATCAACGGCAGCGAGGACGGCGAGTCGGCGCTGGCCGACTTCATCGGCGCGGACGACTCCGCGCTGGCGCTCGTGGACGACTTCCACGCGCTGGCCCCGATGATCGCCGAGCTGGACGAACGCGACCGGCAGATCATCCACTGGCGGTTCGTCGAGGAGCTCACCCAGAAGGACATCGGCGAGCGCCTCGGGGTCTCGCAGATGCACGTGTCCCGTCTGATCTCCCGTCTGCTGGCCCGTCTGCGCGAAGGCATGCTCAGCACCCACTGAGCCGGGCGTCACCCACCGCGCGGTGTCTCAGGCGGCGGCCGTCTTCTTCTTCCGGCCGCTTGTGGAACCGGTGAGGGCGTCGATGAGCTGTTCGCGGCTCATCTTCGACCGTCCGGGGACGTCCTGGTCGGTGGCCCGCTGGTAGAGCTCCGTCTTGCTCAGCTCCCGCAGCTCGCCCCGCTTCGGTGGCGCCTTGCGGGAGGGGGCGGCGGCCTTCTTCCGCTCGGCGCCCTTCTTCCGCGGGCCGGTGTCCTCCTTCCGCGGCTCGGCGCCTCCCTTCCGCGGCTCGGCGCTCCGCTTCTGCCGGCCGGTTTCGCTCTTCCGTCGTGCCGCGGGCCGCGTGCCGCCGGCGCTCCCCGCCTTCGCGGGTGACTGCTCGCCGCCGGCCCCCCTCGCCTGTTCGAGGCTGCCCCGCAGGACCTCCATCAGATCGACGACGTCGGTGGCCCGGGGCGCTTCCTCGGCGACGGCGACCTCCTCGCCCTCGGCCTTGGCCCGGACCAGCTCGCGGACCCTCTCCTGGTACGTGTCGTGGTAACGGGCCGGGTCCCAGGGGCCGCTGAGCGCGTCGACGAGCCGCATCGCCATGTCCAGTTCCTTGCCGCGGTCCGCCCGCCCCGAGGGCAGCTCGGGAAGCTCCTCGACCGGGTCGCGGACCTCGTCGGCCCAGTGCAGCGTCTGGAGCACCAGGACCTCGTCGTCGGCGCGGAGCGCGGTCAGGTACTGCCGGCTGCGCATCACGAAGGTGGCGACGCCGACCTTGCCGGCCTCGGCGAGGGCGGTGCGGAGCAGCTCGTAGACCTTGAGGTACTCGGTGCCGCGCGGCGCGACGTAGTAGGTGCGGCCGAAGTAGACCGGTGCGATGCGGTCCAGGTCGACGAAGTCGGTGATCTCGAGGGTCTGGGAGCGGCCCGGCGCGATCTCGTCCAGTTCCTCCGGCTCCACGACGACGTACTCGCCCTCGCCCACCTCGTAGCCCTTGACGATGTCACCGGAGGCGACCTCCTCGCCGGTGCGCTCGTTGACCCGCCGGTTGCGGACGCGGTCCGAGGTGCCGCGCTGCAGCTGGTGGAAGTGGATCGTGTGGTCCTGCGTCGCCGTGAACAGACCGACGGGCACCGAGACCAGCCCGAACGTGATGACACCTGTCCAGATCGCCCGCGCCATGGCCGCCCACTCCGTCCGTGCTGCCCGCACCGCCCAACCCGTCCACGCTCGCACCCCGGCCACGATCGCGCGCGCCGGACGGGGCACGCGGGTGGGCGGCCGGCCGACAGCGCGCGCATCGGCCGCCGTCGGTATTCCCTGTGAGGTGCGGGACGGCAACCGCGGCCGGCATCGGCCGCCCTCCCCGTCGAACCACGTCGAACAAAGGGGCACCGCCCATGAGCTGTCATCTGAAGGCGATCACCCGCGAGGAACATCTGCGCTTCGTCGCGTCCCGGCCCTCCGTGAGTCACCTGCAGACACCTTCGTGGGGTGACGTGAAACCGGACTGGCGAGCGGAGAGCCTGGGCTGGTTCGACGGGAGCGGCGACCTCGTGGGGGCCGGGCTGGTGCTGCTGCGGCCGTTGCCGAAGCTGAAACGGTACCTGGCCTATCTGCCCGAGGGCCCGGTCATCGACTGGGGCTCGGCGGATCTGGAGCGGTGGCTGGAGCCGATGCTCGCGTACCTGAAGGAGCGGGGCGCCTTCTCGGTGCGGATGGGCCCGCCGGTGGTGACGCGGCGCTGGAGTGCCGAGGCGGTCAAGGCGGCGATCGCCGACCCGGGAGCCCGGCGGCTGGGAGACGTCGAGGCCACCGTGCGCGAAGCCGGGGCCGACGGTGTGGCCGAGCGGCTGCGCCGGATGGGCTGGCGGCTGAACGTCTCCGGGGGCGAGGACGGCTTCGCGGCGGGACAGCCGCGCCACGTGTGCCAGGTACCGCTCGCCGGCCGGTCACTGGAGCAGATCCAGAGCGGCTTCAACCAGCAGTGGCGCCGCAACATCAAGAAGTCCGAGAAGGCCGGTGTCAAGGTCGTCCGGGGCGACCACGAGGACCTCCCGGCGTTCTACGAGCTCTACGTCGAGACCGCGCGACGGGACGGTTTCGTCCCGCGCCCCCTCGCCTACTTCCGGCGCATGTGGACCGCGCTGACGGCCGAGGACCCCGACCGTATGCGTCTCTACCTCGCCCATCACGACGGTGAGGTGCTCGCCGCGGCCACGATGCTGACCGTCGGGGAGCACGTCTGGTACTCCTACGGCGCGTCCACCAGCCGCCGGCGCGAGGTGCAGCCCAACAACGCGCTCCAGTGGCGGATGATCTGCGACGCCCGTGAACTCGGCGCGGCCGTCTACGACTTCCGCGGCATCACCGACACCCTGGACGAGGACAACCACCTGCTGGGGCTGCTCCGGTTCAAGGTCGGCGCCGGCGGTGAGGCCGTCGAGTACCTCGGCGAGTGGGACTATCCGCTCAACAGGGTGCTGCACAAGGCTTTGGGGCTGTACATGGCCCGGCGCTGAGCCCTGACCGGTCCGGTCCGGTCAGGCGGCGGGCTTCTCCCAGACCGAGACATGGCCGCGGCTCTCGTGGGTGAACGGCTTCCGGGTCCACCCCTCCCACCGGTCACGCGGCCGCAGGCCGGCGAGCCGGGCCATCAGGTCGAGTTCGGAGGGCCAGACGTACCGGAAGGGGCAGTACGCGTACTCGGGACGTTCGTCCACGAGGGTGACGTAGTTCGAACTCATCGCCTGGGTGGCGGTGTCGTAGGTGTCGAACGCCCAGCCGGCCGGGCCGACGCGGAACGGCACTGCGGTCTGCCCCGGAGGCAGCAGGCGCAGTTCCGGAACGCCCACCTCGATGACGAAGCAGCCGCCGGGTTCCAGGTGCGCGGCCGCGTTGCGGAAGCAGTCGACCTGGGCGTCCTGTGTCGTCAGGTTGTTGATGGTGTTGAAGACGAGGTAGGCCACCGCGAACGTGCCCGGCACCCGGGTCGTCGCGAAGTCGCCGATGGTCACTCCGACGGCGTCACCTCCCGGCTTGGCGCTCAGCCGGGAGGTCATGGCCCGGGACATGTCGATGCCGTGCACCGGGACTCCGCGGTCCGCCAGCGGCAGCGCGAGCCGGCCGGTGCCGATGCCGAACTCCAGTGCGCGGCCGTCGCCGGCCAGCCCGGCCAGCAGGTCGACCGCGGGATCCACCGCGTCGGGCGTGAACATGTCCGCCGCCGACTCGTCGTATCGCGCGGCGACGGTTTCTCCGAAGTAGCCGTCCTCATCGGGCATGCCGGGACGGTACCTCCCGTCGGGCCGCCGGCGCCCGCCATTTTCCGCCGCGTACGAGGCCGTCGTGGAGCAGGATGTCGTGTGAAGAGTGCCGAGCGAGGGGTGGTCGATGGCGCGGCTGTTGGTGGTGCGGAACGGTGAGGGCGGTGGGCCCGGCCGGTTCGGTGACTGGCTGGTCTCGGACGGGCTGTCGCTGGACGTGGTGCACGCGTACGCCGGTGCGCCGCTCCCCCGACGTCCGGCGCACGAGGGCGTCATGGTGCTGGGCGGCGGTTACCTGCCCGACGACGACGACCGCGCGCCCTGGCTCGCGCCGACCCGCGCCCTGGTCGCCGAGGCGGTGGAGCGTGGCACTCCCGTGTTCGGTATCTGCCTCGGCGGGCAGCTCCTCGCCCGGGTCGCGGGCGGCACGGTGGAGGGCGACCACGGCGACCCGGAGTTCGGCAGCACGCCACTCACCCTGCGGCCGGAGGCGGCGGGTGATCCGCTCTTCGGGGGACTGCCGGAGCGGGTCACGGCGGTCGAGCACCACGTGGACGCCGTCACCGCCCTGCCGCCGGGCGCCGCCTGGCTGATGGAGAGCGAACGGTGTCCCTACCAGGCGTTCCGGGTCGGCGACCGCGCGTGGGGAGTGCAGTTCCACCCCGAGGCGGGCGCCGACCGGGTCCGTTCGTGGTCCCCGGAGCGGATCCGCGCCAGGGGTCTGGACCCGGCGGAACTCACCGACCGGGCGGAACGGGACGAGCCCGCGGCCGAAGCCGTCTGGCGCGAGGTCGCCCGGCGGTTCGCCGGGGTCGTCGGGGGGTGAGGGTCAGCCGGAGAAGGCGCCGCGGTCGGTGAACGCCAGACCGGCGAAGCGTTCGCCGATACGGCGGTGGGTGGCCGCGTCCGGGTGGAGGTCGTCGGGCAGGGGCAGCTCGGCGGCGTCGGCCTCGCCGTAGAGGTCGCGGCCGTCGAGGTAGTGCAGGTTGGGGTCGTCGGCCGCGCGCTGGGCCACGATGCGGGCCAGCTCCTCCCGGATGACGTTGAGAGTCAGTTTCCCGCTCGCGCGGTCCGCCGGGTCGCCCATGGCCACGAAGCGCAGCCGTCCCTCGCCGAGGTCGGACAAGTCGGGAGCGAGCGGGCCGGGGGTGTCCTCCTGGATGGGGCACAGGATGGGCGAGACGACCAGCAGCGGGGCCGTGGGGTGCCCTTCGCGGACGGTGTCGAGGAAGCCGTGCACGGCGGGGCCGAAGGCACGCAGCCGCATGGCGTCGCTGTTGACCACGTTGATGCCGATCTTGACACTGATCAGGTCGGCGGGGATGTCGCGCATGGCCCGCGCGGTGAACGGGTCGAGCAGGGCGCTGCCGGCCAGGCCCAGGTTGACGAGTTCGACGCCGCCGAGGGAGGCGGCGAGTGCGGGCCACGTGGTGGTGGGACTCGCGGCGTCGGAGCCCTGGCTGATCGAGCTGCCGTGGTGCAGCCAGACCCTGCGGCCCGGGTCCGGGGCGGGCTCGACGGGAGCGTCGGTGCGCAGGGCGACGAGTTCGGTGGTCTCGTTGTGCGGCAGCCAGATCTCGACGTCCTTGCTGCCCTCGGGCAGGCCGGCGAAGCGCAGGGTGCCGACGGGGCCGGACTCGACGCCCGCCGTGCCGGTGGTCATGTCGATGGTGAGGGTGTTGCCGCCCACGACACTGCCCCGGCCGGCCGGGCGCCCGTCGACGAGCAGGTCGTACAAGCCGTCCGGACGGGGTGGGGCGCCGACGTAGACCCGCTTGGTGGGCAGGGTGTCCAGTTCGACAGCGGTGGCCCGGGTGCGCAGGGCCAGGCGTACGCCGGAGGGCTGGGACTCGGCCATGGCCAGCTGTCCGTCGGTGTTCTGGGCGCGGGTCCGGGCGGGCAGCCGGTGCGGCAGCAGTCCCTGCTCGGTGCGCTCCAGGTCGAGGGCGCCGCGCAGGAGGTCCCGGGTGATCGGCGTGGTGATCCAGTCGATCCGGTCGTCGTCGGTGTGCGTGTTCATGCCGCCTCCGGCTGATGTGTGTGTGCTCATGACGCCTCGGCTGATGCGACGGTGTCGGCGTGTCCGGTACGGGCCTCACCGTGCGGGGGCGACCGTGCCGGCTTCACCGCGCGAGCCTGTCTTCACCGTGCGGGGGTTGACGGTGCGCGTTCATTCGGCGGGCCAGTTGCGGAGCAGGGCGTCGAGGGCGTCCACGATCCGCGTCCAGGTCTCCTGGGTGTCGGGGGCGCTGTGGCTGAAGCCCCCTCCCATCTCCAGGCTGACGTAGCCGTGGAAGACGCTGCCCAGCAGCCGGACCGCGTGGGTCTGGTCGGGTTCCGCCAGGTCGTAGCCGCGCAGGATGGCCCGGGTCATCTGTGCGTGGCGGACGCCCGCGCTGGCCGCCGCCGTCTCCGGGTCCAGCCGGAGCTGGGCCGCGGCGTAGCGGCCGGGGTGCTCCCGGGCGTAGTCGCGATAGACGTTCGCGAAGGCGGCGAGTGCGTCCTTGCCCGCCCGCCCGGCCAGTGCGGTGGCGCCCCGGTCGGCGAGTTCGGCGAGGGCGAGCAGGGCGATCCGGGTCTTGAGGTCATGGGAGTTGCGCACGTGCGAGTACAGACTCGCGACCTTGACGTCGAAGTGTCTGGCCAGTGCGGAGACCGTCACCTGGTCGAAGCCGACCTCGTCGGACAGTTCCGCTCCCGCACGCACCAGACGCTCCGTGGTCAGCCCCACACGCACCATGATCACCCTCTCGTTGCCCTGTGCTGATTATCCATTTGCCTAAGACTTTTAGGCAAATTACGCTGAGTTGTATGAAGCCACTGACCGAAAGAGAGATCCGCGCCGCCTTCGTGAACTGCACCAAGGGCGCGGCCAAGCGCCTGTCCGTGCCGCACGACCTCGCCGACCGCCCGTGGGACGACCTGGACTACTTCGGCTGGCGAGACCCCCAGGCGCCGGACCGCGCCTACCTCGTGACCGAACTGGACGGCCGTCCGACCGCACTCGCGCTGCGGTCCTCCGGTGCCACCTCCGGGCAGGCGCGCCGCAGCATGTGCTCGATGTGCCTGACCACCCATTCCGGCGGCGTCTGCCTCATGGTCGCGCCGAAGGCAGGCAAGGCCGGGCAGCAGGGCAACTCGGTGGGCGCGTACATGTGCGGCGACCTGGCCTGCTCGCTGTACGTCCGGGGCAAGCGGGAGGCGGGCGCCGGTGCGCGGCTGCACGAGACGATCACGCTGGAGGAGAAGATCCGGCGGACCGTGGCGAACCTCGCGGCGTTCGTCGACAGGGTGGTCGCGTGACGGGCCACTCCACGACACCCCCGCGGGACGTGGGCGCTGCGGCCGCCCAGCTGGTCACCTGGAGCGGCGGCGCGGCACGGGTGACGCACGCCCACGGCGCACGTTCGGCCGACGGCCGGCGCCTCCGTGTCCGCGTCCGTGGCCAGGAGGTATGAACGCGGGCTGCGGGGGGACTCCGACCACATGTCCCAGCCTCACCTGGTCACCTTCGGCCACGGCACCGCGGGCCGCGCGGCGCTGGCCGCACTGCTGCGGGGTGCCGGTGTCACCGCCGTGGTCGACGTCAGGACGGCGCCCGGCAGCCGCCGCGATCCCGACCTGCTGCGGGAGCGGCTCGCCGGATGGCTGCCCGAGGAAGGGCTCACCTACCGGTGGGAGCAGTGTCTGGGCGGTTTCCGCAAGCCGGCGCCGGACTCGCCCGACGTCGTCTGGCGCAACACCTCGTTCAAGGGGTACGCCGGCCACACCCGCTCGCGGGAGTTCGTCACCGCCATGGACGGGTTGCTGGAGCAGGCGGCGCGGGAACGCACCGCGGTGATGTGCAGTGAAGCCGTGTGGTGGCGGTGCCATCGACGCCTCATCGCCGACTTCGCCGTGCTGGCCCGTGACACCCCCGTGGACCACCTCATGCACGACGGCCGTCTGACACCCCACTCCCCCACCCCGGGCGCCCGCCTGCGGGCGGACGGCCTTCTCGTCTACGACGACGAGGAGGAGGCGGCGGCGAAACCCGCCGCGTCCGGGTCGGGGCGTTCGTAGAGGTCGAGGCGGAGGCGGAGGATCATGCGGCGCGGGAGCGGCGGGCAGCGCCGGGAGACCGGCGACCGGGACGTGGAGTCGGTCGAGGCGGTCCTCGACCAGCTCTACACGGCGCCGCCGTCCGACTTCGTCTCCCGCCGGAAGGAACTCGCCGCGGCCGCCGGAACGGCCGGACGGACGGAGGACGCCCGGCGTATCCGCGCCGCCCGCCGGCCCACGCTCGCGGCCTGGGCGGCGAACCTGCTGAGGCACTCCCAGCCGGAGGAGAGCGGTCGGTTCCTGGAACTGGGGCGGGCACTGCGCGAGGCACACCGCACACTGGACGCCGACGGGCTCAGGGAACTCTCCGCGCAGCGCCGGACCATCGTCTTGGCCCTGTCCCGGCAGGCCGCCCGGCTCGCCCGCGAGGCCGGACACCAACTGTCACAAGCGGCCCAGCGGGAGGTCGAGTCGACGCTGCGCGCGGTGCTCGCGGACCCGGACGCGTCCGAACAGTGGGCAGGCGGACGACTGGTGGGCTCCCTCACCCCGCCGTCGGACTTCCCCTCGGGCACCGCCCCGGCCGAGCCCGCGCCGCGCGAACGGCCGACCCCGTCGCGATCCCCCCGCCCCCCGGGCACCACCGGGGCGAAGGACGAACTCGCCGAACGGCGCCGCAGACGGCAGGAGGAACTCACCCGGGCCGAGCAGGCGGCGGAGAAGGCCGCGCGGCGACTGCGTGACAGCCGCACGGAGCAGACGGACGCCGACGAGGCACTGCGGCGGGCCGAGGAGGAACACGACCGGGCCCGCGAGGAGGCGTCCGCCGCGGAGCAACGGCTGCGGCAGGCACACGAGGACCTCGACCGGACCGAGCGGGCACGACGGGAAGCCGAGGAGCGTGGACGTACGGCGGCGGACGCGCTGGCCCGGGCGGAGCGGGAGGCCGAGGAGACCTCTCGCCGGGTGGCCCGTTCGACCGCCCGTGTCAGGTAGCACGGCCCATCCTCATGAGTACCGGTACTCATGAGGCGCTTCACTCGTCGGGGGAGGCTTGCCGTGCCGGAGGCACAGAGGGAGTCAACCGTGCGTATCACCGGCCGAGTTCACCGGCCGTCGTCCGTGAGGGTCCCGAGGGACACATCCGCTGCCCGGAGGGCAAGGTCCCGGAGCATGTCGGCGACAAGTGGGACACCTACGTGCGGACACACACCGTCGGCAAGGACGGACCGGCCGTCGAGGTACCCGACGGCGAGTGAGGGCGATCGCGGGCACGGGATGCGGGCGCTCCGAACAGGCGCGCGAGGAACTCGCCGCACATACCACGTTGGCGGCCATACGTGGTATACCGGCCCGGCAGCAAACAGGGGAACACCAGGCGCCGTCCGTCCGTAGTATCTGTGTGTCAGCACAGCCGGTGGCAGTCTCGTATTCCCCGCTGCCGGGCGCCGATCGGGCATGGTCCCCATGCCCGCGCGCCTGATGTCCCGCAGTTCCTCACGAGCCTTCACGGCCGCGAATCGAGGAGAGTCAACACCATGTCCGAGAGCACGACGCAGACCGCCACCCAACTGGCGTCGCAGTACAGCGCCCAGGTGACCGATGACCTGGAGCGCAATGTCAAGGAGCAGGAGCGCATCAGCGCGGAGATCACCTCCGCGCAGCAGCAGTTGGCCGCGTTGCAGCACGACCACGCACTGCTGGTGAACATGCAGCAGGCGCTCGGCATCGCCTCGCCGCCGGCCCAGCCCGCGACGGCGCCGGAGCCCGCCGCCACCACCGACGCGGCCACGGTGCCCGCTCCCCGTGAGGGCGCCGCCACGGAGCCGGCCGCCGGGAAGCGGGCGCGGAGCAGGAAGACCGCCACCGCGTCCAAGGGCACCGCCGCCGCCAAGCCGGGCGCCAAGGCTGCCGCGAAGACCGGCGCCAAGTCGGCCGCCGAGTCGGCCGCGAAGCCGTCCGCCAAGGCCACCAAGACCGTCAAGGCCACCAGGAAGCCGGCGGCCAGGAAGGAGTCGGCGCAGGTCACGTCCGCGGCCGACGCCTCGCCCGCGAAGCAGGCCGCCGACCGGCCCACGCTGGTCGAGCTGGTCAGGACCCACCTCGTCGAGCAGAGCGAGCCGCGCTCCGCCGCCGAGGTCACCACGGCGCTCGGTCAGGCCCACTCCGGACGCACCATCAAGACCACGGTCGTCCGCACCACACTCGAGGGGCTCGTCGCGAAGAACCAGGCCCAGCGCACCAAGCAGGGCACCTCGGTCTACTACACCGCCACCGACGCACCGGAGGCGCGGCAGAAGCAGGACGCCGGGACCCGGACGCCGTCCACCCAGAGCGACAGCTGACGGCTGCCGCACCCGGCACCACCAGTGGGTGACATCGTCTTCCCTCGTCGTGGTGCGGCGCGCGGTCGGGGGGAAACGGGGTGAGGATCGGTGGATGGGTGTTGTACTGCCGGTGCTCTTCGCACTCCTCGCCGCGTTCAGCAACGCGCTCGCCACCGTGCTCCAGCGGCGTGCCGCGCTGAGTGTGCCGCAGACCCAGGGCTTTCGCCCGGGGTTGATCCTCGATCTGTTGCGGCGGCCGGTCTGGATCGGCGGCATGCTGGCCGTGGTCGTCGCCGGTGTGGGGCAGGCGGTGGCTCTGGCGACGGGGCCGCTGTCACTCGTACAGCCGTTGTTCGTGCTGGAGCTTCCGCTGGCTCTGCTGCTGGCCTCGCTGATGACCGGCCGTCACCTGCCCCGCGCCATGTGGCTCGCCGTGGGCGGGGTGGTCGTCGGGCTCGGCGTCGCGCTGGCGTCGGCCGCTCCGGACGCGGGCGAGCCCGACGTGCCCCTGGACCGCTGGGTGCCCGCGCTGGCGGCCTGCGCCGGAGCGGCCGTACTCCTGGCCGCGGCCGGTCTGAAACGCCCCGTCGGCAAGGCCCGCGCCGGTTGTCTCGGCGCGTCCACCGCGGTGTGGTACGCCCTGACGGCCGCGCTGATGAAGGACTCCATGCGGGCCCTGGACACGGACGGCGTGGTCGGCTTTCTGACCGCCTGGCAGACGTACGGTTTCGCCGCGGCCGGCGTGTGTGCCGTACTCCTGCTGGAGCACGCCATGCAGGGTGGTCCGCTCATCGCCTCCCAGCCCGCCCTCACCCTGGGGGACGCCACCGTGAGCCTCCTGCTCGGTGTGGTCCTCTACCGCGAGGACGTACGCACCGGCTGGTGGGTCGTGCCGGAGCTGCTCGGCGTCGCCCTGATCGTCATGGGTGTCCTCACCCTCGCCCGGCGCGGCATCGATCTGCGCGCCGGGCAGTGAGCGCCGCGCCGGAGCGGTGGCGAAGCTCCCCGCACTCCCCATGAAGCCGCAGGTCAGACGTTTCCGCAGGTCAAGTTGGGTGGCGTAACTTCGGCGAAACACAGGCCGGGTTAACGTGACCGGCATGGACCACCACGTGGGACGACCTCGTGCCGAGCGGGCCCGGCGACTGGCCGATGTGCTGCGTCAGCAGATCACCGACGGCGGCTTCACGGACGGCACCCTGCCGGACGAGCGGATCCTGGGCCGTCGGTTCGGCGCCTCACGCAACGCCGTTCGGGACGCCCTGGCCCTGCTGAGCCGGGAAGGGCTGATCACCCGGCGGCGCGGGGTGGGGACCACGGTGGTGCTGTCCAAGTACGGTCACGGGCTGGACCGGCTGACCGGGCTGGCCGAGGAGCTGACCGGGCGCGGCATCGTGACCAACGAGGTGCGGGCCGCCGAGGTGGTGCCCGTACTGCCCGCCGCGATCGCCACCCGTCTGGACGTGCCGGCCGAGTCGGGCGGTGTGTACGTGGAGCGGCTGCGTTGGCTGGACGGACTGCCGTTGTCGCTGGACACCAGTTATCTGACCGCCGACGTCGGCCGTGCCGTGCTCGCCGGCGACCTGGTGCGACGCGACGTGTTCGGTCTGATCGAGGAGGCCGCGGGCGCGCCTCTCGGACGTGCCGAGGTGGCGGTGCACGCGGTCACCGCCGACCCGGACACCGCGGCGCTGCTGCGGATCGAGCCGGGGGCGGCGGTCTTCGCCCTGGAACGGCTGACCCGGCTGGCGGACGGGCGGCCGGTGGACGCGGAGTCGATCCGCGTCCGCGCGGACCGCATGACCCTGCGCGCCACCCTGCGCCGCGCCGGGACAGGGACCACCGCCTGACCCGTTCCCTTTCCGTACCGCGACAGGTGAGAGGAGGTCCGTGGTGGCCGGGTCGAGTCTGCCCGTGCTGATCGCGCTCGGTCTGCTGGGACTGGTCGGTGGCGTCGGCATCACGGCCGTCGGGCCGGGCGGCGTCCTGCCCACGATCGGTCTGTTCGCCCTGACCGGCCTGACGCCCGCGGAAGTGGCCGGGACGGCCATCGTCACCCATGTCGCCACCGGTGCGCTCGCCACCGCCGCCTACACCCGGTCCGGGCAGCTGCGCGAGCCCGGGACCCGGCGCACGGCGCTGGTCCTGGCCGCGAGTGCCGTCGTCGGCACACCACTGGGCGTCATGCTCAACTCGCTCGTGTCGAAGCGTGCGTTCGGTCTGGTGCTCGCGGTGTTCGTGGCGGGCGTGGCGGGCCTGGTGTGGTTCCGGGAACGGCACGGCCGGGACACGACACGGGCGCACCCTCCGACGGCCGTCGTGGCCGTGCTGGGCTTCGCGGTGGCCGTCGCGGCCGGGGTCGTCGGCATCGGCGGACCGATGCTCACCGTGCCGCTGCTGGTCGCCCTCGGCGTGCCCGTACTGGAGTCCCTCGCCTCTGCCCAGGCCCAGTCCGTCGTCATCGCCGGTGTGGGGACGCTGGGGTACGTGGCCCACGGGGCCGTCGACTGGCCGCTGGCCGTGCTGGTCGGCGTGCCGGAGCTGGCCGGGGTGCTGCTCGGCTGGCGCATCGCGCACGCGCTGCCCACCCGGCATCTGAAGTTCGCCCTGATAGTGACGCTGTTCGCGCTCGCCCCGTACCTCGCACTGCACGGCTGACCGGCCGCCCGCCCGGGACCGCGAGAGACGCGGGGCACGGGACGCTGGACGCAAAGCGCGTCAATGCGAACAAGATGCCTCAGGTCACCACATGATGCACAGTGGTCGCAATCGACCGGCGACCCAGAGGGATGGCATGCCGCAGGCCGCTACTAGCGACACCGGCGGGGAGTCCCCGCCGGCCGCAAAACTGCCGCTGCTCACCCTGACGGCCATGGTCGTCGGGTCGATGGTGGGCGCCGGGGTGTTCTCGCTGCCGGGGCGGTTCGCCGAGGAGACGGGCGTCGCGGGTGCACTGATCGCCTGGGCGATCGCCGGCACGGGCATGCTGATGCTGGCCTTCGTCTTCCAGTCCCTCGCCGTGCGCAGGCCCGACCTCGACGCGGGTGTGTACGCGTACGCCAAGGCCGGCTTCGGTGAGTACCTGGGCTTCTTCGCCGCCTTCGGCTACTGGGCCAGCACGTGCGTGGGGAACGTGACGTACTGGGTCCTCATCATGTCGACCATCGGCTCGATCTGGCCGGAGCTCGGCGACGGCGACACCGCCCTGGCGGTCGTCCTGTCCTCGGCCGGACTGTGGGCGTTCTTCTGGCTGATCCGGCGCGGTGTGAAGGAAGCGACGGCCATCAACAAGGTCGTCACGGTGGCCAAGCTCGTCCCCATCGTGATCTTCGTCATCCTGGCCCTGGTGTACTTCCGGCCGAGCGTGTTCGCCGACAACTTCGGCGGCGCGGACTACGCCGGTTCCCTGTTCTCGCAGGTGCGCGGCACCATGCTGGCCACCGTCTTCGTCTTCCTCGGTGTCGAGGGCGCCAGCGTCTACTCCCGGCACGCCAAGCGCCGGTCCGACGTGGGCAGGGCGACGGTGCTCGGCTTCCTCAGCGTGTTCGCCGTCTTCGCGTCGGTGACCATCGTGTCGTACGGCATCATGCCGATGGCGGAGATCGCCGACCTGCGCCAGCCCTCCATGGCCGGCGTCCTGGAGGAGACCGTCGGCACCTGGGGCAGGGTGTTCATCAGCGTCGGTCTGATCGTGTCGGTGCTGGGCGCCTATCTGGCCTGGACGCTGATGGCCGCGGAGGTGCTCTTCGTCGCGGCCAAGGACGACGACATGCCGCGCTTCCTGCGCCGTGCCAACGCGGTCGACGTGCCCGTGCCGGCGCTGCTGATGACCTCGCTGCTCACCCAGGTGGTCCTGATCGCCACCAGTTTCTCGGACGACGCCTTCAACTTCGCGCTCAACCTGACCAGTGCCCTCTCCCTGATCCCGTACCTGCTGGCGGCGGGGTTCGCGGTCCGGATCGGCGCCCGTGCCGACCCGCTGACGGAGGGCGGCCGGACCTCCCGGCGGGAGCTGGCCGTGGGCGTCGTCGCGACGCTCTACACCGCGTTCCTGCTGTACGCGGCCGGTCTGAAGTTCGTTCTGGTCTCCTTCATCCTCTACGCCCCGGCGACCGTCCTGTTCGTGATGGCCCGCCGCGAACAGGGCCGACGGCTGTTCTCGCCCGGGGAACTCGTCGTCCTGGCCGTCTCGGTGGTCGGCGCGGTGATCGGCCTCGTGGCCCTGGCGGCCGGATGGATCAGCCTGTGAGCCGCGCCCTCTTCGTTTCCAGCCTCGTCCCGCATCCTCCAAGGAGGCCGTGTGAACAGCAACGAAAGCGCCGCGATGCCCGCGCTCGGCGTCCACTCCGAGGTGGGCAGACTGCGCAAGGTCCTGGTGTGTTCCCCCGGTCTCGCGCACCGGCGGCTCACGCCCACCAACTCCGACGACCTGCTCTTCGACGACGTGATGTGGGTGGAGAACGCCCAGCGCGACCACGCGGCGTTCGTCGGCGAGCTGCGCCGGCGCGGGGTGGAGGTGGTGGAGCTGCACGACCTGCTGGCGCGGATCATGGCGATCCCGGAGGCGAAGGCATGGCTCCTGGACCGGAAGATCGTCGCCAACCAGGTCGGCATCGGCCTCATCGACGCGACCCGCGCCTACCTGGAGACCCTGTCGCCCAGAGAGCTCGCCGAGTACCTCGTCGGCGGGCTCGCCACCGATGACCTGCCCGAGGACTTCCGCTCCCCGCACCTCACCCTCGCCCGCGAGTCCACCGGTGCCCGCGAGTACCTGATGCCTCCGCTGCCCAACACCCTGTACACCCGGGACACCACCTGCTGGCTGTACGGCGGGCTCACCCTCAACCCGCTGTACTGGCCCGCGCGGCACGACGAGACCCTGCTGATGAAGGCGATCTACACCTTCCACCCCGACTTCAAGGGCTCGACGGTGTGGTGGGGCGACCCCGAACTCGACTGGGGCCAGGCCACCTTCGAGGGCGGCGACATCATGCCGGTGGGCAACGGTGTCGTGCTGATGGGCATGAGCGAGCGGACCTCTCGGCAGGCCATCACCCAGGTCGCCGCCGCGCTGTTCCGCAGCGGCGCCGCCGAGCACGTCGTCGTCGCCGGGATGCCGAAGCTGCGGTCCGCCATGCACCTGGACACGGTGTTCACCTTCGCCGACCGGGACGTGGTCACCCTCTACCCCCGGATCATGGACGGGGTGCACACCTTCTCGCTGCGCCCCGGGGACCGGGCACCCGGGTTCGACATCGTCGACGAGGGCACCACCCCCTTCGTGGACGTCGTCGCCAAGGCGCTCGGGCTGTCCTCGCTGCGGGTGGTGGAGACGGGCGGCGACGTCTACGCCTCCGAGCGCCAGCAGTGGGACAGCGGGAACAACGCCGTCGCGGTGGAACCCGGCGTGGTGTTCACGTACGACCGCAACACGCTCACCAACGCCCTGCTGCGCGAGGCCCGCATCGAGGTCGTGACCATCGTGGGCGCGGAGCTGGGCCGGGGGCGGGGCGGAGGGCACTGCATGACCTGCCCTCTGGTACGGGACCCCGTCGACTTCTGAGCGGCCGGTGGTCACCCGGTCGGACCAGTCGGGCCGACCGCCCCGGCCGCCCCGTCACCCGTCACCCGTCACCCGTCACCCGTCACCGGCAGAAGCCGTACGCCTGCTCCAGCCACCGGCGCAGTGCGGTGTGCACGCTGCCGGGGAGCTCGCTGAGCTGTTCGATGGCGGCCCGGTCGCCGGCGGAGGGCGCGATACCCGCCGCGGCCAGGAGGGCGAGCAGGTCCGGACGGCGCAGGTCGACGGGGTCGATGCGGCAGGGAAGGCGTTTCGGCGGGGTTGGGCGGCTGGAGCAGGATGTGACGGGCCGCCGTTCCCGACGGCACGAGACACCGGGGCGGCGACGGCGGTTGCGGACCGGCCCGGCGACCACTCGGTGGACGCGATCGGCGCCTTGTCGCACGAACCGGCCCGGCACGGGCGCCGGCGGGCGGACCCTACCGTGTCGGCGCACCGGAACACCGCCTGCCGAAACTCCCCGACATCCGTGCGCTGCTCCGTACGAGTGGTGGGTTCCCGGACACGGCCGTACGGTCGGTACGGGGAAGGCGGAGCCAAGCGACCCCGAGACGGCCGGGAGCAGACATGGGCAGAAACCCGATGAGGGCAGCGGTCACGCTCTGTGCCGCCGCCGCGCTCGCGATACCCCTGGGCACGACCTGGGCCGCACCGTCGGCGGAACAACCGACACCGCCCCCCGTCCAGCAGGCACAGGACCCCGTGCTGGTCGACTGTGCCTGGCAACCGGAGGTGCGGCCGGGGGCGTTCCTGCTCGCCTGCGGGGACGGCAACAGCCGGCTGGTCTCACTGAACTGGCTGCGCTGGGACGCGAACGCCGCGGTGGGCCGGGGCACCAACGCCATCAACGACTGCGACCCCTACTGCGCCGCGGGCACGTTCCACTCGTATCCCGTGACCGTCCGGCTGGACCAGCCGCAGCCGTGGGAGAAGGACCCGGGAGAGCGGCACTACACCCGGTTGACCCTGACCTACACCGACGGCAGACCGGACGGCTCCCCCCGCGTGGTGACCTACCCGCTGTGGGCCTGACGGCCCCCGCGGTCAGTCCGTGAGGGCCAGCCGGCAGGCGTCGCCCGGCTGGAGTCGCACCGTGCGGTCCGGCAGCCGGACGTCGATCGGCAGGGGGCCGGACGAGGGCACGGCGATCTCCAGCCGGCCGTGCTCGAGCCGGACCCGTACACCCCAGTGGCCCTGGTAGCGGATGGAGAACCCGTACGACGACAGCTCCGGCAGCGGCACCGGGTCCAGCCACAGGGCGCCCGCCCGGGTCTCCAGTCCGGTCAGCCCCCGCTGGACGAGGTCGAGGGTGCCTGCCATGGCACCGAGGTGGATTCCCTCGCCGGTGGTGCCGCCCTGGAGATCGGCGACGTCGCCCTTGAGCGCCTCCTGGCAGAAGGCCCAGGCCTCGGCGCGGCGGGCCCGGGCCAGGATCCAGCCGTGGACGAGTCCGCTGAGGGTGGAGCCGTGGCTGGTGCGGGCCAGGTAGTAGTCGACGGTGCGCTGCCAGGTCCGCTCGTCCAGGTCGTAGCCCAGCCGCTCGAAGAGCGAGCGGAGTTCGGCCGGGGAGAAGAGATAGCCCAGCATCAGTACGTCGGCCTGCTTGGAGGCCTGGTAGTTGTTGACACTGTCGTCCTCGGCCTCCAGGACCCGGTCCAGGCGCCGGATGTCGCCGTACCGCTCGCGGTAGCCGGCCCAGTCGAGTTCGGCGAGGTCGCCGTACCCCTCGAACTGGCTGACGACACCGTCGTGGAAGGGGACGTGGAGGGTGCGTGAGACGCTCTCCCACTGTTCCAGTTCCCCGTCGTCCAGAGCGGTGCGTTCGACGAGTTCGCGGCGGCGGGGTCCGGGCAGGCCGGCCAGCACCTCCAGGGTGCGGGTCAGGACCCAGGCGGCGGTGACGTTGGTGTACGCGTTGTCGTCGAGGCCCGGCTTCTCGGCGCCGGGGTAGGCCTCGTGGTACTCGTCGGGGCCGACGACGCCGCGGATGCGGTGCCGTCCCAGGTGCTCGTCCCAGGTCGCGGAGTCCGCCCAGAAGCGCGCGATCTGCAGCAGCGTCTCGGCGCCCTTGGTGTGCAGGAACTCGGCGTCTCCGCTCGCCTCGCAGTACTGCCACACGTTGTACGCGATCGCCGACCCCACATGGTGCTGGAGGTGCGAGTGGTCCGGGAGCCAGCGGCCCGAGCGCGGGTTGAGGTGCAGTTGCTGGGTCTCCTCGCGTCCGTCGCTGCCGCTCTGCCACGGATACAGCGCGCCGCGCCTGCCGATCGCGCGGGCCGCGGCGCGGGCCCGGTCCAGGCGGCGGTGCCGGTAGTGGAGCAGGGCGCGGGACACCTCGGGAAAGTGCAGGTTGAGGTAGGGCAGGACGAACAGCTCGTCCCAGAAGACGTGTCCGCGGTAGGCCTCCCCGTGCAGTCCGCGCGCCGGTACGCCCACGTCGAGGTCGGCGGTGTGCGGGGAGAGGGTCTGCAGCACGTGGAAGAGGTGCAGGCGCAGGATGTCGCCCGCCTCACCGGGTACGTCGAGTTCGGCGCGGCGCCACAGCTGGCCCCAGGCCGTGCGCTGCGACACCAGCAGTTCGTCGAAGCCGGGGGCGTCGGCCACCCGGTCGACGGCGGCCTGCAGGGGGTCGCTGATCGCCGGGTCGCGTGAGGTGTGCAGGGCCACGATCTTGTCGACCGTGACGGTGCGGCCCGGCTCCGCGCGCAGCGTCGCGCGCTGGGTGACGCGCAGGTGTTCCCGGGCCGGGGTGACGGGCGCGCCGGCCGTCGTGCGGGCCGCCATGCCGACCCGGATGTCGGAGGTGCGGGTGCGGCAGCGCAGCCACACCGTGCCGTCGTCGGCGTCGCCGGTGTGCACGTGGGTCAGGTGGCGGCCCTCCAGCTCCCGGTAGCGCGGCACCCCGGAGTTGGTGACGCCGCCGTCCAGGGCCGCTTCCACGTCGAGGTCGGCCGCACCGGACTCGACCGTGAACTCCGTGCGCAGCGCGGCGAGGTGGGGATCGGCCATGTGCACCATGCGCAGCTGGCGCACGGACAGCACGCGTCCTTGGCCGATCCCGAAGTGGGTGCGGCGCTCCAGCACGCCCGATTCCAGGTGTACGGTCTGCCGGTGGTCGAGCACCTCGGCGGTGTCCGGCGTGAGCCAGTCCCCTCCGTCGGCCCTGAAGCGCAGGGGCAGCCAGTTGGGGAGGTTGACCATGTCCTCGTTCTCCACCTCCCGCCCGGCGACGGTGGAGGTGAGCCGGTTGTAGCAGCCGGCCACGTAGGTGCCCGGGTAGTGCACGTCGTCCGCGACGCACTCGGGCAGCGCGCCGCGGGTGGCGAAGTAGCCGTTGCCGAGTGTGCACAGCGACTCGCGCAGCCGCTCGTCCGCGGGGTCGTAGTGGTCGTAGTCCCAGGTCGAGGGCGTCGCGGTCACTTCGAGCCCTCCCAGGACCAGTCGGCGACCTCGGGCAGGTCCACTCCGTGCTCGCGGATCCAGTCGTGGTGGCGCAGCCGGGCGTCCTCCATCCGCTGCCGTACGGCCGCCGCGCGCACGGCGAGGCCCGGCACCCGGTCGATGACGTCCATGACCAGGCGGTAGCGGTCCATGTCGTTGCCCACCACCATGTCGAAGGGTGTGGTGGTGGTCCCGATCTCCTTGTAGCCGCGCACGTGCAGATGGGCGTGGCCGGTGCGCCGGTAGGCGAGGCGGTGGATCAGCCAGGGGTACCCGTGGTAGGCGAAGATGACCGGCCTGTCGGCGGTGAACAGGCCGTCGTACTCGAAGTCGCTCATGCCGTGCGGGTGTTCCCCGCTGGGCAGCAGCCGGGCGATGTCGACGACGTTGACGACACGTACGGCGAGTCCGGGCAGGTGGCGGCGGACGAGCTGGGCGGCGGCGAGCACCTCCTGGGTCGGGACGTCGCCCGCGCAGGCGAGCACCACGTCGGGTTCGCGGGTGCCGTCCTCGGTGCCGGCCCAGTCCCAGATGCCGGCGCCGCGCGCGCAGTGCGTCCTCGCCTGTTCCATGGACAGCCAGTCGAAGCAGGGCTGCTTGCCGGCGACGATCACGTTGACGTAGTCGCGGCTGCGCAGCGCGTGGTCGGCGACCGAGAGCAGGGTGTTGGCGTCCGGCGGCAGGTAGACCCGTACGGCCTCGGGGCTCTTGTTGAGGATGTGGTCGACGAAGCCGGGGTCCTGGTGGGAGAAGCCGTTGTGGTCCTGGCGCCACACGTGGGAGGTGAGCAGGTAGTTGAGGGAGGCGATGGGTGCGCGCCAGGGCAGGCGGCGGGTCACCCGCAGCCATTTGACGTGCTGGTTGACCATCGAGTCGACGATGTGGACGAAGGCCTCGTAGCAGGAGAACAGTCCGTGCCGGCCGGTGAGGAGATAGCCCTCCAGCCAGCCCTGGCAGGTGTGTTCGGAGAGGATCTCCATGACGCGGCCGTGCCGGTCGAGGTTCTCGTCGACGGGCAGCGTGCGTTCCTGCCAGGCCTTGCCGCTGGCGGCGTAGACGGCCTGGAGGCGGTTGGAGGCGGTCTCGTCGGGGCCGACGAGACGGAAGTCGCGCCGTTCGGCGGTGGCCTCCATGACGTCGCGGAGCAGGTCGCCGAGGACCCGGGTGGGTTCGTGCATGCTCGCGCCGGGTTCGTCGACGGGGACGGCGTACTTCTCCAGCGGCGGCAGCGGCAGCTCGCGCAGGAGCAGCCCGCCGTTGGCGTAGGGGCTGGCTCCGAGGCGGCGCGCGCCCTCGGGGACGGCGGCCAGGACGGCGGGGCGCGGTGCTCCGGCGTCGTCGAACAGTTCACCGGGCCGGTAGGAGCGCAGCCACCGCTCCAGCTGCCTCAGGTGTTCCGGGTCGGTCCGTACGGCGGGCAGCGGGACCTGGTGGGCGCGCCAGGTGTTCTCCACGGGCAGGCCGTCGACCTCGGCCGGGCCGGTCCAGCCCTTGGGAGTGCGCAGTACGATCATCGGCCGGCGGGGGCGGTCGGTGGCACCCTCCTCGCGGGCGGCCCGCTGGATCGCGGCGATGCGGTCCAGGGCGGTGTCCATGGCGTGGGCCATGGCCCGGTGGACGGCGGCCGGCTCGTCGCCGGTGACGTGGATCGGGTCGTGGCCGTAGCCCCGCAGGAGTTCGTCGAGTTCCGCCTCGGGGAGGCGGGCGAGCACGGTCGGGTTGGCGATCTTGTAGCCGTTGAGGTGCAGGACCGGCAGGACGGCGCCGTCGTTCACGGGGTCGAGGAACTTGTTGGAGTGCCAGGACGTCGCCAGGGGGCCGGTCTCCGCCTCCCCGTCGCCGATCACGCAGGCGACCACCAGGCCGGGGTGGTCGAAGGCTGCTCCGTAGGCGTGCGAGAGCGAGTAGCCGAGTTCGCCGCCCTCGTGGATGGAGCCCGGCGTCTCGGGCGCGACATGGCTCGGCACGCCGCCGGGGAACGAGAACTGCTTGAACAGCCGGGCCATCCCGGCCGCGTCCCGGGTGATGTCCGGATAGGTCTCGGTGTACGAGCCCTCCAGCCACGAGTTCGCCAGGACGGCGGGGCCTCCGTGGCCGGGGCCCCAGATGCACAGGGCGTCGAGGTCACGGGCCTTGATCACCCGGTTGAGGTGGGTGTGGACCAGGTTGAGGCCGGGTGAGGTGCCCCAGTGGCCGAGCAGTCGGGGCTTGACGTGCTCGGGGCGCAGGGGCTCGGTCAGCAGGGGGTTGGCCATCAGGTAGATCTGGCCGACGGAGAGGTAGTTCGCGGCGCGCCAGTGGGCGTCCAGGCCGGCGAGCTCCTCGTCCGTGAGCCCGGGGGGCGCCTGCTGGGTGTCGGCGGACATCGGGGGTCCTTTCCGTGTCGGGACAGCGGTCGGGCCGCGCGGGCACGGGGGTACCCGTACACATCCCAACCCCGCGCAGGCCGCTCGGGTACCCGACAGGGCCGTTCGGGTCACGTCGGTTCTCCGCACGGAGGCGGTGCCGGCAAGGGGGCGATGCCGACGAGGGGCGAGCGACGGCGGGCAGCACGACCGTCACCGGCGCCGACCCCGGTGCCGGCCGTGCTGCCGCAGCGGGTACCCCAACTTCCGGCGGGCACGCAGGAGTTGTCCGATCCCCCGCACAGTCTTCTCCCGGCGGCGCGGAAGGACCGCGTGCGGCGCCCCCCCCATCCGTCCACCTGTATACCCCCCTGGGTATATCTGTTACGGTGGGGAGAAATACCCTGGGGGGTAATCAGGAAGGAGAGTGCGCCGTGTTCTTTGTCGACGTCCTGGAGACCGAGGGACTGGGCAACCGCAGCTACCTCGCGGGCGGTGCCCGCTCGGCGGTGGTCGTGGACCCGCCGCGGGACATCGACCGCGTCATCGCCGAGGCCGCCCGGCGCGGGGTGCGGATCGCCGCCGTCGCCGAGACCCATGTGCACAACGACTACGTCACCGGCGGCCTGGAGCTCGCCCGTCTCACCGGCGCGCGCTACCTGGTGCCGGCCGGGGCGGAGGTGGCGTACGCGCGCGTGGCGGTGGCCGACGGGGACGTGGAGCCTCTCGACGAGGGGCTGGAGCTGCGCGCGGTGGCCACGCCCGGCCACACCCCGCACCACACCTCGTACGTCCTCCAGGAGGCGGGGCGGGCGGTGGCCGCCTTCACCGGCGGCTCGCTGCTGATCGGCACCGTGGGCCGGCCCGACCTCGTGGAGCCGCGGCTGACCGAGGAGCTGGCCCGCGCGCAGCACGCCTCCGCGCGGCGTCTCGCGGGCCAGCTGGAGGACCGGGTGGCCGTGCTGCCCACGCACGGCTTCGGCAGTTTCTGCTCCTCCTCGTCGTCCGGCGGCGAGCGGAGCACCATCGGCGCGGAGAAGGCGGCCAATCCGGCGCTCGTCCAGGACGTGGAGACCTTCGTCCAGGAACTGCTGGCGGGACTGGACGACGTACCCGCCTACTACGCGCACATGGGCCCGGCGAACGCCGAGGGCCCCGCTCCCGTGGACCTGACCGAGCCCCGGCGGGCCGACGCGGACGAGATCGCCCGGCGGCTGGCCGCCGGTGAGTGGGTCGTGGACCTGCGCGGCCGGGTGGCGTTCGCCGCGGGCCATGTCGCCGGGTCGTTCAACTTCGAGGTCGACGGACAGCTCGCGACCTATCTGGCGTGGATGATCCCGTGGGGCAAGCCGGTGACGCTGCTCGCGCACAGTACGCGGGAGCTCGCCCGCGCCCAGCGGGAGCTGGCCCGGGTGGGCATCGACCGGCCGGCCGCGGCGGCGGTCGGCTCCCCCGCCGACTGGGTCGCGGACGGGACCCGCCCGGCCTCGTTCCGGCGCGCCACCTTCGCCGAGCTGGCCACGGCGCGGCGCGGTGGTGAGGACCCGGTGGTCGTCGACGTACGCCGGGACAACGAGCGCGCGGGCGGCTGGGTCGAGGGCAGTGTGCACCTTCCGGTCCACGAGATCCACCAGCGGCTGGACGAGGTTCCGCCGGGCACCGTGTGGGTGCACTGCGCGGGCGGCATGCGCGCGGCCGTCGCCGCGTCCGTGCTGGACGCCGCCGGACGCGAGGTGGTCGCGGTCGACGACGGTTTCGCGGCGGCGGCCGACGCGGGTCTGCCGCTCGTCACGCCCTCGGGCGGCACCGCCGCATGACTCCGCTGGTCCTCGCCCTGCTCGCCGGTGCCGCGGCCGGTCTGTCCCTGGGCGCGCTGGGGGCGGGCGGCAGCATCCTCACCGTGCCCGCGCTCATCTATCTGCTGGGTTTCACCCCGGCCGCGGCGACCACCGCGAGCCTGGTCGTCGTGATCGTCACATCGGTCACCGCGCTGGTGGCCCATGCCCGGGCCGGGGCGGTGCGCTGGCGGGCCGGGCTGCTGTTCGCGGCGGCCGGCCTGCTGCCCGCCGCCGCGGCCGGCGCTCTGTCCCCGCGTGTCCCGGAGGTGGTGCTGACGCTGGTCTTCGCGGCGCTGGCCGCGCTGGCGGGCCTGCGCATGCTGCGCCGCCGGGCGCCGCGCGAGGGCGGCACGGTGTCGGGTGTCCGGGCCACCGGAGCCGGAGCCGGGCTGGGCGCGGTGACCGGGTTCCTGGGGGTCGGCGGCGGCTTCCTGGCGGTCCCGGCGCTGGTGACGGTACTGGCCGTGCCGATGAGCGCGGCGGTGGGCACGAGCCTGCTGGCCGTCATGGCCAACGCGCTGGTGGCCCTGGCGGCCCGGGCGTACACCGCCGTACACCTGGACCTCACGCTGCTCCTGCCGTTCCTGGCCACCGCCGTCCTGGGCGCGTGGGACGGCAGACGGCTGGCGGCGAAGGTCTCCGCCGCCACCCTGCGGCGCGTCTTCGGCTCCGTGCTGCTCGCCGTCGCCGTGGCGATGGGCGCCACGGCGCTGCTGTGAGCGGCCCGGCCGGTCAGGCCAGCGAGAGGAAGAGCTTCTCCAGTCGGGCCCGCATCTGCGCGGAGTCCCGCACCTCGGGGTCCTCGCTGGTCATGCACTGCTGCAGCCCCGTGGCGATGATCGAGAAACCGGCCCGGTCCAGGGCCCGGGAGACGGCGGCGAGCTGCGTGACCACGTCCTCGCAGTCGCGCCCCTCCTCGATCATCCGGATGACTCCCGCGAGCTGCCCCTGAGCGCGCCGCAGCCGGTTGAGCGCCGACTTCAGCTCGTCGGCCGACATGTCGAGTTCCACGCCTGCTCCTCCATCTGGCCCACATTGTCCCGCATACCCCTGCGGGTATCCTACCGCGCGCAGACGCGGCAACGAGAGAGGTTCCCTTCCGTGATCACCCCCACCGCTCCGGCCACCACCCTGAGCACCGACCAGGCCGTGGGCCGCCTCGGCGAGTTCACCGTCGTCGACGTCCGCTCCCCCGGCGAGTACGCCGGCGGGCACCTCCCCGGCGCGCACAACGTTCCGCTGGAACGGCTCGACGAGGCCGCCGGCGCCCTGACGACGGCCGCCGCACGGGGGCCGCTGCTGCTGGTGTGCGCCTCCGGAGCCAGGTCCGCCAAGGGCTGCGCGCGACTCGCGGCGCACGGCGTCGAGGCGGCCACTCTCGAGGGCGGCACAGGCGCCTGGGCGGCGGCCGGTCACCCGGTCGAGCGTCAGACCGGCGCCCGTACGCCGTGGCCCATGGACCGGCAGGTGCGCCTCGCCGCCGGGACGCTCGTCGCCGCCGGGTTCCTGGCGGGCCGCGTCCGGCGCCGCGCGCACTGGCTGTCCGGCGCGGTCGGCGCGGGCCTGGTCTTCTCCGGGGTGACCAACACCTGCGGCATGGCCGCCGTACTGGCGAGGCTCCCGCACAACCGGCCCGCCGGGGGCGCCGTCCCCTTCGAGGAGACGCTGGCGCGGCTGGCGGCCTGAGCCGGGCCGTCGCGTGACGCGGGACCACCGCGTGACGGCGGGACCACCGCGTGACGGCGGGACCACCGCGTGACGGCGGGACCACCGCGTGACGGCGGGACCACCGCGTGACGGCGGGCGCCGATCCCTTGGGGGATCGGCGCCCGCCGCTGATTTTGCACGGCGTGCATCTTTGCATACCATGCAACTTATGTGGGAGAAAGGTGCCGCGGGGGGCGGCTTGCGGGAGCGGAAGAAGCGGGCCACGCGTGCCGCTCTCGCCGAGGCCGCGGTACGTCTCGCCGCGGAACACGGGGCGGAGAAGGTCACCGTCGAGGCGATCAGCGCCGCGGCCGGGGTGTCGGTGCGAACCTTCTTCAACTACTTCGACACCCGCGACGACGCGTTCGTCGTGATGGACGCGGACGCCGGCGCACGCATGCGGTGTGCCGTACTCGAGGCACCGGCCGAGCTCTCCCCGCTGGAAGCCCTGCGCGGGGCCCTGGCCGCGGAGTTCGCCGAGGCGGAGCAGGACCACGAGCTGTGGCGGCTGCACGCCGAAGTGCTGCACGCCTCACCGCACCTCCTGGCGCGCGGCGTCGGGGCGCACATGGCGGCCGAGGCCAACCTGGCCGAAGCCATCGCCGAACGCCTCCACGGCACCGGCGACGGCCTCTACCCGCGGCTGCTGGCCTCCGTGGCGCACGCAGCCGTGCGCACCAGCATGGACCACTGGTCCGCCCACCAGGAGGAAGCCGCCTTCCTCGACGTCTTCCACGAGGTGTTCACCCTCCTCGCCGCCGGCCTTCCGGCACCTCCCGCGTAGCCTCCGCGCCGGGCTCTCGCGACCTCATCAGACCACCACCGAAAGAGATGCCGTGACCGCATCACAGGCGCCCGCCGACGCGCCTCCCACCGCCATGAACCAACGGCAGATACTCCAGGCCATGTCCGGTCTGATGGCCGGCATGTTCGTCGCCATCCTGGCCGGCACCGTCGTCTCCAACGCGCTGCCCACGATCATCGCCGACCTGGGCGCCAGCCAGTCGTCCTACACCTGGGTCGTCACCTCCGAACTGCTGGCGATGACCGCGACGGTGCCCCTGTGGGGCAAGCTGTCCGACCTCTTCAACAAGAAGCTGCTGCTCCAGCTCTCGCTGGCCATGTTCGTGGTCGGCTCGCTGCTGGCCGGCTTCTCCCAGGGCGTCGAACTGCTGATCTTCAGCCGGGTCGTGCAGGGCATCGGCGCGGGCGGTCTGACCGCTCTCGCACAGGTCGTGATGGCCTCCGTCATCCCGCCCCGCCAGCTGGGCAAGTACGCCGGCATCTTCGGTGCCGTCTTCGCCGTGGGCACCGTGGCCGGTCCGCTCATCGGCGGTGTCCTGGTGGACACCTCGTGGCTGGGCTGGCGCTGGTGCTTCTTCATCGGCGTGCCGTTCGCGCTGCTCGCCATCGCGCTGCTGCAGCGCACGCTGCGGCTGCCGGTGACCAAGCGCCAGGTGCGGATCGACTGGCTCGGCGCCTTCCTGATCGTCGCCGGTGTCTGCGCGCTGCTCATCTGGGTGTCGCTGGCCGGCAACGAGTTCGACTGGGCCTCCTGGCAGACCGCTGCCCTCGCGGGCGGTGGCGTGCTGCTGCTGGTCGCCGCGGTCTTCGTCGAGGCCCGTACCCCCGAGCCGGTCATCCCGCTCGACATCTTCCGCAACCGCACGGTCACGCTGACCACCGTCGCCAGCCTCCTGGTCGGTGTCGCCATGTTCGGCGGGACCGTCTTCCTCTCGCAGTACTTCCAGATCGCCCTGGGCAAGTCGCCGACCGTCGCGGGTCTGATGAGCCTGCCGATGATCCTCGGCCTGCTGGTGTCGTCCACCGTCGCCGGACAGGTGATCAGCCGGACCGGCACGTGGAAGCGGTACCTGGTGTGGGGTGCGGTCCTGATGGCCGTCGGCCTCGCGCTGCTCGCCACGATCGACGCGAAGACGCACTTCGGTCTGCTCAGCCTCTACATGGCGATCATGGGCGTCGGCGTCGGCATGCTGATGCAGAACCTGGTGCTGGCCGCCCAGAACGACGTGGCCGCCGCCGACCTGGGCGCCGCGACCTCCGTGCTGTCCTTCTTCCGCAGCATGGGCGGCACCATCGGCGTCAGCGTCCTCGGCGCGATCCTCGCCAACCGGGTCGCCAGTGAGATGACCAAGGGACTCAGCGACGCGGGCGCCACCGTGCCCGGCGGTGAGAGCGCGGGCGGGCACAGCGTCCCGGACATGTCCACGCTGCCCGCACCGATGCGGACCATCGTCGAGCACGCCTACGGTGTCGCCACGGCCGACCTGTTCCTCATCGCCACGCCGTTCGCACTGCTGGCAGTGGTGGCCGTCGTGTTCATCAAGGAGAAGCCGCTGAAGACCACCAGCGGCATGGAGCGTCTCGCCGAGGAGGCAGGCGAAGCCGCCGCCGAACCGGCCGGCAAGGGCCCGGCCGCGCCGGTCGGCTGAGCCACCGGCAGACACCACGCGCACACCCCGACGGGGCTGCCCACCTTCCCGGTGGGCAGCCCCGTCGGGGTTCGCGCACCGCCTCGGCCGCGGGCCACCGCGATCGAGGCGGCCAGGCGTTCAGGAGGGAGACCCTCGGCGGAGGGAAGAGCCGTGCCGGGGCGGGAGGAAGTCCCGCCCCGGCACGGCACGCGGGGCCGGCCGCCGGTCGGCGACCGTGATCCGGCCGGCGGTCAGATACCGAACGGTGCCGCGTAGCGGACGGTGCCGGCGGGCAGCGGGTGGGCGGCGTCCAGGGTGAGGGCCATGAGGGCCTCGTCCGGGACGTCGATGGTCAGGCCGATGCCGTGGACGGAGGCCCGGACGAAGCCGAACCGGGGGTAGTACTCCGGGTGGCCCAGGACGACGACATGGCGCTCGCCCAGCCGCTCCGCCGCGGTGAGCGCCGCCCGGACGGCCGCCGAGCCCGCGCCGCTGTTCTGCCGCTCGGGCCGGACGGCGACGGGTGCCAGGCAGAGCGCCGGGCTGGCCCCGACGTGGCAGCGGGTCAGCAGGGCGTGGCCCACGGGCCGGTCGTCGCCGTCCACCGCGACGACGGACAGTCCGTCGATCCAGGCCTCCGGGTCGGCGCGCAGCGCGTCGACGAGGGCGGCCTCCTCCGGCGTCGGGAAGGCGGTGCGGACGATGTCACGGATGCCGGGGATGTCGGCGCCGGTCTCGGCGCGCGTGCTCCAGGTGTGGGACATGACGGGATGAGGTTCCGTTTCTGGGTGTGCGTTCGGCTGGGTCAGGCCATGGCCCGGGACGCGAGGGAGACCCGGGCGCCGCGAAGAGCGGCTTCGAGCGCGGTCATCAACCTCACCTCCCTGTCGTCCTGGTCTTTCCGATCCCGATCGAACGCGAACGGCCTCAGGCTATAACGCGACCGGCCTCGGCGTATACAGACCCGTGCGAGGGGCGGCGGGGTCACTCGCTGGGGGAAGGGCTGGAGTCGTAGACGGGGACCTGGGACTGGATGTTGAACGTGACGGAGCCCGCCTTCTCGAAGTTCAGGGTGATCTTCATGAAGTCACCGCCCCGGACGACCTCCCGCACGTCCCGCAGCAGCAGGTGGTCGTTGGTCGGCTCCAGTTGCCGGAGCTTGTCCGGCGGCAGTTCCACTCCGTCCGGCAGGGGCTTGCCGTCCGCGTTCACGATGCTCACCGACTCGGCGTTGGGGCTGCTCGCGCCCACCAGCCGGTCACTCTCGTCGCCCTCGTTCATCAGCCAGACGTAGGCCGGCACGTCGTCACCGGGTTGCCACGGGTCCCCCTTGGGCTCCGCCACATGGGCGTAGCGGATCAGGACGGGGCCGACGCTCGCGTTCTGGCCGGGCGCGTGCCAGTCCTCGGTCTCGAAGCTGTCGTCCCCGCCGCATCCGCTCAGTGCCAGCGCCGCCGCGGCCAGCACGGCGGCGGCGGCGGAACGGGCGGTTCTCCCACGGGTGAGCGCCACGGCACCTCCAGTGCAGGGTCCGGTGTCCGCACCCGGGTTGCCCCGGCGCCGCAGCGCAAACAGACGCTGACACGGCAGGCCGGGCGGCATGGGAGGGTGAGGCTCCGGCATGTCGTGCGGGAGGCCTGCCCGGTCGGACAGGCGCCAGGGGGGGCGCTTCCCGACCAATCCGCGGGCCGCGTGGCCTCGGATTACGCGGGGACATCCCGGCTCGTCGCATTGTTTTGGAGAAACCGTCGTGAAGGAAGCCGTACACATCGGCAGAAATCCATCGGCCCAGCCAGACCTGGAAAAGCTCATCCATGAGGTGGCCCTGGGCGATCAGGACTCCTTCGCCGCGGTCTACGACGCGGTGGCGGGGTCCGTTCTCGGAGTCGCCCGGGCGGTACTGCGCGACCAGGCGCAGTCGGAGGAGGTCGCGCAGGAGGTGCTGGTGGAGGTCTGGCGCACGGCGCCCCGCTACCGGCCCGAGCGCGGCACGGTGGTCAACTGGATCCTCACCCTGGCCCACCGGCGGGCCGTGGACCGGGTGCGGTCGGTGGAAGCCGCCGCGGCCCGCGACCACCGGGCCGCCCTGCTCGACCGTACGCCCGAGTACGACGAGGTGACCGAACAGGTGGAGACGCGACTGGAGCGGGAGCAGGTGCGGCGCTGTCTGCGGACCCTGACCGAGATCCAGCGCCAGTCCGTCACCCTGGCCTACTACCGCGGCCTGACCTACCGGCAGGTCGCCGAGGCGCTCGCGCTGCCGCTCGGCACGGTGAAGACCCGGCTGCGTGACGGTCTCATCCGGCTCCGTGACTGCCTGGGGGTGAGCGCGTGACGCGCACCGAGGACCTGCACAGCCTGACGGGCGCCTACGCCCTGCACGCGCTGCACGACGACGAGCGGGCCGCCTTCGAGCGCCACCTCGCGGACTGCGGCGCCTGCGAGCAGGAGAGTCTGGAGTTCGCCGCGGCGACGGCCCGGCTGGGTCTGGCCGCCACGGTCTCACCCGGTCGTGTGCTCAAGGAACGGGTGCTGCACCGCATCACCACGGTGCGGCAGGTGCCACCGGGCGGCGGGACGGTGGAGCGGGCGCGTCGCGTCGTGCCCCGGGGCCGGGGCCTGGCCCGGTGGGCGCTGGCCGCCTGTGTGGCCGCCGCTGCGGGTTTCGGCGGCACGGCGGTGTGGCAGTACGAACGGGCACAGGACGCCGGGGACCGGGCGGCCCTGGCGCAGCAGCGGTCCGAGGAACTGGCCGGGGTGCTGGCCGCGCCCGACGCGGCCTCGAGCACGGTACGGCTGTCCGGCGGGGCGAGTGGGACCCTGGTCGTCTCCGAGCGCCGCGACCGGGCCGTGTTCCTGGCCTCGGGCATGGCCGAGCCGTCGCAGGGCAAGGTGTACCAGCTCTGGTTCGACGACCACGGCACGATGCGGTCGGCGGGCCTGATGGATCCCGGCCGCGGCAGTCAGGCGGTACTGATGGAGGGTGACGTGGACGACGCGGTGGGTGTCGGCATCACCGTGGAGCCGGCGGGTGGTTCGAAGCAGCCGACCACCACGCCGATCGCGCTGATGAACATGCCGGCCTGAGCCGGGCGGGGCCGGGGCCGCGCCGCCGCCCGCGCGGGCCGACGCGGTCGCCGGGGTCGCCGGGCCGGTCCGGACCGGGCGGCGGGCGGCGGTGGCGTTTCCTGCGGTCGTGGCGTTTCCTGCGGTCGTGGCGTTTCTTGCGGTCGGCGGGTGGCGGGCGGCAGGCTTGGGGCCGTGGCCACTTTGCTGATCGTGCATCACACGCCGTCGCCGAACTGCCAGGCGATGCTGGAAGCCGTCGTGTCCGGGGCGAACGCACCCGAGATCGAAGGGGTACGGGTGGTCAGGCGCGCGGCGCTGGCGGCGACGTCGGTCGACGTGCTGGAGGCCGACGGATACCTGCTGGGCACTCCGGCCAACCTGGGCTACATGTCCGGCGCCCTGAAGCACTTCTTCGACCAGGTCTACTACCCGTGCCTGGACGAGACGCGGGGCCGCCCCTTCGGCTACTACGTGCACGGCGGCAGCGACACCACCGGCGCGGTGCGCGGCATCGAGTCGGTCACGACCGGCCTCGGCTGGCAGCGCGCGGCGCCGGCGGTGAGCGTGGCCGGCGAGCCCGGCAAGGCCGATCTCGACACCTGCTGGGAACTGGGGGCCGCACTCGCCGCCGGGCTGATGGACTGACCGCCGCCCGGTGGAGAGGCAGGGGCCCCGGACGCGGGGAGGCGCGCCGGGGCTCGTCCCTCACGCTGTGACCGCCGGCCGGGCGTCCCGGCCTTCCTGACGGGGTACTGACGGTCCACGTCCTGACGCCGACGGGACGCTGACGCCGCTGCTCCTGGGGCGTCGGCGACGTCCGGGCCCCGCGCACCCCGGAAGCGGCCGTCAGCCGCCCGAGGAACGTCCTGTCAGCGTGCCGAGGAACCGGACGTGCGGGCGGCCGCCCGGCCCGGTGCGGGTGACCTCGGCGCGCACCCGGTACACCTCGGCGACCAGGTCCGCGGTCAGGACCTCCGCGGGCTCGCCGCGGGCCGCCACCCTCCCCTCGGACAGCACCACCAGGTGGTCGCAGTACATCGCCGCGAGGTTGAGGTCGTGCAGGGCGACGACGCTGGTGACGGGCAGGGCGGCGACCAGGGTCAGCACGTCGAGCTGGTGCTGGACGTCGAGGTGGTTGGTCGGTTCGTCCAGCAGGAGTTCGCGGGGCCGCTGGGCGAGGGCGCGGGCGATCTGGACGCGCTGGCGTTCGCCGCCGGAGAGGGTGTGCCAGAGCCGGTCCGCCTGCCCGGTCAGGCCGGTGCGCTCCAGGGCGACGGCGACCGCCTCCTCGTCGGCCTCCGACGCGGGGGTCCAGGCGCGGCGGTGCGGTATCCGGCCCAGCCGGACGACGTCCCGGACGCTCAGCTCGACCTGCGTGTCCGCCTGCTGCTCGACCACGGCCACGCGCCGGGCGATCTCCCGGCGGCCCACCCGGTCCAGCGGGCGGCCGTCGAGGGTGACGACGCCGGAGGCCGGGGCGAGCACGCCGGCGAGGAGCCGCAGCAGGGTGGACTTGCCCGAGCCGTTGGGGCCGAGCAGACCGGTCATGGCGCCGGGCCGGGGGCTCAGGCCCACGCCGTCCAGGATGAGCCGCCCGCCGGCGGCGCGCGAGACCCGCTCGGCGTTCAGCGTCATCGTGCCCCCCGGGTGCGGTAGAGCACGAGCACGAAGGCGGGCACGCCGATCAGCGAGGTCACCACGCCCACCGGGACCTCCTGGGGTGCGAGGACGGTACGGGCCAGGGTGTCGACCCACACCAGGAACACCGCCCCGGCGAGCGCGCAGACCGGCAGCAGCCGGGCGTGCCCGGGGCCGGTCAGCGCCCGTACGGCGTGCGGCAGCACCAGACCGACGAAGCCGATGGCGCCGGCCGAGGCGACCAGGGCCGCGGTGAGCAGGGCGGTGGCGCACAGCAGCACCAGACGGGTGCGGGTCACGTGGACGCCGAGCGAGGCCGCGGCGTCCTGGCCGAACGCGAAGGCGTCCAGCGTCCCGGCGTACCCGAGGCAGACGGCCAGTACCACGACCAGGACCGCCGTGCCGGTCCACACGTCCGTCCAGCCCGCTCCGCCGAGGGAGCCGAGCAGCCAGAACAGGACGCCACGAGTGGTCTCGGCGTCGGCCGCGGTCATCACGACGAACGAGGTGAGCGCGGAGAACAGCTGCATCGCGGCCACCCCCGCGAGTACCACCCGGTCCGGGGTACCGCCGAGGCTGTGGCTGAGCAGCATCACCAGCGCGAAGGAGCAGACCGCCCCGAGGAACGCCCCGCCCGACAGGGACAGCGCTCCGCCGCCCACGCCGAGGACGACGACCAGGACGGCACCGGTCGAGGCGCCGGAGGAGACGCCCAGCACGAAGGGGTCGGCCAGCGGGTTGCGCAGCAGGGACTGGAGTACGGCGCCGCAGACGGCGAGTCCGGCGCCGCACACCGCGGCGAGGAGGGTCCGGGGCAGCCGCAGGTCCCAGACGATGCCGTCGCGGATCGGTGTCACGTCCACGGCGGGGGTGCCGCCTCCGAGGTGGGCGACGACGATGGACCAGACCTCGCCGACGCCGATGTCGGCGGGGCCGATGGTGACGGCGACGGCCACGGAGGCGCACAGGGCGACGAACCCGGCCACCGCCCAGACCGGGTAGCGGCGGCCGGCCGCGCGGATTCCGGAGGCCGCCCGGATTCCGGAGGCCGCCCGGCTCGTGGGCGTCACCTGGCTGCCCGGCGTCGCCCTACTGCCGGCCGTCACCTGGCTTTTGGCGGCCACCTGGCTTTCGGCCGTTGCCTGGCTTTCGGTTGTCGCCTGGCTTTCGGTTGTCGCCTGGCTTTCGGCCGTCACTTGGTGAGGCCGTACGCGCGCAGTGCCGCCGCCACCTTCTCCACGCCCTCGACGGTGCGGATGGTGGGGTTCATGGCCTGTCCGCTCAGCAGCACGTACCGCTTCTTCCTGACCGCGGTCATGTTCTTGGTGACGGGGTCGGACTCCAGGAACTCGATCTTCTTCGCGGCGGTCTCGGCCGTCTGGGACCTGCGGGTGAGGTCTCCGATGACGAGGACGTCGGGGTCGCGGTCCGCTACGGTCTCCCAGCCGACCTGCGGCCATTCCTCCCGGGTGTCGTCCATGGCGTTCCTCGCGCCGAGTTCGCGGGTCATGACACCGGGGGCGCCGCAGCAGCCCGCCATGTAGGGCGAAGTGGAGTTGGCGAACCAGTACATGAGGGTGACACCGGAGGCGTCGACGCCCGACGTGGCCCTCTCGACCCGCGCCTTCAGGTCGGCGACCAGTTTGTCGCCGCGCTGTTCGACGTCGAACAGCCGGGCCAGGTCGCGGACTTCGCCGTAGACTGCGTCCATCGTCAGGGATTCGTCGCGGACGCCGTCGCCGTCGCCGCTGTTGTCCTTGCCCGCGCAGTCGGACGGGGACAGGTAGGCCGGCACGCCGAGTTCGGTGAACTGCTCGCGCGTGGCCACTCCGCCGGGGCCGAGCGTGGAGGCGAAGGAGGCGGCGACGAAGTCGGGTTCGGCGTCCAGGACCGTCTCGAAGGAGGGCATGTCGTCGGCGAGCCGGGGCACGCCGGCGTTCGCCTTCTCCAGGCCCTTCATGACCGGGTCGGTCCAGGTGGCGGTGCCGGCCATGCGGTCGGCGAGTCCCAGCGAGAGCAGGATCTCCGTGGTGCCCTGGTTGAGGGAGACCGCCCGCCGGGGCGGCGCCGTGACCTCCACCTTCTGCCCGCAGTCACTGACGGAGCGTGGATAGCCGGCGGCCTCGGCCGGAGCGGCGGAGTCCGTGGCGGTCGCTCCGGAGCCGCAGCCGGACGCCAGCAGGGCACCGGACAGCAGCAACGAGGAACGGGAGCGGAACGAACCGAAGGGACGGAAGGAGCCGAAGGCACGGCGGGAGCCGGCGGGGCGTGCTGCGGGCAAGGAAGATCCTCTGGCGTCGAGGGCTCATGCGCGAAGCCCGTTCGTACGGTGGTCCACGCCGTACGCGGCGCGGGTGCCAGCAGGTCTTCGGACTCGGGATCGACCGGACGGGACGCCTTCCCGGACGGCTTGCGCCGCCCAGTGGCCCTTGTCCCGCCCGTACCCCTCACCGCTGCGCGTCAGCTCCGGATTCGCACCGGATTCCCTGACCCACCAGGTGGGTTCGACTGGCTACCGCAAGCTACCACAGGGTCACCGCGGGGCCGGGGGCCGCCGTCTGCCCGACCGCCCCCGGCCCCGTCCGCCCGCTCGTGCTTCAGCTCTTGGGCATGAGCACGGTGTCGACGATGTAGACGTTGGCGTTGGCGGTCTTGACGTTGCCGCAGACGACCTTGGCCGAGTCGTTGACCGTGTAGGACTCGTCCGAGCCGGACGTCGTCAGCTTCGACTTCTCCAGCGTCTCGAAGGAACCGTTCTCCAGGTCCTTGGGCGCGAGCTTCTGGCCCACCACGTGGTAGGTCAGGACCTTGGTGAGCATCGCCTTGTCGTTCAGGACCTTGTCCAGGTCAGCCTTCGGGATCTTGGCGAAGGCGTCGTTGGTCGGCGCGAACACCGTGATGTTCTCGGCGTTGTTCAGCGTGTCGACCAGACCGGCCTTCTTCACCGCCGTCACCAGCGTGGACAGCGCCGGGTTGTTCGAGGCGGCCGTGGCCACCGGATCCTTGGCCATGCCCTCGAAGGAACCGGCGCCGTCCTTCGGCACCGTGGAACACGCCGGACCGAACGGCTCGTCGGCGCCGGCCATGTCGCCGCCGGCCGACTCGTCGCCGCCCCCGGCGGGCTGGTCGCCGGCGTCCGCGGGGGCCGAGGAGGCGGCCTGGGCGGAGTCCGACGAGCCGCTGTCGCCGTCGTCGGAGCAGGCGACCAGGGCCAGGGGCAGGATGGCGGCCGCGGCGACGGCGACGGCGGAGCGGCGAATACGGGCGTTCATGGATTCTCCCAGGTGAAAAGGGGCAGCAAGGTGCGGCAGAGGGCAGCACGAAGCCTGCGTCGGTACGGACTGCGGTCAGGTGGTGGTCGGTCGACGGGGTGCGCGCCCCGCTCGTCTTCAGTCGGCGGACCCGCGCCGGCCCTGGTCGGTGCCTTCGTCAGCTCTCGCCTCGGCGAGCACGCTCGGAGGTTCCGCGCTCGCCGCGGGAGTGCCTCCGTCCGACCGGGGGCTCGGCGCGGGCGTGTGAGGGCCGAGCCGTTCCGCGCCTGTGGACCGGCGGGAGCACGGGCGGGCGGCGGGCCGCTGTCGGTATGTCCTCGGTTCTTCCCTCACATGGGGAATCCGGAGCCGTCCCGGCCGCGGATTGGCCGATCACCCGATCGAGTGAAGATGTTCTGCGAGCACCTCTGCGACCTGGGTCTTTCTCCGAAAAATCAGAGTGCCTCAGAGTCGCCCAGAATGGCTCAGAGAGGCGTCGCGGCGCGGAGGATGAGGAACATCGTGACGGCGGCGTTCGCGGACGACATCGCCGACACGGCGGTTCCGGCGGCCGCGGCCCACGCCGCCAGGCCCACCGAGGTGAACACCGAGGGCCAGGTGCGGACCGCGGGCGCGGGGCCCAGCATGGCCGCCACCCGGCGCGGTACCGGGCCGGGCGCCGCGAGGCCGGCGAGGGTGGCGACCGGGGTGCCCCGGGAGACCAGAGCCGCCTTGCCGATCGCGGTCGCCACCGAGCGGCGGTTGCCGACCGCCCGCGCGGCCGCCTCGTCCGCCCACCGCTCCGCCGTGTAGGCCACGGCGGTCCGCAGGGGCCGCAGGAACGGGTTGGCCAGAGCGGCGAGCCGGACAGCCAGCAGGAAACGATGGTGGCGGGCGGCCAGATGGGCCCGCTCGTGGGCGAACAGCGCGCGCCGCTCGGCCGGTTCGAGGCAGTCGAGCAGCGCCGTGCTCACCACCACGCGGTCCCGGTGACCGCCGGGCAGCGCGTACGCGTAGGGCACGTCGTCCGGCAGCACGGCCACCCCGGTCCCCGGTAGTCCGGCCAGCGCGCGGTGGGCGCGGCGACGCACCCTGCCGTGCCGCCACAGGGCCCGCACCGAGGCCACGACCACCGCGCACAGCGCGGGAATCGCCGCCTTGCCGACGACCTCGTCGTACGGCACCGCAGCCCGCACCTCTGGGTCGGACCAGCCGTCGGGCAGCGGGTTGCCCGGCAGCTGCGCGGTGCCGACCACCATCACCAGGGCGAGGCAGACCGTGCTGCACAGGGCCATCACGGCGGCCACGGCGGTGAGCAGTCTGGTCGCACTCCGCGGGTGCAGGTGCTGTTCGGCCAGCCGGGCGATCGGCCACGCCGTCAGCGGCAGGACCAGTGGCAGAAAGACGAATACGCCCATGCGGCGTCAGCCGTCCTCCGCATCGCCCGCGTGCCCCAGCAGTTCGCGCAGCAGCCGCTCGTCGTCCGGGTCGAGGCCGGTGACGAAGCTGGCCAGCACCGCCACCCGGTCGCTCTCGGCGTCCAGGACCTTGCGCATCTTCCGCGCGGCCAGGCCCGCCTCGTCCGAGGCGGGTGTCCAGGCGAAGGACCGGCCCGCGCGCTCGCGGGTGACCGCGCCCTTGTCCAGCAATCGGGTCAGGATCGTGATCACCGTGGTGTAGGCGAGGCCGCCGCCCAGGCGCTCCTGCACCCAGCCGGCCGTCGCGGGGCCGTCCGCCTCGCGCAGCGCCGACAGCACCAGCGCCTCCAGCTCGCCCTGCCCCCGCCGCCGCGGACGCCGGTGATCCATCACAGCCCGCCTCCTTCCGCCGCTGTACGCCTGATGGGACGCCATCCTATAGAAGCCATACTTCTACAGTGCTGTAGATTGAACGGTGGACATGATCAGCGGATGCTACGAAGGAGAACGCAGTGGGAGTTTCCCTGGCCAAGGGCGGCAACGTCTCGCTCAGCAAGGAGGCGCCCGGCCTGACCGCCGTTCTGGTCGGTCTGGGCTGGGACGTGCGCACCACGACCGGCACCGACTACGACCTCGACGCCTCCGCGCTGCTCCTCGACGCCTCGGGGAAGGTGCTCTCGGACGGGCACTTCGTCTTCTACAACAACCTGACCAGCCCGGACGGCTCGGTCGAGCACACCGGTGACAACCTCACCGGCGAGGGCGAGGGCGACGACGAGACGGTCAAGGTGGACCTCGCCACCGTCCCCGCCGAGGTCGACCGGATCGTCTTCCCGGTCTCCATCCACGACGCGGAGAACCGCGGGCAGAGCTTCGGCCAGGTCCGCAACGCCTTCATCCGGGTCGTCAACCAGGCGGGCCACCAGGAACTCGCCCGCTACGACCTGTCCGAGGACGCGTCGACCGAGACCGCGATGGTCTTCGGCGAGCTGTACCGGCACGGAGCCGAGTGGAAGTTCCGGGCGGTCGGACAGGGATACGCCTCCGGCCTGTCGGGCATCGCCGCGGACTTCGGCGTCAACGTCTGAGCCGAACCGGGGCGGACCGCGCCGGCACGGGCGGTCATCGTTCCGTGGCGCAGCAGCCACCCGGACCGCCGGTCGCCGGTGCGGTGCCCAGGCGGCAGAAACAGGAGGCCTCGACCGGTACGTCCGCCAGCGCGGCGGCGAGCTTCAGCCGCTGGGACACGATACGCGCCTCCCCGTCCTTGCCCAGGCGCGTCAGGCACTCGTGGAGTCCGTGCAGGGCCCAGACGTTGTCGGGATGCCGCAAGGGGCGGGGCAGGGTGTCGTCGAGACCCAGGTCGGCCCGGTAGACCGCCTCGGCCTCCGCGAGCCGGCCCTGTTCCAGGAGCAGGGCGCCGTAGGCGTGCCGGGTGGGCTGCATCCAGCCCCACGGCTCGTCGTACGGGAGGTTGTCGTCCAGTTCGACCGACCGCTCCAGGGCGGCGAAGGCGGCGGCGTGGTCGCCCTTGCGGTACTCCAGTTCGCCGTCGAGCATGGCCGACGCGATGGCGAGGATGTCCGCGCAGGTGTTGTTGAACAGGGTGCGCGTGCCGGGCACCCGGGCGACCGCCTCACGGAACAGGGCGCGTTCGGCCTCCGCCTCGGTGACCTCGCCGGTGGCCGAGAGGGCGACCCCGCGGGCGTAGTGGAGCATCGCGGTCGTCACGCGGTACAGGCTCGGGTCGGCGGGCAGCGGCAGCCGGAGGATGTCGGCCCAGCGGCCGAACCGGATCAGTACGTGCACCCGCATGGCCAGGAAGCCCTCCAGCCAGTCGGCCATCGGCGGGCTCTCGACACGCAGCAGTTCCTCGGGGACGGACTCCTCCAGTCGCGCGGCGGCGTCCAGCGCGACCTCGTACTGGCCGAGGAACATCGCGCCGTAGATCCTGAAGTGGTGGTTGTGCGAGCGGTAGAGGGTGTAGAAGTTCATCGCCCCGGCCCGCACGCGGTACTTCTCGTCGGCGGCGATCGCGGCACTGTTGTCCGACACCACGCGCCGGTAGTCGCCGCACAGCACTTCGAGGTGCGACGGCATGTGGTTGAGGTGCCCGGCGTCGGGGACCAGGCCCCGCAGCCGGTCGGCGACGGTGAGGGCCGCCTCGGGGGTGGCGGACATCTCCATCAGGTGGACGTAGAGGTGCAGGACGCCGGGATGGTCGCGTCCGCCTTCGGCGGCCAGGGCCCGGTCGAGGACGTCCTTGGCCTCGAGGGTGCGAGCGCCTTCGGCGGGCAGCCCCGTGCGCAGGTCCCAGAGCCGCCAGGGCGTCAGGTTCAGCAGCGCGTCGGCGTGGAGCGCGGCGACGTCCAGGTCGTCGGGGGCGAGTTCGTGGACGGCGCGCATGCTCTCGGCGTACGGCGCGTTCCACACCGAGCAGTCCTCGACGGCGCGCGCCTGCGGGTAACGGGCGCGCAGTGCGCCGATCAGGGCGCGTTCGACCGGGGTGGCCCGGGCCGCCTTCTCGTGGGCGAGTTCGACGGCGGCGTGGGTGCGGTCGACGGACCGCCTCAGCTCCTCGGCGTCGAAGGCCTCCCACGGCTTGTTGTAGTTCGGGCCGAGGGCGTAGGCGATGCCCCAGTGGGCCATGGCACAGTCCGGGTCGGCCGCCGCGGCGGCCTCGAAACAGGCGACGGCCTCCTCGTGGTGGAAGGCGTACGTCCACACCAGCCCGCGGTCGAACCACCGCTGGGCCACGGGGGACGAGGTCGTCACCGTCCGGCCATGGGTGCCGAGGTCGTAGTAGTCCGTGGGGTCCATGACGTCCATGAGGGGACGTATACCGCACGCCGGGGCGACCGCGAAGGACTTCGCGCCGCGGTCACCCCGACCGGTGTCCCCGCCGGACGCGGCGCGCCCGGCGGGGGCGGGGGCAGGGATGGCGCGGATCAGCCGAAGTCGACGTCGCTGCACAGGAAGTACGTCTGGTCCATGTGCGACGCCTGCCAGACCGTGTAGACGACGTGCCGGCCGCTCAGGCCCGAGGTGCTCACCGGGATCTCGTAGTTCTGACTGGGCGCGTAGCCGCCCGTGGTCTCGACCAGCTGGAGGTCGTCCCAGCCCATGGGCTGTGTGGCGGGGTCGAAGCCCTGCCGGGTGACGTACACCTTGAAGTAGTCGGCGCCGTGGCTGGCCTGGTCGTACAGCTTGACGGTGAAGTTGTCGGTGATGTCCGTGGTCTGCCAGGCGCCCACGGTGTCCAGGGAGTTGTAGCGTCCACCCTCGGTCCGGCCGCCGCTGCACAGCTGGCCGTCCGGGACGACGGCCTCGAAGTTGCCGGCGGAGCCGTTGCGGTACAGGCCGTTCCAGTTCCACATGGCGTTGGGGTTGTCCTGCCACGCCTGCCAGCACATGGGGTCTTCCTGGGCCATCGCGGGGTTCTGGAAGTCGTCGCCCCAGCGCTGCCAGCAGCCGTAGTTGCGGGAGGCCGGGTCGACGACCGAGCCGTGGGCGACGGCGGTGCCGCTCCAGGGGATCAGGGTGAGCAGGGCCGCGGTCAGGGTGCCGAGGGCCACGGTCGACGCGCGTCGACCTTTTTTGATGTGATCATGACAAGTCATGACGCCCTTCTCTCGCGTGGGGGGACTGTGATGGAATCGGGATCGAAAGCACCAGTGGGAGCGCTCCCAGAGCCCTTTCGTTGACCAGGCTGCGCCCGGGGAAACGGAATGGCAATAGTGGAAACGCGCCAGATGCCGTCCGGCGGTGGCGGGTTCGATGCGGTCGCCCCCCGGGGGACGGGTGGGCGGGGAGGTCCTGGCCCTGCCCGCCCATCCGTCATCGATTCACCAGTCATCCCCCGGCATGACGCCGTCGTGCCAGATGCCAAAGGGTCACAGCACACGCCGCCTGGAGCGGATCAGCAGCAGACAGCCTCCGGCGAAAAGAAGGCCTCCGACGGCCGCCGGCCAGAGACCGAGGCCGGGACCCGTCTCTGCGAGCCCGCCCCGCGTCGCCTGCGGCTCGGTCGCCGACCCGGCGGCCACGTCGTCCCCGCCGCCCGTGCCCTGCGTCCGTTCGGATGCCGCCGCCGCGGCACCGCTCGCGTCCTCCGGGACACCCTCGGCGGATGTCGTGGCGGCCCTGGGCCCGGCGCTCGACGAGTCGGTGCCGTCCTGGTCCGGGCCGGCCGGGGGCGCGGGCTTCTCCTCGGCGTCCCGACCGTCCTGGCCGGGATCCGCGGGTGCCGATGCGGTGGCGGTCTGCTCGGCCGGGGACGCGGAGGCGTCGGGGTTCTGGGTCGGCTGCTGCTCCTGAGGATTCTCGGTGGGGGTCTCTGTGGGGGTCTCGGTGAGGTTGTCGGTGGGGTTGTCGGCAGGGGTACCGGTCGGCTGCTCCCGCGGGTTCTCGCCCTGGCCCGGGTCCGAAGCCGGAGGTGTGTCCGGACCGCACTGGCGGCCGCTGTTGATGCAGTCGGTCATCTCCCGCATCAGGTCCTCGTCGAAGACGTTGATGAAGTCGCTGTGGTCCGTCACCGGCTTGTGCAGCTGCTCCGGGAAGGAGTCCACGGCGAACAGCGGCACGGTCCTGCCCCCGTCCTCGAGACTGGGGGCGTCCACGTCGTACACGACCCGCTGCACCAGTCGCGGAACGGGTCGGAAACCGTCCGGGCAGCTGCCGTCGACGGCGGCGAAGGCCATGTGGGTGCGGTGGTTGGCGCTGTCGGTGTTGCGGCCGTCCCAGCAGCTCTGGAAGGTGAAGGTGCGCACCACGTCGCTGCCGGACGGGCAGAGCGGGTACTTGTCCTTCAGCTGACGGTCCTCGAAGCCGGTACAGCTCCAGGAGGCGTTCGCGTTGGTGTCGCCGTTGACGAACGCCTTCGCGTCGCCGGTGATGATGCGCAGCAGCCGCGGCATCTCCGTCACCTCGCCGCGCTCGTTGCCCTCGAAGGTCAGCGTGACCTCGGCCGGTGTGACGATCTCGCCTGCGTTGCCCTCGATGCCGCCGCCGGGTGACTCGGCGTCCTGTTCGACGGTGCCGTTCTGGAGCCGGAGCACGGGCCAGTAGTACGAGGACTTGTCACCCTGGTCCGCGCAGCTCGTGTCGGCGGCGGCCAGGTCCTCGTCACTGGCAAAGGCGTCGTTGGCCTGGTTGCCGACGTAGTCGTGGAAGTGGTGGGCGCCGTTGCCGACGCCTGGGGCGGCGATCAGGTTGTCCGAGTTGAACAGGCCCTCGGCGTTGACGCCGCAACTGGTGGCGAGGGAACCACGCGAGGCGTTCCTCTGCCGGGGCGCCTTCACGACGTCGGGCCGGACGGACTCGATGTCGACGTAGTCGGCCGCCACGGGGCCGTTGCCCGCCTGTCCCCCGTTGCCGGGCTCCTGGTCCTTGCCTGGCACTTGGTCCTTGCCGGACTCTCGGTCCTCGCCGGACTCTCGGTCCTCGCCGTTCTCCCGCTGTCGCCGTTGCCGCTGGTCCGGGCTGCCGCTCGGGGTGTCCGCCGTGGCGGCCTCGGTGCGGCGCAGCGTGCACTCCGCCAGGGCGTCCAGACCCTCGGGGCGGTCACCGGTCTCGTCGATCGCGGCGGAGATGCGCTCGATCGTGCCGGCCCGCTCCTTCTTCAGCGGGTCGAGGACGGCGCCCTCGTCGAGCCGGCCGTCGTCCGCGGTGCGGGCCGCTTCCTGGAGTCGCCGGTAGGCCGTGGCGATCTGCTCGTCGAGCCGGGCGAGTTCGGTGTCGACGTCCGGCCTGGCACGCTCAGGCACCGTCGTCAGCCGCTCACTCGGGTCGGGGCAGTCCACGGTGGCCGCCACACCGGAACTGCCCAGGGGAACAGCGGTGTCGCCGGCTTCGGTGGCGGAGGCGAACACGTTCACGGCCACCAGGCCGCCGCCCCCCAGTATCAGCGCCAATGCTCCGAAGGTCGCTCGGCGCGCCCCGGTCGGGCGTCTGCGCCTGTTGTGTCCCAAGGCGTGCTCCTGTGTCGTGGCGGACTCGGACATGGAATGCCCCCGGCTCCATACGGAGTCGGGGGCCGGAGTGTTCAATCGCCTCGCGGATTCTCAGGAGGCCCTCACCTCGCGGTCACGGGGACCCGTTCGCTCCGCTCGGGTGCCGGGGCGCGTCGAGGCCGCCGTACACCGCCGGATGGCGGAGCGCGGACGGCGCCGGACGAGGACGGCCGGTAGGACGGCGGGTGGGGGCCGGTCGCCCGTAGGGCCCCTTGTCGGTGGCTCGCTCCCGGTGGAACGATGCCCACGGCACCGGCTCACCCCACCGAAGGGACCGTCGTGACCGACGAGCAGCAACGGCCGCAGGCCGCCGCCGCGTTCGACGCGCTGGGCGCCGAGTACGAGAAGGCGTTCGCCGGCTCGAAGACGCACCGGCGCTCACTGGACTGGCTGCTCGGACGGCTCGCGCCGGGCAGCCGCGTGCTGGACGTGGGCAGCGGCACCGGCCGGCCCACCGCCGAGACCCTCGCGGACGCCGGCCACGAGGTGCTCGGGGTCGACGTGTCCCCCGTGATGGTGGACCTGGCGTCGCGGCAGGTGCCGGCCGCAACCTTCCGGTGCGCCGACATCCGCGACGTGCCGCTTACGGACGGCTCGTTCGACGCGGTCTGCGTGTACTTCTCGCTGCTCCAGCTGGACCGGCGGGAGCAGGCGGACCTGGTACGTCGCCTGGTGCGGGTGCTGAGGCCGCAGGGCTACCTGGTGCTGGCCACCGTGCCGCTGGACGTGGAGGGCGTCGACGCCACCTTCATGGGGCAGCCGGTGCGTGTGACCAGCTTCACCGCGCAGGACCTCGCCGCGATGGCCGAGGAGGCCGGCCTGGAGGTGCTGGCGCAGGAGGCGTCACTCTTCACCCCGGCCCACCCGGACGCCCGCTCCGAGCCGCACCTCTTCCTGCACTGCCGGCGCCGGGCCACCGCCACCACGCCGGGCGCCTGACACCCGTCACCGGCGGGCGGTACGCGTCCTGGGCGGGCGGTAGGCCCCCACAGCCCCGGATGGGGTAACTGGGCACGCGCGGACCGTGGCGCGCGGCCAGAGTGGGCAGCATGACAGAACCTGGCGAGCGACGGCGCGGCACGACGTCCACGACCACGCGTGAGCGTGCCGTGCGGGGAGCCCGGGACGCCGCCCAGCGCGCCGCGGACGCCCTGTCCGAACTGATCCGGCACCCCCTGGAGGGCGTCTCCGCGGTGTGCCGGAGCGAGGACGACGGCTGGGTCGTCAACGTGGACGTGCTGGAGGTGGCGCGCATCCCCGACACCACCAGCCTGCTCGCCACCTACGAGGTCGAGCTGGACCCGGCGGGCGACCTGCTCCAGTACCGCAGGACCGCCCGCTACCGGCGCGGGGCCCAGGACCAGTGACCGGGGCCGCGAGGCCCGCACCCGGAAGGACCACCGCATGATCACCTACGACGACGAGGTCGTCTGCGCGCCCCGCGCCGGAACCCTCTACGACGTCCTGGAACTCATCCTCGACCGCGGCATGGTGATCGACGTCTTCGTACGCGTCTCCCTGGTCGGCATCGAGATCCTCAAGGTGGACGCCCGCATCGTCGTCGCGAGCGTCGACACGTACCTGCGGTTCGCCGAGGCCTGCAACCGCCTGGACCTGGAGCACGACGTGCGCTCCAAGACCGTTCCCGAGATGTTCGGCAGTCCGGTCGCCAAGACCATAGGCAGGGCGGGCGCCAAGCGGACGGCGCGCTCCCTGACCGACAAGGTGCGGGACATCCTCACCCCCGAGGAGGAGGCGGCCGAAGAGGAGGAGGCCCTCCCCCGCGAGCACACCCGCGAGCGCGCGGAACGCGGCCGGCCCCCGCAGCGGCCCCGGACCCGGCCGGCCGCACGCCCCCGCGACCAGGACGACCGCCCGCGCGGCCGCCCCCGCCGGCGCACGGAGACGGAGGACGAATGACCGCGCCCGCCACCACCCCGACCACCGCCTCCCCCGCCCTGGCGGCCCTGTACGTCTACGGCATCACGCCCGCCGGTGTCCGCGCCCCCCGCTCCCCCGGGGTCGACGGTGCGCCCGTACGCCTGCTGACCGGGTCCGGCCTGTGCGCCGCGGTGTCGGACGCGCCCGTACGGATCCGGCCACGGCGCCGCGACCTGCTGGCCCATCAGGCCGTACTGGACGAACTGGCGGCCCAGGGACCGCTGCTGCCCATGCGGTTCGCGGTCCTCAGTCCCCGGCCGGACACCCTGCTCTCCCAACTGCGGGCCGATGCCGCCCACCTGGCACGGCAGCTCGACGACGTCCGGGGCTGCGTCGAACTCAACGTCAAGGGAACCGTCGTGCCCGGCCACTTCGCCGATCTGGTGCGCCGGGACGAGAAGCTGCGGAGCCTGGCCCTGCGGACGCGGCGACGGCCGGACTACGAGGCCAACGTCCGGCTGGGTGAGGCGCTCGCCCACGGCGTCCGCCGCGAGGCGCGGCGCGCGGCCCGGGACGTCCTCGAGCACCTGACCCCGCTCGCCGTGCGCACGGTGCGGGGTACGACCGACGACGAGCAGGTGCTGAGCGCGTCCTTCCTGGTGCGCTCCGCCGACGAGCGGCGGTTCCGGCAGGCGGTGGACGCGCGAGCCCGCGAGTGCGGAGGGAGGCTGGCCCTCAGTGTGACCGGGCCCCTGCCCTGCTACAGCTTCGTCGACCCGTCTCCCGCGCCGGCCGGGCGGTGACGCGGTGGGCATCGTCAGCGGCCTCCTCCTGCTGCCCCTCGCCCCGGTGCGCGGCACGGCGTGGATCGCCGACCACCTCCTCCAGGAGGCCCGGCGGCAGGCCCACGATCCGCGCGCCGTCCAGGCACGCCTGGCCGCACTCAACCGGGCCCTGGACGAAGGCGCCCTCGACGAGGCGGCCTTCGAGCGGGAGGAAGAGCGTCTGCTCACCCTCCTCGAACGCCCCTCCCGGCCCTCCGGCCGCACGACCACCATGGAACCAGCGCAGAGAAGGCACGTATGAGCGACAACAAGGCGGCCATGGCGGCGGCCGTGGCGGGCGGATATCTCCTGGGCCGTACGAGGAAGGCCAGACTGGCCTTCGCGGTCGGCTCCTACCTCGTGGGCCGGCGCGTCGGCCTGCCCCCCGGCCGAGTGCTGTCCCAGGGCCTGGCCGGCCTCCAGCAGACCACGCAGCTCCAGGAGCTGACGGACCAGGTGCGCGGCGAACTGCTGACCGCCGGACGCGCGGCCGTCACCGCCGCGGCGAACCGCGGGCTCACCGGCCTCGCGGACACCCTGCGCGACCGTACCGACGCGCTCACGGGAACGGGCCGACTCGCCGACGAGGCGGCGGACCGGTACGACACGTACGAGCCCGGCTACGACCACGGTCACGGCGACGGCAACACTCCGGACGAGGACCCCTACTTCGACGACGAGAACCGGGAGGAGGACCGAGAGCCCGCTCCGGCCCCCGCCCCGGCTCCCACACCGCCCCGGCGTACGACGAAGAAGACCTCGGGTTCCGGCGGCAGGCGCGGAGGTGTGCGCCGATGACTCCCACCCGGCAGGGGAACGACGCCCCCTCCCCCCTCGGCGACCTCAGGGAAGCGCTCGGCGGCTACCTCTCCGCCACGGCGCACAGCCTCGTGGGCAAGGCGGGGGAACGGATCGGCGGGCTGACCGAACGGCTGACGGAGTCCGCCGACGACCGCGGCTCCGAAGGCGGCGAAGACGGCGAAGGCGGAGGAAGCAGAGGGGGACGAGGCGGCGGAGGAGGACGCGGAGGCGGAGGCGCGCGGGGCGGGACGGGCGGCGGCAGTGTCAAGGCGACGCACATCATGGAGACGGTCGACATCGGCGTCCCCCTGCGCACCGTCTACGACCAGTGGACACGGCTCCAGGACTTCAGCGACTTCACCAAGGGCGTCCGCAGCGTCAGCGCCAACGACGAGGTGACGTCGGACTGGAACGTCAAGGTCGGTCCGTCGAGCCGCGGTTGGAAGGCGACCGTCCAGGAGCAGGTGCCCGACGAACGGATCGTCTGGACGTCCGAGGGCGCCAAGGGCAGTACCAGCGGCGCGGTCACCTTCCACGAGCTGGCGCCCCGGCTGACCCGGGTGGTCCTGGTCGTCGAGTACTACCCGGCGGGCTTCTTCGAGAAGACCGGCAACCTCTGGCGTGCCCAGGGACGCCGACTGCGCCTCGACCTCAAGCACTTCGCGCGGCACGTGACCCTGATGGGTGACGAGGAAGTGGAGGGCTGGCGCGGCGAGATCCGCGACGGCGAGGTCGTCAGGAGCCACGAGGAGGCGCTGGAGGACGAGAACGCCGACGACGCCGACGACGAGTACGAGGACGAGGACGACTACGAGGAGGGCGGGGAGGACGACGAGGAGAGCGGCGAGTACGAGGACGAGGAAGGTGAGTACGACGACGCGGACGAGGACCATGAGGACGAGTACGAGGACGATGAACGTGCCCGCCCGCATCGCTGACGCACCGGGGAGTACGCGGTGACCGACGTCGACCACCGGTACGCGAGCCTGGACACACAGCCCTACGGGCCTCCCAGCGGCAGCCTCGCCGACCTGCTCGAACGCGTCCTCGACAAGGGCATCGTCATCGCCGGGGACATCAAGATCGACCTGTTGGACATCGAACTGCTCACCATCCGGCTGCGGTTGTTCATCGCCTCGGTGGACACCGCGAAGAAGGCGGGCATCGACTGGTGGGAGACCGACCCGGCACTGTCGTCCCGGGCCGCGCGGGACGCGCTCGCCGAGGAGAACGCGCGGTTGCGGGCCCGGCTCGACGCCCTGGAGGCAGCCGGCGAGGAGACGACGGGAGCCGCCCGGTGAGCGCGAGCACGGCCGGGTCGGCGGACCCCGGCATCGTCTGCGCCTTCGCCGTCACCCGCACCCCGCCGGACGTCGCCACGCTGGCCGCGGTGACCGGTCACGAGGAGGGCGGTCCGCTGCGCGTGCTGCGGGCGGGCGGCCTGTGTCTGGTGGTCCAGGACGTCCCCGCGGCGCTGTTCGGCGAGGAGGCGCTGGCGGAGCGGCTGAACCGCCCCGACGACCTGGAGCGCTGCGCCCGTGCCCATCACCGGGGCGTGGAGGCCGCGGCCGGGCAGGGGCCCGTCGTGCCGCTGCCGATGGCGACCCTGTACCACGGCGACCGGAGCGCGGAGCAGGCCGTCGTCTCCCGGGAGGCGGTGCTGGACGCGTTGCTCGACCGTCTCCGGGGCCGCACGGAATGGGCGGTGAAGGTGCACGCCACCGAGCGCGCGAAGGACGCCGCCGCGGATGCCGGCGCATCCGCCGATGCCGGTGCCGGTGCCGGTGCCGGTGCCGCCGCCGGGCGCGCCTACCTCAGTCGGGCCAGCGCGCGGCGGCGTGACCGGCAGGACGCGAACGCGAAGGCGGTGGCAGAGGCCGACGCCGTCGACGCGGAGTTGCGGCGGTACGCCGTCGCCGCGACACGGCACCGCCCGCAGAGCGAACGGCTGACGGGCCGGCGCGCCCCTCAACTGCTCAATGCCGCCTACCTGGTGGAGGACGCGGAGCGCACCGCCTTCACCCGCGCCCTGGCCCGGCTCACCGCCGCCGGCCACCGCCCGGCCGTGGAGGTCAGCGCCTCCGGCCCGTGGATCCCGTACTCCTTCGCCCGCTGGGACGAGGATCCGGACGCCACGGGGCCGGCCCGCACGGAACCCGGCCGCCCCGCACCGGACCGCGCGGAACCCGGCCGCCCCGCGCCGGACCACACAGAGCCGTGCCCCCCGCGGCCCGGCCGCGCGGAACAGCCCCTCACGAGGCAGGAGGTCCGCGCATGACCGTCCCGGACACCCGTGCGCCGGGCCCGGCCCCCGTGCCCTGGGGCGGTCCGGAGCCGTACGCGCCGGTCGGGGTGCCCCTGGTCGACCTCCTGGACCGGGTGCTGGCGACCGGTGTCGTCGTCAGCGGGGACCTGGTCCTGGCGATCGCCGACGTGCCGCTGGTGCGGATCTCCCTGCACGCCCTGCTGTCGTCGGTGAACGAGCGGGTGCCCGCCCCCTGGCCGGACAGCGGGCCGCTGTGACCGCGCCCCGGGCGCACGCCCTCGATCTGGATCCCGAGCGGGTCACCAACGACCTGGCCGCCCTGGTCCTCACCGTCGTGGAGCTGCTGCGCCAGCTCATGGAACGCCAGGCCGTACGCCGCTTCGACGAGGGCACGCTGAGCACGGAGCAGGAGGACCGGCTCGGCACGGCGCTCATGCTGCTCGACGAGCGCATGGACGACCTGTGCGCACAGCACGGCCTGAGCCGCGCCGACCTGAACCTCGACCTGGGTCCGCTGGGACCGCTCCTCGCGGACCCGGAACCGTAGAGGCCGCCGGGCGGAAGGCGGGGCGCACACCCGGGACGAGCGATCGCTATGATGGCGGCGAATCGCTCAAACGAACATTCTCGGGTGGGGAGACCTGATGCGGGAGCCGGTCGATCTCAGGCGCCAGCGGATTCTGGCGGCGGTCCAGGCGCGCGGTACCGCGCGGGTGCGCGATCTCGCCGACGAGTTGCAGGTCTCCGTGGTGACGGTGCGCCGTGACGTGGAGGAACTGACGCGCGAGGGCCGGCTGCGGCGCGGCCACGGCGTCGTGCGGTCCCCCCTGCACGCCGAGGAGGCGCCCGCCGAGGAAGCGCCCGCCGACGCGGCGGCCGGGGACCGGGTGGCCGTGGTGGTCCCCGTGCGGCACTCGTACCTCAACGAGGCCCTGCACGGTGCCCGTACGGTCCTGGAGGAGGCCGGGGTGCGCATGGCCCTGCACCTGGCGCCGCAGGCTCCCGGTACCGAGCGCCCACTGGTGGAACGGGCCCTGGCGGACGGGGCGCACGGGCTGCTCATCGCCCCCCGCTGGCGCGGCCGGGCCGAGGAGGAGGCCGACCACGAGTGGCTCGCCGCGCTCGGGGTGCCGACGGTGCTGATGGAGCGCCGCCCGTGGCGCGGCAGCGCGCTGCACGCCCTGGACTCGGTGTGCTCGGACCACTGGTACGGCGCGCGGCTGGCCGTGGAGCACCTGGTGGGGCTCGGTCACCGGCGCGTCGTGTTCGCGACGCGTCACGACAGCCCCACCGCGCGCTCGCTGCGGGCCGCCTTCGCCGAGATCGCCGAGGCGCATCCGCTGGTGGAGCGGTGGGCGTGGACGCTCGTCGCGCCGGAGGCAGGAGGCGACGGACCGTACTCGGCGGACGAGACGGCCGAGTTGCCGGCGTTGATGCGCAAGGTGGGCGCGACGGCCATGGTGCTGCACGGCGACGTGGACGCGCTGATGATCGTCCAGCGGCTGGCGCAGGACGCGGTGCGCGTGCCGGAGGACTGCTCGGTCGTGGCGTACGACGATGTCGTCGCGGGGCTCGGCTCACCGCCGCTGACGGCCGTGTCGCCGCCGAAGACCGAGGTCGGCCGCACGGCCGCGGAGCTGCTGCTCCAACGGCTGCGCGAGGCGCCCGGGAGCCGGCCGGGGCGGCGCGTGGAGCTGCTGCCCCGTCTGATGGTGCGGGGATCGACGGACCGTGTGAACGTGGACGAGTGATCTACTGATCGTTTGAACGTTTTATTTTCTTCTGATCGATCTATTGACCGTTTGAGTCAGGGCGATCAGTATTCCCGTGTCCCGAACAGTCGGGTCCGCACCACGCGGACCCGCAGGAGCCGCGGGAGGCGCCATGCCCGGACGACCCAGCCGTCGGTCCGTGCTCGCCGCGATGGCCGCCGTACCCCTGACAGGAGCCGTGAGCGCCTGCAGCGGGGGGAACGGCGCATCGTCGGCCCGCACGGGCACCACCACACGCATCACGTTCTGGTCCGCCCTGCGCGGCAGCCAGGAGGTGGTCGACGCGTTCAACCGCACGCACCGCACCGTCCAGGTGGAGTTCCAGCAGATCCCCTCCGGCGGGCAGGGCGGCTACGCCAAGCTCAGCAACGCCGCGCGGGCCGGCAACGCGCCCGACGTCGCCACGCTCGAATACCCGCAGGTCCCGGGGTTCGCCATCGACGGCGTCGCCCGCGACGTCACCGACCTGCTGAGTGACGGTCTGCGCCGCAGACTGCTGCCGCAGGCGCTCGGCCTGACCACCTTCGAGCGCCGGGTGTTCGCCGTCCCGCTGGACGTCGAGCCCATGGTGATGCACTACCGCGCCGACCTGTTCGACCACCACGGCCTCGAACCCGCGCGCACCTGGGACGAGTTCGCCGAGCAGGCCGCGACCGTGCGCCGCGAGGCGCCCGACCGGCGGCTGGTGCTGTTCCCGACCGACGGGATGACGCAGTTCGCCGCGTACGCCTGGCAGGCGGGCGCCCGGTGGTTCGACACCTCGGGCGGCGCCTGGAACGTCTCCCTCGCCGACGCGCCCTCCCGGCGGGTCGCGGACTACTGGCAGGGGCTCATCGACCGGGACGACGTCTTCGTGAACGCCGTCGAGAGCAGGCAGTCCGACGCGCAGATCGGCAACGGCCTGGTCCTCACCCGGCTGAGCGGCGCCTGGGACGCCGGCGCGCAGATGAACGCGCGGCCCGGGCAGAAGGGGCAGTGGCGGATCGCGCCGCTGCCGCAGTGGGACACCGGCGGTCCGTCCGCCGGCACGCACGGCGGCTCCACGTTCGCCGTCACCGAGGACAGCCGTCATCCCGAGGCCGCGATGGAGTTCATCGAGTGGCAGGTCTCCCACCCGGACGCCCTGCGCGCCCGTCTCTCCAGCGGCACCAGCAGTCAGTACCCCGCCGTCCCCGGCCTGGTCTCCGTGGGCCGCGACGCCTTCGACCGGTCGTACTACGGCGGGCAGGACATCTACACCCTGTTCGAGCAGGAGGCCGAGCGGATCGGCGGACAGTGGCTGTGGGGTCCGCGGATGAGCGCCACTCAGAAGGTCATGCAGGACTCCTTCGCCCGGGTCGGCGCCGGCCAGGGCTCGCTCGTCGAGTCGCTGCGCACCGCGCAGGAGGGCACCATGCCCGACCTCAAGGCCCTCGGCCTGTCCACCACCCAGCACAGCACCTGAGCCGACGAAAGGCAGGTGACACCCCCATGACCACGACCACCCAGCCACGGGTGCCGGCCGGCGCCTCCCGCGCCACCGCCCCGGCGCCCTCCCCGTCCGGGCTGCGCGCCCGCAGAGCCGCCAAACGCCGGCAACTGACCGCCGCCGGCGTCCTGATGACCCCGTTCTTCGCCCTGCTGGTCACCGTCTTCCTGATCCCCGTCGGCACGGCCGTCTACCTCAGCTTCTTCAGCGACGACCAGCCCGGCCTCGGCTTCGGCCCCGAACGCACGATCTTCGTCGGGCTCCGCTCCTACGCGGCGGTGCTCACCGACCCGACCTTCCTCGGCGGACTCGGCACGGTCGCGCTGTACTGCCTGATCTACATTCCGCTGATGGTCGTCGGCGCTCTCGCCCTCGCCCTGCTGCTGGACTCCGGCGTGGTCCGGCTGCGCGCCTTCGCCCAGCTCGCGCTGTTCCTGCCGCACGCGGTGCCCGGCATCATCGCGGCGCTGATCTGGCTGTACCTGTACACGCCCGGCATCAGCCCGGTCATCGAACTGTTCGCGCAGGGCGACATCACGATCGACTTCCTGGGCGTGCACACGGTCGTCCCGTCCATCGTGAACATCGCCGTGTGGAGCAACCTCGGCTACAACATGGTGGTCTTCTACGCCGCACTGCAGGCCGTGCCCCGCGAGGTGATCGAGGCGTCCGTCGTCGACGGCGCCGGGCCGGTGCGCACGGCGCTCCAGGTGAAGACGCCGCTGGTGCGCGCCTCGATCGTCATGGTCGCCATCTTCACCCTGATCTGGGCGCTCCAGCTCTTCACGGAGCCGATGCTGCTCAACCAGTCCTCCCCCATGGTCAGCTCCCGCTTCTCGCCGAGCATGTACATCTACGACGCGGCCTTCACCCGCAACAACTACAGCCTCGCGGCGGCGGCCTCGGTGGTCCTGCTGGTGTGCACCATCGCCCTGTCCTACGGCGTCACCCGCTTCACCAGCCGCGCCGACTCCGAGGAGGCCCGATGAGCGCCACCGACAGTTCCCTGCTGCGCCCGAAGCTGCTGGGCCGCGCTACGGTCAACGCGGTCGTCGCGATCTCCGTCCTCTACACACTGCTCCCCGTGCTGTGGCTGGTGCTCGCCGCCACGAAGACCCGGGACGCGCTGTTCAGCAGCGACCTGCTGTCCCTGGGCGACTTCTCGTTCGGACAGAACCTCACGGACCTGTTCGCCATGGACGGCGGGCTGTACGGCCGCTGGTACGTCAACAGCCTGCTGTACGCGGTGCTGGGCGCCGCGGTCGGCGCGCTGGTCAGCGTCGCCTGCGGCTACGCCTTCGACAAGTACCGCTTCCGGCACAAGGAGAAGCTGTTCGGCCTGGTCCTCGCCGCGGTCATGGTGCCGCAGACGGTCCTCGCGCTGCCGCTGTACCTGATGGCCTCCGAGGCCGGCCTGGTCAACACCTTCTGGGCGGTGTTCATCCCGGTGCTGTTCAACCCGTTCGGCGTCTACCTCGGCCGCATCTTCGCGCGGGGCTACGTGCCCGACGAGGTGCTGGAGGCGGCGCGCGTGGACGGGGCGGGCGAGCTGACCACGTACGTCCGGGTGGCGCTCAGGATGCTCGGCCCCGGCCTGATCACCGTCTTCCTCTTCCAGCTGACCGCGATCTGGAACAACTTCTTCCTGCCCATGGTGATGCTGTCCGACCAGGACCTGTATCCCGTCAGTCTCGGCCTGTACCAGTGGAACAGCGCGGCGTCCGTCTCGCCGGAGTACTACCCCGTGGTGATCATGGGTTCACTGCTCGCCGTACTGCCGCTGATCCTCGCCTTCGTCCTGCTCCAGCGCTTCTGGCGGAGCGGGCTGACCGCCGGAGCCGTCAAGTGACACCGCACGCCCCCCACCGTGGCCCCCGGCCCCGTGCCGCCGTGGCCATGTCCCCGGACGCCGCCTCGGCCGTCCTCGACCCGCAGTCGCTCGGCGCGTTCCGCCGGGTCTGCGACCTCGCTCCGCTCCCGGTGCTGGACGACCTGTCCACGCCGCGGGCCAGGTCCGTGCTGGCCGACGTCGACCTGCTGATCACCGGCTGGGGCTGTCCGCCGCTGGACGCGGACGTGCTGCGGGCGGCGCCCCGGCTGCGGGCCGTGGTGCACACGGCGGGCAGTGTGCGCGGCCATGTCACCGACGCCTGCTGGGCGCGGGGCGTCGAGGTCTCCTCGGCCGCCGCGGCCAACGCGCTGCCGGTGGCCGAGTACACGCTCGGCATGATCCTGCTCACCGGCAAACGGGTGCTGGAGCGGGCCCACGACTTCCGGGTGTCCCGGACGCGCGGCAACTGGCTGCACACCTCGCGCGGCATCGGCAACTACCGCCGCACGGTGGGCGTCCTGTCGGCGTCGCTGATCGGCCGCCGGGTCGTCGAGCTGCTGCGGCCGCACGACATCGACGTGCTGCTGCACGACCCGTACGTGAGCGACGCGGAGGCCGTCGAACTCGGCGTCGAACGCGTGGAGCTGCCGGAGCTGTTCAGCCGCAGCGACACCGTCAGCGTGCACACCCCTCTGCTGCCCACGACGCGCGGACTGGTGAGCCGCGCCCTGATCGACGCCATGCCGGCGGACGCCGTGCTGATCAACACCTCCCGCGGGGCGGTCGTCGAGCAGGAGGCGCTCACCGACGCGGTCCGGGCGGGCCGGATCCGGGCGGTCCTGGACGTCACCGACCCCGAGGCGCTGCCGCCGGACCATCCGCTGTGGGACTGCGAGAACGCGCTGATCACCCCGCACCTCGCCGGCTCCGAGGGCAACGAGTGGCGCCGCCTGGCCGACCACGCCCTCGCCGAGACGACCCGCTGGGCGTCCGGTGCCGGCTTCCTCCACCCCGTACGACGCGAAAGGCTGGCGTTCCTGGCATGAGCATCCCGTTCGAACTGCCCCCCGAGGACCGTACGTCGAGCCCGTACACCGGCTACACCCGGGACCACTGGGAAGCCGTGGCGGACGGACTCCTGTGGGCCGCGTGGCGCTGGGGCACCCCGGGCTGCGCCCTGCTCGACCTGCCGGGTCGCCCCTCGCGGTCGGGCGTGCGCTCCGACGGGCTGGAGGGGTTCGCCCGGACCTTCCTCGCGGCGGCCTTCCGCGTCGCCGGCGCGGACGGCGCGGATCCGCACGGCTGGCTGGACCGCTACGCGCGCGGCCTGGCCTCGGGCACCCTTTCCCCGGGCCGCGACGACACCGAGTCCTGGCCGCTGATCCTCGACCACGACGTGCAGGGCCAGCCCATGGTGGAGTCGGCGTCGGTCGCGCTCGGGCTGCGGCTGACCGCGCCCTGGCTGTGGAAGCACCTGGACCCGGGGGTGCAGGACCGGGTGGAGGAGTGGCTGCGCGGGGCGCTCAGGCACGTGCCGGCGCCGAACAACTGGTACCTGTTCCCCTACACGGTCGCCGGGTTCCTGGAGTCGGTCGGCCGCGGCGACGAGGCGACGGCCGCGGCCCGGGAGCGGGCGCTGGAACTGATGGAGGGCTGGTACCGGGGCGAGGGCTGGTACGCCGACGGCGACGGACGCGCCTTCGACCACTACAACGGCTGGGCGCTGCACCTGTACCCGGTGCTCGACGCCCACCTCGGCGGCGACACCGGGCAGGCCACCCGGTACGGCGACCGGCTGCGCGCGCACCTCGAAGGTTTCGCGCTGATGTTCGGCGCGGACGGGGCGCCGCTGCACTACGGCCGTTCGCTGTCGTACCGGTTCGCCGCCAGTGCCGCCGTGGGACTGGGCGCGCTCACCGGGCACACGCCGCTGACGCCGGGCGCCTCGCGGCGGGTGGCGAGCGGCAGTCTGCGCTACTTCATGGAACGCGGCGCGCTGACCGACGACGGGCTGCTGAGCCTGGGCTGGCACGGCCCGCACGAGGCCACCCTCCAGCCCTACTCCGGTCCCGCCTCCCCCTACTGGGCGTCGAAGGCGTTCGTGTCGCTCCTCGCCCCCGCCGGCCATCCGCTGTGGACGGCGACGGAGGAGGCGGCGCCGGTGGAGGAGGCCGACCGGGTGCTGGCGCTGGCCGCGCCCGGGCTGCTGGTGCAGGCGACGCGCGGCGACGGGATCGTACGGCTGCACAACCACGGCAGCGACCATGTCCGCCCGCACGAGGGCGAGTCGGCCGCTCAGGACGACCCGCACTACGGGCGGCAGGCCTACTCCACCCGGACCGGTCCCACGGCGTCCGTGAACGTCGCCGACAACCACCTGTCGGTGGAGGTCGGCGGCCGCCCCAGTGTGCGGCGTCGCGTCCACCCGCTCGGCGCGGGGCAGGGCGACGGGTGGGGCTGGGCGGCGTCCTGGCACCGGCCCGCCTTCGCCGGCGGGCCCCCCATGGTGCCGGGGCTGCGGGTGGAGAGCGTGACGGTGGCGCGGGGGCCGTACGAACTGCGGGTGCACCGGGTGGTCGGGGCGCCGGCCGGCGCACGTCTCACGCACACCGGGTGGGCCGTCGGCCCCGACGACCCCCTGGTCTCGGCGCTGCACGGACTGCACGGCTGGCTCCCCGGGCCGGAGACGGTCCGCGCCCCGCAGGGCACCGCCTACACACCGTGGGCCGAGCTGCCCCGGCTGTCCGGCGACGCGGGCGGCACCTCCCTGCACGTCTGCCTGGCCGCGCTCACCGGTGAGCCGGGCCCCGGCCCGCTCGCGGAGGCGGTCACGGAGGTCGTGGCGGGCGACGCCGGCGTCGAGGTGGAGTGGGCGGACGGCGGGGGACGCACCCGGGTCTCGTTCGAACCGGTGGGGGTGATGCATACGGCCACGAACCCCGTCGTCTGAACCGACCTCCCCCCGCTCCACCGCACCCATGCTTTGAGTCCCGATCGCCGGGTACGCGACCACGGCAGCCCCGTACCCGTGTGCGACCGATCCCGCACTGGTCCCCGGCGTACTCGACCCCGGGGCAGCGACACGGATCCTGTCCGTGGTCCGATCCCGGGAGGCCGGTTCCCTCACGACCTGGCCATGTGGGTACGGCCAGAGGCAGCGGGGAGGCCCCGAACCATCACTCCGGTGGAGCGGGGGCCCCGCACACTGGCGCCCTACCCGGCGTCCCAGATCGCACGATCACGGTAACCCGAACGGCCCAAACCAGCGCGAGCCCGGAAGCCAACCACCACACGATCGAGTGAGACTGAACTCATGGACGCAGCGCAACGAGCATCTGACAACCCCCTCAAGCGGGTAGCCCACAAGGTCACCGAGAGCCTGCAGGGCGACGGTGGCGGACCGGCGGACGGGATTCCCGGCAAGCCCGGTCCCGAGACGCCCCCCGTCGCCGAACCCACCGAGCCCCGCGAGCCGCTGCCGCCGAAGCCGGACCAGAGCGGCCCGGACACCGTGTCGCCGACCGGTCAGCCCACGGGTGCCGACCAGGCACGGGTGGCGCAGTCCGGCAGCTACCTGACGAACGCTCAGGGCACACGGATGTCCGACACCGACCACTCGCTGAAGGCGGGGCCGCGCGGGCCCGTCCTGCTGCAGGACCACCATCTGCGCGAGAAGGTCATGCACTTCGACCACGAGCGGATCCCGGAGCGTGTGGTGCACGCCCGGGGCGCGGGTGCGCACGGGGTGTTCCAGAGCTACGGCACGGCGGCCTCCGTGACCAAGGCGGGGTTCCTCGCCGCGGACGTGGAGACGCCGGTGTTCACGCGGTTCTCCACGGTGGTCGGCTCGCGGGGGTCGTCGGACACGGTGCGCGACACCCGTGGTTTCGCGACGAAGTTCTACACCAGTGAGGGCGTCTTCGACCTGGTCGGCAACAACATCCCGGTCTTCTTCATCCAGGACGCCATCAAGTTCCCGGACGTCGTGCACGCCGCGAAGCCGCACCCGGACCGGGAGATCCCGCAGGCGCAGAGCGCGCACGACACCTTCTGGGACTTCGTCTCGCTGCACACCGAGGCGACCCACCACACCATCTTCTTCATGGGCGACCGCGGCATCCCACGCAGCTACCGGATGATGGAGGGCTTCGGCGTCCACACCTTCCGGCTGGTGAACGCCGAGGGCGCCACCACGCTGGTGAAGTTCCACTGGAAGCCCAAGCTGGGCGTGCACTCCCTGGTGTGGGACGAGGCCCAGATGATCAACGGCATCGACCCGGACTTCCACCGCCGGGACCTCGCCGACGCGATCGAGGCGGGGGCGTACCCGCAGTGGGAGCTGGGCATCCAGACCTTCCCCGACAACCCGGAGCAGACCTTCGAGGGCATCGACCTGCTGGACCCGACCAACATCGTGCCCGAGGAGCTCGCCCCGGTGCAGCCGGTGGGACTGCTGACCCTCAACCGCAACCCGTCGAACTTCTTCGCCGAGACCGAGCAGATCGCCTTCCACGTCGGCCACCTCGTACCCGGCATCGACATCACCGACGACCCGCTGCTCGCGGGGCGGCTGTTCTCGTACCTGGACACGCAGATCACCCGTCTCGGCGGTCCCAACTTCCCGCAGCTGCCCATCAACCGCCCCCAGGCCCCGGTCAACGACATGCTGCGCGACGGCATGCACCAGACCGCCGTGCACCGGGGGGTGGCGCCCTACCGGCCCAACTCCCTGGACGGCGGCTGCCCGTTCATGGCCGGGGCGGCCGACGGCGCGTACGTCGAGGCGCCGGTACGGGTCCCGGAGTCGAGGAAGGTGCGCGAAGCGCCGGAGTCGTTCGCGGACCACTTCAGCCAGCCGCGGCGGTTCTGGCTGAGCATGAGCCCGGTGGAGCGCGAGCACATCATCGGCGCCTACACCTTCGAGCTGGGCAAGTGCTACGAACAGCCCGTCAGGGAACGGACGCTTCAGGTCCTGGCCAACATCGACCCCGAGCTGTGCGCGGGCGTCGCCGAGGGCCTCGGTCTGCCCGCCCCGCAGCCGACCGTGCCCCTGGCCGACGTGGAGCCCAGCCCGGCGCTGTCCCAGGTCGGCGGTACCTGGCCCCTCGACGGCCGGGTCATCGGTATCGTCACCGGCGGGGCGGACCTGGAGGGCGTGAGGGCCGTACGGGAGGCGGTGCTGAACGCCGGGATGGTGCCGCTGGTCGTGGCGCCGACCGGCGGCACCATCGGCTCGGGCGACGCGGCGCTGACCGTCCAGCGCAGCTACGTCACCGCGCGGTCCGTCGAGTTCGACGCCGTCCTGGTGGCGGGGACGCCCGACATGGGCGGCGACGCCTACACCCCGCGGGACTACAAGGCCACCCCGCCGCCCGCGCGGCCGGGGACGATCGACCCCCGGGTGAGCCTCATGGTGTCGGAGGCGTACCGGCACGGCAAGGCGATCGGTGTCTGGGCGGGCGGCGAGGCCGCGCTCGACGCGTCGGGCGTGCCCACCGACGCCGCCGGTGTGGTCGTCGCGGCGTCCGGCACGGCGGCTCTGGAACAGCTCACGGAGCTGATGGGCGCCCACCGGGTGTGGGAACGCTTCACCACTCCCCGGGGCTGACCCGCGACTCCCCGGGGCACATCCGCCCGCCCGCCGGGCCGGCCGCCGTCTTCGGCGGCCGGCCCGGCGGCGTGTTCAGCACAGGACCTTCAGCGCCCCGGGGAGCACTCTCGCCGTGACCGGGACGACGGCCTCGACCTCGCCGTCGGCGCCGTAGGGTATGGCCCGGTCGGCCTCGATGCGGACCTCCCGCCCCCGCAGGACGCGCACCTGGGGCCTGCGGACGTGGGCGCCCGAGCCGAGCTCGTTCATGAGGGCGAAGAACAGCCGCCGGGGCGCGTCGTGGATCATCACCACCTCCAGCAGGCCGTCGTCCACCCGGGCGGCGGGCGCGATGAGGCGGTTGGAGCCGTAGTAGCCGGAGTTGGCGGCCACGGCGGTGTAGCCGGTGAACGCGTGCTCCTCGCCGTCGACGGTGACCCGGTAGCGCGTCGCCCGCCAGGTGGTGATCGCGCGCAGGGCGCCGGCGTAGTAGGAGGCGGTACCGCGCAGCAGGCGCGCGTTGTTGGCGTGGTGGTTGGCGAGCGCGTCGACCCCGGCGTAGACGCTGCCGAGGACGACGGTGCGGTCGTGGACCGCCGAGGTGACCTCGATGGTGTCCACGGGGCGGGGTCCGCCCCGCAGCAGCACCTCGGCGAGGGCGGCGGGCTCGGTGGGCAGGGCCAGGGCGCGGGCGAAGTCGTTGCCGCGGCCGGCCGGGACGAGGCCGAGCAGGGCGCCGGTGCCGCTGAGTGCGCCGCCGATCCCGCCGGCCATGCCGTCGCCGCCGACGGCGAGCACCACCCGGTCCCGCTGCCCGGCCCGCCGGGCGATGTCCCGGGCGTGCGCGAGGCTGCCGCTGTACTCGGTCTCCAGCTCGGCCCCCGCCTCCCGCAGCAGCCGGGCCACCCCGAGCAGCGCGGCGGCCGAGGTGGCGCCGCCCGCGGTGGGGTTGACGACGGCGGTGAACTGTCGCATCGATGTGCCTCCGGGCTGACGGGTGGTGCCGGTGGTGCCGGACTGTTGTCTCACGGGGCCGGAGCGTGCTGGGCCGGGGGGTCAGTCCGCGGGCAGCAGGACGCCCGGGCTGAGCAGTCCGGCGGGGTCCAGGGTGCGCTTGACCGCGCGCAGTGCCTCGACGCCGAGGGGACCCGCCTCCCGGACGTACCAGTCGCGGTGGTCGGTGCCGACGCCGTGGTGGTGGGTGATGGTGCCGCCCGCTGCGAGGATCGCCTCGTTGGCGGCGTGCTTGGCCCGGGTCCAGTGCGCCACGGCGTCGTCGCCCTGGGCACAGACGACGGTGAAGTACAGGCAGGCGCCGTTCTCGTAGACGTGCGAGATGTGGCACATGACCAGCGGCGGGGTGCCGGCCTCGGTGAGGGTGCCGGTGAGCGCGTCGCGGACGGCGGCGTACAGGGCGGGGACGCGGGACCAGTAGGTCGCCGTCTCCAGGGTCTCGGCGAGCGCTCCCGCGTCGAGCAGGGAGTCGCGCAGGTACGGCGCGGAGTAACGGCCGTGGGCCCAGCGCTCCCCCGGTTCCTCGCCGGCGAAGGTGCCGCCGCTCGCGCGCAGTACGGCGGCGGCGCCCTCGCGGTGGTGGGCGGTGTCCTCCTCGGTGCCCTCGAAGCCGACGACCGCCAGGCATCCGGCGTCCTGCCGGTCGGGGGAGGCGCCGATGGCGTCGGGCTGGGCGAGGCCGATCAGCGTCTCCGTCTCGTCGGAGAGCCGCAGCACCGCGGGGCGCGGGCCGTCCTGGGCGAGGCGGCGCAGGGCCGCGGCGCCCTCGTCGAAGGAGGCGAAGCGCCAGCCCTCGTAGCGGCGGACCTCCGGGGCGGGCCTCACCCGCACGGTGACGGAGGTGATGACGCCGAAGGCGCCCTCGGAGCCGAGCACGAGCTGGCGCAGGTCGGGGCCGGCCGCCGAGCGCGGGGCCCGGCCGGTGTCGAGGGTGCCCGTCGGGGTGGCGAGGGTGAGGCCGAGGACCATCTCGTCGAAGCGGCCGTAGCCGGCGGAGGCCTGTCCGCTGGAGCGGGTCGCGGCGAAGCCTCCGATGGTGGCCCACTCGTAGGACTGGGGGAAGTGGCCGAGGGTGTAGCCGTGTCCGGCGAGGAGCGCCTCGGCCTCGGGGGCGCGCAGGCCCGGTTGGAGCGTGGCCGTGCGGGAGACGTCGTCGAGGTCGAGCAGGCGGTTCATGCGGCGCAGGTCGAGGGCGACGAAGGTGCCGCCGCGCCCGGGGGCGAGGCCGCCGACGACGGAGGTGCCGCCGCCGAACGGGACGAGGGCCACGCCGTGTCCGGCGCAGGCCTCCAGTACGGCCAGCACCTCGTCGTGGCCCTCCGGGAGGACGACGGCGGCCGGGATGCCGGTGGTGTCGCCGGCCCGCATCCGCAGCAGGTCGGGGGTGGACTTGCCGCGGGTGTGGCGGACGCGGGTCTCCGCGTCCGTACGCACGCCGTCCGCGCGGCCGCCGACGGCGGCCTCCAGCGCGCGGCGGGCGGCGTCGTCCAGCGGTGTCCCGGGGACGTCGATCTCCTCCAGCGGGACGTGGGCGGCGTCGCGGGGCTGGACGCCGAGCAGTTCGCGCAGCAGCCCGGTCACCGTGTCGGGAAGCGCGGTCGCGCGGGCCGGGTCGCCCCAGCCGTTCCACAGCATGTCCATCGCCTGTCGTCCTCGCGGTCGGTTCGGGTGATGCCGTCGGGAAGCCGTCGACGCCGCCCGGACGGCGTCGGGACGGCGTCGGGACGCGGTTTCGCACGGCCCCACTGGCGTTACACTGTTACACATGACGCCTAACCGTCACAACAACTCGGGCCGACAGAACTCCTCGGACAACGACACGGTGCTGGACGCCGTACGCGACTGCGTCATGGCGGTCGGGGTCCGCCGTACGACGATGACCGACGTCGCCCGCCGCGCCGGCGTCTCCCGGATGACGCTGTACCGGCGCCACCCGGACGTGCGGACCCTGGTCGGCGACCTGATGACCCGGGAGTGGATCGCGGTGGCCGCCGGGGCCATTCCCGGGCCCCGGCCGGGCGTGGGCACCCGCCCGCGCATCGTCGAGGGACTCGTGACCGGGGTCGAGGCGTTCCGCGCCCACCCCCTCTTCCGCAAGATCGTCGACGTCGACCCCGAGCTGCTCCTGCCCTATGTCCTCGACCGGCGCGGGGCGAGCCAGGAGGCCCTGCTGGGGCTGTTGGCCGACGCCCTCGCCGAGGGCCACGCCGACGGGTCGGTGCGCGCGGCCCACACCGGGCGGCAGGCACGCTCCGTGCTGCTGATCGTCCAGTCCTTCGCCCTGTCGCTGCGGACCATGACCGACGAGGACGAGGACGACCTGACCTCCACTGCCTTCCTCGCGGAGCTGCGCACCATCCTGGAGAGGACCCTCACGCCATGAGCCCCACCAGTACCCCCGCCGCCGGGGCCTCCCTGTCCGCCGCGCGGCGCTCGCGCGAGCTGACCGACGCCGTCGGCGGTCCCGTCGTGGACGTCCTGGTCGTCGGTCTCGGCGCGACCGGCGCCGGCGCCGCCCTGGACGCCGCGGCCCGCGGTCTGAGCGTCGTCGCCGTGGACGCCCACGACCTGGCCTTCGGCACCTCCCGCTGGAGCTCCAAGCTCATCCACGGCGGCCTGCGCTACCTCGCCTCCGGCCGGCTCGACGTCGCCCACGAGAGCGCCGTGGAGCGCGGTGTGCTGATGGAGCGCACCGCGCCCCACCTGGTGCGCGCCCAGCCGTTCGTGCTGCCGCTGACGCCCATGGTCTCCCGTGGCCAGTCCGCGCTGGCCTGGGCCGGTTTCCGGGCCGGCGACACCTTGCGGCTGGCGGCACGCACGGCCCGGGCCACGCTGCCCGCGCCCCGCCGGCTGTCCGCCGTCGAGACCCGCCACCTCGCGCCGGCGCTGCGCTCCGACCGGCTGCGCGGCGGGCTGCTGTCCTGGGACGGGCGGCTCACCGACGACGCCCGGCTGGTGACCGCGCTGGCCCGGACCGCCGCCGCGCGCGGCGCCCGGATCCTGACGCGGGTGAGGGCCCTGGAGCTGACCTCGTCCGGCGCCCGGATACGCGACGAGCTCACCGGGGAGGAGGGCGTGATCCGTGCCCGCGCGGTGATCAACGCCTCCGGTGTGTGGGCCGGTGACCTGGTCGACGGCATCCGGGTACGGCCCTCCCGCGGCACCCATCTGGTCCTGCGCTCCGACCGGCTCGGCCCGCTGCCCGCGGGACTGCACGTGCCGATCCCCGGCGAGACCAACCGCTTCGTGCTCGTCCTGCCCCAGGGCGACGGCCGCGTGTACGTCGGCCTGACCGACGAGCCCGTCGACGGGGGCGTCCCGGACGTGCCCGAGGCCCCCGAGACCGACGTCGGCTTCCTGCTCGACGTGCTCGGTTCCGTGCTGGACGTCCCCGTCCGCCGCACGGATGTGGTGGGCACCTTCGCGGGCCTGCGCCCTCTGCTGGACACCACCCGCGCCGACCGGTCCGGCAGCGGGTCCCGCACGGCGGACGTCTCACGCAGGCACGCCGTGCTGACCTCGTCCCAGGGCGTGATCACCGTGGTCGGCGGCAAGCTCACCACGTACCGGCGCATGGCCGAGGACGCCGTGGACACCGCCGTCGCCGCCCGCCGCCTCGGCGCCGGACCGTCGCCCACCGCCGCGCTGCCGCTGGTCGGCGCCGCCGCACCGCACGCCCTGGCCACGCTGCGGGCACCGCGCCGCCTGGTGCTGCGCCACGGCACCGAGGCGCCCGCCGTCCAGGCCCTCGCCGACCGGGATCCCCGGCTCGGCGAACGCGTCCTGCCGCACCACCCCGTCACCGGGGCCGAGCTGCTCTGGGCGCTGCGCCACGAAGGCGCCCTCGACGAGGCCGACCTCCTGGACCGCCGCACCCGCGTCGGACTGGTGCCCGAGGACCGGGCGGCGGCGCTGGAGGCCGTACGCGCTCTCGTCGGCGAGGCCGCGGCCCGGCGGAGCTGACAGCCGGCCCGGTCCGGTTCTTCAGCCCCGCCGGGGACAGGTCAGGCGCCCTGCCCGCCGTCCTGGACGGCCTTGCGAACCTTCGCCTCCAACTTGTGCCGGGACTGACCTCCCTCCTTGACGTACTCCGTCATCGCGGTCTGCGCGTCCCGGTCCAGGTCGCGCCAGGCCCGTACGGCGGTCTCGTAGGTGTGCGACTGCCGCGGGGTCCACTGATGCTGCGTGGGAGGCCCGTACGAGTCCCGCAGCTGCTGGACCCGGTGCTGTGCCAGGTCCGCCGCGCGACGCTTGTGCACGAGCTCTTCGAATGTGTGAGCCACCACATCTCGACCGTAGTCAGAGGAGCGCCGTCGCGCGCGTCGAGCCCCGCTCGGCCGGTCCGGGCGGGCCCGGTCCGCACAAGTGGCCCACACGGACCCCGCGGAGCCTTAGCATCAAGCCACCAGTGACGGCCGGGCATATGCGAGAAGCGAGGCGAGCGTGGCGGACATCGAGGGAGCGGCGGTACCGGAGCGGCTGCTGATCACCCGTACCACCACGGGCGACGGCGTCGGCATCGTCATTCTCGCGGGGGAAGTCGATCTCGACGGCACCAGTCAGCTCCACGACGTCCTGCTGTCCTGCGTGCAGACGGCACCGGGCACGGTGGTCGACTTCGGCGAGGTGGCCTTCCTGGACTCCAGCGGCATAAACGTGCTGATCTCCGCCCACCGGGCAGCCGAGTCCCGCGGCGTCTGGCTCCGGCTCGCCGCGCCGCAGCACGCCGTCGAACGCGTGCTGCAACTCGTGGGTGTGGACGCCCTCATCGCCTGCTATCCGACCGTCGAGCAGGCCCTGACCGGCTGAGGAGGGTCAGCGCAGCGGGAGGCGCGCGTACACCGTCTTTCCCGTCGCCCGGGGCTTGGTGATGACCTCGTCGCACAGCCGTGTCACGATCTCCAGACCGTGCCGGCCGACCCGCAGCGGGTCGCGGGGCAGGAAGGTGGGGAAGCCGTCGCCCGTGTCCGACACCGCGATCTCGACGCCGTCGTCCAGCAGGGTCAGCTCCAGGCGGCAGGGGCCGGGCGCGTGGCGGAGCGCGTTCGTCACCAGCTCGCTGGCGACCAGGCGAGCGGCGTCCAGGAAGCTGTCGGCCAGGTCCACGCCCCGCTCGCCGAGTCGCGCGACGAAGCCGTGCACGACGTCCCGGGAGGCCGGGATCATCGCCGATCCGCCCCTGAACTCCACCACCGTGGACACGACCGAGGCGTCCGCGGCATCGGGTCTGTGCGCCGGAGTCATACAGAGCCTCACCGTCCGGTCCGGGGCCGAGTAGCCGAGTGGGGGGAAGCGCCGGCCCCCGGTCCTTCACGATACGCATCACGGCGGCTTTCACGATCTCTTTGCCCCAACTTCCGCCGGACGCGCCGTTTTTCGGACAGGCGCGGGCCGAGTGCGCCGGAAACGGCACCGTCCCGGTCGGTGACGGGCACGGCCGGGGCTCGCGACGAGGCGCGCCGGGCCGCCCCGGACGTGCGTGGGGCCCGGGGCGGCCGGTGCGCGGGACGCATCAGGAGGCGGTGCAGCCTCCGACGGCGGGGGCGGTGCCGCTGCCGTTCCTCGTCACGGTGAACCCGAAGCCGGTCGACGCCCCGGCGGCCGGGGAGCCGTTCCAACCGGGGCCGGTCACACTCGCCGTGCGGCCCGCGCCCGGGCGCCTGCCGCCGCTCCCGGGCCACCCGGACGGACGCACCGAGGAACCCGTACTGCCCGGCCCGGCACCGGCATCGACGACGGGATCACCGCCCCGCGGTCCCTGAGGACGGCCGCGTGCCGGTCCGGCGGGCCCCTCCGGCACCGGGGGTGCCCCTCGCCTCCTGGGGCCCGGCAGTGTAGACATGGGCACATGGTCCGACTGATGGGTCGATCGGGAGAGCGGTCACCCCGTCGTCCCAGCGGCCCGCTCGCCCGGCACCTGCGAGAAGCGGACCGGCCACGGCGGGGGACGGACGCGGGAGGGCGGCGGCGCGCCGCGGTGCTGCGCTCCGCCCTGTCCGGGCGCAGTGTCGCCGGCCAGGTCTTCGCCATGAACGTGGTCATCGTGCTGCTGCTCGTGGTGGCCGCGGCGGTCGCGCTGGTGCTCCAGGTACGGCGCGACAGCACGGTCGAGGCCCGCAACCGGTCCGTCTCCGTGGCCGCGACGTTCGCCAACTCCCCCGGCATCCGCGAGGCGCTGCGCGCCCCCGACCCCACGGCGGTGCTCCAGCCCCGGGCCGCGGCGGTGCGCCGGGCGACCGGCGTGGACTTCGTCGTCGTCATGAACACCGACGGCGTCCGCTACACCCACCCCAAGCCCGACCGCATCGGCAAGGAGTTCGTGGGGACCATCGCCCCCGCGCTGGCCGGGGAGACGGTGACCGAGGAGGTCGAGGGGACCATCGGCCCGCTGGTCCAGGCCGTCGTGCCCGTCGAGGCGCCCGACGGCAGGGTCGTGGGGCTGGTCTCGGCCGGGATCACGACGGAGAACGTGGGCGGCGCCGCCGAACGGCAGCTGCCGCTGGTACTGATCGTGGCGGGTGTCGGGCTGGTCCTGGCGACGGCGGGTACGGCGCTCGTCAGCCGGCGGCTGATGCGGCAGACACACGGTCTGGGACCGCGCGAGATGACCCGGATGTACGAACACCACGACGCGGTCCTGCACAGCGTCCGGGAGGGCGTGCTGATCGTCGGCGGCCAGGGCACGCTGCTGCTCGCCAACGACGAGGCGCAGCGCCTGCTCGCCCTGCCCGCCGACGCCGAGGGGCGGCACGTCACCGACCTCGGGCTCCCGGCCGACACGGCGGAGCTGCTGGCCTCCCAAGAGGTGGCCACGGACGAGGTGCACCTGGTCAAGGACCGCCTGCTGGCGGTCAACCAGCGGCCGACCGACGTGCGCGGCGGCCCGGCCGGCAGTGTCGCCACACTCCGTGACTCCACGGAGCTGCGGGCCCTGTCCGGGCGGGCCGAGACCGCCCGGGAACGCCTGGACATCCTGTACGCCGCCGGCGTGGGCATCGGCACCAGCCTGGACGTCGCCCGTACCGCCGAGGAACTGGCGGAGCTGGCCGTGCCCCGGTTCGCGGACTACGTCAGCGTGGACCTGTTCGACACCGTGCTGGCCGGCGGCCAGCCGGGAGGCGTGACCCCGCTGCGCCGCGCCGCGCTCAGCGGCATCCGCGAGGAGGTCCCGCTCTACCCGGTGGGCCGGCAGATCCGCTTCGTCGACTCCTCCCCGCAGGGCCGGTCCCTGAACACCGGCCGGCCCGTCCTGGAACCCCACCTCGGCGAGGCCCACGGCTGGCAGGCTCAGGACCCCGAACGCTCCACGCAGGTGGTGGAGTACGGCGTCCACTCACTGATCACCGCGCCGCTGCGGGCGGGCACCCTGGTGCTCGGCGTGGTGAGCTTCTGGCGTTCCGACAAGCCCGGGCCGTTCGACGAGGACGAACTCGCCCTCGCCGAGGAACTCGTCGCGCGCGCCGCGGTCTCCATCGACAACGCGCGCCGCTACACGCGCGAACACAGCATGGCGGTGACCCTCCAGCGGAGTCTGCTGCCCCGCAGGATGCCCGAGCAGAACGCCCTGGACGTCGCCTACCGGTACCTGCCCGCGCAGGCGGGAGTGGGCGGCGACTGGTTCGACGTACTGCCGCTGTCGGGGGCCCGGGTGGCGCTCGTGGTCGGCGACGTCGTCGGCCACGGGCTGTACGCCGCCGCCACCATGGGACGGCTGCGGACGGCGGTGCACAACTTCACCTCCCTCGACCTGCCGCCCGACGAGCTGCTCGGCCTGCTGGACGAGCTGGTCGGCCGCATCGACCAGGACGAGGCGGCGGACGACGGCAGCGCACCGGTCACCGGCGCGACCTGCCTCTACGCGATCTACGACCCGGTCTCCCGCACCTGCGTGGTCGCCCGGGCGGGGCATCCGCCGCCGGCGCTGATCCGGCCCGACGGCGTCGTGGAGTTCCCCGAGGTGCCCGCCGGTCCACCGCTGGGCCTGGGCGGCCTCCCCTTCGAGACGACCGAACTGCGCCTGGCGGAGGGCAGCCGGCTGGTGCTGTACACCGACGGGCTCGTCGAGGACCGGGAGCACGACATCGACGTCGGGCTGGAACTCCTGCGCCGGGCGCTGGAGACGGCCGGCGAGTCGCCCGAGGAGACCTGCCGGGCCGTGCTGGACGCCCGGCTCCCGGACCGGCCGGGCGACGACATCGCGCTGCTCGTCGCCCGCACCCGCGCGCTCGGTCCCGACCGGGTCGCCGAGTGGCAGGTGCCGAACGACCCGGCGGCGGTCGGCGAGGTGCGCTCCCAGGTCACCCGGCGGCTGACCGAGTGGGGGCTGGACGAGCTGGCGTTCACGACGGAACTGATCCTCAGCGAGCTGGTCACCAACGCGATCCGGTACGGCGGCGAGACCGTCCATGTCCGGGTGCTGTGCGACCGCAGCCTGATCTGCGAGGTCTTCGACAGCAGCAGCACCTCGCCCCACCTGCGCTACGCGGCCATGACGGACGAGGGCGGACGCGGACTGTTCCTCGTCGCGCAGCTCGCCGAGCGCTGGGGCACCCGCTACACGCCGGCCGGCAAGGTCATCTGGGCGGAGCAGCCGGTGCCCTGACCGGCCCGGGCGTCACCTCGGCCCCCACGTCCCGGGAGCGGCCCCACCGGCATCGGGCCCCACGCCCGGCAGCGGCTCCACCGGCACAGGAGCGGGCCGCGGAACCGGCCGTACGCCGGGTTCCGCGGCCCGTGTGCCGCCGCGTGGGGTTCCGGTGTCAGTGCCGGAACGTGTCCTTGCCCTTCTCCTTGGCCTGCCGGGCGTCGCCCTTGGACTGCTCGGCGCGGCCCTCGGCGGTCATCCTCTCGTTGCCGACGGCCCGGCCGGCCGCTTCCTTGGCCTTCCCCTTGGCCTGTTCCATCTTGGCCTTGGACTTCTGGTTGCCGGCCACAGTGGCTCACCTCTCGGCGTTGGCTTCGGTGTACTGCCTCTGCGGGTCGCCCGGCGCGGCGGGGTCAAACCCCTGGACGAGGGCCGGGGTGAGCGGGCGGCAGCGGGGTAGGTGGTCGGTCAAGGCAGATCCGTCGTCGACTCGGAGGAACGTCATGGCCGGAGTACTGGACCGGATCAAGCGGTTCGCCCGCAGCCCGCAGGGCCGCCGGGCGACGGAGCAGGTGCGCCGGGCCGCATCGGACCCCCGTCGCCGCGCGCAGGCCCAGGAGATGCTGCGGAAGTTCGGCAAGCGCCGCTGAGCACGCGGGGCGGGGCACGCCTCGCCGGAGGACCCTCTCAGCCCTGACCCGCGTGGGTGTGGCTGTGGGACGTCTCCGGCGGGCAGCGCCGGGCGCGGTCGGAGCGGTCCCGGCGCCAGTCGAGGACCGCGACGGTCAGCGCGCAGAGCATGGCGGCGACCCCGGAGCCGACCGACAGGGCCACGGCCTCGTGGTAGTCGCCGTGGGTGGCGTTCAGCGTCAGGTAGAAGAGCCCCGGCAGCGCGGCGGTGCCCACGGCGCCGCCGAGGCGCTGTCCCGTCTGCAGAGCACCCCCGGCGGCGCCCGCCATCCGTACCGGGACGTCCCGCAGCGTCATCGTGATGTTCGGGGAGATCACACAGCCGCTGCCGAGACCGCCGACCAGCAGCGCCGGGGCCGCGAGCCAGGCGGCCCGGTCCGGGGGCGCGAGCCAGAGCACCAGCGCGGTCGTGCCGAGCCCCAGCATGACGGCGACGAGTCCCCAGACGGTCAGCGCCCGTTCCAGCCGGTCGACCAGCCGGCCCGCCACGGCCGCGGCGGTGGCGGAGCCCACGGCGAACGGGGTCACCGCCAGTCCGGACAGCAGTGGTGAGAAGCCCAGCCCGTTCTGGAAGAAGAGCGCGAACACCAGCCAGACGCCGCTGAACCCGACGAAGTACAGGGCGGCGAGGCCGGCGCCGGTGGCGTAACCGCGGGTCTCGGTGAGCAGTCCGGGGTCGAGCAGCGGCTGTCCGTCGCGGCGGGCGACCCGGCGCTCCCACCGTACGAAGGCGAACAGGACGAGCGGTGCCGCCGGGAACAGCCACCACACCCTGCCCACTCCGCCGCCCTCGGCCAGGACGAGGGGCAGCATCAGCGCCAGGATTCCGGCACCGAGGAGCACCACCCCGACCGGGTCCAGCGGTCCCCGGCCGCCGGGGGCGACCCGGGGCAGCAGGCGGAAGCCGAGCAGCAGGGCGAGAGCGCCGATCGGGACGTTGACGTAGAAGATCCACCGCCAGCCCTCGGGACCGGCCAGCGCCAGGATCAGACCGCCGACGACCGGGCCCACGGCGCTGGAGACACCCACGGTGGCCCCGAACAGCCCGAACGCGCGCCCGCGTTCCGCGCCCCGGAACATCTGCTGGATCAGTGCCGAGTTCTGCGGCGCGATGCTGCCCGCGGCGACTCCCTGGGCGAGCCGGGCGACCACCAGCAGCTCGATGCCCGGCGCGGCCCCCGCCGCCGCGCTGAAGACCACGAAGGCGGTCAGCGCGACGAGGAAGACGCGGCGCCTGCCGAACATGTCGCCGATCCGGCCGGCCGTCACCAGGGTCAGGGCGAACGCGAGGGCGTAGCCGGACACGACCCACTGCACGGACGCCGCCGAGGCGTGCAGCCCCCGCTGCATGGAGGGCAGGGCGACGGCGACGATCGTCACGTCCAGCAGGGTCATGAAGCCGGCGACCAGGGTCACCCACAGGGCCCGCCACCGGTTGGGGTCCGGGTGGTCGTCCGGACGGTGCACGCGGACTCCCCTCGTGAGGTGGACGTGGGGCGCGGTCGTCGCGCCCCACGCCTGCGTCACCCCGGACCGGGGGGTTCAAACCCGGGCCGTCCGGCCGGCCACCGCGGACCGCAAAGCCGAACCATGAGAACCCATAAGCCGCCCTTATGCCCTCATAGACCGGACCCGCGTACCGACTTAGGCTTGCCTTAGCTTAGGCTTCCCCACGAGTCGATCTATCACCGCTCGAAGGGAACCTGAACATGCCCCGCCCTCTGCGGGTAGCCATCGTCGGATCGGGCCCGGCCGGCATCTACGCCGCCGACGCCCTGCTCAAGTCCGAAGTGGCCGCCGACCCCGGTGTGTCCATAGACATCTTCGAGCGCATGCCCGCCCCGTTCGGACTGATCCGTTACGGCGTCGCTCCCGACCACCCGCGGATCAAGGGCATCATCACGGCCCTGCACCAGGTGCTCGACAAGCCGCAGATCCGCCTCTTCGGCAACGTGGACTACGGAACCGACCTCGGCCTGGACGATCTGCGCGCCTTCTACGACGGTGTGATCTTCGCCACGGGCGCCACGGCGGACCGTGCCCTGTCCGTCCCCGGCATCGAGCTCGACGGCTCGTACGGCGCGGCCGACTTCGTGTCCTGGTACGACGGCCACCCGGACGTGCCGCGCACCTGGCCGCTGGAGGCGGAGAAGGTCGCCGTCCTCGGCGTCGGCAACGTCGCCCTCGACGTGGCCCGGATCCTGGCCAAGACCGCGGACGAACTGCTGCCCACCGAGATCCCGCCCAACGTCCACGAGGGTCTCAAGGCCAACAAGGCGCTGGAGGTCCACGTCTTCGGCCGCCGTGGCCCGGCGCAGGCGAAGTTCAGCCCGATGGAGCTGCGGGAGCTGGACCACTCCCCCAACATCGAGGTGATCGTCGACCCCGAGGACATCGACTACGACGACGGTTCGATCGCGACCCGGCGCGGCAACAAGCAGGCCGACATGGTCGCCAAGACCCTGGAGAACTGGGCGATCCGCGACGTCGGCGAGCGGCCGCACAAGCTGTTCCTGCACTTCTTCGAGTCGCCCTCCGAGATCCTCGGCGAGGACGGCAAGGTCGTCGGCCTGCGCACCGAGCGCACCGAGCTGGACGGCACCGGCAACGTCAAGGGCACCGGCGAGTTCAAGGACTGGGACGTCCAGTCGGTCTACCGGGCCGTCGGCTACCTGTCCGACCAGCTGCCCAAGCTGCCCTGGGACATCGACTCGGGCACGGTCCCGGACGAGGGCGGCCGGGTCGTCCAGGAGTCCGGCGAGCACCTGCCGTCCACGTACGTCACCGGCTGGATCCGGCGCGGCCCGGTCGGCCTGATCGGCCACACCAAGGGTGACGCCAACGAGACGGTGTCGAACCTGCTGGACGACTACGCGAACGGCAGGCTGCTCACGCCCGCCTCGCCCGCTCCGGAGGCCGTGGACGCCTTCCTCGCCGAGCGGAACGTCCGCTTCACCACCTGGGACGGCTGGTACAGGCTCGACGCCGCGGAGAAGGCGCTGGGCGAGCCGCAGGGGCGCGAGCGCGTGAAGCTCGTCGAGCGTGAGGACATGCTGCGGGAGAGCGGCGCCTGAACCGTGCCGCGGTGACCGGGCGCGGGCCCGGCGGGGAGGTCCCCCCGCCGGGCCCGCGCCCGTTCCGCGGTCCGCCGGGGCTCAGACCTCCAGTTCGTTCTCGATCCGGCGCAGCTGGTGGCGTGCCATCGCCAGGTTGGCGCGGCTCGCGTCGAGCACCAGGTACAGGAACAGCCCGTTGCCGCCACGGCCCTTGAGCAGGCGGATCATGTGGTACTGGGTGTTCAGGGTGATCAGGATGTCCTCGATCTCCTCCTTCAGACCGAGGTGTTCCATCGTGCGCAGCTTGGACCGCACGACATCGGTGTTGCCGGCGGCGGCGACCTCCAGGTTGAAGTCCTTGCCACCGCCCAGCGTGCCGAGGGCCATCCCACTGGTGTAGTCGACCAGCGCGGCGGCGGTGGCTCCGTCGATGGAGCTGAGGCATTCCTTGAGCGAGGTCTCCAGGTTGGCCATGCGTGGGTTCCTTTCCGGACGTGATCGGTACGCGATCGGTTGATCAGGTCGGCCGGCGGTGGCCGCCGGTCTGGGGGCTCGGTTGGTGGGTGGGCCGCTGCGGGGTGCGCACCGGCAGCGTGCCGATGGGGCGGGCGGGGTCCGCCGGGAGCGTCGTGACGTGTTCGGCCGGGGTACGAGCGCGTTCCTGGCCGATCCGGGCGACGACCAGCTCCCCGATCCGGGCGCCGCTGCGCCGGCCCTCCAGGTGCAGCCGGCCCACGTTGACCCGGCCGTCGGCGAGCAGGGTGAGCACGGCGGCCGGGCCGGCGGCGTAGGTGGCGACGTAGCCGTCGGCCCCGCGCAGCAGCAGCTCGCGGAACCCGCCGCGCGCGGTGGCGTCGGCCATGCGGTGCGCGACGCCGAGGGCGGCGGCGGTGAGCGCGGCGAGGCCCTCGGGTTCGGTGCCCGGCGCGTCGTGGGCCAGTACGAGCCCGTCGACGGTGGCCGCGAGTGATCCGGTGAGCTGGGGTACGCGGTTGCGCAGGCGGTGCAGTTCGTCCAGGACGTCGCTCTCGACGGCCATGAGCAGTCTCCTTTCGGCACGCTGGCGACGCGCGCGGATCACAGGGCCTCCAGGGCGTGTCGAAGCCGTCGCAGCAGGGCCGTGTCCGGGTCGTCCCACACGACGCCGGGCGGCTGAGGGGCGGGTGTGGGGGGCGTGGAGGCGGGCGGCGCGGCGGTGACGAGGCCGTCGGCGGCCAGGCGGCGCAGTTCGACGAGGGTGTGGTACGTGCGGCAGGCGAGCGCCGAGGCGATCTGAGCGGCGGTGCGCACGCCGTCGACCTGCGTCAGGATCCGGCCGCGCCGTACCGGCAGGTCGGCGGCGCCGGCGTCGGGCGCCCGGGTGAGGGGGACGGTGTCGATGTCGGGGCTCGGCCAGATGCGGTCCAGCAGGGCCCGCCGGCGGTCGGACTCGCGGAGGACGACGTCCACCGGTACCGAACGCACCGCGCCGAGCCAGTGCACCGCACCGGGCCGGAAGCGGTGCGCGCGCGTGTCGTGGGCGAGGAGGAAGTACGCGGCGTCGAACAGCGCGCCCAGGTGGCAGACCTCCAACGCCCCCGCGGCGAGCCGGCCGCTGTCCACGAGCCGGCGTCCGACCCGGGCCTGCGTTCCGCCGCGGTCGACCGCGTCCCACCAACCGTCCGGCGCCACGGCACCGCTGCGGGTGAGCAGTGCGTGGAGGTCCGGGGTGAAGGCGGACTCCACGTGTACGACACGGCCCGCCGACAGGTAGACGATGCCGCGCTCGCCCGACAGGGCGCCGGTCGCCCCTTCGGCCGCGAGTGTGCCGAGGGCCGCCGACGTCGTTTCGCGCGTGGTCCAGGCGGTCGTCACTCCGGTCATCCGAGCACCAGACGATCGGCCATCTCGGCGAGCCGGATACGGGCCAGGGCGAGGTTTCCCTCGGCGCGGTCCAGCCACAGGTGCAGGAAGACGGTGCTGTCGAACGGGGTGCTGACGAACCTGAGCAGGTGGTAGGCGCCGGCGGTGGTGGCGATCAGGTCCTCGACCGGCGGCTCCTTCTCCGGCCCGACGGCGGGACCGGTCGCTCCGTCGGCTCCGGTGGCTTGGTCGGCTTCGCCGGCCTTGGTGGCTTTGCCGGCTTGGGGGGCGCCGGCCGCCGCCAGGGAGCCGCTCTCCGCGACATGCCGGGCCAGTTCGGCGGTCTCCGCCGCCGTCGCCTCCCAGTCGCCGCCCGGCGCGTCGCCGACGGCGCCCAGGGCGAGACCGCTGATCCAGTCGACCAACGACGCGCCCCGAGCGCCGGGCAGGCGCATGGCTTCGAGCAGACTCTCGTCGATCCCGGGCACGCCGGATCCCCTCTCCTGCACGGCTGTGTACCGCGAACGTGACGCCGAGACTACGGAAAGTGCACCCACCCGGTGAGCGCTTTGGCATTTTCCAGAGGAACGTGCGCGCGCTCCGGCATACTGCGTTGTTTCGGCCGTACGAGGGGCCCCGGGGATCCCGCGGGCGAGTCACGGCGCGGGCAGGACCACCCCGGCGCGGGCGGCCGTCGCGCGCCCCGCGCTCGTCCCGCGCACGGGTGCGTGGGCACGCCGAGACGGGCAACCCGGGGGCCATGGCCCGACTGCATCTCCCCCATCGCGGGAAGCACACGAAGGACGACCCGGCGAACGGGACGGCGCCGGACAGGACGACGCCCGAGGACTACGGTCCGGGCTCCTCCACCGAGCGCGCCGCCCCCGACTCCCCGACCGAGCTGCCGAAGCGCTCGTGGTCCGCGCTGCTGCGGCGCGTGATCGCCGAGTTCAAGGACGACGAGCTGACCGACCGCGCCGCCGCCCTGACCTACTACGGGATCCTGTCGCTGTTCCCGGCCCTGCTGGTACTGGTCTCGCTGCTCGGGATCGCCGGGCAGTCCGCCACCCAGGAGGTCCTGGACAACATCCAGAAGCTCGCGCCCGGATCCGCGCGGGACATCATCTCCGACGCGGTGGAACAGTTGCAGGCCAAGGCCGGACTGGGCTCCGTACTGGCGGTGGTCGGCCTGGTCGGCGCCATCTGGTCGGCGTCCGGCTACGTCGCCGCGTTCATCCGCTCGGCGAACGCGGTCTACGACATGCCCGAGGGGCGTCCGGTGTGGAAGGTGCTGCCGCTGCGGGTGGCCCTGACCGTGGTGCTGCTCGTGCTCGCCGTGGTCAGCGCGCTCATCGTCGTGTTCACCGGCAGCCTGGCCCAGCAGGTGGGCACCGCGCTCGGCGTCGGCGACACCGCGATGACGGTGTGGTCGATCGCCAAGTGGCCGGTGCTGGTGCTGCTCGTGACGTCCATGATCGCGATCCTCTACTGGGCCACCCCGAACGCCCGGGTCAAGGGCTTCAAGTGGGTCTCGCCGGGCAGCTTCATCGCCCTGCTGATCTGGCTGGTCGCCTCGGCCGGGTTCGCCTTCTACGTGGCCAACTTCGGCTCGTACAACAAGACGTACGGCACCCTGGCCGGTGTCATCATCTTCCTGGTGTGGCTGTGGGTGACGAACCTGGCCATTCTGCTCGGCCTGGAGTTCGACGCCGAGCTGGCCCGGCAGCGGGTGATCGACGGCGGCCATCCGCCCGACGACGAGCCGTACGTGGAGCCGCGCGACACCCGGACGTGGGACGAGACGGACCGACGGCGCGCGGCACCGGGAGAGTGACCGCCGAGGTTCGAGTCGGCCGCCCTCCGTGCGGGTGGGCCCGGCCGGCACGGTGACGGCCGAGTCACTCGCGATGTACAGCACCCGCCCCAGCCCCGTTCCCTCGTCCGGGGGAGACGGGCGCACGCCGGCCTGACGCCCGCGAGGACGTTGATCTCGAAGTACCGGCGCCACTCGTCGTCGCCGGTCTCCAGCGCGGGCGCCGTGCCGAAGACGCCGAGGCCGTTCACGAGAATCCCGACGTCGGGGAGCGTCCGGAGGGCCGCGTCGGCGCCCTCATCGGGTCCCGAGGCCGGGCGCGGCCGGCACGGACACGCCGTACGGTGCCTCGGCCCGCGGGTCTCCCGACGCTCTCCTCCGGGCGGACGACGCCGCGACCGTTGACGCCCACGCGGCGGCGACCGCCGCTCCCATGCTCCGCGAGGAGCCCGGATCGCTTCTCGTCGTGCCGTACGGTCGGTTCGTCGTGGTTCTGCCCACCCTCGCCCATGGCGCGCCCGGGTCCCCGCCGACCGCACCGTTCGCCGTGCCACGACCCGCCCGGTCGCGGACCCCGGGTGCTCTCCGCTGACCTGCGGCGACGATACTTGCCTGTGTCCGTGCCCCTGATTCCCGAGGACTCATGCCGACCTCTTCCACCGCCCGCCCCACGACTCCGCCCACGGTGTGGCCCGCTCGCGGCCGTCACGTCGGTTCCGCGGCGGAGGACACCGTCCGGCACACCCTGCAGCGACTCAAGGACAGCCACGTCATCGACGACTTCCTGGAGCTGCCCGACGAGCGGCCGGACGACGCCGCCGCCGGTGTCCGGATCTTCGAGGCGCGCTGGAAGGCCCCGGGGGCCGTCACCGTGCGGGCCAGGCTGATCCTGGAGCCGGGCTCGGCGGGCGGGCAGGAGTGGACCATCCTCGCGGAGGCCGAGGAGGCCTGGGATCCCGCCTGGCCCTCCCCCGCCACGATGTTCTGGCCCGACGACCCGGACGTCACCTGGGACCGCGACGCCGCCACGGGGCTGCGGCTGCGGGGCCTCAACACACTGCCAAACGACGACAAGGCCGTACGCCGGCTGCTCAAGGCGGCCGGGCGCAGCCCGTGGAACGTCCACGTCGTCGTGCACGAGGCGATGACCCCCGACCACCGCGGCCGGGTGCCGCTGGCACAGCGGCTGCCGCCCGGCCTGCGGCACCGCGTGGTCGAGCACCGCGCCGCACCGCAGCAGCTGCGGGTGGTGAACTGGGCCCTGGAGGACTTCGGGGTCCAGGTGCCGCGCGGCGGCGCCGTGGTGCTGCCCGGCACTCCCGCCCCGTCCGGCTACGACGCCCAGGACTTCTCCGTCCGTACCGTCTTCCTGGACGGCTCCGAGCCCGCCGGCCTGATCGCGGCGGTGACGTCCTTCGACGCGCTGAGCCGGCCGCTGCCGGCCGGCGCGCAGGACGCCCTCACCGCGCTGCGCGAGGACTGGCGGCTGCTGACCGTGGCGGAGGAACTGGAGCGCGAGCGCAAGCTGGTGGCCATGTACGCCGAGGCGCTGGAGGCCATGACACAGTCCCGGGACCTGTACCGGGAGGCGGCGGAGAGCGCGGCCGAGGCCCTGGCCGCGTACCGGGAGTCCGCCGGGCCCGCCCCGGCCGGACCACCGCCGTCCGCGACTCCCGCGGCATCGCCGCTGCGGCAGCTGACCCGCACGCTGGAACGGTTCAGGGTCTCCGGCAGGACGCCCCGTCCCGCGCCCGGCCAGGACACCTCCCGGCCGCCGGCCGAGCCCGGCGACTGACACCGGGCCAACGGACAGCCGAGCCACGGGACAGCCGAACTACCGGCCAGGCGGACCATCGGACGCCGGACGCCGGACGCCGGTCCTCCGGCGCTCCGGCGTGCTCGTCGCGAGACCGGCCCGACGGTGGGCCGCCGCCGACTGAGGGCACCCTCACGTGTCAGCCGACGTGACGTGGATACATGGACGGCACAGCCGCACGGCCCGTCCCGGAAGGTCACCGACGCCATGGACAGCCAGCACGAGGGCGCCGCCCCCGCTTCACCACCGGAGTCGTCCCACTCGCAGACCACGCTCCGCGTCAACGGCAAACCGCACACCCTCACCGTCGACCACCGCCGGGTCCTGCTGGACCTCCTGAGAGAGGATCTCGGGCTCGCGGGCGCCAAGAAGGGATGCGACCACGGTCAGTGCGGCGCCTGTACGGTCCTGGTGGACGGGCGCCGCGTCAACAGCTGCCTCCAGCTCGCCGTCGCCCTGGACGGCTGCGAGATCACCACCGTGGAGGGCCTCGCGGGAGACGGCGAGGACCTGCATCCGATGCAGCGGGCGTTCCTGGAGCGCGACGCCTTCCAGTGCGGATACTGCACCCCGGGTCAGATCTGCTCCGCCGTCGGCGTGCTCGCCGAGGCCGCGGCCGGGCACCCGTCGCACGTCACCGATCCGGGGACGCCCTCCGGCGCACCCGTCGCGCTGGACCGGGAGGAGATCCGGGAGCGGCTGAGCGGCAACCTGTGCCGGTGCGGTGCGTATCCGCGTATCGCCGACGCGGTCGAGGACGTGATCTGAGTGAAGCCCTTCGCGTACGTACGGGCCGGCAGCGTCGAGGAGGCCACCGACGCGTTCGCCGCCCACCCCGGCGCCCGCTACCTCGGCGGCGGCACCAACCTCGTCGACCTGATGAAGCTCGGTGTGGAGACGCCCGCCGCCCTCGTCGACGTCACCCGGCTCCCACTGGACGCGGTGGACGAAGCGCCCGACGGGTCGCTGCGCGTCGGCGCGATGGTCCGCAACAGCGACCTCGCGGCACACCTCGCCGTCCGCGACCGCTACCCCGCACTGTCCCAGGCACTGCTCGCGGGCGCGTCGGGACAGCTGCGCAACGCCGCCACCACCGGCGGCAACCTGCTCCAGCGCACCCGCTGCCCCTACTTCCAGGACCTGTCCAAGCCCTGCAACAAGCGGGAGCCCGGCACCGGCTGCGGCGCGCTGGAGGGCGTGCACCGCGACCACGCGGTGCTCGGCCACTCCGAGCAGTGCGTCGCCACCCACCCCTCGGACATGGCGGTGGCGCTCGCCGCCCTGGACGCGCGCGTCGAGCTGCACGGCCCCGAGGGAACCCGGAGCGTGCCCGCCGCCGACTTCCACCGGCTGCCGGGGCAGCACCCGGAGCGGGACACGGAGATCCACCCCGGCGAGCTGATCACCGGCGTGCTCCTGCCGTCCGCCACGGCCGGACTGCCCTCCGCGTACCGCAAGGCCCGCGACCGGGCGTCGTACGCCTTCGCCCTGGCCTCCGTCGCCGCCGTCCTGCACGTGCGGGACGGGGTGGTGGACCGCGCCGGGATCGCCTTCGGAGCGCTGGCGCACCGGCCCTGGCGGGCCCGGCGGGCCGAGGACGCGCTGGTGGGCGCGGCGCCCACGGCGGCGGCGTTCGAGCACGCCGTCGATCTGGAGCTGGCCGCCGCCGAGCCGCTGCGGGACAACGCCTACAAGGTGCCGCTGGCCCGCCGGCTCGCCCTGGACGTACTGGGCCGGCTCGCCCCGCCCGCCACGACCTGAACCCGGCGTACACGAGGAGGACTCCATGACCGGCACCGAGACCGTCCTGGGCGCTCCAGCCGAGCGCCGGGAAGGGCGGGAGAAGGTCACCGGCACCGCCCGGTACGCCGCCGAGTACGACAGCCCGGGCCGCGCCCAGGCCTGGCCCGTGCCGGCGGCGGTCGCGCGGGGCCGGGTGACCGGCGTCGACCCCGCTCCCGCGCTCGCCCTGCCCGGCGTACTCGCGGTACTCACGCACGAGAACGCGCCCCGGCTCGGGGACCCGGACGACCCCACCCTGGCGCTGCTGCAGAGCCCGCACGTCCCGCACCGGGGCTGGTTCGTGGGTCTGGTGGTGGCCGAGACGCTGGAGGCGGCGCGGGCCGGCGCCGCCGCCGTCCGTGTCACGTACGAGGCGGAGAGCCACGACGTGACGCTCACCGCCTCGCATCCGGAGGCGTACGTCCCCGAGTCGGCCAACGGGGGGTTCCCGGCCGTCACCGGACACGGCGACCCCGACGGTGCCTTCGCCTCCTCGGCGACGAGGGTCGACGTCGAGTACCGGATTCCGCCGCTGCACAACCACCCGATGGAGCCGCACACCAGCACGGCGGGATGGGACGGCGACCGGCTGACGGTGCACTCCTCCAGCCAGGGCACCAGCGCCGTACGCACGGAACTCGCCAGGCTGTTCGAGCTGCCCGAGGACCGGATCACGGTCCTCGCCGAGCACGTGGGCGGCGGTTTCGGATCGAAGGGCACACCTCGCCCCGACGTGGTGCTGGCCGCGATGGCGGCGCGGGTGACCGGCCGGCCGGTCACCGTCGCACTGCCGCGCCGCTATCTGCCCGCCGTCGTCGGTCACCGCGCACCGACCCTGCACCGGCTGCGGCTGGGCGCCGACGCGGGCGGCCGGCTCACCTCCCTGGTGCACGAGGTGACGACGCACACCTCCCGGGTGAAGGAGTTCGTGGAGCAGGCCGCGGTCCCCGCGCGCGTCATGTACGCCGCCCCCGCCCTGCGCACGCTCCACCGCGTCGCGCGGCTGGACGTGCCCACGCCGTCCTGGATGCGCGCCCCGGGCGAGTGCCCCGGTATGTACGCGCTCGAGTCCGCGGTGGACGAACTGGCCGCCGAGACCGGCATCGACCCGGTGGAGCTGCGGATCCGCAACGAGCCGCAGACCGAGCCCGACAGCGGCAAGCCCTTCAGCAGCAGGCATCTGGTGGAGTGCCTGCGCGAGGGCGCCCGCCGCTTCGGGTGGGAGGACCGCGATCCTCGCCCCCGCTCCCGCGCCGCCGGGCCCCTGCTGGTCGGCAGCGGGGTGGCCGCGGCCACGTACCCGGTCCTGGTGTCGCCGTGCGCCGCCATGGCACGGGCCCTGCCCGACGGCGGGTTCCTGGTACGCGTCAACGCCACCGACATCGGCACCGGCGCCCGGACGGTCTGCGCCCAGATCGCGGCCGACGCCCTCGGCGCCCCGCTGGACCGGGTCCGGATCGAGGTCGCCGACAGTGACATCGGTTTCGCGCCCATGGCCGGCGGCTCCTCCGGCACCGCCTCCTGGGGCTGGGCCGTGCACGAGGCGTGTGTCCGGCTGACCGGCCGGCTGGCCGAGCACTCGGGGCCGCTGCCCGACGAGGGCGTCACGGCCGACGCCGACACCTCCGGTACCGCCGACGCCGAGAGCGCCTACGCACGCCACGCGTTCGGGGCGCACTTCGCCGAGGTCACCGTGGACACGGTCACCGGTGAGGTACGCGTGGCGCGGCTGCTGGGCGTCTTCGCGGCGGGGCGGATCCTCAACGCCCGTACGGCGCGCTCGCAGTTCATCGGGGGCATGACGATGGGCCTGGGCATGGCGCTGACCGAGGACAGCACCATGGACCCGGCGTTCGGCGACTTCACCGAGTCCGACCTGGCCTCGTACCACGTGCCCGTGCACGCCGACGTGTCGGCCGTCGAGGCGCACTGGCTCGACGAGGAGGACGCCCACCTCAACCCCATGGGCAGCAAGGGGATCGGCGAGATCGGTATCGTCGGCTCGGCGGCGGCCGTCGGCAACGCCGTCCACCACGCCACCGGCATCCGCTTCCGGGAACTCCCGCTCACTCCGGACCGGGTGCTCACCGGTCTGCTCGAACACGGCCATCCCGCGGGCATGCTGGGGACGTGAGCGCACCGCCCGGTCCGCGCCGGATGTCCGGCGCGGACCGGGCGGTGTGCGAAGGACACCCGGCGGTCAGTCCGTCGCGCCGCTCGTCCCGGCCACCGGGCGGCGGGCCGGCCGGCGCGCGGCGGGCGCCTGCGAGGCCACCCGTACGCACAGGGCCGTGAGCGCGATCAGCGACGTCAGTACGGCGACGGCGACGGCGATCCAGGTGGGCGCCAGCGTGAGGTCCACGGTCTCGGAGACGCGCGCCGACGGTGTCGCGCTGCCGTAGAGCTTGGCCGAGGCCAGCGCCGCCGGACCCACGACCGCCGCGGCGAGCAGCGGTACGGCGGGCCGCACGGTCAGCAGCAGCGCCAGCACCAGGCAGAGTGCCGACAGGCCGAGGGCGGCGCCGTAGGCGCGGACGGAGGCGTCGTCCTGGTGCAGCGGGAAGTAGGCCACGCCGCAGCCGGCCAGGACGGCGACGGTGAGCCAGGCCGGCCAGGCCGCGCCCCGGGCCGACCGGCGGGCCGTACGGTCGTGGTCGTGCGGTGATCGGTCACGCGGCGTACGGCCCCCGTCGCGGTCGCGTTCGCGGCGCGGTGTCCTGCGGGCCGGGCGTGGTGTCCTGCGGCGTTCGCGGCCGCGGCGGTCACCTTCGCGTCCCCGGCGGTCCGCCGCGGCGAACGCGCCGGCCAGCCCCGCCGGTCGGGCGGCGGGTTCCGGTGCGTCGTCCTCGCCGGTCCCGTCCAGGGCCGCTCGCAGGCGCCGGGCGTCGGGACTGTCCGGGCGGGCCAGTCCGTCCTCGGCCAGCCGGCCGATCAACTGGACGAGTTCCTCGACGGGCCGTCCGGTGGCGGCGGCGCGTACGGCCTCCTGTCCGCAGTGCGGTTCCAGAGGTGTGCGGTGCAGCAGTTCCATCAGCCGGGTGACGTCCTCCACCGAGCGGCACTCCGCCGCGGCCCTGATCGCCTCGTCCGCGCTGTTGGAATGGCGCGGCGGCCGGGTCAGCAGGCCGACCAGCCGGGTGACGTCCTCCACGGACCGGTTCACGCCGACGGCGCGGAGCGCGTCGATCGTGGCCTGCGAGTACTGCGGGGACCGCTCCAGCATCGTGATCAGGTCGACGACCTCCTCCAGCGGCCGGTCCGCCACGGCGGCACGGACCAGGTCGCCGACCGGATCGCCGTACTCCCGCGCGGCTCCGCCGGGGGCGGCCGGTTCCTGGCCGAAGGGCCCCTGGACGCCGAAGGGCTCCTGAACGAAGGGGTCCTGAATGAAGGGGTCCTGTGGCGCGGGCGCGGGTTCCTGGGGCGCGGGTTCCTGGAAGGCGGGTTCCAGACGTTCGGGTTCTTGACGATCGGGTTCTTGGCGGGCGGGCGAACGCGCGGCGAAGGGATGGGCGATCGACGCCTCCGCGTCGGCCTGCGGGCCCGGCGGACGTACCGGGTGCGTGCCGGTCGCCATGGTCGTCTCCCCGGTGGGCAGGTCCACGGCGGATATCGCGTACTCGGGCGAACGGGGTGATGAAGAGCCGGTAGTCATGATCTCTCCGTGTGGGTGGGGGTGCGGCCGCCCTGCGTCCCCGACATGCGACTCGCGCTGTGTGCTGACCATTACTAGGCACGTCCGCCGCGCCGTGCCACCGGAGTGCGCCACAGGGATGAGGGACCCGCCCGCACGGTCTTATCGCCGCGCCGAGCGGGAATCCGGGAGAACAGGCGCGTACCGCGCGCCATAAGGAGGGGCGGGGTGGATACGGCCACAGTGGTGATCGTCACGGTGGCGTCGCTCGCGGCGATCGTCCTCGCGGCGGCGGTCGGCGTGCTGGTGCGGCTGGTCCGCACCCGACGGGAGCTCAGGCGGGCCGGGCTGCCCACCGGTCCGCGGTGGGTCTTCTGGGGCGCCGTCCTCTACCTGGTGCTGCCGGCGGACCTGGTGCCCGATCCGGTCTACCTGGACGACATCGGTGTGCTGCTGCTCGCGCTGCGCTCCGCACGGGGCTCTCTCGGCGGGCGGCGGGACGCAGCGGACGGGCGGAAGGACACCGGCCCGCCCCATGACTACGCTGCGTGAGGAAACCATTCACCCGTTCGATTCGTATAAGTCTCTGGAAGCCGAAGGAAGTCGGCGGACCGGGCGACGGCGCGCAAGGGCCCTCGCCTGATCGGCGCAGCACCGACCAGGGAGAGACGATGAAACCGTTCGCGCTCAACTACGCACGACCGGCAGTGGAGTTGGAGGCCACTACTCCCTACGTCTACGACTCCGGGCTGCAGTTGAACGTGCTTCTGGACGGGCGGGTGGCCGCCGGTGACCACGCGCTCCTGAGAGAACTGGGGACCACGACCTCCACCGCGGGGTCGAAGACTCACTTCGACGACTGAACACGGGCCGTCGACAATGACCGTGTTGATCCTTACCTGTGAAGAGGACGTCACCGCGGACATGGTGGTCGTGCACCTGAACGCGTCGGGGGTACCGGTGGTCCGCCTGGACCCGGCCGACCTGACCGACTCCGTCGCGCTCTCCGGTGAGTTCGTGCACGGCTCCTTCCGGGGCCATCTGTCCTCGGGGGGCCGCCTGGTGAGCATCGGCGGGCTGCGGTCCGTCTGGGTGCGCAGGCCGGGCGGTGCCGCCACGCGGGCCGCCGAGCCCTCCGCGTGGCTGACCGAGGAGTCCGGGCAGGCGCTCTACGGCATGCTCCGCGACTGCGGGGCGCGCTGGATGAACCAGCCCGACGCGGCGCACCGGGCCCGGTACAAGCCCTGGCAGCTGCGTCTCGCCCAGCGGTGCGGGCTGCCCGTCCCGGCCACACTGATCACGACGTTCCCTCGGGCGGCGCGCGAGTTCGCCGAGCGCTACCCGGATCTCGTGGTCAAACCCGTGTCCGGCGCGCATCCGCAGGACCCTCCCCTGGCGGTACCGGCCAGCAGGGTGCCGCCCGAGGCCGACTTCTCCGCCGTCGCCCACGGCCCCACGCTGCTGCAACGCCGGGTCGCCAAGCGTGCCGACATCCGGCTCACCGCCGTCGGCGACGAGTTGCTGGCCGCCCGGAAGACGGCCCTCGCGAGCCTGGGCCCCGACGACGTGGACGTCCGCTTCGCGGCGTCCCCCGAGCCCTGGCGGCCCGCCGAGGTGCCACCGCGCGTCGCCGAGGCCGTCCGCGCCTACCTTCGCGCCGCGGGCCTGTCCTACGGCGCGCTCGACTTCGCCGAGGACGGCGACGGCACCTGGTGGTTCCTGGAGTGCAACCAGTCGGGGCAGTTCGGCTTCGTCGAGGTGGACACGGGCCAGCCGATCGCCCGCACCATCGCCGAGTGGCTGGCCCGGCCCGGCGCCGAGGACCCGGCGGGCGTGGACGGCCCGGGTACGACAGTCGCCGGATGAGGCCCGCGATCCGCGACCGGCCGCCGTCCCCTCAGTGCGGGCGCGGGCCGGGCAGCAGGGCCGCGGTGCGCTGCCAGCCGGCGCCCGGGGACGGCTGTCGTTCGGCGCCGGGCAGATGGCCGGGCGAGCGCAGTGGGCGCATGACGACCTCCAGCTCCCTGCTCACGCGCTCGGCATCCCGTCGCACCTGCTCGGGGACGTCACCGCGTTCGGCGACGAGTCGGTCGTAGATGGGAGAATCCTGGAACACCCGTCAACGTGCCTTTCGTGTCGTCCGCCCCCGCACGGAGGCGCGACTGAGCAGTCTAGGCGCCCGTCCACCCGGTGGTGTGCATTCGGCCCAGGAGGTGACGGCAGCTCACGCGCCCGTCGTGGAGCCGGGCCGGACGATCATGAGGACCGTGACGGTGGCCCACAGCAGGTTGAACAGGCCGGTGAGCATGGCGAGCCGGGCGGTACGGGCGTGCTCGACGGGCTGCCTGCCGGTCAGGCGCTCCAGGAGTTCCTCCTGCCGGGGCAGGACGAAGGCGACCAGGATTCCGGCGGCGGCCGCGGTCAGGGCTATGGACGTGATGAGCCACGCGTCCCCCAGGACACCCATCGCCGCCGCGGTGGCGAAGCCGAGGACCGGCACCGCGATGCCGAGGCCGGCGTAGACCCGGCAGATGCGGTGCAGCAGCCGGACGGTGCCCACGTCCCCGGCGCCGGTCCCGCCTCCGGCCCCCTCGGGCAGCGCCGCCCCCACCCGCCGGGCGGCCGGCGGGAACATGCTGGCCGCGACGGTGACGGGCCCCACGGCGATGATGGCGGCCAGGACGTGGAGGGACAGAAGGCAGGATCGGGCGATGCGGTGGGAGCCACGTTAGAAAGCCGCAGGAAGAGCGCACAGAGGCTGAAACGACAGCTTCCAACGGATTCTCGCCAACGCTCTCACCAGGCGGTGTCCGGCCCCCTGTCCGGCGAGACACGATGAGACCAGGGCTGTGCCCGGGGTTCTGCGCCCGGCGGGAATCCGCCTATCGTGGCGCCCATGCACTCCGTGGTGATCCTGGTCCTCGACGGCGTGGTGCCGTTCGACATGGCGGCACCCATGCAGGCGTTCGACTGGACGCGGCTGCCCGACGGGCGCAGCCCGTACCGGGTCCGGCTGTGCGCGGAGTCGCCCGACGTGCACACGGAGGGACTCGCGCTCCGGATCGACCGGGGTCTGGAGGCGCTGGAGTCCGCCGACACGATCATCGTGCCGGGGCGCTCCGAGGAGGACGGCCCGCCCTCGGAACCCGTCCTCGCGGCGCTGCGGCGGGCGGCCGGTGCCGGTACGCGGATCGCGTCGGTGTGCGTGGGCGCCTTCGTCCTCGCGGAGGCCGGGCTGCTGGACGGGCTGCGGGCCACCACCCACTGGATCGCGGCGGCGGAGCTGGCCCGGCGCCATCCACTCGTGGACGTGCGCCCGGACGTGCTCTACGTCGACAACGGGCAGATCCTCACCTCGGCGGGCGCCGCCGCCGGTCTGGACATGTGCCTGCACATGATCCGCCGGGACCTGGGCTCGGCCGTCGCCGCGCACGCCGCCCGGATGTGCGTCGTACCGCTGGAACGGGAGGGCGGTCAGGCTCAGTTCATCGTGCACGAGCGTCCGCCCGTGCCACGGGGATCGGACCTGGAGCCACTGCTGGAGTGGATCGAGGACAATCTCGCCGAGGAGGTCACCCTCGGGGCGATGGCGGCGCGCTCGGGCATGAGCGAGCGCACCTTCAGCCGCCGGTTCCGCGAGCAGACGGGCACCACGCCGCTGCAGTGGCTGCTGCGGGCGCGGGTGCGGCGTGCCCAGTACCTGCTGGAGAACGGCGACCACTCGATCGAACGGATCGCGCGGCAGTCGGGGTTCGGCTCCCCCACCGCCTTCCGGGAGCGGTTCCGCCGGGTGGTCGGCACCACGCCGTACGCCTATCGCGCGGCGTTCCACGGTAAACCGTCCGAACCGGCGGGACGCGCGTAGGGCCCGCCTCGGGCCGGGCCGGCGCCTTTGGTCCGACCGGCCTCACCGGCCGGAACCGAGGCGGGCCCCGGGTGCGGTGGTGTCACACGGCCAGCGACAGGCCGCTCTCCCCGCCCGGGTCCGCCGCGCGAGCGGCATCCGGCGTCCGTCCCTTGGCGAGCAGCAACGCGTCCGCCTTGGCCACCGCCTCGTGGATGCTGGTCGTCGCCATCATCACGCACAGCGTGTAGCTGACGTCCGTCAGCTCGCGCGCCGTCGCCGGCCTCTCCCTCTCCGCCTGAGCGATACGCAGTGACGCGTACCGCGTCAGCAACTCCCTGACGACCCTCGGGTCCGGTTCGAGCACGAAGCGCCCCTCTCTCGAGTTTCGCTGCGTATGCCCGAGCCCGGCCGAAACATTCACACCGTGCGCGCCCCTGCTCGCAATTGACCAGATTCCGTCGCTTCCTGTCCGACCGTCATCGCGAATCGGCGACCGGGCCGGGTGGGCGCGCAATCGGTGGCCCAGGGACTGGACCGGTAGGCAACCGCGCTCAGGCGACCTGGCCGCTGTGCAGTGCCGTGTACGCCCCACCCCGGCCCAGGAGTTCCTCGTGGCTGCCGGTCTCCTGGATACGGCCGTCACCCATCACCACGATCCGGTCCGCGCCCCGCACGGTGGACAGCCGGTGGGCCACGACGAACGTGGTGCGTCCGCGCAGCAGCCGGGCCAGCGCCTGCTGGACGAGCGCCTCCGAGCGGGTGTCCAGCGCCGAGGTGGCCTCGTCCAGGATGAGCACCTTCGGGTCCCGGATCAGCGCCCGTGCGATGGCCAGGCGCTGGCGCTGACCGCCGGAGAGCCGTGCGCCGTGCTCTCCGACCAGGGTGTCGAGGCCTTGCGGCAACCGGTCGACGAACTCCAGGGCGTTGGCGTCCCGCAGCGCCCCACGCACCGCCTCCTCGTCGGCGTCGTCCATGCCGTAGGCGACGTTCTCCCGGATCGTGCCGTCGAAGAGGATGGACTCCTGCGGCACCACCGAGACGAAGCGCCGGTAGGTGCGCAGGTCGAGGGTGCTCATGTCGGTGCCGTCGAGCAGCAGCCGGCCCGAGGTCGGCCGCAGGAAGCCGATGACCAGGTTGAGCACGGTGGACTTGCCGGCCCCGGACGCGCCCACCAGGGCGACGGTCTCGCCGGGCCGGACCGCGAGCGTGAAGTCGCTGACCGCGGGCCGCCCGTCGCTCTCGTAGAGGTGCCCGACGCCCTCGAAGGTGACGGCGCCGCGCAGCGAGGTGAGCTCCGTCTTGCCCTCGTTGTCCTCCAGTTCGGGGGCCTGGAGCACCTCGCCGACCGAACGGACGGACTCCAGCCCCTTGGTGATGACCGGGGCCAGCCCTGCCAACGTTGTCGTGGAGTTGGTGAGGGTGGTCAGGAAGGCGCTGAGCATGACGACGTCCCCCGCGGTGACTCCCCACACGTCGTAGTACGAGATCAGCGCGGCGCCCGCGAGGACCAGCACGCCGACGACGTTGAGCACGACCCAGGCCAGCGAGCCGAAACGGCCGTTGACCAGGTCCAGGCGGTTGCCGGAGGTCAGCAGGCGGTCCAGGGTGCCGTCCATGCGGCGCAGCGCCTTGCGCTCCAGCCCGTGGGCGCGCGTGACCGGTATGAGCCGGGTCATCTCCGTGACCCGCGAGGACAGGGCCTCGACCTCGTGGCGGAAGTGTTCGTTGTGGCTGCGCAGCCGGGCACGGAGCCGGGCCACGAGAAGGGAGGCGGCGGGTACGACGACGAGGAAGACGGGCAGGAACTCGGGTGTGCGCACGGCGATGATGACCAGGCCGCCGGTCAGGACGGTGAACGCGCCGAGTCCCGTCTCGGCGGTCTGCTGCACCATCTGCTCCACCGTCTCCACGTCCCGGACCACCTTGACCTGAAGCACGCCGGCGCTGACGCGCGAGTGGTAGCCGATGGACAGTTGCTGCATGCGTGTGCACAGCGCGGAGCGCAGGGCGGTGCCCATGCGGCGCACGCTGCCGTACAGGAGTCGGACGTACAGCACGTGCAGTGGGTAGTTGACCACCAGGATGAACATGATGATCCCGGTGCTGGTCCACAGGTTGCCGATCGGACCGCGCTGGACGACGGTGTCGATGATGGACGCGGTGATGAGGGGCAGCAGCCACACGGGGCTGTGCTTGACGGTGAAGACGACGACCGCCCCGGCCAGGCGGCGGCGGTCGGCGCGGAACAGGTAGACGAGCGTGCGTATCGGGTGTTCGCCCCGGTAGCGGTGATCGAGCGGTTTTTCGAGCGGCGACGCCATGGGCGCGGTCCTCCTGGTGACCGAGTGGGGCAAGCGCTTTCCCATCCGCGCTTTCCTACCCTTTCGGCGAGGAGTACGCCACACCGTCCCGCGGGTCGGTACGCCGGTACTTCGGCACGTCGGCACGTGTGCGTCTGTGCGCCGGCAGGCGGGCCGGGAAGAGACCCGCGCCTTCTCCCCCGTGGAGGGCGCGGGCCCCGGTCTCCGAGTGCGCTGATCCGGTCCGCGGTGCCGGTCTCAGTCTCCGAGCGTGCGGGCCAGTTCGGTCGTGGCCCGGGTGATCTCGCTGTCGTCCTCGGCCAGCAGCCGCTCCAGCTCGCCGCGCCGGGCGCGGACGGCCTGCCGTGCCGCGCGCTCCCATGCCACGGGGTTCTCCCGGTGGTTGAGCAGCTTGGGGTAGGCGGTGGCGGTGGTCTCCCACTGCCGGGCGTCGGCGATGTTCTTGAGCAGCTGGATGATCTGCGCCCGGCAGCTCACCTGAGGGCGCTGCGCCAGTTCCCAGAGGAAGGGAACGGTGGCGGCGGTCGCCTGTTCGACGACGAAGCCGTACTGGCAGATGCGCTTCCGTAGATCGCCGAGGGCCGCACCGGCGGCTTCCGCGTCACCGCAGGCGACCTTGCGCAGCAGCCGGGGAATGGCCGCGGCCGAGCCACTGGAGTCCTGGATCTCGCTCCAGGGCACGCCGTCCAGCCCCGCCAGGGGGGCGGCTGCGGACCTGGACGAGCCGGGCGGCTGCGTGTGACGGTCGGTGCGCCGGGTGCTCGGCTCGGGTGTCGGAGCGCTGCGCATGGTGTGGGGCCCTTCCGCGGCAGTCGGGTCAGGTGAGGGGGCGGGTCGGCGACTCGACCGGGACGGTCCTGCCCGCCGGAGGCCCCGGGGTCCGGCCCCGGCCCTTCGTGAGGGCGTCGCCGCCGCACGGGCCGCGTCCGTGCTCCTGGGGCGCGGAGCCGCCGGACGGGGTGGACACGGGTGCGCCGGCCCGGGGGCCAAAGACGGTCGGCATCAGGTGGCCGGATCGCAGGACGCGTCCCGGCCGTGCCAGGTGCGGCAGTCCGCCGGACCGCCCTGCCGGGCCTGCCTGCGGCACGGCTTCACCGGGCGACCGGAGCGTTGGACGCGCAGGTGACGACACGGCATCTCCCTGATCCGACGTCATGTGGGGGCGTCCGCCAGGGGGTTGACGCCACGGCTATTATCCACGCTGACAGCGTTCGCGTGCAATTGCACGAGAAATTGCGCGAAAAGAATCGGACGGGAGCGCACGGAGACCGACGGGACTCGGTCCGCTCCCCCGGACGGCAAGGAGACCGCGGTGCCACCAGTGCGCAACGGAGTGCGGGCCAGCTCCCTGGACGCCAGCTGGACGAAGAGCCGGCACAGCAATGCCGAGGGCAACTGCGTCGAGGTCGCCTCCGTGGACGGAGGCATCGCGATGCGCAACTCCCGCGACCCGGACGGCCCCGCGCTCGTCTACACCCCCGCGGAGGTGGCCGCCTTCCTGGCCGGGGCGAAGGAGGGCGAGTTCGACCACCTGCTGTGAGGCGAGAGGGCGCCTGACCGGCATCGGCCGGGAGAGGGGCGAGCCTGGCCACCCAACCGGCTCAACTACCCTTTTTCCACCGACGGATGCGGCGAACAGCGTCAAGGTGAGATAGTGTGTTTTCTCAAGTCTGCCGGTCTGCTGGGAGTCAGGATGTCCGCCGCGTCGCCTCACCTCTCCCGACTCGAACCCTACCTGGACCGGGCCGAGCCGGCGCCGACTCTGCTGAAGATGCTCGTCGGCGTTCAGCTGGCGGGCTTCCGCGAGGACGCCGGTCTGTCCCAGGAGCAGGCGGCACGTGACCTCGGGTTCAGCGCGGCCAAGCTCTCGCGCATCGAGTCGGGCAAGGGCCGCAGGCCCCCGACGGAGACCGACGTCCGCGCGCTGCTGAAGCGGTACGGAACCGACGCCTACGAGACCTCGGTACTGGTCAAGCTGTTGCGACGCGCCGGGGAACCCGGCTGGTGGCAGCGGTACGACAAGCGCTTGATGCCCGAGTGGTTCGACCGTCTGGTCGGCCTCCAGGAGGCCGCGGCGACCATCCGGACCTTCGAGATCCAGTACGTCCCCGGCCTGCTCCAGACGGCCGCCTACACCCGGGCCGTGGTCGAGCGCGGCCTGCCGAACGCACCGGCCGGCGAGGTCCAGCGCCGTGTCGAACTCCGCACGCGCCGCACGGAGTTGCTGCGTCGCGGTGACGCCCCGCAGCTCTGGGCGATCATCGACGAGTCCGTGCTGCTGCGCGTGCTGGGCAGCCGAGAGATCATGCGGGAACAGCTGGCGCGTCTCGTCGAGACGGCCGGGCAACCCCATGTGACGCTGCAGATCGTGCCGCTCGACGTGACGAACGCGTCGGCACCCGCGATACCGGTCACCTATCTGCGCTTCGGCGGCATCGATCTGCCCGACGTGGTCTACCTCGAGCACATCAGGAGCGCCAACTTCCTCGAGGACCGCGACGAGACCGAGGAGTACCGGGTCGCCCTGGACCGACTGGCCGACGAGGCGCTGACTCCGCGCGAGTCACTGGACCTGCTGCGCGAGACGATGGCGCTGCGCTACCCCGCGACGTAGCGCGGCGGCGGCGGCGTCCCCTCCGTCTGTCAGCGCAGGCGGCCCAGACCGCCGAACTCGATCCACTCGTCGGTGAGCTGGCGCGGGACCACGTCACTGTCCGGACGCCAGGTGGAGACCTCGACCAGGCCGGGCTCCAGGACGTCCATGCCTTCGAAGAGGGCCTCCACGTCCTTCGGCTCGCGGACCCGGCCCCAGTTCCCCTGTGTCGCCTCGGCCATGAAGTCCGTGACGAACTTGCGGACCTCGGCGTCCTCGCTGACCAGTTGGCACATCACCGCGTAACTCCCGGGCGCGAGCCGCTCGGTCACGCGGCGGACGACCGCCATCGGGCCGTCGGTGTCGCTGTCCGGGATGCAGTGGAAGACCGAGTTGAACAGCACGGCCACCGGCTGCGAGAAGTCGATCAGGCGCTCGGTGTCCGGATGGGCGAAGATCTCCTCCGTCGCACGCATGTCGGCGTGTATCACGGCGGTCCGGTCGTTCTGGTCGAGCAGAGCCCGGCCGTGGACCAGCACCATCGGGTCGTTGTCGACGTAGATGACGCGGGATTCGGGGGCTATGCGCTGCGCGACCTGGTGCACGTTGTCCTGCGTGGGCAGGCCGGATCCGTGGTCCAGGAACTGGCGGATGCCGTAGTCCTCCGCGAGGGTCCTGACGACCCGCTGCAAGAAGCGCCGGTTGTTCAGCGCGAGCCGGCGGGTGCTGGGTACGACCTTGTCGAGCTCTCCGACCGCCGACCGGTCGGCCGCGTAGTTGTCCTTGCCGCCCAGGTAGTAGTCGTACATGCGCGCGGCCGTTGGCACGTTGGCGTCGATTTCCGTGGACAACCGCTTGTCGGCTTGCATCGTTCCCCCAGCTCCGTACCGCGCCAACTGCTCTGGCATGACAGAGAGTACATCTTAAGGACCTGGTCTTCAGGGAAACCAGTACTTGGACGGAGTGACCGCCAAGGCGCCCGCGTGGTAGGCGACTTGGCGGTCACTCGGCGAGGTCAGCCGCGTGCGGCCAGGTACGCGTCGACGCCGGGCGCCTTGTGGGCCTCCTCCACTCCGACCAGGCCTCCGACGGCCTTGGCGTCGGGCTTCAGCACGTAGGTCGACCGGCTGGCCGGCGCTGTCACGTAGGTGAAGTTCTGCGGGGTGCCGAGGCCGGTGTCGGCGTTCTTCTGCGAACGGTGCGCCTTCACCACGGCCTCCCGGGTGAGGCTGCCGCCCTCACAGGCCTTCTTGAGGTCGGCGCCCAACAGCTGGGCGGCGTTGTACCCGGAGAGCACGCCGGAGTCGACCGGCTCGCCCGGGTACTTCGCGTTGTAGGAGGCGACCATCTTCTTGACGCCCGGCAGTTCGGAGCTGACCGCGGGTGCGGCGCTGACCACGTGGACCATGGCCTCCAGCGCCGGCGCCGCGGGCGTCTTCATCAGCTGCGGGGAGTATCCCGGGGCGCTGCTGACGATCGGGACCTTGAGGCCCCGGGCGGCGGCCACACCGGCGAGGGAGGCGGTCTGGGCGGGGCCCGCGCTGATCAGGACCGCCTTCACCCCCGCCTTGCTCAGCGCCGACACCTGCGCGGTCAGGTCGGTGTCCGTGGCCTTGATCTTCTGGCCGACCACCTTCACCCCCGCCTGCTCGGCGGCCCACTCGGAGCCCTCCAGCGCGTTGGCGCCGTAGTCTCCCTCGAAGTACACGTGGCCGATCGTGTCGCCCTCGGCGATCTTCTTGGAGCGGGTCAGGAAGTCGACGGCGGCGATCATGTCGAGGTCGTAGGTGGTGCCGAGAACCTGTACGGCGTCCATGCCGAGCAGGGAGGCGGCCCAGGCCTGCGGGAAGGTCAGCATGCCGTCCCGCTGGATGTCGTCGAGCAGGGCCGCGACCACCGGCGAGCCGATGACCTGGGGCAGGGCGACGACGTCCGGGGAGATGTCGGCGTAGGCGGTGACCGCCTTCTGCACGTCGTACCCGTGGTCCTTGACGACGATCTCGACCTCGCGTTCGCAGATGCCGCCCGCGGCGTTGGTCTCGTCGGCCCACATCTGCTGGGCCTGCACGATGCTCTTGCCGAGGGTGGCGTAGGGGCCGGTGAGGTCGGTCAGCGCGCCGAGTTTGATGGCCTTGTCGCTGACTCCCGGGCCGGCCTTGACGCCGTCGGCGCCGTCCTCGGTGCTCCCGCCTTCCGACTTGGTGCTGCAGGCGGTGCCCGCGAGCAGCACGGCGGCCAGTGCCGCGGCGAGGGCGGCGGTCCGGGCGGTACGGGGCCTCGTGTGCGTGACGTTCACGGGGTGTGCTCCTTGGCTCGTGCGGCGGTGTCGGGGGTCGGGGGCGTGGCTGAGGCGTCGGAAGGGCCGGTGGCGGGTGGCTTGCGGCGCAGGCGGGCGCGGGTCCGGCGGGCCAGCCCGTGCAGGCCGTCGGGGGCGTAGAGGAGGATCACGACGATCGCCGCGCCGTAGAGGTAGCGGGAGGCCTCGGTCGGGCCGATGGAGCCGTCGCCGGAGCCCGGGGTGGCCACCAGCGGCAGCTGGTCGGCGTAGCGCGTCATCAGCAGCGGCAGCGCGGTGACGAAGACGGCGCCGGCGGTGGCTCCGGCCACGGAGCCGAGGCCGCCGATGACGATCATGGCGAGGTAGTCGACGGAGAGGAGGAGGGAGAAGTAGTCGGGCACGACGCGGCGGAAGGAGAGGGCGAGCAGGACGCCGGCGAGGCCCGCGTACATCGAGGAGACGACGAAGGCGGCCGAGCGGTACTTCGCCACGTGCACGCCCATCACGGACGCCGCGGTCTCGCTGTCGCGCAGCGCCACCAGGGCGCGTCCGGGCCGTCCGCGCAGCAGGCCGCGCGCGGTGAACCAGGTGAGCGCGAACAGGGCGAGGCCCAGGTACCAGAGCCGTTCCTCGGCGCCGAACGGCACGCCCAGGACCGTCAGCTCCGGGTCGGACTCGGCGAAGGTGAAGCCGCCGAGCTCCAGTGGCGGCACCGAGCTTCCGTTGAAGCCGCCGGTGACGGAGTCCGCGGTGAGCAGGACGTGGTGGCCGAGGAAGACCAGGGCGAGGGTGGCCACGCCGAGGTAGATGCCCTTCACCCGGCCCGCGACCGGGCTGAACAGTCCGCCCGCCGCACCGGCGAGCAGCACGGCGAGGACGAGCGCGACGGCCGGCGGCAGCCCCGGCCCGGACTCCCCGGCCAGCCACACGTAGCCGTAGGCGCCGACGGCGAGGAAGAAGGCGTGCCCGAGGGAGAGCTGCCCCGCGGTGCCGCTGAGCAGGCCGAGCCCGACGGCGCCGATCGCCGCGGCCATGGAGAACAGGCCGATGCGCAGCCAGAAGGCGTCCAGGTAGAAGGGCAGGGCGCACAGGAGGAGGGCGGGCAGCAGGAGTCCGCCGCGCTTGACGAGGACGGAACGGAGGTCAGACACGGGCCGCTCCCTTCGCCGCGAAGAGTCCGGCCGGGCGCACCAGGAGGACCAGCACCATCACGGCGTACGGGGCGACGTCACCGAAGCCCTCGCCGAGGACGTGCAGATCGGACTGGTATCCGGCGACGAAGGCCTCGGTGAGGCCGATCAGCATGCTGCCGACCAGGGCACCGACCGGGGAGGCCATGCCGCCGAGGATCGCGGCCGGGAAGGCCTTCAGGGCGATCTGGCCGGTGGTGCGCTCCAGCCCCGGTGCCGGGAAGGCGACCAGGAAGACCGCGGCGAGCGCGGCGAGGCCGCCGGCCAGGCACCAGGCGACGGTGCGTACGCGGGTCAGCCGTACGCCCATCAGGGCGGCGGCCTCACCGTCCTCGGCCGCCGCGCGCAGCGACAGGCCCCAGGGGGTGAACCGGAAGAGGGCGAAGGCACCGCCGATGGCCACGGCGGACACCAGGATCGCGGCGATGCGGCTGTCGGCGACGGTCACCGGGCCCAGGTCGGTCACCGAGTTGCCCCAGGGGTCGCCGAGCGGCAGGAGGTCGCCGCCGATGCGCCGGGCCAGGTCGGTCACCAGGACGATGTCGATGCCGATGGTGACGATGGTCTGGACGTGGGCGGCCTGCGGGTCGGTCCCGACCCGTTGCAGCACCAGCCGGTCCAGCGCCCCGGCCACGGCGGCCGTCGCGAGGACCGCGACGGCCAGCGCCCCGGCGAAGCCGATGTCGTCGTGGAGCACGGCGACGAGGTAGCCGCCGAGCAGCAGGAGTGAGCCGTGCGCGAAGCTCAGGACGCCGGACGCCTTGAAGATGGTGACGAAGCCGAGGGCGATCAGCGCGTACACCGAGCCGAGGGCGAGGCCGTTGAGGAGGTTGTCGAGGAAGCCGGTCATGCCGCGTCCTCCCCGGTGGTGCCGGTGCCGAGGTAGGCGCGCAGCACCTCGGGGTCGCGCCGGACCTGGTCGGGGGTGCCGTGGGCGATGGCCTTGCCGAAGTCGAGGACGGTGACGTCGTCGGCGAGCCGCATGACCAGGCCCATGTCGTGCTCGACCAGCACGACGGACAGGCCGAGTTCGGCGCGGATCTCCCGGACGACTTCGGTCATGCGGGTGCGTTCGGCGGCGTTCATGCCGGCCACGGGTTCGTCGAGCAGCAGTACACGGGGCTCCAGACAGAGGGCGCGGGCGAGTTCGACCCGCTTGCGGTCGCCGTAGGACAGCAGGGCGACGGGTGCGTCGAAGTGGGCGCCCAGGCCGGTGAGTTCGGCGATCTCGCGGGCCTTGGCGAGGTGTTCGCGCTGTTCGCGCACGGCGCGCGGCAGCCGCAGGGCACTGGCGGCGAAGCCGGCGTGGGACAGGGCGTGGCGGCCGAGCATCAGGTTGTCGGCGACGGTGCCCTGGGTGGTGACGATGTTCTGGAAGGTGCGGGCCACTCCGAGGGCGGCGATCCTGTGCGGGGCGAGCCGGGTCAGTTCGCCGCCGCCGAGCCGTACGGTGCCGGCGGTGGGCCGGTACAGCCCCGACAGGACGTTGAAGCAGGTGGACTTGCCCGCGCCGTTGGGGCCGATGACGGCGTGCACGGTGCCCGGGGCGACGGTGAAGGAGACGTCGTCGAGGGCGATGAGGCCGGCGAAGCGCACGGTCACGTTCCGGACCTCGAGTGCGGGGGGTGCGGCGGTACGGGTGGTCACGCGGCCCCCTTGCTGTCGGTGCCCTCGGTGGTGTCGCCCAGGTAGAGGCGGCGTACGGCGTCCGTCCGCGCGAGTTCGCCGGCGGGCCCGGACAGCCTGACCTCGCCGACCTCGAGGACGTGGGCGTGTTCCGCGAGCGACAGCGCCATGCCGGCGTTCTGTTCGACGAGGAGTACGGCGGTGCCCTGGGTGTTGATCTCCCGGACGACCTCGGCGATGCGCTCCACCATCAGCGGGGCGAGTCCGAGGGAGGGTTCGTCGAGGAGGAGCAGGCGGGGCGCGGCCATCAGGGCGCGGCCGATGGCCAGCATCTGCTGTTCGCCGCCGGACAGCAGGCCCGCCGCCTGGCGGGTGCGCTCGGCGAGCCGCGGGAAGAGGGTGAAGACCCGCTCCCGGGCCTCGCGGACCTGGGCCGGGGCACGCCGGTTCAGACCGAGCCCGCCGGCCCGCAGGTTCTCGTCGACGGTGAGTCCGGCGAACACCCGCCTGCCCTCGGGGACCTGTACGACTCCGGCGCGTACGGCGGCGACCGGGTCCCGGCCGTCGAGAGACGTGTCGCCGTAGCGGACGCGACCGGCCGTGATCGCGCCGCGGTGCAGGCGCAGTGTGCCCGACACGGCCCGCAGCAGCGTCGTCTTGCCGGCGCCGTTGGCACCGAGCAGTGCGACGACGCCGCCGTGCGGGACGGTCAGGGACACGGAACGGAGGGCGGACAGTGCGCGCCCGTACGTCACGTCGAGACTCTCGACGTGCAGCGCGGGTTCGCCGTCCGGTGGTGCTGCGGGCATCACGGCTCCTTGGGACCGGGCCGAGACCGGCACGGTGAGGGGAAGGGGGGAGCTCACGACAGCACGCGCGCCGGTGGCGGTACAGAGCCGCGGCCCGGGTCGCTGCGGCGTCCCAGTCCCCGGCCGGAGAGTCTGTGCGGATGCCCAGAGGCGGACGGCGGGGGCCGGGACGGGAGCACCCACGACGCGGGCGCGGGGACTCCCGGGGGGGGCGGGGCCACGGGCCCTTGGCGGGAGACGGCGCCCCGCGTCCGCCGGGGGCGCGGGGCGCCGGCGCCCGGAGCAGCGCCCCCGGCCGGTGACGCACCGGCGGACGCGGGGGCGCCGCGCCCCGCCCGCGGGAACACCACTCGCGCCGGACACGCCTCCGCGCCGCACGCCGGGACCTGCGGCGTGCGGCGCGGGCGCGTGTCCGGCGCGCTACGGAAGCCGGGAATCCGGGTCCGCGCGTCCCTCAGTCGCGCAGGACGCGCCGGGCGGTCAGGGCCAGGCTCATCTCGACCACGTCGGCCGGGCGGGCCAGGGACCGGCCGGTCAGCTGCTCGCAGCGGCGGAGGCGGTTGAGGACCGTGTTGCGGTGGCAGTAGAGGCGTTCGCCGGCCCGCTGTGCCGAGCCGTCGCAGTCGAGCCAGGTGGTGAGGGTGTCCAGCAGTACCTCCCGGTCGGCGGGTTCCAGGCGCAGCAGGGGGCCGAGGACCCTCTCGGCGAGTGCCCGGCCGAGCTCGGGGCTGGAGACGACCAGGGCGGCGGGAAGGTGGTCGGCGAGCCGGACCGTGCCGCCGGCCTCCGGGCAGATGTCCAGCGCGGTGTCGGCCAGTCTTCGGCCGTCGCCGACGGAGGCGAGTCCGACGACCGCGCTGCCGACGCCGATCCGCAGGCCGGGGACCGGGGCGCGCGGCGCGGACCCGGCCCCGGGCTCCTCCGGCTCCGGGAGCCCCTCGTCGCCGGCGCCGACCAGGACGATGCCGTAGTCGGCCTCCGCCCCGGCGTGCCAGTGGACGCGGGTGCCGGACGGTACGGCGGCGGCGCGGGCGGCGTCGGATCGCGCCGAGTGCACGCCGGTGACGGCGACGACGACGTACCGGCCCTGCTCCGGCAGGCCCAGCACCTGGGCTGCCTCGGGCAGGTCGGCGATGCGGCTGGTGCCGTCGAGCAGACCGGCGGCCAGCAGCCGGGCCCGGTTCTCACGGCGCCGGCCGATCTGCCACTCGGTCTGCCGGTAGGCGTCGGCGACGATGGTGCAGTGCTCGTCGACGAAGTTCCACACGTCGGCGGCCACGTGCACGAGGAGACGTACGTCCTCGGGCGCGGTGCGGGAGGTCTCCTCGACCAGTCGCTGCCAGACCAGGGAGCCGCCGAGACGGAAGGCGTGCAGCAGGGCGTCCAGGGGGAGGCCCTGTTCGGCGCGGGTGGCGCCGATCCGCCAGGAGCAGCGGCGGGCCGCGTCCCGCGCGCCACGGGGGTCGAGCAGCGAGGCCACGCTGTGCCGCAGCGAGCGCTGGGCCTCCTGCCAGGTGGCGGTGGGGTCCTTGGTGATGGCCGCGCGGTACGCGGGCTCCTGCTCGTGCAGCAGGGCCACCAGCCGGTCGGTCAGGTCGGGCAGGTCGTCGAGCAGGGCGCGGGCGGCCCGGTGCAGGACACGCAGGGCGTCGGCGTCCATCAACGACGCGACGCTCGGTGTCCGCGGGCGTGGTACGGGCGTCAGCCCGACGCGGATCGCTCCTCGTGACCGTACGGCGTGTTGCATCGCGGTCCTCCCCAGGCCAGGGCTGGCGGGGGCGCCCCGCGACGGGCTGTCCGCCCGTGCCGGGCATGCCCCCTGACTCGTCCTGCCCGAAGGATGACATACCGTCCGGTCGGTCCCTAGGGTTGTGCACCGGTCTTTTCGGCCGGCCCGGCGTGCTCGGCCTGCTCGACCACACGGGCCAGCTCCAGGCGGGACCGTACGCCGAGTGCGGCGAAGACCTTGCGGAGGTGGTAGTCGACGGTGCGGATGCTCACCGCGAGGGTCAGCGCGACCTCGCGGTTGGTGGCGCCCTCGGCGACGTGTCTCGCTATGCGCAGCTGCTGCGGGGTGAGGCGGGTCAACCTGGTCGGCGCCCCCGCGTCGCCGCCGTGCGACGCCGCTCCGAGCGCCCGCAGCTCGCCGCGTGCCTGCGCCGCCCAGACGCCGGCGCCGCAGCGGTCGAAGCCGGCCAGCGCGGTGCCGAGGCGGCCGCGGGCCTCGCGCGGCCGGCGCCGTCGGCGCAGCCACTTGCCGTACAGCAGCGCCGTACGGGCCCGTTCGAAGTCGCCGCCCGCCTCCTCGTGCCGGGCGAGTGCCTGCCGGTAGAGGGCGTCGGCGCGGTCCGGCGGGGCGAGGAGCGCATGGCAGCGGGCCAGCTGCGCGGCGGCCTGCGGATCGGCCCCGAACGCCGCCCAGTCGGCGAAGTCCGTGAGGACCGCGCCGGTGTCCTCGTGGCGGCCGGCGAGGACCGAGGCCTCCACGAAGCACGGCACGGCGAGCCGCCACACCGCGAAGTGTCCGCGCCCGGGTCCGGGCAGCACCAGGAGTCCTAGCCGGTCGGCGGCGTCCAGCGGGCGCCCCCGCCCCAGGTCGGCCCGGGCCGCCGCCCACTCCGCCAGGGTGGCCGCCTGGGCCAGTCCGTGGCGCCGTGCGGTGGTCAGCGCGGCCGTCACGTGCCGGGCGACGACGTCCGGCTCCTCCTCGATCGACGCCGCGAGGGCCAGCACCGCCCGGTGGTGGGCCGCCGTGTTGCGCTGCCCGGTCCGCAGCGCGGTGCGCAGCCCCTCCTCCGCGTGGGCGCGGGCCTGCGGGTGCCGGCCGGCGCGCAGCTCGGCGTAGGCGAGGTACTCCAGTGCCCGTGGCACCAGCGCGTCCGACCCGAGCTGCCGGGCGGCGGCCAGGGCCCGCGCCCCGGCCCGGCGGGCGGCTTCCACGTCGCCGAGCAGCAGGGCGGCCGACGCCGACCTCAGCAGGCCCTCGGGCCGGTGGTCGGTCCTGGCCCGCTCCACCACCTGGCCGAGCGGTTCGGCGGCCCGGTCGAGCCGTCCCTCGAGCAGCGCCCGCATGCCGACGCGGTGGTCGCGCACCGGGTCCGGGGGCGGCCTTCCCGCGTCACCCGGCACGGCAGCGTCCACGGGCCGTGCCGGGTGGTGCGCGGTGTCGGTGTGCCGGGGAGCCGGGGGCTGGTGCTGGTGCGACTGCGGCGGGTCGGGCACGAGTGTGGCGAGGCAGGCCGGCAGGTCGCCCGCCGCCCAGGCGGCGTCGGCGGCGGCCAGCGCGGCGGTCGCGGCGTCGGCGGGGGCGTCCGCGGCGAGCAGGGAGGATGCCAGCAGCAGGGACTGGTGGGCGTCGCCGACGGGGCCGTCCCGGAGTTCCGTCAGGCCGCGTACCAGCTCGGCCCGCCCCCGCACCCCGTCCGGCGCGGCGCAGCCGCGGGCCGCGGCGAGCAGGGGACGTGCCCGGTCGGGCCGGCCGGCGAGCAGGGCGTGCTCGGCCGCTGCCGTGTACCGCTCCGCCCGGGACGGACCGTCGGCGGTCAGCTCGGCGGCACGGGCGTACGCCGCCGCGCGCAGCCGGTACGAGGCCGGCACCGTGCCGTCGGCCGCCACCGCCGCGAGCCGGTCCGCGAGGGCCGGTTCGGGCGCCGGGCCGGTCAGTGACCAGGAGCGGTGCAGCAGCCCCGGGAGCGGATGGCCGCCGGCCTCCAGTACGTCGGCCAGCGCGCGGTGCGCGGCGCGGCGCCGGTCCGGTGCGGCGGTGGCGTGGACCGTACGGCGGACCAGCGGACCGTGGAAGCGGAGCCGGTCGTCGGCCAGCGCGAGGGGCGCCGGAAGTGGTTCCAGGGAGGGCGCGGACGCCGGCCGCAGACGCCGTACGGCGTCGAGGACCGGGCCGGCGTCCACGTCCGGTCCGTCCGACGCCCGCACGGCCGCCGCCACCGTCAGCAGCAGGTCCCGGGCGTGTGCGGACAGGCCGGTCAGCGCCTCGCCCGCCACCTCCGCCAGGGTCCCGGCGTCGGCCAGGGGTCTGGGCAGGGGACGGTGGCCGCGCAGTTCGGCGGGTGACAGCCGGTGGACGAGGGCGAGGAGCAGGGCCGGGTTCCCCTCGGCCTCGGCCAGCAGTTCCTCGCGGACGGCCGGGTCGGCGGCGCCGTCGGTCACGTCGTCGAGCAGGGCGCCGGCCTGCGACGGGGTGAGCGGGTCCAGGCGTACGGCGGGCAGGTGGGCGAACTCCGGGTCGACGGCGCGGTCTGTGGCGGCGGAGAGGAGCAGACCGACGCGTCCCGCGGTGTGCGGGAGTCCGGCCGCTCGGCCCAGCGCGGCCCGGGCGCGGGCGTCCCACAGGTGCGCGTCGTCGACGCACGCGAGCACGGGCGCCTCGCCGGCCGCCGCCCGCAGGGTGCCCAGCAGGTCCTCGGCGGAGCCTCGCGCGCCTTGGTCCGGGCCGGGCCCGAGGTCGAGTACGGGACCGGCCCGGAAGGAGCGGGCGGCCCACTGGAGGAGGGCGGTCCTGCCGAGTCCGGGTTCGCCGGTCACGAGGAGGTGGCCGCTGTGGGTGCTCAGCCCGTCCAGAAGGGCGCGCACCGCCTGCCGTTGCGCGCTCCGGCCGTGGATCCGCACGGCCGTACGTACGGTCGTCTCTCCGGTCATTCCCGGGAGGTTACGCGCGCGTAACCTGACGCGGAAGCCATCGGTCCGCCGCGGCCGGCCGGGTGTCGGCCGTGTCACCTGCGGTTGTGGACCGTGCGGCCGGATCCGTGCACTGTGCCGCTGCCCAGCGGTCCCGCTCCGGGGCCGTGCGGCGGCACAGCGGGCCGGCGGCGGCCGCGAGGTGCCCGCGACCGCCGCCGGATGGTGCCGGGTGGCGCCAAGTGGTGCCGTTGGGAGTGCCGGGGGTGTCAGGAGCCGTGCGGGCAGTTGCCCCGGTACTCCTCGATGGTCAGGCTCGGCCGGGGCAGCGGGCAGATGAACTGCTCGTAGCGGGTGTCGTTGTCGATGAACCGCTTGAGCCAGGAGATGCTGTACTTCGCGATCGTCGTGTCCGACGTGTTCGGCGTGAAGTGGCTCGCGTTGTTGAGTTCCAGGTACGCGCGGTCCGTCCGGGACGGCAGGCTGGAGTAGAACGGCTCGGAGTGCGAGGAGACCGGGGCGACGCTGTCGCCGTCGGCCCCCACGATCAGCGTCGGGGTGCTGACTTCGGGCCAGCTCTTGTCCAGGTTCCAGGGGGTGAGGGGGATGGCCGCCTGGAGTGAGGGCCGGGACTTCGCGGCCTCCAGGGAGCCGCCGCCGCCCATCGAGTGGCCCATGACGCCGAGCCGGCTGCTGTCGACCCGCCCGCGGACGGAGCTGCGCTCGGTGAGGTAGTCCAGGGCCGCCAGCAGCTGCCGGCCCCGGGAGGCCGGCTGGTCCAGCGTGGTGTTGGTGTCGATGGTGAACACGACGAAGCCCTGGGAGGCCAGCCGCGGACCGAGCCAGGCGATGGAGGACTCGTACGCGGTGAAGCCGGGCGAGATCACGACGGCGCCGAACGTGCCGTCACTGGTGCTCGTCGGGTAGTAGATCGTGCCGCCGCCGAAGCCGGTGACCGCGAGCGAGGAGACGCTGGTGTCCGCCACGGAGTACGGACCGCGCAGTGCCTCGATGCTGGACTCGGTGGGCGCCGGGCCGCGCTCGTAGGGGTTGTCCGCGGCGGCCTGGGCGCCGGGGCTGGTGAGGGTGGAGAGCGCGACGACGGCGGCCACGGCCGCCGTGACGCCGGCGAGCCGCCGCCGCGCTCCGCGGAACGCCGGGCGCGCGGCCCGGGAGGCGGCGTGGGTGTGGGGGTTCTGCTGCACGAGGAGTCGTCCTCTCGGTCGTGGCGAGGGGCCCGGCCGGTGATCGCACACGGGCCCGGAACACGTGGGGTCGCGTCCCGGGACATCCGCCGGACGGGCGTCGCCGATGAACTGGCGGTGCCACTGTCGGCGGGCGGGGCGGGCGGGGGGATCGGCAGAATCACCGGTCTCGTACGACGGGTGGGGTGGCGGAGGGCGGGCGGGGGCCGGGCGTGCGGTGTCGCGGTCTGCCGGCCTCCCCCGGGGCGCCCCGGGGCGGGAAAGAACACACCGACCGGGCAGTTGTGGTGGCGTCGTGTCCCGGCGCCCGGGGGCTTGCCCGGGCACCCGGTCGGTGTGACACGCTCGGCACCGGCCGGGCTGTGTCGTACGCCGGTCGTCATGGAGGAGCGTCGGCGGCCCCGCGACGGGCCCCGCACCGTGGAGAGGCGACGGCATGCGCATCGGACTGCTCGGCACCGGCCCCTGGGCGGACATGACGCACGCCCCCGCCCTGCGCGGACACGACGGCCTGGACTTCGTGGGAGTGTGGGGACGTCGCCCGGACGCCGCCAAGGAGCTCGCGGACCGGCACGGCACGCGCGCCTACGACGACGTCGACGCCCTGCTGGCGGACGTGGAGGCCGTCGCGGTCGCGCTGCCTCCGAACGTGCAGGCCGACTTGGCGGTACGCGCGGCGCGGGCCGGGTGCCATCTGCTGCTCGACAAACCCCTGGCGACGACGGTGTCGCAGGGGCGGGCGGTGGTCGAGGCGGTGCGGGCGGCGGGCGTCGCCTCCGTCGTCTTCTTCACCGCGCGGTTCCAGCCCGAGACCGAGGCGTGGATCACCGAACAGGCCGCTGTGGATGGCTGGTTCACGGCGCGGGCGCAGTGGCTCGGCGCGGTGTTCACCGGCGACAGCCCGTTCGCCGACTCGCCGTGGCGACGGGAGAAGGGCGCCCTGTGGGACGTTGGGCCGCACGCCCTGTCCGTGCTGCTGCCGGTTCTCGGCGACGCGCGGCGTGTGGCCGCGGCGGCACCGGGGCCCGGGGACACCGTCCATCTGGTCCTCGACCACACCGGCGGTGCCTCGAGCACGCTCACGCTCAGCCTGACGGCGCCCCCCGCCGCGGCGGGTGCGACCGTGGAGCTGCGCGGCCGGGCCGGTGTGACGCTCCTCCCGGAGACCGCTGAGGGGCCGGTGCCCGCTCTGCTGCGGGCCGCGGACGCACTCCTCGCCTCCGCCGGGGGCGGTCGTCCGCACGCCTGCGACGCCGCGTTCGGCCTGCGGGTGACCGAGGTCCTCGCCGCGGCCGAGGCCCTGCTGAACCGCCGGTAGCGACCGGGATCAGTCGCCGGCCCCCTCCCGCTGGAACGGCTCGTCGCTCCACCGGAACCAGGCCCGCTCGCCCTGGATGTGCAGCAGGAACTCGGCGACCGGGCCGTCGGGAGAGACCAGCCGCACGCGTCGTTCGATCTCGGCGTAGACCGTCTCCCACTCCTCCCAGTGTCCCTCGTCGTCCCGCTCGGCCAGGGCGAGTTCGCGGGCGAAGAGGTCCTGGACGGCGCCGAACCCCGGGCCGGCACGGAACCGGCCCGACAGCCAGGGGAAGTCGGGGTCGTCGATCACGATCTCCCCGACCTCGGCACCGGCCTGCGCGTCCTCCGCCTCGTCCGCTCGCTCCCCCGCGTCCGGCGCCGCGCGCACGTACCAGGTCTCGCCCTCGAACCCCACATCGCCTCCGCCACCCGCACCGCCGATCACTGCGCGGGACAGCATGCCACCCGTCACCGGCACCGGGCCGGAGAACCTCCGGCCCGGTGCGCTCCGGTCCTCGGCCGTCGGCTGTGCGCTGCCGGCTACCGGCTACCGGCTACCGGCCGCTGCGGGACGGAAGTTGATCCGTTCCCGCACGACCGGGTAGCCGGCCTTGGTGAAGTTGGCGGCCATGGGGTGGTTCCCCCGGTCCGTCGCGGCGGAGACGAACTCCGCGCCCCGCTCGGCCAGGAAGTGGGTGCACTCGGCCAGGAGGTCGTAGGCGTACCCGAGTCCGCGGTGTTCCGGCAGGACGCCGATGAAGCCGACGCACGGACCGGACGGGTTGTGCGCCGGGACGTGGATGCCCGCGAGCTCGCCCCGCGGGGTGTACGCCACCTGCCACCACTCCCGCGGTGACGGGCACCAGCGGAAGAAGTCGAGCTCCGACTGTGCGGCCCGGTCGAGCCCGCCCTCCTCGATGTCCATCAGCGCGTGGGCGTCCAGGGTGGCGGAGTGGATGCGGCGCAGCGCGTCGAAGAACACCGCGTCGTCGGGTTCGGGACGGAAGTCCAGACGGCCGGGCCGCTCGGGGAGGCCGCACTTCGGGGTCCAGCGGTACAGGAAGCGTTCGACCAGGAGGTCGTACCCGGCGGCCCGTGCGGCGGTGAAGCGGGCCTCGGTGGCGGCGCGCAGGGCGGGATCCTCACGCCAGGTGCCGGGCGGGTTCAGTTCGAGTTCGACCTGCCAGGGGGCGGTGCGCAGGAGTTCGGCTCCGGCTTCCTCCTCGCCCTCGGCGACGTCGAACCAGTTGACGGTGACCGGTTCGGTGTCGTCGGGGCCGCCCCACCAGGCGCCGCGGGCGACGACGGTTCCGTCGCGCAGGGCGACCCGTTGCCAGTCGGGGCGGTGGCGGGTCAGCCGGTGGCCCTCACGGGCGTCCAGCGGATCGGGCAGAGCGTCGAAGAGATGGGCGTCGCTCGCGTCGAGCGCGCGGATGACCAGATCGGTCACGGATTCCTCCGGGATGCGTCATACGTGATGCGCTCCCGGACGGTCCAGGTACGCCGGGGCGACGGACAGGGAGTGCGGGAGCGAGGTGAGCTGCACGGCTCTGCCCCCCTTCCGCCGGTCTCCAGGCGTGGGCCACACGGTACAGAGTGCCGCGATAGCGCGGCCACCGGTTTTCCGGCACGGACCGGCGGCGTGGAACCCCGCACCGGACTCCCGCAGCGAATTCCCCACCGGACCTCCGCACCGGACTCCCGCACCGGATCGTGGGCGCGGATCGCGCGCCCGGATTAAACGGGCCTTAAACAACGGTTAAGCCTTCCCCGCGCGACGCCGGTCACCCCAAGTCCCATCTGCGGCAACGGGTTTGAGGGCTCAGGGACACGGTTGGCCGGGCCATCCGTCCTGCGTACCATCGGCCACGTCGTGAGAGCGCTCTCAGACATCTCTCCCACTGTCATGTTCCGATCACTCTGGAGACCCCCCACATGACTCCTCGTCACCAGCGCCCGCCGGGCCGCCGCAAGCTGCTGGTCGCCCTCGGCGGAGCCGCCGTGGCCGCGCCCCTCGCCGCCGTCGTCGCACCGCACGCCCTCGCGGGCGTCGGCTCGGACGGCGACCCGGCCGCCCCCGAGGCCAAGGCCGCGGGCACCCTGCCACTGACGATCGTCAACAGCACCGGCTCCTTCGGCAACGCCGACGTCCACGTCTACATCGTCGGCAACCAGGACGGCCGGCAGGTGCGCGTCACCCCCGACGGCACCGTCGCACCCGTGGCGCTGTCGGACAACGGCGCCGACGGCTACACCGACTACGCGATCAGCCTCGCCGGCAGCGGCGAGACCAGGCTGAACCTGCCCCACCTCTCCGGCCGGATCTACGTGTCGCTCGGCGCGAAGCTGAGGTTCAAGGTGGTCGCGGACGGCGCCGGCGACGCGGCGCTGCAGTACCCGGCGGGCTGGGTCGAGTCCGATCCCAACTACGGGGTGCTGCACGACTGCGCCGAGTTCACCTACAACTCGGCCGGGATGTTCTGCAACACCACCATGGTCGACATGTTCAGCGTGCCGCTCGCCATCCGGCTGACCGGCGCAAAGGACCAGACCACGGGCACGGTGCGCGCCGGCGGACGGACGGCCGCCTTCGACGCGCTGCGGCGGACCGAGGAGTTCTCCCCACTGGTCGTGGACGACACCCGGATCATCGCCCCCGGGCACGGACTGGACGCCGGCCTGTTCCCCGAGGACTACCTCGCCCCGTACATCGACGAGGTCTGGAGCACCTGCACCGGCAAGGACCTCAGGATCACCACCAACGCCGGGACCTTCACCGGCCGGGTGCGCGGTGACCGGCTGACCTTCGACGGGCCCGCCCAGGTGTCCTTCGCCAAGCCGTCCACCCGGGACGTGCTGTTCTGCGACGGTGCCCTCGCCGCCCCCAACGACGGCACGACCGGCCCCGTCGCCGCGGTCCTCGGCGCCGGCTTCAACCGTTCCACACTGCTCTCCTCGGCGGCCCAGCCGACGACCGACCCCTCGGCGTTCTACGGGACCGCGCTGACCAACCACTACTCCAAGGCGGTGCACGCGGCCACCGAGGACGGCAGGGCGTACGGTTTCGCCTTCGACGACGTGGCGGACTTCGCCTCCTACATCCAGGACACCGCGCCCACCGGGTTCCGGCTGACGCTCACCGCCTTCTAGAGAGGCGCGGCGGGTGGCGGGCGGCGGGGCTGGAGCGTCGCCCTCCGGATGCGCGGGCGGCTTCCGCATTGAATGGTGTTATCGGGATATTCGGGACCGACAACAGCACGGCACCGAAGCAGCGATCCGGATTCGAGGAGCACTGATCATGTCGACGTCACAGCCCGATGCCTCCCGGCCGTCCGAAGCCCGCGCGGGCGACGACCGCGCCACACCGGACGAACTGCTCCACACCCGCAACGGCACCGACGTGTCCCCGGAGGACCTGGTCCTGGCGGCCGGCCGGGACGTCACCCCGAAAAACCTCGAATGGGCCAGGCGCAAGCTGGACGAGGAGGGTCCCGCCGCCCTCGACAAGCTGCTGCCCTGACCGGGCGGCACGGACGTCACGTGGCCCGGGCCGGTGCTCTGAGCACCGGCCCGGGCCACGTGACGCGTGAGCGCGCTCGGCCGGGACCCTACTGGCCGGTCTCCCGGTCCGGCAGCGCCGTCTCGTCCTCCACGACGTGCATGGCGGCCTCCTCGGCGCCCGCCGCACCGCCGTCGATGCCGACGTCCTCGGCGACGGTCTCCTTGGTCGTGTCGGTGCGTACGCCCTCGTCGGGGGCGACCAGCCGGCCGGAGCGGTCCGTGCCCGCCTCGGGATCGACCGGCTCGCCCTCACCATCGGGTTTGTCGCCCACTCCGTCCCCGTCCGGCACGGACACGTCGGGCGTCTCCTGGGCCAGCCGTTCGTCGAGGCTCTCGCCGTCGTGCTGCTCGGCGGCGGTGGTGCCGTGCTTGGTCACGCCGAGGGGTTTCTCCGGCGGGGAGTAGCCCTCGTCGAGCGTGTCGTCGTAGGTCCGCTCGTCGACGGCGTCCTGGAGGTCGAGGGGCGCGGCGTCCTCCTGCTCCTCGTTGGTTCCGGTGGGCTGGTAGACGTCGTCGGCCATCGGGTCCGTGCCCATCGCTGCCTCCCTCTCGCGCTGCGTCGGCTCGGTGGTCTGGGTGTCCGGTTCGCGTTTCCCGATACGCGATCTCTAACCCGTTCTCGGTACGCGATCTCCGACCCGCTCCCGATACCCGACCTGCGCCCCGTTGCCGGTACCCGCTCTCCGCCCCGTTGCCGGTACCCGCTCTCCGACCCGTTCCCGGACCGGGACCCTCATCCCCGTGGTGCGACGCGGACGGTCAGGTCGGTGACGCGGTGCGGGGTCCAGTCGCGGGCGTAGTCGGGCGGGGTCCCGCCCGGACCGGTGACGGCGGCGACCGGGACGCGGCGGGCACTCTCCACGATCTCGGCGGCGGTGGTGTTCTCGTTGTTGCCGCTGGTGGAGCCGGAGGAGCAGCCGGTGTAGTAGCCGATCGGGATGGACTCGTGCCCGGTGACCAGGCAGGGCGGGCGGACACCGAGGCGGTGCAGCTCGTCCGCGACGCGGGCCCAGTCCTCGCGGCTGTCGACATTGCGGTCCACGGTGCCCTCGAGGACGACGAGCTGCACCGTCACATGCCCGGCCAGCGCGAGCGCGACGAGGGACGCGGCCACCGGACGCCACCGGCCGTGCTCCGTCCTGGCCAGGTGCCACAGGGCGTCGGCGACCGGGATGGCGAGCAGGGCGTAGGCGGGCTGCAGGAAGCGGGGCGCCGCGTACCCGATCATGAACAGGTACGGCAGCGCGGCCGTCACGGCGCAGACGAACGGGATCAGTGTGCGGGCGGTACGCCGGGCCCGGGCCGCGACGACGACGCCCAGGACGGCGACGGCCGGCAGGAGGATCCACCACGCGGTGACCACCGGGTGCGGCATCGACCCGGTGCACGGGCGGCACAGGCCCCGCCCGCCGAGGCTGCGCATCTGGTCGTCGACGGCGATGTTCCAGCCGAGGCCGCCCTGGATCTCGGAGGCCCTCGACAGACGCTCCCCGAGGCCGCCGTACCAGCCGTACGCCTCGATCACCCACTCCACTCCCCCGGCCGCGAGGCCGCCCGCGAGGGCGAGCAGCAGCAGCCAGTGGCGGCGGACGAGGACGAGCACCAGCAGGGGGACGGTCACCCACACCGCGTCGGTGGGCCGCATCCACGTCATCAGCGCGGCCCCGGCCACCACGCCCCACAGCGCGGCCCGGCCGGACTGCCCCTGCCAGGCGCGCAGGAAGCAGCCCACGCAGATCAGGGCGCCGATCGCGACCCAGTAGTTGGGCATGGCCTGCGGACCGTAGAAGAGGGTCACCCACAGGGTGGCGAAGAAGGCGCCGGCCGTGGCCAGGACGCGGGCCGGGAACAGTCCCTTCCAGGCGCGCAGGGCGAGGTACAGGCCGACGCCGGACAGTACGGCGAGGTAGACGCGCAGCAGTTCGGTGGAGGACGACCAGGACGCGACGGGCGCCACCAGCAGCGAGACGCCGCGGGAGCGCGGTGCGCTGAAGAAGGCGGCGGGGTGGTGGGTGGTGACCTGGCTGGTGTAGACGATCTCGTCCCAGCCGAGCCCCATCCACGTATGGACGAAGGCCAGTTGGACCACTGTGAAGACGGCGGCCACCACCGCGAGCGGGGCGTCGCCGCCGAGGCGCCGTCGGCTGCCGGACGTCGTCGCCGCCGGGTCCCGCCGTCTGCCGGCGAGTATGGCGTTCGCGCCGTCGGCCATCGTGCACCCCTCACCCCCGCTCGTCGCGGGGCCGCTCGTCCTCACCTCCTGCCGCCGGTGGCGGGAGCCCGGAAACCGGGAAACCAAGGTCAAACTAACCCGCGTACCAGGGACGCGCAGGGTACTGCTCGGCCAGTCGAGCCGTCTCGTTTCAGCCCCCTCCTCACCCGCGTCCGGCGGGTCAGCGGGCGTTGGGACGGCGGTGCGGGGGCTGTTCGGGAGTGGGGCGCCGTTCGGGTGCGGGGACGGCGCGGGTGACGGGGCCGTCCCCGTTCACGGTCAGCTCGCTCCCGTGGTGGCGGATCGTGAGGGGGGAGCCGCTCAGCAGCGTGTACGTCGCCCTGTCGGCGCCGATCTCCACGCGCAGGCACCGCCCGCGGAACTGGAGCCGGAAGGCGAGGCGGCTGAACTTCTCGGGCAGGCGTGGCGCGAACCGGAGGCTGTCACCGTCCCGGCGGGTGCCGCCGAACCCGGCGACCAGCGCCATCCACGTACCGGCGAGCGAGGCGATGTGCAGGCCGTCGCGGGTGTTGTGCTCCAGGTCCGCCAGGTCCATCAGGGCGGCCTCGGCGGCGTAGTCGTAGGCCAGGCGCAGATGCCCGGTCTGGGCGGCGACGACGGCCTGGCAGCACGCGGACAGGGAGGAGTCCCGTACGGTCAGCGGCTCGTAGTAGGCGAAGTTGCGGGCGATCTGGTCCTCGTCGCAGTGGGCGTCGAACCAGCTGCCGCAGGTGTACATGGCCAGTACGAGGTCGGACTGCTTGATCACCTGCTTGCGGTAGAGGTCGAAGTAGGGGAAGTGCAGCATCAGCGGGTACTGGTCGGCGGCGGTGTGGGCGAAGTCCCAGCGTTGGTGGCGGGTGAAGCCCGAGTGCTGTTCGTGGACGCCGATCTCGTCGTTGTAGGGGATGTGCACGGACTCGGCGGCGTCCCGCCAGGCGGCGCTCTCCTCGTCGTCGACGCCGAGGCGGGTGGCCTCGTCCGGGTGGCGTTCGCACACGTCGGCCGCGGCGAGCAGGTTCGACCGCGCCATGAGGTTGGTGTAGGTGTTGTCGTAGGCGATGGCGCTGTACTCGTCCGGGCCGGTGACGCCGTCGATGTGGAAGACGCCGTGGTGGTCGTGGTGGCCGAGCGAGCGCCACAGGCGGGCCGTCTCCACCAGGAGTTCCAGGGCGGTGTCGCGTTCGAAGTCGGTGTCGCCGGTCGCCGCGGTGTACCGCACCGCGGCGTGCGCGATGTCGGCGGCCACGTGGAAGGCGGCCGTGCCGGCCGGCCAGTAGGCGGAGCCCTCGGAGCCGTCGATGGTCCGCCACGGGAACGCGGCGCCGCGCAGCCCGAGCTGGGTGGCGCGGTCCCGGGCGGCGGGCAGGGTGTCCCGGCGCCAGCGCAGCGCCTCGGCGACGGCCTTGGGTTCGGTGTAGGTCAGCACGGGCAGCACGAACATCTCGGTGTCCCAGAACGCGTGCCCGTCGTAGCCGGAGCCGGTCAGTCCCTTGGCCGGGATCGCCCGCTGTTCGGCGCGGGCCCCGGCCTGCAGGACGTGGAAGAGGGCGAAGCGGACGGCCTGCTGGATCTCCTCGTCGCCGTGCACCTCGACGTCCGCCCGGGCCCAGAAGTCGTCGAGGTAGGCGCGCTGTTCCGCCACCAGGCCGTCCCAGCCGCTGTGCGCGGCGGCGGCGAGCGCGGCCTCGACCTGGTCGCTCATCGCGGGCCGGGAGCGGGCGCCCGACCAGCCGTGGGCGACCGTCTTCTGCACCCGCAGCCGCTGTCCCGGCTCCAGCACGGAGGTGATGGTCAGACGGGCCACGTCCGTGTTGCTCTCGCTGCTGGTGGTGATCTCCCCGGAGGCGTCGACGACGTGGTCGGCGGCCACCGCGACCCTGAGCCCACTGCGCCGGGTCCGGTGGACCAGCCGCAGCCGGGACCCGATGGCCAGGTCCTCCTCGGGCTCCAGCGGGGACCGCAGCGCCTTGGCCGTCCGGGGGTCGCCGTCGGGGTCGGGCAGGCTCTCGTTGGTGACGAGCTCCGACTGGATGACCACCCGGGTCCGGCTGTCGACGGGTTCGACCTCGTACTCCACTGCGGCGATGGCCCGCTGGGTGAGGGAGACCAGCCGGGTGGAGCGCACCCGGACGGTCGTCCCCGCCGGGGAGGTCCACTCGCAGGTCCGCTCCAGTACGCCGCGCCGCAGGTCCAGGGTGCGTTCGTGCTGGGTGAGCCGCCCGTAGCGCAGGTCGAAGGGCTCGTCGTCGACGAGCAGCCGCAGCAGCTTGCCGTTGGTGACGTTGATGACGGTCTGGCCGGACTCGGGGTAGCCGTAGCCCGCTTCGGCGTAGGGCAGCGGGTGCAGTTCGTGGACGCCGTTGAGGTAGCTGCCGGGCAGGCCGTGCGGTTCGCCCTCGTCGAGGTTGCCGCGCCAGCCGATGTGCCCGTTGGACAGGGCGAAGACGGACTCGCTCTGGGCGAGGAGGTCGAGGTTGAGGGCCGTCTCGCGCACGGACCAGGGTTCGACGGCGTACGTCCGGTTGGTGATCATGCCTGGCCTCCCAGCTCGGCGAGGTCCTCGACCACGCGGTCGGCGCCGTGGGCGTAGAGGGCGTCGCTCTGGCCGACGCGGTCGACGCCGACGACGTAGCCGAAGTGCCCGGAGCGTCCCGCGTCCATACCGGCGAGCGCGTCCTCGAAGACGGCGGCGCGGGGCGGCTCGACGCCGAGGTCGCGGGCGGCGGCCAGGAAGGTGTCGGGCCGCGGTTTGCCGGGCAGTTCCCGTTCCCGCGCCACCACTCCGTCGATCCGTACGTCGAACAGCCGCTCGGCGTCGATGGAGCGCAGGACGTCCTGGGTGTTGGCGCTGGAGGAGACGATGGCGGTGGCGAGGCCGGCGGCGCGGACCGCGTCGATGTAGCGCAGCGTGCCCTCGTACGGCTCCACGCCGTCGGTGCGGATCTTCTTCAGGAGCAGTTCGTTCTTGCGGTTGCCGACGCCGTTGACGGTCCGCGCGTCCGGCGGGTCGTCCGGGTCTCCCTCCGGCAGTTCGACGCCGCGGGAGGTGAGGAAGGAGCGGACGCCGTCGGCGCGGGGGCGGCCGTCGACGTACTCGCCGTAGTCGGAGTCGGTGAAGGGGCGGAAGTCCGCGCCGTCCCGCTCGCGCAGGAAGGCGTCGAACGTCTCCTTCCAGGCGGCGGCGTGCACCACCGCCGTCCTGGTGACGACCCCGTCGAGGTCGAAGAGACAGGCCTGGATGTCGTCGGGAAGTCCGAGCTGCGTGGTCATACCCGACACAGTTCCCCGCCGGGGCGGGTCCGATCAGGTGACACACTCTGCGGTGTGCCGCTGACTTTCGACGACCTCCTCACCCGCGCCCGCTGCCTCCCGCGGAGCGGGAGGCGGGCGATCCTCGGCATCGCCGGGAGCCCCGGCGCCGGGAAGTCGACGCTCGCCGGGCATCTGGTGCGGGAGCTGAACGGCCCCGGTGAGCCGTGGGTCGCGCACGTCCCCATGGACGGCTTCCACCTCGCCGACGCCGAACTGGACCGGCTCGGCCGCCGGGACCGCAAGGGCGCGCCCGACACCTTCGACGCGGCCGGGTACGCGGCACTGCTGCGCCGGCTGCGCGAGGGGACGGACGGCGAGGAGGCGGCGGGCGACATCGTGTACGCGCCCGGATTCGAGCGGGAGCTGGAGCAGCCGATCGCCGGGGCCGTGCCGGTGCCGCCATCGGCCCGGCTGGTGGTGACGGAGGGCAACTACCTGCTGCTTCGGACCGGCGCGTGGGCGCGGGTGCGTGCCCGGCTCGACGAGGTGTGGTTCTGCGAGCCGGCGGAGACCGAGCGGGTCCGCAGGCTGGTGGAGCGGCACGAGCGGTTCGGCAAGTCCCCCGAGGACGCGCTCGCCTGGGCGCTCGGTACCGACCAGCGCAACGCCGACCTGGTCGCCGCGACCCGGGACCGCGCCGACCTCGTGGTACCGGAAGCGGCGGTGCCGGTCACCCGGTCGTGATCCGCGGCCGTCGGATCAGGACCGCGAATCGCCTGGTCGACCGGCTATGGCGCGGTCATTCCTCGTCGTAGTCGTCGGGGCGGACATGCGCCTCCTCCAGGGCCTCGCGCATGGTCCGGCCGGTGCCACCGGGCGGGCGGGGCGCGTCCTCGTCACGCTGCTCGAGAACGTCGTCGGTGGTGTCGGTCTTCGGCCGGTTCTCTTCCGGGACGGTCATGACGGGGACTCCTCGTCCGTGCTGTGTTTCCGTGGGTGCTGTGTTCCGTGGTGCTGTGTCGCGTGGAGGCTTTCGCCTCCGTGACGGCGGGTTCCCGGACAGCTCGGTGCTATCCCCCACGGGGCGCGGCTGCCGATTCACGAGGAGGGTGCGGCCGGTCGCGGGCGAGGTGCCTTCCGGGCCGCGCGGGCCCCGGCAGGGCCGCTGACACCGCCCGGCCGGTCATGGGGGGTGAGCTATGTTGACCTCCGTGGGAGACAGAGGAGGCGCACCCGTGCCATCGCCGCAGCAGGCACGCGCCCAAACATCGGCGATCACCTCGGGACGGGCGGCCCCCGGATCGGAGGCCTCCCCCACGTCCCGGCTCAGGACGTTGTTCGACCGGCCCCGCCTCTCCCCCGGACAGCGGCGCATCGCGCAGTACCTCATCGAGCACCTCACCGAGGCGGCGTTCCTGTCGATCACCGACCTCGCGGACCGGGTGGGTGTGAGCCAGCCGTCGGTCACACGGTTCGCCTCGGCGGTCGGCTTCAGCGGTTACCCGGCGCTGCGGGAGCGGCTCCAGTCGATCGCGCTGGGCACCCGGGGCGGCGCCCCGGCCGCCGAGGAGAACCGGGGCAACGAACTCCAGGCGGCCGTCGACGCCGAGATCGAGAACCTGGAGAACCTGCGGCGCGACTTCGCCGACGCCGACCGGGTGATCGACGTCGGCCGCGAGCTGGCCGGCTCGGCGCCGCTGACCGTCCTCGGGCTGCGCATCTCCGTCTCGCTCGCCGAGTACTTCGCCTACGCCGCCCGCCGGGTCCACCCGGACGTGCGCCTGGTGACGCGGGGCGGAAGCGTCGCCTACGACGCCCTGCTCCAGTCCCGGGAGGCGGGCGGCACCTGGGTGCTGGCCTTCTCGCTGCCCCGGCACGCCCACGAGACCCTGGACGCCGTGCGGGTGGCACGCGGTGCCGGACTGAAGGTGGCGCTGATCACCGACCTGGCGCTCGGCCCCGTGGTGGACGAGGCCGACGTCACCTTCGCGACCGGCACGGGGGCGCGGCTGGTCTTCGACTCCTACGCGGCACCGGGCGTGATGTGCGCGGCGCTGCTGCAGGCCATGACCGACGCCGATCCCGAGCGGACGCAGGCCCGCCTGGAGGAGTACGAGCAGGTCGCCGAAGAGCACCACTTCTTCCTCCGGGACTGAACCGGCGCACCTTCTGGGGGTCCGCGGGCAGTTGGCCGGCGCGGGCGGGGGCCGTCCGTGTCTCAGCGGGCATGAATGTTTTCATACGCCTTGCAAAGCGGATGGCATATATAAATACTGCTCACGGATCGCGACCCGGCCACGCCGGAGCGCGTCCGCATCCGCGCGAGCATCCCCTGACCTCCGCCTGGACCGGGGCCGTCCCATCCGTCGCCCCACCCGTCGACGCCCACCCCCAAAGGCGATGATCATGCCCCTGACGACCACGCGCACCAGCCCGGACTGGCCCTGCCAGGTCAAGGCCCCCGGCAGCTACGACTGGGAGCGCTCGGCGGCCAGGTGGCTGCGCGAGCTGGTGCCGGCCCGCTATGCCGGTTACCCGGCGCTGATCCGCCACCCCGTACTGCTCGCCCGCCACGCGCAGATCCAGGTCCAGCACGAGATCCGGGTGGCCCGCACCGCGCTGCGGACCGCCCGGGCGGATCTGCCCCGGCTCGGCCTGCCCGAGTCGGTCATCGAGCACACCATCAAGCTGTACGCGGCGGAAGTCCTGCAGTTGCAGCACATCGCGCGCAGCGTGCGGGCGGTCACCGAGGCGCTGGTCGAGCGGGGCGCCGCCGGGCGTTGACCCGCGCAACGGCCGTGCGACGTCCCCTTCCGGAGCAGGACACCGACCGGGGTCCGGCATCTGCCGCTGGTCGCCGAGGCCTCGGCGGGCGCCGACGGCGTTCCCGTCGAGGTGCACGGCTTCGTGCAGGATCTCACCGCGTTGCGGCGTGCCGAACTGGCCCTGGTCGCGAGCGAGCGGGCGATGCTGACCCAGCACGACGTGCTGCCGGCCGAGCGGACGCCGGCCGCCCGTATCGACGCCCACCTCGCCGCCCCACTCCGGGCCCGCTCCCGCACCAGCCACTTCGCAGCACTCGGCCCCGCCGGGCCGAAGCCCGGCGGGGCCGAGAAGAGCCTGCCCCCGAATTGACCAACAGCGTCACCGGATGGCACCCGGGGGCCCATGTCGTACGGCGGCAGCCGTTACCGCGCCGAGTACCCGAAGTAGTTGCCGTTGGCCGGGAGTCCGCCCTGGCCCGGCTGGTACGTGGTCGCGGGCCTGCTCGTACCGCCCGCTACGGCGTTCGGGAACGGCAGGACGTGCAGGGCTCCGGTGGCGGTGGGCCCGTAGGGCATACCGGCGTAGAGGTTCCGCGGGGTGAAGTGGATGCTCGTGCCCAGCTTGTCGCCCTCACCCGGGGAACCGGGGATGCCGTCGCCGTCGCCGGCCTCGACCCACAGGTCGTTGGCGCCCGCCGCGCCCATCAGCGAGAAGGTGTGGATGGCACCGGCGTCGGCGACGCCCGCGAGATCCTCGCCGGGGGTGCCGACGGCGACCTTCAGGGTGGCGGCGGAACCGACCTCCCGGGGCGCGGTGTTGACCGCGCTCAGGGCCGAACCCGCGCCGTCACCGGCCTCGATCCCGCCGGAGCGGTCGTCTGTGCTCGTGCCCTGGTTGAGCGCGTGCATGTAGTCCCAGGTGCCGTCCGCCTCGATGTGCACGAGCATCACGTTGCCCGCGCCGGCCCGCTGCGCGCCGCCGGTCTCGGCGGGCAGAGCCTCACCGGGCGAGCCGATCGCGAGGATCGAGTCGGTGGCCGTGGCCGCACCGGACGGGCGGTAGGCGACCAGCGCGAGGGCCTGACCGAACTTGTCACCGGCCTCGGCGCCGCCGCTGATCTTCTCGTCGTCCTGGTCCATGCCCGTGACCACGGTGGGCCGTCCGTCGGCGTCCAGCTTGTGGCTGAGCACGGCCAGGTTGCCCGCGTTCGCGTCGCCGCCGATGGCGTCACCGGGAGCGCCGATGGCGATGAAGTTGGAGTCGCCCGTGACGGACGTGCCGAAGGCGTCGTTGGCCTCGGCCGCGCCGGGGACGTTCGCAGTGTCCTGGTTGATGCTGATGTTGGTGTCGCCGTGCACGTAGAAGGCACCGCCCGCCTTGGTGAGCGAGCCGAGCGCCTCGCCCGGCGTGCCGATCAGGATCCACGGCTTGCCTTCGGCGGTGGTGCCCGCGGCGAGGGAGACGCCCATCCGGTCGCCGTCCTCGGGCGTGGAGGTGCCTATGGAGCCGTTGCCGGAGCCCTGTTCGAAGTGGCGGGCGGCCGGGCCACTGCCGAGGCCGTCCTTGCCCCCGAACAGGATGTCGACGAAGCCGGCGTCGACCGCGCTGCCGACGTTCTCCTCGGAGGCGGTGACGACGAGGTCGGTGTAGCCGTCCTCGTTGTAGTCGACGGTCGCGAGGTGGCCGCCGAAGTGGTCCCCGGCCTCGGCGCCGCCGGGCACCCAGTCGAGGTCCTGGGTGATCTCGGCGGTGCCCTTGCCGCCGCCGTGGACGACACGGACGAGGCCCGCGGTGGTGTCGCCGCCGACCGTGGCCATCGGGTCGCCGATGGCGATGTCCTCGACGGCGTCGCCGTTGAAGTCGACGATGCGGGTGGCGCCGGCCTGCGCGTCGATCCAGGAGGCGAGGTCGTCGACGCGCGCGATGACGCCCGCGGTGGAGGTCTGGGTCTCGTCGATGCCGAGGCAGCCGCCCTGGAAGGACTGGCTGTTGAGGCCGACGAGCTTGCCGCCGGAGATGACCGGGCCGCCGGTGTCGCCCATGCAGGCGGCCGCGCCGTCCTTGCCGGTGACGCCTGCGGAGGTGGCCGCGGTGGAGTCGACGGTGTAGGTGCCGGTGTGCAGCTTGAGCGGTGCCCATACGGTCTTCGTGCGGCCGTATCCGGCGAAGGTCAGCTCCGCACCGGCCGCGGGCGCGGTGGTGGCGAGCTGGGCCGGGGTCACGTTGGTGACGGGCCGGTTGAGGCGGGCCAGGACCACATCGCGGTCCGTGCGCGGCACGATCTCGACGACGCGGCGCTCGGCGCCCTGCGTACCGGAGAGGCCGATGACAGCGGTGGTCGTCTTGGTGGGGACGCCGGCCGGGACGGCGAGCGAGGCAGCCGGGTCCTCGGCGAAGCAGCTGGCCGCGGTGAGCAGCCATTCGGCGTCGACGAGGACGGCGGAGCAGCCGCGGTCGTGGGCGCCGACGGTGATCTGTGCGGTGTAGGCGTGGGTGGTGTCCGAGTCGGCGACCGGCGTGCCGCCGGTGATGGCGACGGCGGGTGCCGTGCTCAGCGCGAGCGACCCGGCGGCCAGGACCGCGCCGAGCGCGGCCAGACGGGGAGGTCTTATGGAAGGCATACGAGTGGTTTCCTCAATCACAGGACGACGCAGACTAGTTGGTGACGCGAATTTCGACCAGGACGTGCTCGCGTCCGTCGACGGACTCGCCGACGCCCTTCCACGTGTCCGCGGGGATGTCGTACTCGACCTGGTCACCCTCGGCGGTCATCTCCAGGTGGGTGTTGGCGGAGTCATCCGTCTTCACCCCGTGCACCGCGGGCAGTTCGAGGGTCAGGAAGCCCTCGTCGGCGGTGACCTTGAAGCAGACGTCCTCGTGGTCGCGCGCGAGGAACTGCAGGAGGTTGCCCCCGTCGGCGCAGTCGGCGAGCACGATGTGGCCGTCGCCGCGCTTGAGGACGATGTTCTGCTCGGCCAGGATCTTGTCGGCGTTCGGGTAGTTGTAGTCCTCGACGGCGTAGCCGGGCACGGCCTCGGCGACGGGCTCGGCGGAGGACCCGGAGGCGGCACTCGCGCCACCCTGGGCGAGCACGGCCCATGCCAGGGCGCCGGCGGTGACCGAGGCGCCCAGAATGCGCACGTATGCGTTGCGTGGCTTCATCACAGTCCTAGAAACTCGACAGCTCTTCGGGTTCAAGCCCCCTATCGAAGCTGGCACCTGGTGAACACGTCCAATTCCTAAAACGGACAGAAATCGGGCAACCGGCGAGTTCGGGCCGTGATCCGCGTCACGCCCGGAGAGGGTTGCGGTGATCTTTACAACGACTTCATAACAGCTTGCGATGTGACCCGCCGAGAGGTGTCCGGGAAGAAAAGGGAAAGGCCGCGGAGGAAAACTCCGCGGCCTTACCGCTCTGCGCCGTCAGGCCACTCAGCTCGTCTTGTCGAGTTCCTGCGTGATCGGACCGTCCGGATCGGACCGGAAGTACAGCGTGTCCTGATCGTCTACATAGAGCTGGATCCCGCCGGTCGTGCCGAGCCCGCCGTCCTCGACCCCCAAGTACACGAAATCGTTCTTGGTGCCCGGGTCCTCATACTCCCAGCTGCCGCTGAAATCGACCGGATCCGCGCCCTCGCTCGTCGTCACACCGGTGGCCGAGAACGTGCCCTCCGCCGAGAGCTCGATCTGCCCGCCGTCGTCGTTGCGGTACACGCCGGGCAGCTTCTCCGGGTCGACCTCCGCCGAGCACCCCGAGACGAGCACCGCGGAAGCGGCGAGCACGGCGAAGAGCCACCGTTCACTTGTCCTCTCGCGTGTCACGGGCCCAGCGTAACGTTGAACTCGATCACCTGGTTCTTGGGCGACATCGGCCCCTCGTCACCGACGACCTTGTCGACGAGCGCGCCCACGGTGTCGCTCCACCAGTCCGTGTACCCGATGACCGGCGGGTGCGTCGCCGACTCGATGTCCGACTCGTTGTACGCGGTGTAGCGCCAGGTGACCGATCCGTCCGAGTTCTCCCGGATGGGAGTCATACGGACCTGATGCGAGCCCAGGAACGTGTACGCGAGGTTGCCGGTGAGCCCGCCGGTGGTGAGCGTCCCGTAGTCCGTGAGGTACTTGCCGGCGCCGTCGAAACCGCTGAGCATGTAGTCGTTCATGTAGGTGTGACCCAGCTCGTACTTCCCGGTCCGCTGCCATTCGTTGAGGAAGTAGTCCAGGACCCCCTGCGTGTGCTCGTGCCCACGGTAGATGCCGGTGAACTCGTCGTTCGGGCCGAAACACTGCAACCTGGGGCCGTCACCGGTCAGCCAGCTCCACCCCAGCTCCCACGGGTTGGTGCTGTTGCTGTGCTCGATCGGGGCGCCGAACGGCGTCAGGCAGCTCTCGGCGCCGTCGGGAAGCCCGGTCTCGCCGTCGATCGGCACCTTCGAATTGTCGATCGAGTCCTGGATCGCCTGCTGGATCGCGGCCTGGATGACCAGGATCCGCGCCTCGGTGGCGGCGATGGCCGCCTCGGCGAAGGACTTGCCCGCCGCGAGCTCGGCCTGCCGGGCCTTCGTCGCGGAGGCCTGCGCGTCGGCGGCGTAGGCCGCGGCGGTCGAGGCGGAGCGCACGGCCCGGTTGGCCGCGTCCCGCGCCACACTGCTCGCCCTGCGGGCCGCCGCGGCCGCGTTCGCCGCGGTCTGCGCGGACTTGGCGGCGGCGGCCGCGGAGGCTTCCGCGGCCTCCGCGTTCTTGCGGGCCTCCTCGGCGGAGGCCTTGGCGTCGGCCGCCCAGCCCTGGGCCTTGCTGGCCCACTCGGTGGCCTCCTTGGCGGCCTGCCGGGCGATGGCAGCGGCCTCGGAGGCGCGTGCCGCGTCCTCGAGAGCGTCCTCGGCGATCTTGGCCGCCCGCGCGATCGCCGCACGGATCGCGCTGATGTGCGTGGCGTGATCGTGGTCGATGCGCGCGAACTCGTGCTGCGTCGTGCCGATGAACTGGCGCAGCATGTGCGTATCGCCTTCGAGGGCGACCTTCGCCGCGGCCTGTACGTACGGGCCGCCGGACTCCAGGAGCGTGGTGGCCGCCACCTTGTCGTCCTCGTGGACGGCAGCGGCGCGCTCCACGTGCAGGAAGGTGTGCAGCGCCTCGGCGGAGCCGTCCGACAGGGCGGCCTCGGCGGCACGCCGTACGGCGGTGCCGGTGGAGGAGTCCGCGAGGAGCGTGGTGATCTCGACCTCGTTGTCGTCCCTCGCCGCCTCGACCGCGCCCTTCTCCAGGAAGGTCCTGATGGTGGCGGCGTCCTCGGTCCGCAGCGCCGCCGAGGCGGCCTCGGCCACGTTCTGCGTGGAGATCGCGGCGGTGGCCGCGACGTTCTCCGCGTTGTCCTGCTGCAGCGCGATGACCCGGTCGGCCTCGATCCAGCGCAGTACGTCCTCGTCCGAGCCGGCAAGCGCGAACTCGGCGGCCTCGCGGGTCCACGTACCGGACCGGTCGAGCAGCCGGACGGCGGCCTGCCGACCCTTGCTCACGGCCTCCCCGGTCCGGCCGCCGGCGAGCGCCGCCTCCATCGCGGTGATCAGCGCGACGAGTTCATCGGACAGCCGCGCCTCCTGCGTGCGCTCCCGGTTGAAGCGCTCCAGACGGTCGGTCTCCTCGCTCCGCAGCTGCTTGGCGACCTCGATCGCTTCCTCGGTCTCCTCGTTCAGCCGGGCGATCTCGGCCTCACGGGCCTCCTGCTCGACCGTACGCGCCTCGGTGACGGCCTCGTACGCCTTGTTCGCGGCGTCCACGGCGGCGTTCGCGGCGTCCCTGGAGCGGTTGGCGTAGTCCACGGCCTCGCCGGCGTGCCGGGCCGCTTCCTCTGCGGCATCGGCCGCCTTCTCCGCGTGGTTGGCCGCGCTGTCGGCGGCGGCGGACGCGGTACGCGCGGCGGCGGCCGACCTGCGGGACAGAGTCGAGGCCCGGCTCGCGGCCGCCGTGGCCCGGCCGGCCGCGGCCTCCGCGATGGCGGCCTGGCGCTGCGCTTCGGCGGCCTCGGACTGCGCGGCACCGGAGGACACGGCGGCGGAGGCCGAAGCGCGCGCGGCGGCGGCCGAGTCGACCGCGGCACCCGCGGCGGCGTTGCCCGCGGCCTCGGCCGCATCGGAGGCGAGGGCCGCGAGCTTGGCCTTCGCGGCCACGGTGCGCACCCAGCCGACCATGAGCCGCGCGGCCTGCGCCGCCTGGTTGGCGGCGTCCGCCATGTTCGCGTTCTTGGAGGCGCTGATCGCGGCGCGGTAGGCACGCGACGCGGCGCGCCCCGCAGCGGCGGCGGCTGCCGCGGCGGCGTTCGCGGCGGACACGGCACGCCGGGCCGCGGCCTGCGCGGTACGCGAGGCGGACACCGCGGTCGACGCGGCGGCCGCGGCACCCTGGGCGGCCCGCGCCGCCTTGTTCGCGGCCCTGGCCGAGCGCTGCACGTCCTGCTCGGCGGCCTGCGCCTCGGCCTTCGCCTCCAGCGCGGCCGTCTTGGCCTTCCTGGCGGCCTGGACCGCCTGCTCGGACAGCTCGACCGCTTCGTCGGTCTTGCGCTCGGCGCGCCGCCCCTCCGACTCCACGATCTTGACCAGCTGCTGGATCTCCGCCGACTCCTCATCCCGCGCCCGGGCGATGTACTGCCCCGTCGTCAGGAACCACTGGATCGCCCGCGGCGATCCGTCGTCGAGCGCCCGCTCCGCGTACTCCCGCACCTGCGGCGAGGCGGTCACGAGGATGGAGGTCACCTGGACGCGCTGGTCCTCGTCGTGTGCGTCGTGCTGCCCGGTGCTGAGGAAGTCCCGCAGCGCGAAGTCCGTACCGGCTTCGAGCGCCTGGGCGGACTCACGCTTGACGGCCTTGCCGCCGTGCGCGTTGACCGTGGTCACGCCCACTTCGAGGTCCTCGGTCACGGCCGCCGCGAAGCCGCCCCGCAGATAGGCCGCGACCGCCGCGTCCCCGCCGGACAGCGCCTGCCCGATCCCGGTCCGCGTGGACTTGCCCGCGCTGACCAGGGCCTCGGTGAGCGTGAACCGGTTGTCCTCGGCCGTGGCCGCCGGCAGCTTCTCGCCGAGGAACGTGGCCACGTTGTCCGCGCTGCCCACGAGCGCCGCCGCCGCGGCCGTGCGCACCGCGCGGCCGCCGGTCCGGTACGCCCGCACGACCTTGCCGCGGTCGGTGTCGGGCAGCCGTGTACCGCCGTCGGCCGCCGCCGTGCCCGCCGCGTACGCGGGTCGGGACCCGAACACCCCCAGAGGCAGTGCGGTACCTGCCGCGATCCCGCCGAAAATGGCCAGTGACTGGCGTCTGTTGAATATCCGTCGTGATTGTGACATCGCGACTCCCTTTTCGATTACGAGGGGAATCTCGCCGCCCCCCTGCGGTCCAAGTTCCTTATCGAAGCCGGGCCCGGTGGACTCGTCCAATGCAGAAAACAGGAAGAAATCGGGTAACCTTCAGGTATTCATCGTGATGTGCGTCACACCCTCAAATGGTTGTAGTGATCTTGGTAAAGAATCGATGGAGACTCGAATTAGCCGATATCCCGCTCGATCACCCTGCGGATTCTGACGAAAGCACATCGCGTGGATCCCGCACCATCACAGGGCAGGCCGCCTCGGTGAGTTTCGCCGCACCGTACGACAGCTGGCCGCACAGCCACTGATTCGCGGCTGGCGTCCGAGCCAGGACACCTCGGCCGGGGTCATGCCGCGAGCAGGCGCCGCAGGGCCGCCGTCCGCGGGGCGGTGGCGAAGGAGTACCAAGTGACCGGTACGTCTGGACGGCAGCGGAACTGAGTTCCCTCTATACGCTGCACTGAGTGTCACATGCGTCCGTGAGCTGCTACGTTCCCCTTCATGAGCTCCAGCAGTGCGGCGCCCCGCCGCGGGGACGGGACGGACGCGGCGGGTGCCCGGCCGCCGATGCGGGAGGCGCTGGTCGCGGCGGCCTTCCGGCTGTTCCTGGAGCGGGGTTACGAACAGACGACCGTGGACGACATCGTCGCGCTCGCCGGTGTCGGGCGGCGGTCGTTCTTCCGCTACTTCCCCTCCAAGGAGGACGTGGTCTTCCCCGACCACGAACGGTGCCTGGCCGACATGACGGCCTTTCTGGCCTCCTCCCCCGAGGACGCCGACCCGGTGCGACGGGTCTGCGACGCGGCTCGCCTCGTGGTGCGCATGTACGCCGAGAACCCGGCCTTCTCGGTGCAGCGCTACCACCTGACCAAGAAGGTCCCGGGGCTGCGCGCGTACGAGCTCTCGGTGGTGTGGCGCTACGAACGCGCCCTCGCCGAGTACCTGCGCGGGCGCCTGGGCGGGCGGCGGGACGGGAGCATGCGCGCCGACGTGGTCGCGGCCGCCGTGGTCGCCGCGCACAACAACGCCCTGCGGTCCTGGCTGCGTTCCGAGGGACGGGACGACGTGGGCGCCGCGGTGGACCACGCGCTGGGGTACGCGCAGTCCACGTTCGGCGGCCTACCCGCAGCGCCCCCGTCCGACGGGCCCGAGGACGTGGTGGTCGTCGTCTCGCGGCGCGGAACGCCCCTGTGGCAGGTGGTACGGGAGGTCGAGACCGCGTTCGCCCGCGACTGACCGGCCGGCGGTGGGGGAAGCGCCGGCACCGGTCGTGAAGAGCCGAATCGAGGGTACCGAGTGCCTTTACGAGTGGCACTGAGTGCCATACCCTGTGGGGCGTGCACGGAGGCACGGCGAGCCGCGCACACGCGTGCCCGGTGACCGCGCACGCGGATTCCGGCCCGAGTGCAGGGAGTTGACCAGCGTGTACCACCACTCAGGAAACGTCGCTCGGCAAGCAGCGGGCTCCGCGACCGGCGTGCTCGTGCCCAAGGCCCCCCAGCCCTCTTCGGCCTCGGACACCGAGGCCGTCTTCTACCAGCGCTGCACCTGGTGCGGCACGGCCATGTACCACCGGGTGCTGTGCCCCGTCTGTCGCGGGAGCGACCTGCGGACGGAACGCAGCGAGGGCACGGGCACGGTGCGGCACGCCACGGTGGTGCACCGCAACACCCCCGCCGCGCGCAACGTGTCCCTGATCGAGATGGCCGAGGGCTTCGTGCTGCGCGGCCGGGTCATGGGCCCGCTCATCGGCATCCACAGCGGGGACCGGGTGCGGCTGTCCACGGCCAAGGACCCGGTACGGGGCCAGCCGGTCTTCCAACTGGTCGACGAACCGTACCGCGCCTGGACCTGAACGCCGGCCCCCCTTCCCCCAGGTGTGCTCCGTCGGCCCGTGAGCGGGCCGGCCGTTCAGGACGGGAGCGTGATCCGGATGCCCACGGTGCCGTCCACGCGCCGGCGCAGCCGGCTGCCGAGCAGGGTGAGCCGGCCGACGATGCCGTACTTGCGGGCGATCAGCCGGCGATAGCGGCCGGTGGTGGCCGGGTCGCAGATCTCCGCGGTCGCCGGGACCTGATCGCCGGTCGGATTGCCACGCAGGTCGCAGGGGCCGACCAGCACGTCGGCGCGGTTGCGGACGCGCTTGACCTTCCACGAGTCGGCCGCCGTCCAGACGCCGAGCGTGTCACCGTCCCGTATGACCCACACGGGGGTGGCGACCGGGGTGCCGTTCTTCCGGTAGGTGGTGACCAGCAGGTATTTGCCGGCGCCGAGCCGGGCCAGTGACGAGTCGTCCATGGTCCGGAGTTTAGGGCCTGCGAGGGGCATCGGGACGGCTGAGGGACTACCCCTTTCGACCCACTGGAGGGGCGCGCACCGCGGTCGGACGGGGCCGCGCGCCCTCGCCTCACGCCAGAGCCGCCGTCATCCGCCGCACCGCCTCGGTGAGCACCTCGGGCGAGGTCGCCAGGTTGAGGCGCACGTGTCCCGCCCCGCCGGCGCCGAAGGGGATGCCGGAGCTGAGAGCGACCCGGCCGCGGCCGAGGAAGACCTCCGCCGGATCGTCGCCGAGGCCCAGCGCGCGGCAGTCGAGCCAGGCGAGGCAGGTCGCCTCCCCGGGATGCTGGACGACCCCGGGCAGGTGCTCGGCCAGCAGGCCGGTGAGCAGCCGCCGGTTCTCGTCGAGGCCGGCCAGCACGGCGTCCAGCCAGGCGGTGCCGTCGCGCAGGGCGGCGGTGTGGGCGAGGATGCCGACGTGGCTGGGTCCGTGGCCGACCTCCTCGGGCATCCGCGCCAGGTCGGTGGCGGCGCCGGGTCCGGCGAGGGCGAGCGCCGCCTTGAGGCCGGCCAGGTTCCAGCCCTTGGACGCCGACATCAGCGCCAGGCCGCGCTCGGCGCCGGGCACGCTGAGGTAGGGCACGAACCGCGCGCCCGCCGTGACGACCGGCGCGTGGATCTCGTCGGCGACGACCCGGACGCCGTACCGCTCCGCGAGGGCGGCGACGGCGGCCAGTTCCTCGGCGGTGTGTACGGTGCCGGTCGGGTTGTGCGGGCTGCACAGCAGGTAGGCCGCCCGCCCGCCGTCGGCGACGGCCCGCCGGAACGCCTCCTCCAGCCTCCCGAGGTCGATCCGCAGGTCCGCGCCGAGCGGCGCTTCGACGACGCGCCGGTCCATGTGGCCGACGAACTGGTAGAACGGCGGATACACCGGTGGGTTGACGATCACCGGGTCGCCGGGCCCGGTGACCAGTTCGAGCATCTCGACCACGCCCAGCATCACGTCGGGCACGATCGCGGCGCGTTCCACGGCGAGGTCGTCCCAGCCCCACCGCTTGCCGGCGAAGACGGCCAGGGCCTCGGCGTAGGCGGTGCCCGCGGGGTAGCCGGTGTCCCCGAGTTCCATGGCCTCGGTGACGGCGCGCACGACGGGTTCGGCGAGCGGCACGTCCATCTCGGCCACCCACAGCGGCAGCACGTCCGCGGGGTAGGTGCGCCACTTCATGCTCGTACGACGGCGCAGCTGGTCCAGGGTGAGCGCGCGCAGGGGGTTCGGTTCACGGGGCTGGTCCTGCGGGATGCTGGTCATGGCCACAAGATAGGGGGCCGTGGCGGGGCCGGGGAACGGGTCGTCCGCACGCCGTGTCACCTCCCCGACGAGCCGGGCGCCCGCGAGCGCGACCGGACCGCCGGCCCGGTGAACGGGGGCGGGCCGGCCCCCGTATGGGAGGAGGGCGCCCGACGTCCGGAGGCCCTCGCGGTGGCGACGCCGCGTGTTCGGGTTCGGGAGCGCACGCATGAGGCACGCACGACGACGCATCGTCCGGCGAACGGCACGGCTGGCGGCCGTCGCTGGACTCCTGCTCGGGGCGACGATGGTCACCCGGGCCGTGGCGAGCGAGCCCCCGGAGGTGAGGGCCGCGCCGCACACGTCGACGCGGACCGCGCCCGGCACCGGCGCCGGCCTCGTGGCACGGCTGGGCACCTCCCGTACGGCGGGCCACTGGGTCGGCTCCGACGGGCAGCCGGTCGTCGCGGTCACCGACGAGAGCACGGCCGAGGAGGTGCGGCGGGCCGGCGCCGAGGCGAAGGTCGTGCGGCACAGCATGTCCGAGCTGAAGTCCGCCGCCTCGACGCTGCGTTCGGCGCCCCGGGTGCCCGGTACGGCGTGGGCCCTCGACTACCGGTCGAACGAGGTGGTGGTACGCGGTGACAGCACGGTCTCCGGATCCGACTGGTCCCGGCTGACGGGCGTCGCGGAGGGCGTCGGCGGCTTCGTGCGCATGGAGCGCGCCGAGGGCACGTTCACGACCCGCCTGAACGGGGCGGAGCCGATCCTGTCCACGGCGGGGCGCTGCTCGGCGGGCTTCAACGTGACCGACGGACAGCGCGACTTCATCCTCACCGCCGGCCACTGCGGGCCGACGGGGTCCGTCTGGTTCGGTGACGGCGGGGGCGGCCGGCAGGTCGGCAGGACGGTCGCCGGGAGCTTTCCCGGGGACGACTTCTCCCTGGTGGAGTACGCCGACGGCAAGGCGGGCGACGGTGCCGACGTGGTGGTGGTCGGCGCCGGCAAGGGGGTGCGGATCACGGGTACCGGTGAACCGGCGGTCGGGCAGCGGGTGTTCCGCAGCGGCAGCACCAGCGGGCTGCGCGACGGCCGGGTGACCGCGCTCGAGGCGACCGTGAACTACCCGGAGGGCACGGTCACCGGCCTCATCGAGACCGACGTGTGCGCCGAACCCGGGGACAGCGGGGGCCCGATGTTCTCCGAGGGCATCGCACTGGGCGTGACGTCGGGCGGCAGCGGCGACTGCGCCGAGGGGGGTACGACGTTCTTCCAGCCGCTGCCGGAGGCCATGGAGTCGCTCGGTGTGCGGCTGCTCGTCCAGGCGCCCCAGGGGGCGGCGGGGCCGGGGGCCGCGCCCTCGTCACCGGCCGCCACGGCAGGCGGTGGCGGTGGTTCCGCGCCGGGCGCCGCGGCGCCCGTGACGGGTGTCGACGGCTCGACGCCGCTCTCCCGTCTCACCGACCGCCGGAACGTCGGCCCCGGCATGCTCGTCGTCGCCGGCAGCCTGATCGCCCTGGTGGCCACCCGGTGGATCCGCGCGGAGCAGGACCGCAAGGCCTACCGACGGCACTACTCGACGACGTGGGGGTGAGCCGATCGTCCGCCGCCTCGGCCGGAGCCGGCCCGCTCTCAGCCCAGCGTCAGCAGCACCGTGGCCGCCGCCGCGCCGATCAGGCCGACTGCCTGGCCGCGGCCGACCCGTTCGCGCAGGAGGGCGAGGCCGAGGATCACGGGCAGGGCCGGGTAGAGGGAGGCCAGGACCACGGCGACCGACAGCAGCTGCCGCTGGGCGGCGAGAAGGTACAGGATCAGACCGAGGGCGGCGCCGGCGCCGATCAGCAGCGCCTCGGCGGACCGGCGCGGCGGCAGGCGCAGGCGTTCGGCGTGCCGTACGGCGGCGGGCAGCAGCAGGAGTACGGCGGCGACGCGGCCGGCGGCCACGGGCCACAGCCCGCTGTCGGGGCCCGCCTGCCCGAGGGCGAGGTACTGGACGGCGACCCCCGCGCTGGCGAGCAGCCCGTCGGTGACGGCGTGGCCGGGGCCGGTGCCGCCGCCGGAGACGAGCCAGAGAGCGGGCACGGTGACGGCGATCCCCACCCAGGCGACGGCGCCCGGACGGTCCCCGAGGACGAGTACGCCGCACAGGACGGAGAGCGCGACGCCTGTGACGGCGCTCACGGGCACCACGACGCTCATCGCGCCGCGGCTCAGGCCGCGGTTGAGGAAGTGCATGGCGACGCCGCTGCCCACGCCGGACAGGGCGCCCCACAGCAGGTCCGCGGGGCGGACGCCTGGGGCGGTCACGAGGAGGGCGGCCACGCAGGCGAGCGCGAGTCCGCCGACCTGGCCGAGGAAGGTGACGGCGGCGAAGTGGACGCGTCGGGACAGCAGGCCGCCGGCGAAGTCTACGATGCCGTAGCAGACGGCCGAGGTCAGTGCGAGAAGGGCACCCATCCCGTGGGGGTGCCCGGGGCCGGGGCTCCGATGCGCCGGGGAGCTTCAGGCGCCGGTCAGGCGGCGTTCACGGACTCGGGGGCCGCGGTGGCCCACTCCATGACGAGCCGCTGGTACTCCGCGCGCTGCTCGACGCTCAGTGTCCCGCCCGACCGGAGCCACAGGGCCCGGATCTCCTCGTTGACCTCGGCAGCCGATCGCTCGGAGGAGGGTTCAACAGTGGTGGACATGCTGTGAAGCATACGGCGCCGGGCGTGAAGACGATGTGAGTAATCGCGAGCTAACCGGACATACCGGACCGTGTCGCTGATCACGTCGAACTCTCCATCTGTCAAGGCCTACCAGCGAGTTCGTTCACACCACTTGTGTTCTGGCGCACACGGCCCGCCCCTTCACACCTGCGCCGCCCCCAGTACCAGCACCTGGATCGCCAACACCGCGGCGCCGCGCGCCCAGTCGTGGAAGTCGGACACCCTGGTCTCCAGACCGACCGGCTCGGCCCGCGGATGCCGGTTCTCGCGGATGGTGTTCTCCACCACTTCTCCGGCCACGTCCATCAGACCCACTCCCTCCCCCGCGAGCAGGATCTTCTGCGGCATCACGAAGTTGGCGATCTGCGCCACCAGGGTGCCCAGGGCCCGTCCCGCCTCCTCCACGACCCGCGCGGGCATGGGCTCCCCGGCGGCGGCGGACGCGAGGATCTCCTCGTACCCCAGGTCGCGGCCGGTGGCGGCCCGGACCTGGTAGCGGATGTTGGGGATGGTCAGCAGCGAGACGGCGCTGCCGCGCCGGCCGTCGGGGGTGAGCGGACCGTGGGGATCGAGTATCCAGTGGCGGCCGAAATCGCGGTCCTCATCCCCCGAGTACGGCACCCGCTTGCCGCCGAGCACCAGCCCGTACCCGACGCCGGCGCCGATGGTGAGGACGACGAACCGGTCCAGGCCGCGCCCCGCGCCGAACCAGGTCTCGGCCTCCACGAAGGCGGCGGTGTCGTTCTCGACGACGACCGGCAGTCCGGTGCGCTCCTCGACGAGTGGGGCCAGCGGGACCCCGCGCCACCCCAGGAAGGGCGACTCGCCGACCACCGCCCGGCCCTCGACGAGTCCGCCGACGCCGATGCCGATGCCGGCGACCCGGGGACGGCCGCGGGACAGCTCCCCGGCCATCTCCGCCAGGACGTCCGCCACCCCACCGGGGTCGTGCGTGGTGAGCGCACGGTCGTGACGTGCGACGATCTCGCTCCTGAGGGTGGTGACGACGCCGTACACCGTGTCACCGGTGATCTTGAAGCCGATGAAGTACCGGGAGTCGGTGACCACGTCGAGCGGCTGCGACGGGCGCCCCTGGCGGACCCCGGCCGGCGCCCCCGCCTCGGGGACCTCGACCAGCAGCCTCGACTCGATGAGCGGTTTGGTCAGCCGGGTGAGGCTGCCCGGTGAGAGGTCGAGCCGCCGGGCGAGTTCGGTACGCGACAGGGGCCCGTGGACGAGCACCTCGATCGCCACGGAGCGCTCCGTGGGGCTCAGCGGCAGCCAGTTCTCGGCACTGGTGGGCATGAGATCGAGCCCTCCACTTTCTTTCGGACCGGAAACAACAAGGCTGTTTCAGGCAAGTTTGCCTTCGAAAAGGATGTTCGCGCGACCTCTTGACGCATCGATTGTTCCAGCCCAAAAGTAAACGAGGACGAGCCGCCGCATGCGAGGGAGTCTGCCGATGACCATCGCCTCCAGCAGCCCTGCCGGGAAGCGGGGTGACGGACGTCTCGCCGCGGTGTTCATCGCGCCGGCGCTCCTGGGCTTCGTGGTCTTCCTGCTCTGGCCGACGCTGCGCGGGATCTACCTGAGCTTCACCCGCTTCAACCTCCTGACCCCGGCCGAGTGGGTGGGCCTGGACAACTACGTGCGGATGGTCAACGACCCCATCTTCTGGGAGTCGATGCGGGTCACGGTCGTCTACGTCGTCATCAACATCGGCGTGCAGACGGTGTCGGCCCTGGCCGTCGCCGTGCTCCTGCAGCGGCTGACCCAGTCGTCACTGCTGCGCGGGATCGTGCTCACCCCGTACCTGATGTCCAACGTCGTGGCCGGCATCGTCTGGCTGTGGATCCTGGACACCCAGCTCGGCATCGGCAACGAGATCGTCACGGCGATGGGACTCGACCGCATCCCCTTCCTCGCCGACGAGACCTGGGCGGTCCCGACCATCGCGCTGATCAACGTGTGGCGGCACGTCGGGTACACCGCCCTGCTGCTGTTCGCGGGGCTCCAGGCCATCCCGGGCGACATGTACGAGGCCGCGAAGGTGGACGGCGCGAGCGAGTGGCGGATGTTCTGGCGGATCACGATGCCGCTGCTGCGGCCGGTCCTCGCGGTCGTCCTCATCATGACGGTGATCGGATCGTTCCAGGTCTTCGACACGGTCGCCGTGACCACCGCGGGCGGACCGGCGAACGCCACCAACGTGCTCCAGTTCTACATCTACGGCGCCGCCTTCGGCCGCTTCCAGTTCGGGTACGCCTCGGCGATGTCGGTCGCCCTGCTCGTCGTGCTGAGCGCCATCACCTTCGTCCAGTACCGGCTCACCCGGGCCGGCCAGAGTGACCTCGGCTGACGGAGAGGAGAACGAGATGACCGACACCACCTCCACGGCCGACGCGGCCTCCGTGACCGGCCCGGCCCCCGTGGCCGGCCGGGCGCCGGCACGGCGCGGCAGGCGCGGGCGGCTCTCCCCCGGGCGGATCGTGGCCTGGGCGGTGATGGCCGCGATCGTGCTCATCACCCTGCTGCCCTTCTACTGGATCCTGCGCACCGCTCTGTCCACCAACAGCGGACTGGCCGGCCACCCCGCCGACCCGCTGCCCGTCGACCCGACCACCGGCGGCTTCGAGCGGGCGCTCGGCCTGCAGTCCGCCGAGGAGGCGATCGCGCAGGGCGGCTCGGGCAGCGGACTGAGGTTCTGGCGGTACCTGCTCAATTCGGTGTTCGTCTCCACCCTGATCACCGTCTGCCAGATCCTCTTCTCCGCCATGGCCGCGTACGCCTTCGCCCGGCTGCGCTGGCGGGGCCGGGACACCGTGTTCGGCCTGTTCCTGGCGGGACTGATGGTGCCGGCGATCTTCACCCTGCTGCCGAACTTCATCCTCGTCAAGGAACTCGGCCTGGTGGACTCCCTGCTGGGCATCGCCCTGCCTACGATGTTCATGACCCCGTTCGCGGTGTTCTTCCTGCGGCAGTTCTTCATGAGCATCCCCCTGGAAGTGGAGGAGGCGGCCCTGCTGGACGGCGCCGGGAAGGTGCGGGTCTTCTTCCGGGTGCTGCTGCCGATGGCGGCGACGCCCGTACTGACACTGGCCGTGCTGACCTACATCACGTCCTGGAACGACTACTTCTGGCCGCTGATGGTCTCCTACAGCGACAGCTCGCGCGTGCTCACCGTGGCACTGGCCGTCTTCCGCGCGCAGACCCCGACGACCGGCACCGACTGGTCCGGCCTGATGGCGGCCACGCTCATCGCGGCCCTGCCGATGCTGCTGCTCTTCGGTGTCTTCGCGCGCCGCATCGTGACCACCATCAGCTTCACCGGCATCAAGTGAGGGGACGGACATGCGATTTCGTACGGCCGCCGCTCTGACCGGGGCGCTGGCGCTGTCCCTGGTGAGCGGCTGCGCTGGGGGCGGCGGCGCCGGATCGTCCGCGAACACGGTGACGTACTGGCTCTGGGACACCAACCAGCTGCCCGCGTACCGGGCGTGCGCCGAGGACTTCGAGAAGCGGAACCCGGGCCTGGACGTCAAGATCTCCCAGATGGGCTGGGACGACTACTGGACCAAGCTCACCGCGAGCTTCATCGCGGGCACCCAGCCCGACGTGTTCACCGACCACATCCAGAAGTTCGGCCAGTTCGCCGACCTCAAGGTGCTGGAGCCGCTCGACGACCTGGGTATCGAGGACTCCGACTACCAGCCCGGTCTGGCCGCCAGCTGGCTCGGCGAGGACGGCCACCGCTACGGCGTCCCCAAGGACTGGGACACCGTCGCCCTCTTCTACAACGAGAAGATGGCGAAGGACGCCGGGCTGAGCGCCGGGGAACTGGGCGGCCTGTCGTGGAACCCGCGGGACGGCGGCACCTTCGAGAAGGCCGTCGCGCACCTGACCGTGGACGAGAAGGGCAGACGGGGCGACGAGCCCGGCTTCGACAAGGACAACGTCGAGGTCTACGGGCTGGCCACCAACGGGGGCGGTGACGGCGACGGCCAGACCACCTGGAGCCACTTCGCCGCGTCCGCCGGGTGGACCTACACGGACAAGGAGCGGTGGGGCACCGAGTACCGGTACGACGACGACACCTTCCAGTCGATGATCGAGTGGTACTTCGGACTGGCGGACAAGGGCTACATGGCCCCCTTCACCGACTACTCCGTGTCCAACCAGGCCAACGCCCAGGTGGCCGCGGGCAAGGCGGCCACCGCCTTCGACGGGGCGTGGATGCTCTCGACGTACGCCGGCTTCGAGGGCGTGGACTTCGCCACCGCCGTCACTCCGGCCGGCCCGACCGGCAAGCGGGCCACGATGATGAACGGCCTCGCGGACTCCGTCACCAAGGACGCCCGCAACAAGCCGGGCGCCCTGAAGTGGGTGAAGTACCTGGCCTCCGAGGAGTGCCAGCGCACCGTGGGCGGCTACGGCATCGTCTTCCCGGCCACGCCCGGCGGCACCGAGGCGGCCGTCGCGGCCTACGAGGAGAAGGGCATCGACGTGACGGCCTTCACCCGGCCGGTCGACGACAAGGAGAACTTCCGGACCTTCTCCTACCCCATCACCAACTACGCCGCGGACGTGCAGGCCCTCATGCGCCCCGCCATGCAGGACGTCTACGGCGGCGGAAAACCGGTGAGCGGCCTCGACGAGACCAACGACCAGATCAACCTGATTCTCGACCAGTGAAAGGCACACCATTCATGACGTTCTCCCTCGGCATCGTTGGCGCCGGCCAGTTCTCCGGCCAGTTCGCCAAGCTGTTCCAAGCCCACCCGGGTGTGAGCGACGTGTACGTCACCGACCTGCTGCCACAACGGGCCGAACAGCTCACCGCCGCCGAAGGCCTCGCCGGCACCTTCCCGACCTACGAGGCGATGCTGGAGTCCAGGGCGGTCGACGCCGTCGCCGTCTTCACGCAGCGCTGGACGCACGCCCCGCTGGTCCTCCAGGGACTGGGCGCGGGCAAGCACGTGTTCTCCGCCGTGCCCATGGCGATCAGTACGCAGGAGATCGCGGAGATCCTCGACGCGGTCAAGTCGACCGGACTGACCTACATGATGGGCGAGACCAGCCAGTACAACCCGGCGACCGTGCACGCCCGCAACCGGATCGCCGAGGGCGCCTTCGGGCGGCTCTTCTACGCCGAGGGCGACTACGTCCACGACATGGACCTGGGCTTCTACGAGGCGTACCAGTACAGCGGCGGCGAGGAATGGAAGTCCACCGCCAGCTATCCGCCGCTGCTGTACCCGACGCACTCGGTGGGCGGGGTGCTGGGCGCCTGGCAGACGCACGCGGTCAGTGTCTCGGCGCTGGGGGTGGTGGACGAGCGCGGGGACGGTGTCTTCGACCGGTCGGTCAGCCAGTTCGACAACGACGTCTCCAACGCGACGGCGCTGTTCGAGGTGGCCGGCGGCGGGTCGTTCCGTACCAACGAGTTCCGGCGGGTCGGCTACCCCTCGCACATCCGTGAGTCCCGTTTCCGGTTCTTCGGTACCGAGGCGAGCATGGAGCAGCTGGCCACGGTGGCGCTGTGGCAGGACAAGACCGGGGTGGAGGACATCAGCGAGCTGCTGGAGCCCAAGCCGACGACGTCCCCCGACGACCCGTCCCTCCAGCACATCGCGCCGGAGCTGCGGGCCGCCTTCACCTCGGGTTCGGCACCGGTGCACGACCGGGCGCGGCTGCCGCGGGAGTTCGACGAGATGCGCAACGGGCACGAGGGCAGCCACCACTTCCTGGCGGACGACTTCGTGACCGCGGTCAACTCCCGGACCCTGCCGCCCGTCAACGCGTGGGTGGCGGCCCGCTACACCCTGCCGGGCATCGTCGCGCACGAGTCCGCGCGGCAGGGCGGGGCCAGGCTGGAGATCCCGGACTTCGGGGACGCTCCTCAGCTCTGACACGAAGGCGTGAGCCGGGCGCCCGGGTCCGCCGGGTGCCCGGCTCGCGGCCGTACACGTGGACGGCGTCGCCGTTCCCCAGCGGTCCCGGTCCGTCTCCCGGCGCGTCGGCCGCCGTCAGTCCGTGCCGTCACGCTCCTGGACCGCCTGCCGGAACCCGGTGTTCACCGCGGTCAGGCCGCCGTCGACGACCAGGGTGGTGCCGGTGATCCAGGACGCGTCGCGCGAGGCGAGGAAGACGACGGCCGCCGCGATGTCCTCGGGTTCACCGACCCGCCCCAGCGGATACAGCCGCCGGACCGCCGCCAGGTCCTCGTCCCGCCCCTCCCAGGCGGTGGTGCGCACGGTCCCCGGCGTCACGAGATTGACGCGGACACCGCGCGGCGCGGCGTGCCCGGCGAGGGTGCGGGTGAGGGAGGCGAGGCCCGCCTTGGCGGCGCTGTAGGCGTGGTTGCCGAAGTCCTGGACGCCGTTGACCGAGCCGACGCTCACGATGGCGCCGCGCCCCGAGGCTGCCAGGTGAGGCAAGGCGGCGCGGCAGCAGCGGTAGGCGCCGGTGAGGGTGACGTCGAGGTCGCGGGCCCATGCCTCGTCCGGTTCGTCCTCGAAGAGCGGGGCGTCGGGCGTACAGGCGTAGGCGTTGTTGACCAGCACGTCGAGGGTGCCGAGAGCGTCCACGGCGTGGGCGACGGCCGCCTCGACGGACGTCCGGTCGGCCACGTCGCAGACGAACGCCTCGGCGGTGAACCCCTGTTCCGTCAGCTCCCCCGCCGTGCGCCGCGCCGCGGGGAGGTCCACGTCGGTCAGCAGCACCCGCGCCCCCTCGGCGGCGAACCGGCGGGCGGTGGCCGCGCCGATGCCCCGGGCGGCACCCGTGATCAGTACTCCGTGGTCGGTGAATCGCCCTGTGTCCGTCATGGCCCGACGGTACTGCCGCGACGATCATCCGGGCAGGCAGCGTGCTCCCACGTCCGAGTTTCTGCGGCAACTCCCCGCGCTCATAGGTGTCGTCGTCGGCGCTCTCGGTTCGTATCTCGCCGTGGTCCGCGGCGCCCGGGCCCGGTTGCGCCGCGAGTCCGCGGCCCGCTGGGAGGAGCGCGGGCTCGCGGTCTGTGCCGACTACGCGCACCCTCAAGACCTCCGTCACGCTGACGTACCGGATCGCCGCCCACCTCGGCGACGACCCGCGCCCGGCCCGGGCCTGGGCCGTGTCGGTGCTGGAGATGGAACGCTGCACGGCCGTACGGGCGGATCTGGAACTGCCGCCGGGGCACGCGGCCCGCCGGCCGCTGCCGCCCGTCAGCGGTAACCGGTGACGTCGGCCGGCTTGTCCGCGTCCTGGACCTCGACGATGTAGCGCCAGGCGTCCGGGCGGCTGCCGTCGAGGTCCGTGAAGCCGTACTCCTGGGCGAGGCCGCCGCTGGAGAGGGACCGGCCGTTGAAGCGCGCCACGTCCGGGTCGGCGGCGAGGGCGGTGACGGCGCGGCCGACGTAGCGGGGCGTCTCGGAGATGGCGAAGTGCGGGACGCGGTCGAGGGCGTCGCGCCAGTTCTCCTCGCGTACGCCGAAGTGGCCGAGCATGATCTCCGAACGCAGCCAGCCGGGGGTGAGCGCGACGGCCGTCGCGCCGCGCGGGCCGAGTTCGTGGCCGAGGGCGAAGGCCATGCGCAGGACGGACGTCTTGGCGAGGTCGTAGAAGAAGGAGACGCGGTAGTGGTCGCGGTTGTAGTCGTCGGTGCCGTCGGTGACCTCGACGACCAGTCCGCCGGGGTGGCGCAGCAGCAGCGGCAGGGCGTGGTGGCTGGTGACGGCGTGGGTCTCGACCGCGAGCCGCAGGAGCCTGAGGCCGTTGTCCAGGTCGTGCTCCCAGACGGGGTTGTCCCAATCGAAGAGGTTCTCGCCGCCCCAGATGTCGTTGACCAGGACGTCGAGGCGGCCCTGTTCGCGGCCGACGCGGTCGACCAGTGCGGCGACCTGCGCCGGGTCGAGGTGGTCGGTCGGTACGGCGATGCCCTGGCCGCCGGCCTCGGTGACCAGGTCGGCGGTGTCCTCGATGGTCTCGGGGCGGTCGTACTCGGAGCGCCGGGCGCGGGTGCTGCGGCCGGTGACGTAGACGGTGGCGCCGGCCGCGCCCAGTTCGACGGCGATGCCGCGTCCGGCGCCGCGGGTCGCCCCGGCGACCAGTGCGACCCTGCCTGCCAGCGGTTTCTTCGGTGACTGTTGCGGTGACTTGGCCATGTCCGGCTCCCGTTCCTCTCGCGCACGAGCGATGTCGTGCTCGAGAGTGCCCTGGAAGCCGGACATCCTCTGTCACCTTTTACGCGTGTCAGTGCCCGCGCTTGATCCACTCGTCCAGGTGCGGGGCCTCGGCGCCGATGGTGGTCGCCTCGCCGTGGCCGGTGTGGACCTTCGTCTCGGGCGGGAGGACCAGCAGCCGGTCGCGGATCGAGTCGATGATGGTCGGGAAGTCGGAGAAGGAACGGCCGGTGGCGCCGGGTCCGCCCCGGAAGAGGGTGTCGCCGGTGAAGACGGCGCCGAGTCCCGGGTCGTACAGGCAGACCGCGCCGGGCGCGTGCCCCGGGGTGTGCAGGACCGTCAGGTCGGCGCCGGCGGCCTCGATGACGAGGTCGTCGCGCAGCCAGGCGTCGGGATCCCGGTCGGGATGGGTCTGCCGCCACAGCGGCAGGTCGTCGCGGTGCAGCCAGATGACGGCGCCGGTGCGCTCGGCCAGGGCGGGCGCGGCGTTCACGTGGTCGTTGTGGGCGTGGGTGCACACGATGGCGGTGAGCCGGCGGTCGCCGACGGCCTCGGCGATCGCGTCGTCGTCGTGGGCGGCGTCGATGACGATCACCTCCTGGTCGTCGCCGACGAGCCAGACGTTGTTGTCGACGTCCCAGGTGCCGCCGTCGAGGCTGAACTGCCCGGAGGTGACGAGGCGTTCGATACGGGCGGCCATCACAGCACCACCACCGAACGCAGCACGTCGCCGGCGTGCATCCGCTCGAAGGCCTTCTCGACCTCGTCCAGCTGGATGGTCTCGGTGACGAACTTGCCCAGGTCCAGGCGGCCCTGGAGGTGGAGGTCGATGAGCATCGGGAAGTCGCGGGAGGGCAGGCAGTCGCCGTACCAGGACGACTTCAGCGAGCCGCCGCGCCCGAAGACGTCCAGCAGCGGCAGTTCCAGCTTCATCTCGGGCGTCGGTACGCCGACCAGGACGACGGTGCCGGCCAGGTCGCGGGCGTAGAAGGCCTGCCGGTACGTCTCCGGGCGGCCGACCGCCTCGATGACGACGTCGGCGCCGAAGCCGCCGGTCAGCTCGCGGATCGCCTCGACGGGGTCGTTCTCGCGGGAGTTGACGGTGTGGGTGGCGCCCATGCCCCGGGCGGTCTCCAGCTTGCGGTCGTCGATGTCCACGGCGATGACCTTCGCGGCCCCGGCCAGGTGGGAGCCGGCGATCGCCGCGTCACCGACGCCACCGCAGCCGATGACGGCGACCGTGTCACCGCGGCCGACGTTCCCGGTGTTGATCGCGGCGCCGATGCCGGCCATCACCCCGCAGCCGAGCAGGCCTGCCACCTGCGCGGAGACGGCCGGGTCGACCTTGGTGCACTGTCCGGCGGCGACCAGCGTCTTCTCGGCGAAGGCGCCGATGCCCAGGGCCGGGGAGAGTTCCTGCCCGGTCGAGGCGAGGGTCATCTTCTGCTCGGCGTTGTGGGTGTCGAAGCAGTACCAGGGCCGGCCGCGCAGACAGGCCCGGCACTTGCCGCACACCGCGCGCCAGTTGAGGATCACGAAATCGCCGGGGGCGACGTCGGTGACGCCGGCGCCGACCGACTCGACCACGCCCGCGGCCTCGTGGCCCAGCAGGAAGGGGAAGTCGTCGCTGATCCCGCCCTGCTTGTAGTGCAGGTCGGTGTGGCACACCCCGCATGCCTGGATACTGACCACGGCCTCTCCCGGTCCGGGATCGGGCACGACGATCGTCTCGATCCGCACGGGCTCGTCCTTGCCCGGTGCGATCACGCCGCGTACTTCCTGCGCCATGGTCCTGACTCCTTCTTCGGCCGTTCAGCGTTCCTGACGACCCTACGCGCAACCGACCGGCAAAGGGCAGGTGACAGGCGGTCCGCAGGGTGTGCCGGGTTCCCGCCCGTGCACCGGCGGGCCGTGCCGTTCGGCCCCGGCGTAGCCTGAGTCGTCCGCCCACCTGCCGAAGGAGTGCCGTGAGCACCGCAGAGACGGAGACCGGTCCCCCCGCCTGGCGACTGCTCCTGACATACGTACGGCCGCACCGCCGCACCCTGTTGGCGGGCGCCCTGCTGTCGCTGGCCACGGGAGCCACCGGGCTGATGCTGCCGCTGGTGGCACGGGAGCTGATCGACGACCTGTCACACGACCGCACCATCGCGGGTGCGCTGCTGGCCATGTCGGGCCTGGTGGTCGCCAACGCGGCGCTGGGCGGACTGGGTTCGTACGTGCTGCGGCGCACCGCCGAGTCGGTGGTGCTCGGCGCGCGGCGCTCCCTGTCGTCGTATCTGCTGCGGCTGCGCATCACGGCCGTGGACCGCACCGAGCCGGGTGACCTGATGGCCCGGATCACCTCCGACACGACGCTGCTGCGCGAGGTCACCACCGACTCCCTCGTCGGCCTCGGCACCGGCGGGCTCACGCTGGTGGCGACGCTGGTGATGATGGGCCTGGTCGACCCGGTGCTCCTCGGGGTGACGCTGGCGGTGGTGCTGGGAGCGGGGACGGTCCTGGGTCTGATCGTGCCGCGCATCAACCGGGCGAGCCGGCAGGCGCAGGACGCGGTGGGCGTGATGGGTGCCGCGCTGGAGCGGATCCTCGGCGCGCTGCGCACGGTGAAGGCCTCCGGCGCCGAGGCCCGGGAGGAGCGGGCGCTGCACGAGGCCGCCGAGGAGTCGTGGCGGCAGAGTGTGCGCGCCGCCAAGTGGTCGGCCGCCGCGGGCAACACGGCCGGGCTGGCGATGCAGATCGCCTTCATCACGGTACTCGCGGTGGGCGGGGCCCGGGTCGCGACGGAGGCCATCGACATCGGCACGCTGGTCGCGTTCCTGCTGTTCGTCTTCTATCTGATGTCGCCGATACAGCAGGTCGTCGGCGCCGTCACGCAGTATCAGACGGGCAAGGCGGCACTCGCGCGCATCCAGGACGCGCTGCGGCTGCCCGCGGAGCCCCCGGTCCGCCCCGCCCCGCTGCCGTCCCCGGGCGCGGAACCGGCCGCGGTGGCCTTCCAGGACGTCCGCTTCCGCTACGCCGACGACCTGCCGTACATCCACCACGGGGTGACCTTCGACGTGCCGGCCCGGGGCATGACGGCGTTCGTCGGACCGTCCGGCGCGGGCAAGACCACCGTCTTCTCCCTCATCGAACGGTTCTACGACCCCGGCTCGGGAAAGATCACGCTGGACGGACGGAGCCTGGCGGACTGGGAGCTGGCCTCGCTGCGGGCGGCGATCGGGTATGTGGAGCAGGACGCCCCGGTGCTGTCCGGCTCGCTGCGGGACAACCTGTTGCTGGGCAGTCCTGAGGCGGACGAGGGGGCCCTCGCCGCGGTGGTGAAGACGACCCGGCTCGATGGTCTGGTCGCCCGGTTGCCGAACGGGCTGGACACGCTGGTCGGGCACCGCGGCACCAGGTTGTCGGGCGGTGAGCGTCAGCGGGTGGCCATCGCCCGGGCCCTGCTGCGGCGTCCCCGGCTGCTGCTGCTCGACGAGGCGACCTCGCAGCTGGACGCGGTCAACGAGGCGGCGCTGCGCGACACCGTGGCCGACGTGGCCCGCACGACCACGGTGCTGGTCGTCGCCCACCGGCTGTCCACGGTGACGATGGCCGACCGGATCGTGGTGATGGACGCGGGGCGCGTCCGGGCGGTCGGCACGCACCGGGAGCTGGTGACCGCCGATCCGCTGTACGCGGAGCTGGCGGCGACCCAGTTCCTGGCCGCCGGCGGCTGAGCGACGCCGGCTCCTCTGCCCCCGGGCCGACCCTGTCGTATACACGGCCTTACGGAGAAGCGGCTGCGGCCGGAGCGCGGGCTCGGGCACCGGTGCGGCCGCCTACCGCCTCGGGAGCCGGTGCAGCTCGACGTCCCCGAGCCGGCCGTCGGCGACCGTGGCCGTCATGTAGGTGCAGTGCGGCTGACGGCGCCGGTCGGTCGGCGACCCAGGGTTGAGCAGGCGCAGGCCGGTGTCCGCGGTGGTGTCCCAGGGAATGTGGCTGTGCCCGAAGACCAGGACGTCGAGGTCGGGGAAACGGGCGGCGCAGCGTGCCTCGCGGCCCCGGGCGGCACCCGTCTCGTGGACCACCGCGAAGCGCAGGCCGCCGAGGTCGGCGTACGCCACCTCGGGCAGCCGGGCGCGCAGAGGGGGCCCGTCGTTGTTGCCGTACACGCCGACGAGTCGGCGGCTGCGGCTCTCCAGCAGGTCGAGGGTGGCGGTGTCGACCCAGTCCCCCGCGTGCAGGACGACGTCGGCACGGGGGATCTCCGCCAGCAGCGGCGCGGGCAGTTCCTTCGCCCGCTTCGGCAGATGGGTGTCGGCAACGAGCAGCAGGCGCACGTGCTCCAGCCTAACGGCCGGCGTGACGGAGGGACCTCATCGCGCGATGCGCCGCTTGAGCGGCTCCCACCAGGGGCGGTTGTCCCGGTACCAGGCGACGGTCCCGGCCAGCCCGGCCGTGAAGTCGCGGCGGGGGCGGTAGCCCAGTTCGTCGCGGGCCTTGCTCCAGTCGACGGAGTAGCGCAGGTCGTGGCCCTTGCGGTCCTCGACGTGCACGACCCGGTCCCAGCCGGCGCCGCAGGCGTCGAGAAGCAGGCCGGTGAGGTCGCGGTTGGTCAGCTCGGTGCCGCCGCCGATGTTGTACACCTCGCCGGCCCGGCCCAGGGTCCGCACCAGGTCGACGCCCCGGCAGTGGTCGTCCACGTGCAGCCAGTCGCGGACGTTGCGCCCGTCCCCGTACAGCGGGACCGGCAGGCCGTCGAGGAGGTGGGTGACGAACAGCGGCACGAGCTTCTCGGGGAACTGGTGCGGTCCGTAGTTGTTGGAGCACCGGGTCACGCGTACGTCCAGGCCGTGGGTGCGGTGGTACGCGAGGGCCAGCAGGTCGCCCGAAGCCTTCGAGGCGGAGTACGGGGAGCTCGGCCGCAGCGGGTGGTCCTCCGTCGCCGATCCGGACTCGACGGAGCCGTACACCTCGTCGGTGGAGACGTGCACGAAGGGTCCCACGCCGTGGCGCAGGGCCGCGTCCAGCAGAGTCCGGGTGCCGACGACGTTGGTGAGGACGAAGTCGGCGGCCGCGTCGATCGAGCGGTCCACGTGGGACTCGGCGGCGAAGTGCACCACCTCGTCGGTCCCGGCCATCAGCTTGTCGACGAGCGCGGCGTCGCGGATGTCGCCGTGCACGAAGTCGAGCCGGGGGTGGCCGAGGTCGAGGTTGGCGGGGGTGCCCGCGTAGGTGAGGCTGTCCAGCACCGTGACCCTCGGCGGCTCGGGCGCGTCGGAGGCGAGGAGCGTCCGGACGTACCGGGAGCCGATGAATCCGGCGGCGCCGGTGACCAGGAGGTTCATGAGCGGTGCTGTGCCTTGCTGCGGTGGGACGTACGGGTGGGACAGAGTGACAGCTGTGGGGCTGTGGGGGCGTCTTGACGTTACCCGCGTGCCCCGTGTGGTCCGCGGCCGGCCCGGACGCGCACCGCGCCGGCACGAAGGCCGGCGCGCTGGGCGGTCTCCACCGCCCTCGGGGCTCGGTCGGTCAGTCCTCGCCCCGGACGATGTTCGACTCCTGGCCCGACCGCGGTGCGCGTGCGGCGTTGCCGTCCTCGACGGCCGGTATCCAGGTGCGCATCACACCCCTGCCGCGCAGGCGGCGGGCTTTCGACCAGCCCGTCTCCAGGCGACGGGCGACGGGTTTCTCGCTGGTGTCAGCGGTCACGAGGCATCATCTTCCTTCTGCGTCCGGTGCCGTTGACCTACGGGTCCCCGGCCGTGACTGCGTGAAACGCCGGGTGCCCCGCACCCCCTACGGGTTGGGCCGGGCCACGCTGATGTCGCCCAGCGCCGACTCCGGGGCGCGCTCCATGGCCAGGTCGCCGAGGGAGACGATGCCCACGGGGCGGCCGTCGTCGACGACCGGGACACGGCGTACGGCGTGCTCGCGCATCAGCTCGACGGCGTGGTCCAGCTCCTCGTCGGACCGTACGGTCACCATGTCGTCGCTGCACGCGCCGGCCACGGTGGTCCGCTCCGGGTCGCCGCCCTCCGCGACGGACCGGATCACCAGGTCGCGGTCGGTGACCAGTCCGCGCAGTTCGTCGCCGTCCGTGACCAGGACGGCACCGAGGTCCTGGTCGCGCATGATGCGGGCCACCGAGGTGACGGAGGCCTGCGGCTCCACGGTCACCGGGTCGCCGGTCATGATGTCGCGGACGTACTGGGTCATGGCGTGTTACCTCGTTCCTTCGCTCTCTGGCTCATGGTGTGGCCGGCCGGGTACCCGGTGCAGCGGTGCCGGCACCTCGTCGTCGGTGCCGATCCGGTGCGGTGCCGCACCAGGAGGCCACCGGGGGACGGGCCGCGGGCCGCGTACCGGGCTCGGGCCGGAAGTCGTCGAGGCGAGGCTCACCCGCCCAGCGGGATCTCGCTCCAGACCCGCTTGCCCCCGCTGACCGGCAGCGTCCCCCACGTCGCCGACATCGCCTCGACCAGGAGGATGCCGCGGCCGCCCGTCGCCTCCCAGCCGATGCTGGTCGGCTTGACGGGCGTACGGGGGGAGGCGTCGGCGACCGCGACGCGCAGCCGGTCGCCGATCAGGGTGAGGTCGAGACGGACCTTGCCGTCGGTGTGCACCAGGGCGTTGGTGACCAGTTCGGAGACGATCAGGAGGGCGCCGTCGACGGCGCCCTCCGGGGCTCCCCAGACACGCAGGGTGCGCCGGGTGAATCGCCGGGCGTGCCGCACGGCCTCGGGCAGCCGCCACACCGACCAGCTCTCCCGCAGCGGGCGCAGGGCCATGCCGTCGTAGCGCACCAGCAGCAGGGCGACGTCGTCGCTGCGGCGGGCGTCGCCGAGCAGGGCGTCGGCGACGAGCCCGAGGTGTGCGGGGTCGGCGGCGCCCAGCACGTGCGCGAAGCGGTCCAGGCCCTCGTCGATGTCGGCGTCGGCGGACTCCACGAGACCGTCCGTGGTGAGGGCGATCAGCGTGCCGGGCCTGAGCCCCAGCGGGCTCATGGGGAAGTCGGCCTGCGTCAGCACGCCCAGCGGGGGGCCGCCCTCCACCTCCACGATCTCCGTCGTGCCGTCGGGGTGGCGCAGCACCGGGGGCGGATGCCCGGCCCGGACGCACCAGGCGGAGCCCTCCTCCATGTCGAGCTCGACGTAGACGCAGGTCGCGAAGAGGTCGCTCTCCATGTCCATCAGCAGCCGGTTGGCGTGGGAGACCACCACGTCCGGCGGATGGCCCTCGACGGCGTAGGCGCGCAGGGCGGTGCGCATCTGGCCCATGAGGGTGGCGGCGGCGGCGCTGTGGCCCTGGACGTCGCCGATGACCAGGGCGACGTGGTGGTCGGGCAGCGGGATCACGTCGTACCAGTCGCCGCCCAGCTCCAGTCCGGCCGTGCTGGGCAGGTAGCGGGCGACGGCGACCGCGCCGGGCAGCTTCGGCAGGCGGCGCGGGAGCAGCTGGCGCTGGAGCATGCCGACGAGTTCGTGCTCGGCGTCGAAGGCGTGGGCCCGCATCAGGGCCTGCCCGGCGAGGCCGGCGGAGGCGGTGAGCAGGGCTCGTTCGTCGGGGCCGAAGTCGTGCGGGGTGTCCCAGCCGATCAGGCAGGCGCCGGCGATGCGCCCGGCCGCGGGCAGGGGCAGTACGGCGAGGCCGCCGGGGCCGACGTCGGCGAGGGCTGGTTCCAGGTCGCCGGTGCCGGCGGGCCAGATCCGGGCGCGGCCCTCGCGCAGCGCGGCGGCGAGGGTGGGCATGGCCCGTACGGGCGCGTCGGGCCACTCGGTGCGCCATTCCAGCCGCCACAGCTCGGGCCAGGACTCGGGCTCGGGCGGGTCGAGGACGGTGACGACCAGCCGGTCGTTCTCCACCTCGGCCAGCGCGATCCGGTCGGCGCGCAGCGGCCTGCGCAGGGCGGCGACCACGGCCTGGCTGACGTCGCGGACGGTGCCGGCGGTGGCCAGCGCGGCGGCCAGACGCTGGACGCGGGCCACGTCCGTCACGTCCGGGCGCAGGGTGGAGGCGTCGACGACCGTCCCCACGAGGCGGGCCGGGCGGCCCTCGCCGCCGGGCAGCAGGCGCCCGCTCAGCCGGAGCCACTTCGGCGGACCGGTGGGCTGCAGCACCCGGAACTCCAGCTCGCGGTCGCCGATGGACATGTGGTCGGCCTCCGTCACCGACATCAGCGAGGGCAGGTCCTCCGGCACCGTCAGGCCCAGCAGCGTCTCGACCTTGCCGTCGAACTCGCCCGGGGCCAGGCCGAACAGGCGCAGGATGCCGTCGCCGGCCTCGACCCGGCCGGTGTCCATGGCCAGCGTGAAGGCGGCCGGCTGAAGCTCCTGGGCTCCCTCGGCCCCGGCGGCCGCGGCCGGGGCGGGGCAGGTGACGGCTTCGGCGATCAGTTCCAGGCACGCGCGGTCGTCGCCGTCGAAGCCCTCCGGGCGCTCGGTCAGGGCGAGGAGACACCCGCCTCCGTCCCCGCGCACGGGCAGGGTGGCGAGGGAGAAGCCGCTCGACGGCACGCGCCGCGACTCGGCGGACCCGGCGAACTCCTCGGGCCCGAGCCACACCGGTGTCCCGCCGCGGTGGGCGTCCGCCACCGGGGAGCCACCGGCCGCCGGGTAGCTGTCGCGCACGCCGTACAGGGTGCGCGGCACACCGGCCGACTCGACCAGGCAGAGCAGCTCGCGGTTCTCGGCGGGCGTGTAGAGGGCGGCGAAGGAGGCACCGGCGAAGACCAGCGCCTGTTCCAGGACACGGCGCAGCCGCTCCCCCGGGTCCGGGCCGGACGCGATCGCCTTCAGGGCACCCTCGGTACGCGGCGTTCTCGATCCGCGCTCCGCACCGCCCTCACTGACCACGCCGCCATTACAGCGCTTGTGGGGCACCTGCGCAGCCCCTGCGGACAGGGAAACGGCGATCAGGGGCACGAAGGGGAGTCGGTGGCGTGGTGGGGACGTGCCGATGCGACGCTCGCCGTGCGTGGCGGGCCCGTGGGGAGGGGATTGGAAGCGGGGTCACGGGCGTGGCCGTGCGAGGAGGTGGCCGGCGTCTGTGACGATCGGTCGTCCTCGCCCTGGGCTGCCCAGGGCGTTCGCCGCGCCCCTGGGAACGGGTGGCCCCGCACGCGCCGATCCCGGTGGCGGACGCGGTGCGTAGCGACGGCTGCCGGGTCGGCGAAGGTGGGGAGATGGCCCGGCGCCGTCCCCGCGTCGCCGTGGTCCGGTCCCACCCGTCCGCCTTGGTCCGCTGCGGGCGCGCGGGCACCTGCCCGGCGGACCTGGGTGAGCCCGGGCGGGAGGCCGGGTGCGGGTAGGGGGGCGGTCCGGGCCTCCCGCCGAAGGCCCGGACCGCCCACCGCCGCCGGGGGCCGGCCGGTGGTGCGGGGAGCCGTGCCCGAGGGGTGGGCGTTCGGGTCAGCCCGTCAGGCCGGAGCCGTCCACACCGCCGACGCCCTCACCGTCACCGGCGTCGCCGCCCAGGGTGGCGCCGACGGCCTCCAGAGCGGTGGTGACCGGCTGGAAGAACGTCTCGCCGCCGACCGCGCAGTCGCCGCTGCCGCCGGATGTCAGGCCTGTCGCCAGGCCGTCCTGGGTGAAGAGGGAGCCACCGCTGTCGCCGGGTTCGGCACACACGTCGGTCTGGATGAGGCCGGTGACCGTCCCCTCGGGGTAGTTGACGGTGGCGTCCAGGCCGAGGATCTGGCCGTCCGCCAGTCCGGTCGTACTGCCCATGCGGAAGACCCGCTGCCCGACCGTCGCCTCCGCGGCCCGGCTGATCCGGACGGTCTGGTCCCCGAGGTCGACCTCGCTCGGCGCCACGGTGGCGGGGTCGTCGTACCTGACGAGCGCGAAGTCGCCCTCACCGGGGAAGACCGTCTGGTCCACGGTCGCGATCGGCTGCCCGCCCTGCACGTCGGACCACTGGTCGTCCGCGACGCCGCAGTGACCGGCCGTCAGGAACGCGGGAGAGCCGTCGCCCGCGGTGACGTTGAAACCGAGCGAGCAGCGCGCACCGCCGCCGAAGACGGCGTCGCCGCCCGACACGAACGTCTTGAAGGTGCCGGCGGACTTCTTGAGGGTCGCCATGCCGGGACCGAGGCTCTCGACGGTGGACTCGAGTCGGTCCCACTTCGCGCCGGTGACCGTACTGTCGGCGGTCACCAGGATCTTGTTGGTGCGCGGGTCGAGGGCCCAGGAGGTGCCCGGGATGGTCGCCTCGGACCGCAGAGTCCGCGCGCCGCCGCTCAGCTCGCCCATGCTGTTGCCGACCTCGCGGACCTCCGCGCCCGCCTTCCTCGCCCGCGCGACGACCTGGTCGTCGTCGCCCGGAACGACGTTGACGACGAGCCGCTGCTCGCCGGTGTCGTAGTACGACCCCGCGAAGGCGTCGCCGAGCAGGCCGGCCAGCCGCGAGGCGAGATCCGACGCGTCCGCCGCCTTCAGGGTCCTCGGCGCCGCCGCCGCGTCGTGCGGGGTACCGCCGTCCTGCGAGGCGTTGGCGTTCGGCAGCAGGACGGCGGCCGCGCCGAGCGCCACCACACCGCCTGCCGCCATCGCGGCCCTGCGCTTCGGAATCCGCTTGTGACTCAACCTTCTCGACCTCCTGGGACGGGGTCCGTGCCGCCGGTCCGGCAGCTGTCGGGGGGCGCCTGGATGGCTGTTCATACGCACAGGCCGGACGGGCCGTTCAATCACGCCGCCTCGGCACGCTGCGCATGCGTTCGGCGACGCTCGGTTCCGGTCGCGGAGCGGAATGCCCACTTCAGGGAATCTGCACATCGAATGCCCAACCCGGTCACCCTCGTTGGAGGATCTGCACAACCCGGGGGCGTCCCGCACTCCTGCGGGGAGGGTGAGCCGACTCCGCCGCCCAGGAGCAAGGGGTGGCACGGGACGATGCCGCGCACCATGTGAAGAAGTCGCCGCGAAGGCGTGCCCGCACCTGCACGCTTGAGCGCCGGGGGGCCATAAGTGCCCAGGTGAGAGGGATGATTGATTGGAAGCGCGGACCGGCCGCGTGCTTTGATCCATCGCACCGCGGGGGCCGCGGAGGGCTCCGGAACGGGGCGCCCGGCGCCCGCGGTCGCGGCCGTCTTCTGTCCCCAGAGGGGGCCGCTCCCCCCTTGTGAAATGGCTATACGAAGGGAAGTTCCATCATGAACTCCACCCCCCAGGTCGAGACCGTCGAGATCTCCGACGCCGACCTCGACAACGTCTCCGGCGGCCTGAACGTCAACGCCGTCGGCACCGTCACCGGCCTGGTGGACGGCATCGCCCCGGTCTCGGGCCTGCTCAACACGGCCGTCGGCACCGTCGAGGGTGTCACCGGCCTGAACACGGCCCCGGTCACGGGCCTGGTCGCCGGTCTCTGATCGCGCCCATGTGCCGCTGAGTCCCGGAGCCGTCCAGGCTCCGGGACTCTTCGGCCGTCGTGCCGCGGTCCGCCCTCCGTGGCTTCGCCGGAAAACCCTGGGATACGTCCGACGTGCAGTTCCGCCAACAGGCCCTCGCAAAACTCCAGTCACCGGAGGAGCTGGATCTTCCGGTGCGTTTCGCCCGCCCGCAGGGCTGGCTGGTGCTGTCCGTGACCGTGGTCGCGATGGCCGCCGCGTCCGTGTGGGCGGTGAGCGGCTCGGTGACCTCCACGGTCGCCGCACCCGCCATCCTCACGCACGGGCAGGGCAGTTACCTCCTGCAGAGCCCGGTCTCCGGCCAGGTCACCGCCGTCCTCGCACGCCAGGGCGAGCGACTCGCCGCCGACGCCCCCGTGCTGAAGGTCCGCACCGCCGACGGTGAGACCGTCGTCCGCGCGGTCGACGCCGGCCGGGTCAGCGCACTCGCCGCGACCGTCGGGCAGATCATCGGCACCGGCGCCAACATCGCCTCCGTCGAGAAGGTCGCCCACGCCGACGATCCGCTCTTCGCCACCGTCTACGTCCCCGCCGAGAACGCCGCCGCCATCCCCGCGCACGCCTCCGTCGACCTGACCGTCCAGTCGGTGCCGACGCAGGAGTACGGCGTCCTGCACGGCCGGGTGAGGTCGGTGGACCGCTCGGCGCAGTCGGCGCAGACGATCTCCGCGTTCCTCGGCGACAGCCAGCTCGGCGAACAGTTCACCAAGGAGGGCAGGCCGGTGGCCGTGACGGTCCGGCTGGACACGTCGAAATCCACGAGGAGCGGCTACGAGTGGTCGTCCGCGGACGGACCACCGTTCGAGCTGACCTCCATGACCATGGCCGAGGGTTCCATCCGGCTGGCCGACCAGCGACCCGTCGATTGGCTGCTGCCGTGAGTACCGCACAGGAGACCCGGGGCAGACGCCGCGCCGCGCCGCCGAGGCGCGGGGTGCCCAGGAGCCGGGCGAAGACCGTCCGCACACCCACCATCCTCCAGATGGAGGCCGTGGAGTGCGGCGCCGCCTCCCTCGCGATGGTGCTCGGCCACTACGGCCGGCACATACCGCTGGAGGAGCTGCGCATCGCCTGCGGCGTCTCCCGGGACGGCTCCCGGGCGAGCAACCTGCTGAAGGCGGCACGCGGTTACGGCTTCACCGCCAAGGGCATGCAGATGGACCTGGCCGCCCTGGCCGAGGTGACGGCGCCGGCCATCCTGTTCTGGGAGTTCAACCACTACGTCGTCTACGACGGCATGGGGCGCCGATTCGGCCGCCGCGGGGTGTTCATCAACGACCCCGGCAAGGGCCGCCGCTTCGTGACCCTGGAGGATTTCGACGGCAGCTTCACCGGGGTCGTCCTGACCATGGAGCCCGGCGAGGGCTTCACCCGGGGAGGCCGCAGGCCCGGCGTGCTCGGCGCGATGCCGGCCCGGCTGCGCGGCACCGCGGGCACACTGCCCGCCGCCCTGCTGGCGAGCCTGCTGCTGGTGGCCGTCGGCGCGGCGGTTCCCGCGCTCAGCCGCTCCTACATCGACATGTTCCTGATCGGGGGGCAGACCTCACTGCTCGGCGTGCTGTTCGCGTCGATGGGGGCCTGCGTGCTGCTCACCCTGGTCCTGACCTGGCTCCAGCAGGCGAACCTGCTGCACGGCCGCATCATCTCCTCCACCCTCTCCAGCGCCCGCTTCCTGCGCCATCTGCTGCGGCTGCCGGTGACCTTCTTCTCCCAGCGCAGCCCCGCCGACCTGGTGCAGCGCCTGCAGTCCAACGACGCCGTAGCCGAGACACTGGCCCGCGACCTCTCCGCGGCGGGCGTCGACGCGATCGTCGTCGTCCTGTACGCCGTACTGCTGTACACGTACGACCCCCAGCTCACCTTCGTCGGCATCGGCGTGGCCCTGCTCAACATCCTCGCGATGCGGATCGTCATCCGGCTGCGCGCGACCCGTACGGCGAAGCTGCGGGCGGACACGGCGCGGCTGACCAACACCGCGTACACCGGCCTCCAGCTGATCGAGACGATGAAGGCGACCGGCGGTGAGGACGGCTACTTCCGCACATGGGCGGGACAGCACGCCACCACCCTGGAGGAGCAGCAGCGGCTCGGGGTGCCGAGCGCCTGGCTGGGCGTGGTCGCGCCGACGCTCGCCACCCTCAACAGCGGGCTGATCCTGTGGATCGGCGGCATGCGCGCGGTCGAGGGGCACATCTCGGTCGGTCTGCTGGTCGCGTTCCAGGCGCTGGTGGTCCGCTTCACGGCCCCGCTGACCCGGCTGAACGGCGTCGCGGGCCGCATCCAGGACTTCGCGGCCGACGTGGCCCGGCTGAAGGACGTGGAGAACTTCCGGACCGACCCGCTCCACGACCGCCCGGGCGCCAGCGACTCCACCCGCCGGCTGCACGGCCACGTCGAGCTCCAGAACATCTCCTTCGGCTACAACCCGCTCGACAAGCCCCTGCTCACCGGCTTCGGCCTGACCGTCGGGCCGGGGCAGCAGGTGGCCCTGGTGGGCGGCTCGGGCAGCGGCAAGTCCACCGTGTCCCGGCTGATCTCGGGACTGTACGCCCCGTGGGACGGTGTGATCCGTATCGACGGCCGGCGGCTGGAGGACATACCGCGCGGGGCGCTCGCGTCCTCCGTCTCCTTCGTCGACCAGGACGTGTTCCTCTTCGAGGGCTCCGTCCGCGACAACGTGGCGCTGTGGGACCCGTCGGTCCCCGACGACGCGGTGGTGGAAGCCCTGCGCGACGCCGCGCTGTACGACGTGGTGACGCGTCGCCCGGGCGGCATCCACAGCCGGGTCGAGCAGGACGGGCGGAACTTCTCCGGCGGGCAGCGGCAGCGCCTGGAGATCGCGCGGGCCCTGGTGCGCCGGCCCAGCATCCTCGTCCTCGACGAGGTGACCAGCGCCCTGGACGCGGAGACCGAGCTGGTGGTCATGGACAACCTGCGCCGGCGCGGCTGTGCCTGCGTGGTGATCGCGCACCGGCTCAGCACCGTGCGGGACAGCGACGAGATCGTCGTACTCCAGCACGGCACCGTCGTGGAGCGCGGGCGGCACGAGGAGCTGGTCGCGCACGGAGGCGCGTACGCGGCGCTGGTCAGGGAGCGTTGAGATGACAGCCGTGCACGAAGGACAGGGCGACCTCGTCCTCGGGGCGCTCGGTTCGCTGGGCACCCGCGTCGACTGCGCCGGGTCGGGCCGCCTGGACCTGGAGGGTCCGCAGGTGCTGTGGCTGGTGGCGTCCGGCGCGGTGGACCTGTTCGCGGTCGACGCCGGGGAACAGGGCCACTGGCACCACCTGGGCCGCCTGGAGGCGGGCTCGGTACTGCTCGGACCGGTCACGGGCCCCCGGCACACGCTGGTCGCGCGTCCACTGCGGGACTGCGTGGTGCACCGCGTCCAACTGCGCGAGCTGTACCAGCCGGCGAGCACCCAGACGTGGTCGTACGACGCGTACGGCACCCCCCAGTACGTGCCGCCGACGACGAGCCCGCTGGAGTACGCCCTCGCCCTCGGCGTGGGCCGCGGCCTGACCGTCCTCTTCCAGGCGCCGATGGCGACCGAGCGGGCGACGGCACCCGCCGACGACGACGTGTTCTGGATGCAGGTGCCGCCCGGCAGCGTGCAGTACGGCGCGGTGTACGGCGACGAGGCCGCCGCCGACCTGCTGATGGACCCGGCGCTGTGGCAGAGCCTGGTCGACCAGCAGTACCGGCTGCTGACCACGCTGGAGCGCTGGATCGAGCAGCTGGAACGCACCCACGAGACCCGCACGGCGGCCGGTATCAAGGCCGGTGAGGCGGTGCGCGCCCAGGCCGACCGGACACTGCTGGCCTCCATCGGCAAGCGGTCGGACAAGCGCACCACGGCCGCCGACGCCGACGCCACGTACGCGGCCTGCCGGATGGTCGCCCGCGCCGCCGGGATCACGCTCGCCGAGCCCTCCCGCGACGGCGCGGAGAGCGACCGCCTCGATCCGGTGGAGCGGGTCGCCGTCGCCTCCCGCGTGCGCACCCGGACCGTACGGCTGGACGGCCGCTGGTGGCGGGACGACGTCGGGCCGCTGGTCGGTCACCGGGCCCTGTCGGGCGCGCCGGTCGCACTGCTGTGGCGGCGCGGCGGATACGTGGCCGTCCATCCGGCGACGGGCCGTCGGACGCCGGTAGAGAAGGCGAACGCCGAGGAGTTCGAGCCGTCCGCGGTGATGTTCTACCGGCCGCTGCCCGAGCGCCGGCTCGGTCCGCTGCGGCTGCTTCGGTTCTGTATGCGGGGCACGCGCCGTGATCTGACCGCTCTGCTGCTCGCCGGGCTGGTGACGGTGGCGCTCGGCGCGCTGGTGCCGATCGCCACCGGCAAGGTGCTCGGCGAGTTCGTGCCGAAGGCGCAGACCGGGCTGATCACTCAGGTCTGTCTCGCGGTGATGCTGAGCGGCGTCGTCGCCGCGGCCTTCACGCTGACGCAGAACCTCACCGTCCTGCGGCTGGAGGGACGTGTCGAGGCGGCCCTCCAGCCCGCGGTGTGGGACCGGCTGCTACGGCTGCCGACGAGGTTCTTCACCGAGCGCTCCACCGGTGAGCTGGCCGGCGCGGCCATGGGCATCAGCGCGATCCGCCGGCTGCTGGCGGGCGTCGGTCCGACGGTGGCCCAGTCGGTGACCGTCGGGGCGATGAACCTGGGGCTGCTGCTCTGGTACAGCGTGCCGATGGCGCTCGCGGCGATCGGCATGCTGGTGGTGGTCGCCGCCGTGTTCCTGGGGCTCGGGCTGTGGCAGGTGCGCTACCAGCGGCGGCTGGTCAAGCTCACCAACAAGCTGAACAACCAGGCGTTCCAGACCCTGCGCGGACTGCCCAAGCTCCGGGTCGCGGCGGCCGAGAACTACGCGTACGCGGCGTGGGCGGAGCAGTTCGCGCGCAGCCGTGAGCTCCAGCAGCAGGCCGGGCGCGTCAAGAACGTGAACGCGGTGCTCGGCGCGGTGTACCTGCCGCTGTGCACGCTGCTGATGTTCATGCTGCTGGCCGGTCCGGCGCGCGGTTCGATGTCGGCGGCCGAGTTCCTCACCTTCAACGCGGCGGTGACGATGCTGCTGACCTCGGTCACCCAGCTGACCGGCGCGTTCGTGTCGGCGGTGGCCGCGCTGCCGCTGTTCGAGGAGATCAGGCCGGTCCTGGACGCCGCGCCCGAGGTCCGTACGGCCAGCACCCGGCCCGGGCCGCTGTCCGGGGCGATCGAGGCGCGCCGGCTGTCGTTCCGGTACACCGACGACGGGCCGCTGGTCCTGGACGACGTGTCCTTCGCGATCCGGCCGGGCGAGTTCGTGGCGGTCGTCGGCCCCAGCGGCTGCGGCAAGTCGACCCTGCTGAGGCTGCTCATCGGCTTCGACCGGCCGCTGTCGGGCGGCGTCCTGTACGACGGGCAGGACCTCGCCGCGCTCGACCGGTCGGCGGTGCGCCGGCAGTGCGGGGTGGTGCTCCAGCACGCGCAGCCGTTCACCGGATCGATCCTGGACGTCATCTGCGGCACCGAGCCGTACACGCCGCAGGAGGTGATGGCGGCGGCCGAGATGGCGGGGCTCGCGGAGGACATCGAGCGGATGCCGATGGGCCTGCACACGATCGTCTCCGGGAGCGGGGCGGTCTCCGGAGGGCAGCGGCAGCGGCTGATGATCGCGCAGGCCCTGATCCGCCGGCCGCGCGTCCTCTTCTTCGACGAGGCGACCAGCGCACTGGACAACGAGACGCAGCGCACGGTGATCGAGTCCACCAAGGCGCTCGACGCCACCCGGGTCGTGATCGCCCACCGGCTGTCCACGGTGCTGGACGCGGACCGCGTGATCGTGATGGAGGACGGCAGGATCGCCCAGCAGGGCCCGCCCGCCGAGCTGCTCGCGGACACGGGCGGCCGGCTGCACGAGCTGGTGCGACGGCAGCTGGCCTGAACCCGGGGCGCCGCGGGGACCCCGGTTTCCGGCCGTACCGCCCCGGGATCCGTTGGACCGGCGCGGAAATGGGTACCTGCGCCTTCATGCGTATCAGCGTGGTGGATGTGGGATCGAAGACGGTCCGGCTCATGGTGGCGGACGCGGAGGGCGGGGTGCCGCTGCCGGTCCACACCGCCAAGTGGCGGCTGCGGCTGTCCGAACAGGTCAGGCCGGGTGACCCGGTCCCCGAGGAGGCCGTGGAGCGGCTCGTGGAGGCGGTCGCCGACGCGAACCGGACCGCGGCCCGCTGGGGGGCGGCGGAACCGCTGGCCTTCGCGACCGCCGTGGTGCGTGCCGCGCCCAACCGCCGAGAGGTACTGAGCACCGTCCGCGCCCGTACGGGCACCGCCCTGTGCACCCTGCCGGGCGAGGTGGAGGCGGAGCTGACCTTCCTCGGCGCCCGCCGCTGGATGGGCTGGCGTGCCGGGCCGCTCGCCCTGCTCGACATAGGCGGCGGCTCACTGGAGATCGCCTTCGGCCGCGGCCGGCTGCCCGACTTCGTGGCCTCGCTGCCCCTGGGGGCGGCACGGCTGACCCACGAGTTCCTCGCGGGCGGCGAGGAGGCACCGCCGCCGGAACAGGTCCGGGCGCTGCGCCGCAAGGTCCGCCATCAGCTGCGGGACGTCGCGGCGCGGATCCGCTGGGAGGGGCCACGCACCGCGGCTGCCACCTCCCGCACCTTCCAGCAGCTCGGGCGGCTGTGCGGGGCGTCGCCGGGCCGGCACGGTCCGTTCATGGAGCGGCAGATGCGCTGCTCGGACCTCGGAGAGGCGATCGGCCGGCTGGCCGCCCTGTCCGCCGCCGAGCGGGCCCGGCTGCCCGGCATCTCCGCGCCGCGGGCGGCGCAGAGCCTGGCGGGGGCGGTGGTCGGGCACACCGCGATGAAGCTGACCGGGCTGGAAACGGTCACGCTCTGTCCCTGGGCGATCCGCGAGGGCATTCTGCTGCGCCACATCGAGGACGGGCCGTCCTGGTGGGCTGAGGTCACCCGCCGCAACGACGAGGCGGCCGTCCCGGCCCCGGTGCCCCTGCGCGTGGCGACCACGTCCAGCTGACCACGGGGGGACGGGCCATGCCCGAGCCGTGAACACACGACCGACCGAACAGTACGAGGAGAGGAGACATCCGTGTCCGAGGACGGCGACCGCACCGACCAGCAGCCCGAGACCGCCATTGACGAGGTCCTGCGCGAGATCAGGGAGTCCAGGCCGCGCGACGCGGAGTCCGACGAGGGCCCGCGCCGGGGTGAGGCGGGCGATGCCACCTCGCCCAACACCGGGGCCCAGAAGGACGCCGGAGGCGAGTGACAGGTGAGTGACTCCGTGCGGGCGGGGGTGCCACGGTGGTGTCCGGGTACTCGCGGCGCCATGGAGTACGACCGTGAAGGACCACAGCCGCCGACGGCCCGGGGCCCGCTCTCCGAGGCCGTCGGCGCCTGTCTGCTCGGGGCGGGCCCGCTGCCCGCCCCGGAGACCGTCGCCGCCGCGCCGGCGTACGGCGACGACCTCCAGCTCGCCCTGTACCAGTGCTACGAGCTGCACTACCGGGGCTTCGCCGGTGTCTCCCCCGGCCTGGAGTGGGACCCCGGGCTGCTTCGCACCCGGGCAGCGCTGGAGCAGCGCTTCCTGTCCGCGCTGCGCGCCGACACCCAGGTCCACGACAGCGTGGAGGACGCGGTCGGGGAGCTGCTCGTCGAACCGGTCGACGGAAAGGGCATCAGCCACTTCCTGCGGGACGAAGGCGAGTTGTGGCATCTGCGCGAGTACGCGGCGCAGCGCTCCCTGTACCACCTCAAGGAGGCCGACCCGCACGCCTGGGTGCTGCCGCGGCTGTGGGGGCGCGCCAAGGCGGCGATGGCGGCGGTGGAGTTCGACGAGTACGGCGGCGGCCGGCCCGAGCGGGTGCACGCCCGCCTGTTCGCCGACCTGATGACGGACCTGGGCCTGGACACGACGTACGGACGCCATCTCGACGCGGCGTCCGCCGAGTGCCTGGCCACGGTGAACATGATGTCCCTGTTCGGCCTGCACCGTGCCCTGCGCGGCGCCCTGGTGGGCCATTTCGCGGCGGTGGAGATCACCTCGTCGCCCGGTTCCCGGCGGCTCGCCGAGGCGATGCGCCGCACCGGCGCCGGGCCCGCCGCCGAGCACTTCTACGACGAGCACGTCGAGGCCGACGCGGTGCACGAGCAGATCGTGCGGCACGAGGTGATCGACGGTCTGCTGGAGCAGGAGCCGCACCTCGCGGCGGACGTCGTCTTCGGCATCGACGCCACCGGATACGTCGAGGAACGCTTCGGCGCCCGGCTCCTCGCCGACTGGCGGGCCGGGCGGTCGTCGCTGCGCGCGCCGCTGTCCGGCCTGCCGCGCGAAGATTCCGAAACCTCCCATATTCCGTGACGGCCGGGGTACGTGGGATCCGTGAACCACATGGTGCTACCGGGCGTCTACGCCCCTCAGGAGGACACCGCCCTGCTGGCCGGAGCGCTGTCCGACGAGTCGCTCCCACCGGGCGCGGCCGTGCTCGACGTGGGGACCGGCTCGGGCGCCCTCGCCCTGGCTGCGGCACGCCGGGGCGCGCGGGTGACCGCGGTGGACGTGTCGTGGCGCGCGGTGTGCGCGGCGCGGGTGAACGCCGCTCGGTGCGGGCTGCGGATCCGCGTCCGGCACGGCAACCTCTTCACACCCGTACGCGGTGAGTCGTTCGACCTCGTGCTGGCCAACCCGCCCTACGTACCGGCGCCGGGCGGTCGCCGCCGGCCGCGCGGCGCGGCGCGGGCCTGGGACGCGGGTCACGACGGGCGGCTGGTCCTGGACCGGATCTGCCGCGAGGTGCCCGCCCTGTTGCGGCCGGGCGGAGTGCTGCTGCTGGTGCAGTCGGCGCTCAGCGAACCCGAGCGGACCGTCGGGCATCTGCGCGCGGCCGGTCTGAAGGCGGCCGTGACCCGGCGGCAGCGGATCGCGTTCGGTCCCGTGGTGCGCGGCCGGGAGCGCTGGCTGCGGCAGCGCGGGCTGCTGTCACCGGCCGACGACGAGGAGGAGCTGGTGGTCGTCCGTGCCGAACTCCCCGTCTGAACCCCCGCGTCCCTCCGACCCGTGCGCCCCGCGCCGGATCAAGGTCCAGCGTCGGGGGCCACTGCTGGTGGAGGGCCCGGTGGAGGTGGAGCTGGAGGACGGGACGACGGTGTCGTCCGACCGTTTCCGGGTCGCCCTGTGCACCTGTCGCCGCAGCCGGCGCTACCCGTGGTGCGACACCAGCCACCGGGCCAGGTCGTCCGGCACCGGTGACGGTTCCGGGCCGGGGGCGAAGGGCTGACAGCCCGGTCCCCTTCTGTCTGGTGGCCCCCTGACTCCCGATGCTCCGGGGAGGACGGCGGACGGCCCCACTCCGTCCGCCGTCCCCGGTGCGGGACCTCGCGTTCCGTACGGCGGCGCTCGCACTCCCCAGTAGCGAGCCGCCGGTCACGCCGCACGGACCGGGCGGTCCCGGTCCTCAGAACGTGAAGACGCTCGCGCTGCCCGCGTTCTTCACGCACTCGTTGGCGAAGGTGCGTTCGTAGGAGACGTGCCGGCCCTGCCAGACACCGTCGACGGTGACGACGACGGGGGCGTACTCGCGGGTGCACAGCACCCCGGAGTCGGCCGTCAGGGCGTCGAAGTCGCCGCCCGTGCCGCGCAGTTCCGCGCAGGCCGACACGGCGTCGGGGTGGGTTCCAAAGGCCTTCGGGGCACAGGTCAGGGTGACCGCGCGTACCGGTGCGGCGGTGGCAGCGCTCTCTCCGTGCCCCATGGTCAGCACAAGGGCCGAGGGGGCGTAGAGCGACGCGGGGGCGGTGGCCGGGGAGGCGAGGGAGGTCCCGGCGAGGGGCCCGCAGACGGCGGTGGCCGTCAGGCCCAGAGTCGCTGCCCAGCGCGCGGTGTTCCGCATTGTGTGCATCCTTCCGCTCGATATGAGGGTGTCGCCGGACCGGCTCGGTCGGTGCCGGAACGGCGAGCGCGAGTCTGCCGAGTCCGTCGCCGAAACTCACCTCGACCCCATGGGTTTCGGTAACCTTGCGTATTGAATCAGTGGCGTGAAGTCACGAGATTCGAACGTTCCAAGTCCGGAACAGGGCGGTTCTTGATCGGTTATTGAGGCGTGAACTGGCCGAATGGCGCGATCCGCACGATCACCAATAGGCCTGAAACACTCCTGAAACAGGTGGTCTCCCCCTGCGTCTCCCCCGCTTCTCCGCTGCTCCCCCGACGGCAGGGCTCCGCATACCCGCGGGTATGGTGCTGGCGGCGCGAGCTCGACGACGAGAGGCGGGACCCGGGGATGGCGAAGCACTGGGCGGACTTCCAGTACGAGATCTACCTGAACGGGATGACGGGTGCCGTGCCGCGGCTGCCCACGGACCTGACCCGGCTGGAGGAGCTGACCGAGCGGCGCCTCGGCCCCGGCCCCGTCGGGTACGTCGCGGGCAGCGCCGGTGACGGCAGCACCGCGCGCGCCAACCGGGCGGCTCTCGACCGGCGCCGGATCGTGCCGCGCATGCTGCGGGACGTACACGAACGCGACCTCTCCCTCGAGGTGCTGGGCCGCTCCCTGCCCGCCCCGCTGGCGCTGGCACCGGTGGGCGTCCTGTCGATCATGCATCCGGACGCGGAGCCGGCCGTCGCCCGGGCCGCCGCCGCGCAGGGCGTGCCGTTCATCCTGTCCTCCGCCTCCAGCACGCCCATGGAGCAGGTCGCCGAGGCGATGGGCGACGCCGAGCGCTGGTTCCAGCTGTACTGGCCGAAGGACCGCGAGGTGGCCCGCAGCTTCCTGGACCGGGCGAGGGCGGCCGGGTACAGCGCGCTGTTCGTCACGCTGGACACGCCCCTGCTGTCCTGGCGCCCGCGCGACCTCGACCAGGCGTACCTGCCGTTCCTGCACGGGGTGGGGACCGCCAATTACTTCTCCGACCCGGCGTTCCGGGCCGGGCTGGCGAAACCGGTGCACGAGGATCCGAACGCGGCGGTGATGCACTTCGTCGGCATGTTCTCCGATCCCGCCAAGTCCTGGCCGGATCTGGCGTTCCTGCGGGAGAACTGGGACGGTCCGATCGTCCTCAAGGGCGTCCTGCACCCGGACGACGCCCGGCTCGCCGCCGACGCCGGGATGGACGGCGTGGTGGTCTCCAACCACGGTGGCCGTCAGGTGGCCGGTTCCGTCGCGGCGGCCGACGCCCTTCCGCGTGTGGTGGAGGCGGTCGGTGACCGGCTCACCGTGCTGTTCGACAGCGGTGTGCGCACCGGCGACGACGTATTCAAGGCGCTCGCGCTCGGAGCGCGGGCGGTGCTGCTCGGCCGCCCCTACGTCTACGGCCTGGGGCTCGACGGGCAGGCCGGCGTCGAGCACGTCATCCGCTGCCTGCTCGCCGAACTCGACCTCACCCTGGCCCTGTCGGGGCACTCCTCTCCGGCCACGCCCGGCCCCGCGGACCTCGTCCAGGACCCCGCCTGACCGAACCCGCCCGCCCCGCACCGGCCATCAGCCGGTCCCGTTCAGGTGCCCGGCAGCTCCACCCGCCGGGCGCCCGGGGTGTCGGTGCCGTCGACCGACAGGGAGCCCTCCGCCGTCGGTACCGGATCGGTCCGCCAACGACGGCCCTCGGAACCGTCACGCACCTTCACCACGATGTCGGCGTCCGTGGTGACGGTGGTGGCGGCGAGGGCGAGCTGTTTCTGCCAGCGCGGCACCAGCTCGCCCGGGCCGGTCAGGTCGTGGCGCACGTCGTCGCCCCGCTCGGTGCCCTCGTCGGCGCAGGTACCGAGGACGACGACTCCGGCGTCCGCCCGCGAGTCGAGACACAGCCCCGGGTCGGCGACACTGCGCCACAGCCCGTCGGCCTCGTGGGTCCACTGCTGGGTCCACGCCGCGGAGCACGCCGACAGCCGGGTGCCCGCGCCGGCTCTCGGCTCGCCCCGGACGTCGAGGCAGAGGTCCGCCGCGACGTTGCGCAGCCGGGTGCGGTCGGCCGCCGTGGGCAGCCCGGCCGCACCGGGCGGTCGGGGGCGGCTGGTCGCGGAGGCCACGCCGCCCTCCCCGACGGCGCTGGTGGAGGAGGCCGGGTCGGCGCCGCCGCCGTCGTACGACCACACGCTCACCACCAGTACGACCGCCATCACCGAGGCCGAGGCCGCGCCGAACTGCCGGAGCATCGACCGGCCGGGGCGCGGCGTGCCCGGGATCCGGCGCAGGGGCACGGGGATCCGGGCCAGCAGCCCGGGGCGGCCGCCCCGGTGCCGGGCGGCGCCCTTGGCGAGAGTGCCCGACGTCGCCCGCCCCGGACGGGAGTCGAGATAGCGCCGGGCACCCCAGCCGAGCACCGCTTCGGTGATCAGCGTGCCCAGCTCACGCTCGAAATGGCTCAGTTGCTCGGCGGCGTGACGGCAGTGCCGGCAGTCCACGAGGTGTTTTCGCACATCCGGCAGCAGCGCCCCGCCCCGGCGGATCGGGACGTCCAGGAGGCGGCTGTGGAAGCGGCAGTCCTGGGTGGGCGCCAACTGTCCATGGGCGTGCAGACAACCTTCGCGGAATTTCTCACGCGCTTGTTCGAGGGTGACCGACGCGGTGTCGGTATCCATGCCGAGCAGACCGGCCGGGACACTTATGGACTCTCCTTCGACTTCCGTGTGCCACAGCAAACAGCGGGCCGGTCCGGGGAGGGACGCGAATGCGCGCGCGGCCAGCGTGCGGTTTTCCGGAGTCAGGGACTTCGCCGCCCGCATACCACGCCCGCCGGCGGGTTTGAGCAGGTGCGGAAGGAGGCCGGATATCCCGTCGTCGGCGGACCACTGCCGGACCGTGTCCCGTACGGCCACCAGCAGTCGCGGACGCAGGGCGGTGGCGGGCTCGCCACGGGCCAGCCGGCCCAGGAGCCGGTGCCAGGCCGCGGCGGTCACCATGGCGGTCACCTGTGACGACGTGGCCAGGCAGATGGTGGCGTAGTCATGGGCCGGCTGCCAGTGGCGCGCCAGCAGGAGCGCGGCGGCCTGGGCGGCCTCGTCCGGGCCGCCCCTCAGCCGCGCGGCCAGGGACTCGTCGGACTCCCCGGGATCCCCGCCGGAGGGCGGGTACGCGGCTCGGGGAGGGTGGGGGGTGGACACTGAGATGTTTCCTTCCCACGCGCATGCTCAGAAGTTCCGGTCGCCGAAAAGGGAATCCTGATTGGTGTATACCTTTGGTGTATACCTTTTGGGCGCGGTGTGGGGAGCGTGAATTCGCCAAGGCGAAATCCGACCTGGTTCATCAAGGCGCGTGCGTGACCCGGCCTTTACCCCCCGCACGGGTGCTTCACTCTCGCACAAACCGCTCATGGTCAACAAGGCGACCGGGCGACCCCGACCCCATGTGAAAGTTGGTCAGAATCCGGGGCGACTCATGCGGCTCGCACCGGCTTTCGGCTTTCCGCACGCACTCCGTGTCCGTGCCCGTGTCCGTGTCCGTGTCCGTGTCCGTGTGGAACACGTGCACGCGCCGGCGCGCCGCGCACGGGGTCTCAGAGCTGCCAGGAACGCAGCCGGTCGGCCGCGCCGTAGACGTCGGCCCCGCCGGACATCAGGTCGCGCGCCAGGTCGACCAGCGCACCGTAGGGCGGGTCGATGCCGACGCCACTGGCGTACATGTAGGCGACGGCCGTCGCGCAGGCGAAGCGGGCGTTGGCGGCGGGCAGGGGCCTGAGCACGGCGAGGGTGTGCAGCAGGGCGGCGGCCCGCCAGGCCGGGTCGGAGTTCACGCCGAGGCGGGGCGGGTCGACGCGGTGCCGGGCGACGGCGGCGACCAGCGCGGAGAAGTCGTTGACGGTGGGCTGCTCCGGCAGCACCTCCTCGTGGCGCTGGAGCAGCCAGGGCACGTCGATGTGCAGGACCGGCGCCATGGGTCAGGCGGCCCGCCCCTCGCCCCGGACGGGCGGTGGCTCGTCGTCGGGAAAGGCGGCCGCGAACTCGTCGGCGTGGGTCGAGAAGAACCGGCGGAAGGCCTCCGCCCCCTCCTGCAACGCCCGGTGCCGGGCTATGTCGGCGGCGGCGGCGTCCCGCACGAGCGCCTTCATCGACGTACCGCGTTCCTTGGCGATCTGCCGCAGGTCCTCGAGCTCGCGGTCGCTGAACTCCACGTTCAGAGCTGGCATGCCTCCCACGGTACCGCGCGGGTACTGACCCGTAAATACCCGCAGGTCAGAGCAGCGTTAAGACGGTACCGCGGGAGGCGGGCAGGACGGTTGTGCGGGTCAGCCCTGGTCGGCCACGAACGAGGCCATCCGGGCCAGCGCGGCGTTCCAGTTGATGGTGTGCTCGTTGGTCGACCAGGACTGGATGTCGTCGATGAAACAGAACTGGGCGACGCAGCCCTGGAGTTTGCTCTGTGCGTAGGGGTCCTGGATGTTCGAGTTCGGCCCGCCGGACAGGGTGCCGTCGGGCGGGGCCGGCAGCGCCGGGTCGAGCTGCTTGGCGTACCAGCGGCTGTGCTGGTTGTGGGCGTTGACCTCGCCGTAGCCGGTGACGTACGACATGTTCAGCGCGTTGCGTCCCAGGATGTAGTCCATGCTCTGGAGCGCGCCGTCGCGGTACTTCGAGCCGCCGGTGATGTCGTAGGCGGTGGCGAGGACGACCGCGTTGTTCAGCATCTGGTGGCTGGAGCCCCAGTCGTAGACGTTGTCCTCGGGAGCGTAGGGCATGCCGTAGGGATGCGCCTTGAGCGTGGCCAGGTACCGGTCGGCGCCCTGGACGACGGAGCGGCGTACCTGGTCCCGGCCGGGGAGCCGGTTCGGCACGGTCGCGAGGTCCAGGCGGGCCGCCGCCGCGGTGCGTGCCCAGTCGAAGCCGAGGGGGCCGAAGATGTCGGCGGTGTGGACCGGGGAGTTCAGCACGTACTCCTTGAAGTCCCGCTCCCCCGTCGTCAGGTACAGCTCGGCCGCCGCCCAGTAGAACTCGTCGTCGACCTTGCTGTCCGGGTAGGCCCCGCCGCCGATGCCGTCGCTCTCGTCGGCGAGCACGTCCGGGTGGGCCAGGGCCGCGGCCCATGCCGTACGGGCCGCGTCGAGCGCCTTCGCGGCGAACTCCCGGTCGTAGGGACGGTAGAGGCGGGCCGCCTGGGCTGCCGTCGCCGCCAGGTTGAGGGTGGCCGCGGTGGTCGGCGGGTGCAGTTCACGCTTCTGCGGGTCGTCGCTGGGCAGCAGCGGCAGCCCGGTCCACGCCTCGTCGTGGATCTTGTGGTGGGCCATGCCGGCCAGCGGCTGCCCGTCCGGCACCTGCATCTTCAGCAGGAAGTCCAGCTCCCAGCGCACCTCGTCGAGGATGTCCGGCACCTTGTTCCCGCTCTCCGGGATGTCGAGCGTGCCGTCGCCGAGCTTCGAGGGCTCCCCGGTGCGGGCGTGCAGCGAGCGCTCGTAGGTGCTGAGCAGCTCCCAGGTGGAGATGCCGCCGTTGACGACGTACTTGCCGTGGTCGCCGGCGTCGTACCAGCCGCCGGAGACGTCGAGGGTGTAGTCGCAGACGCCGGGCTGGCAGGGCACCTCGGTGTCGCCCTGGTTGGGTGCCACGCCCACGTGTCCGGCCGGGCGGGCGTAGCCGGGACGCAGGTCGCCGCTGATCGGGGTGCCGCTGCGCTGTGTGTAGTAGTACTTCGCGGAGTCGGTGCGCAGCCGGTCGTAGGCGGCGGTGCCGATGTCGAACGGGCGGCTGGTCTCGCCGTCGGCGACCAGGGTGTAGCCCTCGCCGCGCTTCTTGTGGCGGCCGAAGTCGATCGAGTGGACGTTCTGCCCGGAGGAGGCGTCGACGCCGCGCGGCTTGCTCCAGCCGTGGGCGACGACCCGGCCGCCGTCGCTCTTCAGTTGCCAGGGCAGGCGCGAGGTCGCGTCGGTGACCAGCGTGGCGTTCTTCGGGCCGGACGGCAGGTAGCCGACCTGGTTGACCCGGACCCGCGGCCCGGTGTCCGGCACGTACGGCTCGGGTGCCACGCCGCCGAGCAGGGACACGTCGTCCACGCAGAACCGCCAGGCGTCGGGTGTGCCGCCGAGCTGGAAGCCGACCTGGCCCTGGGTGGTGTCGACGGGTGAGGTGAAGGTGTACGAGTAGGTGTTGCCGGAGACGCTCAGCTGCGGGCTGACCTCGTGGTAGGTGTCGTACGGGGACACCGACAGGCCCACGATCGCCCGGACCACGTGGTCGGCGGGCGTGCCGTTCGCGGTGAAGGAGAGCCTGTACGACTCCCCCGCGACCAGGGTGACGTCGTTCTGGCCGACGGCCGCGTCCCAGCGGTTGGTGGTGCCGCCGGGGGCGTCGGCGCACAGCCGGCCGTCGGACACGGCCGCGGTGACGTTGCCGCTCGCCCACCAGGAGTCGGTGCCGTTGTCGAAGGTGCCGTTCTTGACCTGCTCGGTCTCCTCTGCTCCGGCCGGGGCGGCGGGCAGCGCGGTGACGGCGGCCGCCAGCAGGGCGGTCAGGGAGACGAGGGCGGTTCTGCGTCGTGTCAGGCGTCTTGTCACGTGCGGACTCCTCGGGGGAGGCGGCGCTCTCTCCTATGGGAGCGCTCCCAAATGCGGTCGCAGGACATGCTTGTGGGAGACATGACATCCCGTCAACGGTCCGGACCGGACTGCTTCCCGCCCGGACCGCGCACGCGAGGCTCCCGCTCCTGCTCCGCTCCGGCTCCGGCTCGGCCGGGCTGCTCGTCGCGGAACCGACGGCGAACGCCGTGGCGCACGGGCGAGTGCCCGGACGGGGCATCGAGGTGCCGTTGCGGCTCGACGACGTCGACTCGTCGGGGTGAGCTCTCCCGAAACCCCTCCTGGGCCTGGGGTCGTGGCCGACCGGGACCGTCACGCCTTTCCGACGCGGCCCGGTTCACGCCTCGTCGTGCGCCGACCGTGCCAGATACGCGTGGTTGTCCTCGATGAGGTGGTCCAGCGCGTCCCTTGCGGCGGCGAGGCCGTCGATGACCCCCAGCAGCCGGGCCCGCTCGCGGCCCAAGATCTCCAGCGCCTGCCGCGCCCCGTCCTCGCTCGGCTCGGACATGCAGGGCACCATCTCGACGATGGTGCCGCTGGACATGCCCGCCGCAAGGAACGCCCGCACCAGGCGCACCCGCTGGACGTGCCCCTCCTCGTAGTGGCGCTGCCCGCTGGGCGAGCGGGAGCTGACGAGCAGGCCCTGCTCCTCGTAGTAGCGCAGCGACCGGCGACTGGCTCCCGTCCGGGCGGACAGTTCACCGATCCGCATGCCGAACCCCTCCCATGCTCCTGGCCTCACTTGACCCTGACATTGATGTGAGCTTTTAGGTTAACTCCATGCTGAAACTCATCTTCATGATCAACCGCGTCGAGGGAATGTCCTACGAGCGTTTCGTCGAGCACCACCGGGACCGGCACGCGCCACTGTTCACCTCCATCCCGGAGGCGGAGCGCTACGTGCGCAAGTACACCGTGTCCCACCCGGTCCCCGCCGAGAACTACCCGCCCCGGGCCTACGACGGCCTGACGGAGATCTGGTTCGAGGACTGGGAGGACCACGACGCCTTCTTCGCCTCCGACAACTACCGGACGCTGGTCAACCCCGACGAAGCACGCTTCATCGACATGGACTCGGTGGCCGTGATGGTCACCGACGAGAAGGAGGTCGTCTGACGGACCGCCGACTCGACGGGCGGATGCGGACTCGGGGCTCGCGGCCGGCCGCATACAGGTTGACGTCCGCGCCCGTCACACCGTTGACGTCCCGGGCCCACGGCGCATCAGTCAACGGCACGCCCGAGCCTACGATCCGAGTGCGGTGGCCCTGCGGCCACCGCACTTAGGGCGGCTGTCACCCACCACGTCCCTCAGCGCTCCCCGCGGTCAGCGCACCGGCTGGGCGGCGGGCGCCTCCAGCCGGCTGACGCGGACCGCTCCCTCCACCTCGTCGGGGTGGCGGCCGGTCAGCGTCAGGCGGACGCGGGAGCCGCGTACCGGGTCGAAGGTGATGACGGTGGGCGCGTCTGACTGGGCGGCCCAGTCGGTCCGCGCCCCCTTCGCCGCGCGCCAGGCGCGGCCGTCCCAGACGGCGACCTCGACCGTGGCGGGCAGGCTGTGGGTGGCGTCGACGGTGAAGGAGACCTCGATCCGGTCGTAGGTGCGCCGGCGTCCGTGGTCGACCGAGACCCAGTCCTCGGCGCGGGCCCCGTCGAAGGCGGGCAGCAGGGCGGTGGCCGCCTTGTGGAAACCGTTGGACCAGCCGGTCGCCGGGTCGCCGTCGAGCATGGCGGCGGGGAGCGTGTCGGGGCGGCCGGAGTAGCTCGCGTCCGCGTGCGGGAGGTCCGGGGGCGTCGGGTACTCGGGCCGGAACTCCGCGGCCGGTGTGGTGGCGCGGGACTCGGCGCGGCGGGCGCGCACGGTCGCCGTGCCCGTACGCAGCCCGTCCGCGCGGGCCGTCACCCGCACCGTGCCCGGCCGGGTGCCGGACCGCACGATGGCGAGGGCCTTGCCGTGGAAGGCGGTACGGGTACTGGCCTGGTAGCGCTCGGCGCTCTCCTGGCGGCCGTTGTCCACTCCGGCCAGGGAGCCGCCCGCGACGTCGAAGGAGATCAGGTGCTCGGCGCCGGGCACCACCACCCCGCGCCGGTCGACCACCTCGGCGGTCACGAAGACCAGGGAGCGGCCGTCCGCGGCGACGCTCTCCCGGTCCGGAGCGAGGCGCACGGCGTGCGGAGCCCCGGCGGTGCGCAGGACGTCGGTGGCCACCACCCTGCCGTCGCGCCGGGCGACCGCCTTGAGCTCGCCCGCCTCGAAGGGCACCTTCCAGGCCAGGTGGAGCTTGCCCGCGCTGCCGTTCGGGCTGGTGTAACTGCCGGGGTAGGGACCGTCGGTGAAGGTCTTGTCGTCGCCGGTGGCCTCGGTGGTCTCCAGGTAGGTGCGGCCGTCGACGGTCTTCTTGGTGTCGAACGTACGGATGCCGAGGGACCTGGCGTTCAGGTACAGCTCGACGGTGTCGACGTTCGCGTACGCCCAGACCTCGACCGTGTCGCCCTCGCGGTGGTTCCAGGTCGTCGGCAGCAGGTGGACCATCGGCTCGTCCGTCCACTGGCTCCGGAACAGGTGGTACATGTCCTTCGGGAAGCCGGCGGTGTCGACCGCGCCGAAGAAGGACGCCTTCACCGGGAAGACGTCGTACGGCGTCGGCTCGCCGATGTAGTCGATGCCGGACCACAGGAACTGGCCGGCGAACCACCTCCGGTCCCGGTCCTTCTTGTGACCGTACTCGCCGCTCATGGTCCACGAGGCGAGGTTGTTGTCGTAGGACGAGGTGGCGCGCTTGCCGGGCGTCTGGTTCTCGCCGGTGTTCAGGTGTTCCGGCTCCTGGTAGGTGCCCCGGGTGGAGGTCTCGGACGAGGACTCGGACTCGAAGAGGAACAGGTGCGGGTAGGCCGCGTGCAGGTCGTCCACCGACTTGGCGGTGTTGTAGTTGAGGCCGAGGCCGTCCAGCTTGGCCAGCATCAGGTCGGCCGCGGAGCCCCTGGCCGGCATCCGGCGGTACTTGTCGGAGCCGATGACCAGTGGGCGGGTGTCGTCGGCGGCGCGGATGGCGTCGATGATCCGGTCGGCCATGGCGAGTCCGGCGGTGGAGGTGGAGTCGGGGACCTCGTTGCCGATGGACCACATGACCACGGCGGGCGAGTTGCGTGCCGCGAGCACCATCTCGGTGGCGTCCCGCTCGCCCCACTCGTCGAAGAACCGGCCGTAGTCGTGACTGTTCTTGCCGGTGCGCCAGCAGTCGAAGGCCTCCACCAGCATCACGATGCCCATCTCCTCGCAGACCTCGATCATCTCGGGCGCGGGCGGGTTGTGGGAGGTGCGGAAGGCGTTGACGCCCATCGACCGCATGATGGTCATCTGGCGGCGGATCGCGTCGATGCTGACGGCGGCGCCGAGCGCGCCGAGGTCGTGGTGCAGGTCGACGCCCTTGATCTTGGCGTACCGGCCGTTGAGGTGGAAGCCCTTCTCGGGGTCGACGTGGAAGGTCCGGATGCCGAACGGGGTGCGGTAGGTGTCGACGGTCCGGCCGCCGACGCGCAGTTCGGTGTGCAGGGTGTAGCGGTGCGGGGTCGCGAAGTCCCACATCCGGGGGCGGGGGACGGTGAGTTCGTGGATCTCGCTCGCCTCGTCGGTCACGCCGGCCATGGAGGCGGCGCGGGCCACGGTGCGTCCGTCGGCGTCCTTGACCGTCGACCGGATCTCGACCTCGCGCGCGGTGCCCGAAGCGTTCACGACCGAGGTCTCCACGCGGACGACGGCGCGCTCCTCGCTGACCCGCGGGGTGGTGACGTACGTACCCCAGCGCCGCACGTGCACCGGTTCGGTGACGACGATGCGGGCCTCGCGGTAGATCCCGCTGCCGGAGTACCAGCGGCTGCTCGGCAGCCGGTTGCGCACCTGGACCGCGAGGATGTTCTCGGTGCGGCCGTCGGTGTGCACCAGGTCGGTGAGGTCGAGGGCGAAGCCCGTGTAGCCGTACGGATGGCGGCCGGCCTCCCGGCCGTTGCAGTGGACGCGGGCGTCCATGTAGACACCGTCGAACTCGACCGAGATCCGCTTGCCGGCGAGGGCGGGCGGCAGGGTGAAGGCGAGGCGGTACCAGCCGAGTCCGCCCGGCAGGAAGCCGGTGCCGCTGGTGGTGCCGTGCTCCGTGGTGGGCGTCTGCTCGATGCTCCAGTCGTGCGGGACGGCGACCTCGCGCCACGCCGAGTCGTCGTACGCGGGGTCGGCGGCGTCGGTGGGGTCCTCGGCCGCTCCGTCCGGGTCGACCAGCCAAAACCGCCAGCCGTCGCGCAGGGCGACGGTGCCGCGGCCCGCACCGATCCCCGTGGCGTCCGCGGCCCACGCCGACGAGGCACCGCCCAGCACCGCCCCGGCCGCCGGCGTGGCGGCGGTGGCGATCAGAACCGATCTGCGCGTGACCGTCATGACGGATCTCCCTCATCAAGCTCATCAAGGCTCAGAAGTACTCACAACTGATCGTGAACAAACAGATTCTGACGCTGTGCCACACGCGGCCGTCAAGAGCACGGAAAGCACTTTCTGCCCCGGGCGGCCCGGCCGTTCGGTGTCCCGTGCGTCGGCGGCACGGTCACGGGCCCGGTGGTTCGGGTCCGCGCGCCGCCCGGACGCACTAGGCTGGGGGCAGGTGACGCGCTGTTCACTGTGGGTGTGCGCAATGGAGTGGCGACGATGAGTCCGGTCAACCCGTTCGACGATGCCGCCACGGCCCGCGCAGTCGTCGACGACTCCGGCACCCTGCGGGAGTGGAACGAGGGCGCCCGACTGCTGCTGGGCCACCCCGCCGCCGACGTCGTGGGGCGCCCCGCCGCGAGGCTGCTGGCCGACGGCGGCGACGGCGCCCGACCCGGGCCCGGCGACGACCGGTGGAGCGGCACCCTGGCGCTGCGGCACCGCGAGGGTCACACCGTGTCCGTGTGGGTGCTCGCCCACCACAGACCGTCGCGGGACGGCCGCCCGGGCACGTGGCTGGCCGTCGCCCCGCCGGGTCCCGGCACCGACCGTGCGGACGATCCACTGGTCAGGGCGGCCCTCACCCAGTCCCCCTGCGCCACCATGATCTTCGACGACCGGCTCCGGCTGCGCGGCGTCAACGACGTCATGGCGCGGCTCCTCGGTCTCCCGGCGGACCGCGTCCGCGGCCTGCGGCCCACCGACCTGGGCAGCAAGCCGCAGAACACGGAGTTGGAGCGGCACATGCGGCAGGTGCTCGCCACCGGCCGTCACTACGACATGCACACCCACCTCAAGGCCACCGGCGAGAGCCGCGCCCACGCGTGGCACGCCCGCATCGCGCCCCTCACCGGCGCCGACGGGCAGGTGAGCGGCGTCTGCGTGAGCGCCCACGACTTCACGGAGCAGCACCTCGCCCGGGAGCGGCTGCAACTGGTCAACGAGGCCAGCGTGCGCATCGGCACCACCCTCGACGTCACCCGCACGGCCCAGGAGCTGGCGGACGTGTGCGTCCCCACGCTCGCCGACTTCGTGAGCGTCGACCTGCTGGATTCGCAGGAACACGGCGACGAGCCCTCCGCCGCGCCGGCCCCACCGGTGGGTCTGCGCCGCGCGGCCCACCAGTCGGTCAACCCGGGCTGCCCGGAGGCGGTGGCCGAGCCCGGCCGACTGGACGTCTACCCGGCCGGCTCGCCCCAGGCCGAGTGTCTGGTCGCCGGGCGCGCGATCGTGGCCGCGGTGCCCAGCGGCGACCTGGAACGGTGGCGGGAGTGGGACCCCGTGCGCGTGCGGCGGGTGGAGGAGTACGGCATCCACTCCACGATGTCCGTGCCGCTCCAGGCCCGCGGTACGACGCTCGGCGTCGCGGTCTTCACCCGGTTCCGGCGGCCGTACCCCTTCACGGACGACGACCGGCTGCTGGCCGAGGAGGTCACCGCCCGTGCCGCCGTCTGCATCGACAACGCCCGCCGCTACTCCCGCGAGCGCGAGACGACACTGACCCTGCAGCGCAGCCTGCTCCCCCGGTGGCTGCCGCCCACCGCCGCGGTGGAGGCGGCCTCGCGCTACCTCCCGGCGGCCCGCTCCGGGGTCGGGGGCGACTGGTTCGACGTCATCCCGCTGTCCGGGATGCGGGTCGCCATGGTCGTCGGGGACGTCGTCGGCCACGGCATCCAGGCCTCGGCCACCATGGGCCGGCTGCGCACCGCCGTCCGCACCCTCGCCGACATCGACCTGACGCCCGACGAACTGCTCACCCACCTCGACGACCTGGTCGTCCGGCTGTCCGAGGAGTCCGGCGACGACGGCGCGGGCGAGGTCGGCGCCACCTGTGTGTACGCCGTGTACGACCCGGTGTCGCGGCGCTGCTCCCTGGCCCGGGCCGGACATCCGTCGCCCGTCCTGGTCCCGCCCGACGGTCCGCCCCAGCAGCTCGGGCTGCCCTCGGGGCCGCCGCTGGGCGTGGGCGGGCTGCCGTTCGAGTCCGCCGAGCTGGAGCTGCGCGAGGGCAGCGTGCTGGCGTTCTACACCGACGGGCTGGTCGAGAGCCGGGACCGGGAGGCCGACGCCGGTCAGACACTGCTGCGCGAGGCCCTGACGGCCTGTGCCGACTCCCTGGACACGACCTGCGACCGGGTGCTGCGCGCCCTGCTCCCGCCGGACGGCGGCGCCACCGACGACGCGGCCCTGCTGCTGGCCCGCACCCGGGGGCTCCCCGCCGGCCAGGTCGCCACCTGGGACATCCCGGCCGATCCGTCACTGGTCGCCCCCGTCCGCAAACAGGTCGTCGAACAGCTGTCCGCCTGGGCTCTGATGGAGGCGTCCTTCACCGCCGAGCTGGTGGTGAGCGAGCTGGTCACCAACGCCATCCGGTACGGCTCCTCACCCATCCGGCTGCGGCTGATCCACGATATGGCCACGCTGATCTGCGAGGTCTCCGACACCAGCCACACCGCGCCGCATCTGCGCCGGGCCAAGACCTGGGACGAGGGCGGCCGCGGTCTGCTGCTGGTGGCCCAGCTCACCCAGCGCTGGGGCAGCAGGCACACGACCGAGGGCAAGACGATCTGGGCGGAACTGGGGCTGCTCGACGCGGAGTGAGCCCCCGTCTTCCGCAGTGCGCCCCCACGCCCCTCGTTTCCCGGTCCACCCGGCGGGACACTCGAAGGCACAGGACGTACGGCACGGCCGCCACACGGCCACACGCGGCGGGCCGTACGCCGGAAGCTGACGGGAGTGTGGAGAAGCGATGGCGAACACGTCCCAGCCCGTACGCCGTACGGCCCGGCTCGCGAGCGCGGTCGCGCTGCTCGGCCTGGTGGGCGCCTGCGGCAGCGAGAGCAGCACGTCGAGCGCCCCACAACCCACCAAGGCCCCTCGTTCGACCAGTGCGGCCACCGGTGCGGCCACCGCGCCCGGTGACACCGCCGGATCGGCCTCCGCCTCCGCCCGTACCGACGGCCGCTGCCACACCTCCGAACTGCGCGCGGCCGTCGGCCGCGTCGACCCGGGGGCCGGGCAGCGGAACTTCCCCGTAGTCCTGACCAACACCTCCGACCGCACCTGCACCCTGTACGGCTATCCGGGCGCCGCCTTCGTGGACGCGTCCGGCGAGCAGCTGGGCCCCGACCCCGAGCGCGCGCCCGCCTCCCCCGAGACACTCAGGCTGGCACCGGGGCAGAGCGCGTGGGCGGGGCTGTCGTTCTCCAGCCCGCAGATCAGTGGCGCCCGTACCGCCACTCCGGCGGCGCTGCTCGTCACCCCGCCGGACGAACACGACCCGCTCAAGGTGAAGTGGACGGCCGGTGAGGTCCCGGTGGGCGGCGGCGAGTCGTCGGTGTCCGTCACCGCCCTGGACGCCGGAACGGGGCCGTGAGGCACACGCCGGCACGGGCCCCGAGGCGTCGTGGCCGCGATCCGCGCGGTCAGTGCCCGGCGATCGGATGCGGCGCGTAGGGCCGCTCCAGCTCCTCGATCTCCTTCTCGCCGAGCGTCAGTTCGACCGCCGCCACGGCGTCCTCGATGTGCCGCGGCTTCGACGCCCCGATGATCGGCGCGGTCACCGTGTCCTGGTGCAGCAGCCAGGCGAGGGCCACCTGGGCGCGCGGGACGCCACGGTCACCGGCGATGCGGGTGACGGCTTCGACCACGGCACGGTCACCGTCCTGGTAGAGCGTGCTGCCGAAGTCGTCGGTAGCACTGCGCTCGGTGGCGGTGTCCCAGTCCCGGGTGAGGCGGCCCCGGGCGAGCGGGCTCCAGGGCAGCACACCGACGCCCTGGTCCGCGCAGAGGGGGAGCATCTCGCGCTCCTCCTCGCGGTAGACGAGGTTGTAGTGGTTCTGCATGGACACGAACTTCGTCCAGCCCTGCCGTTCGGCGGTGTACTGGGCCTTGGAGAACTGCCAGGCGTACATCGAACTGGCCCCGATGTAACGGACCTTGCCCGCCTTCACCAGGTCGTGCAGGGCCTCCATCGTCTCCTCGACGGGCGTGTGCGGGTCGTAGCGGTGGATCTGGTAGAGGTCGACGTAGTCGGTGCCCAGGCGCCGCAGGCTGTGGTCGATCTCGGTCATGATCGCCTTGCGGGACAGTCCGCCGCCGTTGGGTCCGGGCCGCATCCTGCCGTGCACCTTGGTCGCGAGCACGATGTCGTCCCGGTTGGCGAAGTCGCCGAGCGCCTTGCCCACGATCTCCTCGCTGGTGCCGTCGGAGTAGACGTTGGCCGTGTCGAAGAAGGTGATACCGGCTTCCAGCGCCTGCCGGATCAGCGGCCGCGAGGCCTCCTCGTCGAGGGTCCACTCGTGCGTGCCCCGGCCGGGAACGCCGTAGGTCATGCAGCCCAGGCAGATCCGTGACACGTCCAGGCCCGTCGAACCGAGCTTCACGTACCGCATCGTTGCTGCTCCTGTCTTCGGGATCATCAGTACCAGTGGGGAGCGTACGTCTTCGTACGGGCTCGTCCCGCCCGCACCCCGGTCGCTACCGAACGGGCCGCGGGCCGCGGATACGGCGGTCCGTCTCCTCGATGCGCACGTCGTTGATACTCGCCTCCCGCCGGGTCATCAGGCCGTGCGCGTCGAACTCCCAGAGTTCGTTGCCGTAGGAGCGCCACCACTGGCCTTCGGCGTCGCGGCACTCGTACTGGAAGCGGACGGCGATGCGGTCGCCGTCGAAGGCCCACAGGTCCTTGCGCAGGGCGTACTCGTGCTCGCGCGCCCACTTGGCGGTCAGGAACTCGACGATGGCGGCGCGGCCCGAGAGGAAGGTGTCGCGGTTGCGCCAGACCGAGTCCTGCGAGTAGGCGAGCGCGACCTTGTGCGGATCGCGGGTGTTCCACGCGTCCTCGGCGGCCCGGACCTTCCGGGCGGCGGTCTCACGGGTGAACGGCGGCAGGGGCGGGCGGTCGGCCGTCATGAGGGAACCTCCGTACGGAGAAGCGGAATAGCGGGGCGGGCGTGAAGCGGCGGGCGTGAAGCGGGGCGGGCGTGAAGCGGCGGGCAAGTGGAGAACGAGCGTTCTCCACGGCGGCTGCTACCGTAGGAGAACGTTCGTTCTCGCGTCAAGGAACGCGTCGGGGAAGGTGGGGCCTTCATGGACAGCGAGGTCGCCCGCGAGCGGGCCCTGGACGCGGCGGAGCGGCTCTTCTACGGGAGGGGCGTCCGGGCCGTCGGCATGGACGACGTCCGTGGCGGCTCCGGTGTCTCGCTCAAACGTCTCTACCAGCTGTTCCCGGCCAAGGAGCAGCTCGTGGTGGCCTGTCTGGAGCGGCGCGACGTGCGCTGGCGGGGACAGCTGGCGGAGTACGTCGACCGCTACGAGGAGCCCGGCCCCCGGATCCTGGCGGTGTTCGACTGGCTCGGGCAGTGGTTCGCCGAACCGGACTTCCGCGGGTGCGCCTGGATCAACGCGTACGGCGAGCTGGGGGCCACGTCCTACCCGGTGGCCGATCTGGTACGGGCGCACAAGGGGGCGTTCCGTGAGTTCCTCGACGGCCTGGTGGCCGACGCGGGGCTGCCCGCCGCGACGGGCGGGCAGCTGTTCCTGCTGGCCGAGGGTGCCATGGTGACGGCGGGCGTCACGGGCGGTACGGCACCCGCGCGCCAGGCGAGTGAGGCGGCGCGGGTGCTGCTGGGCGCCGCCGGGGCGGGGGCCTTCGCGGCGGATGCCGCCGGTGTCAGCCCACCGTCTGCGACACCGTGACGGCGCCGACGGGGCAGGCGCGGGCCGCCTCCCGTACCAGTGCGCTGCCGCCACCGTCCTCCCGGCCGGGCCGGACCGTGCTGTAGCCGTCGTCGTCCTGGGTGAACACGTCCGGGGCGGTCAGGGCGCACTGGCCCGCGCCGATGCAGGTGTCCTTGTCGATGCCGATGCGCATGTACCAAGCCTCCTACCAGGTCACGGGGAGTTCCAGCATCCCCTGGATCGTGTCGCCGGGTTTGAAGGGGATCTCCTCCGCGGGGGCGGCCAGGCGCAGCGTGGGCAGCCTCTCGAAGAGGGCTGCGAGGGCGATCTCCAGCTCGGCGCGGGCCAGGTTCTGGCCGAGGCACTGGTGGATGCCGAAACCGAAGGCGACGTGGTGGCGGGCCGGGCGGTGCCAGTCGAGGGCGTCCGGGTCGGGGTAGACGGCCTCGTCGCGATTGATGACGGAGGTCGAGAAGACGACCCCGTCGCCGGCCCGGATGGTCTGCCCGTCCACCTCGATGTCCTCGGTGGCCAGCCGCAGCAGCCCGTCCACGATGGACAGGACGCGCATCAGTTCCTCGACCGCGCCGGGAAGCAGTGCGGGGTCCTCGCGCAGCTCGGCCAGGCGCCGGGGGTTGCCCAGGAGGGTGTAGGTGCCGAGCGAGATCATGTTGCCGGTCGTCTCGTGCCCCGCGACCAGCAGGATGACCGCCATCGCGACCAGTTGTTCCCGGTCGACGGCGCCCTCGCTCAGCCGGTGCCGGACCAGGTCGTCCAGCAGGCCCTCCCCGGGCGCCTGCCGCTTGCGGTCGATCAGGTCGCCCAGGTACGCCTCCAGTCGGCCGCGGGCGTCCTGGATGTCGGCGGCCGACGGGCCGCGCAGCAGCCGGCGGGACTGTTCCTCGAAGAAGTCGTGGTCGGCGTAGGGCACACCGAGCAGCGCGCAGATCACCATCGAGGGCACGGGCAGCGCGAACGCCGTCACCAGATCGGCGGGCGGGCCCTGCTCGATCATCGCGTCGAGCCGTTCGTCGACGATCCGCCGGATGCGCGGGCGCATGGCGGTCGCGCGTTTGAGGGTGAACTCGGGGAGCACCATCCTGCGTTGGGCGCGGTGTTCGGGATCGTCGACACCGAGCAGGGCGGTCCTGCGGTCGGGTACCGCGGCCAGCCGCGCCGAGGTGGCGGGGAAGCCGTCCCGGGTGCGGTCGGTGGACAGCCGTTGGTCGGCCAGCAGCTTGCGGGCGGCGGTGTGTCCGGTCACCAGCCAGGCCGGGCGGCCGTCGAAGAGGGTGATCGGGGCCAGCGGCCGGGCGGCGCGCAGCGGGTCGTAGCCGGCGGGCGGGTGGTAGGGACAGGTGCGGTCCTGCGGGAAGGCGACGGGTCGCGTCGTGTCCCTGTCCGTCGTCGTGTCGGTGTCCGTCATGGAAGACCTCGCAGACGAAGAGTGCGTCGTGCCGATCTTCATTAGATGCCCCGGGCATCTACGCGACGACGTGAAGTTCGGCCAGATCGCCGACGGGGGCGAACTGGCCGGGGAGCGCCGCCTCACCTCACGGGCGGTGGACGCCCGGGCCACGGCGAGGCCGTCCTGATACACGTGGCGCCGGACGACGGGACCGTCCCGCACGGTCGGCGCGGGGCGGACGTGGCCCGATAGGGCCGCCCGGTGGCCGCGGCGGACTGCCGGATCCCGCCGAGCGGCACGGCGTCCTCCCCCCTCGACCGGGTTCCACTCGGTGCGGTGGGTCCGGTCGGTGGCAGCGGAGTGGTCGCGCTGTCACGCCGGGACCGGCGGGCGGGATGGGGTAAGGATGGAAACCGCACCGGCCGGTGTCGCACCTCGGTGCGAGTCAGCTGTACGACGCGACGATGGGACGGAAGCCATGCCTCTTGAGGGCGAGTACGAACCCAGCCCGACGCAGTGGGTGCGTGAACAGGTCGAGCTCTACGAGAGTTCCGGCGGCACGAAGGGCACGACCCTCAGGGACACGGGCCTGCCCGTGATCGTGCTGACCACGCGCGGCGCGCAGAGCGGGAGGATCCGCAAGACGCCGCTGATGCGCGTCGAGCACGACGGCCGTTACGCCGCGGTCGCCTCCCTGGGCGGGGCGCCGAAGCACCCGGTCTGGTACCACAACGTCAAGGCCGATCCGCACGTCGAGCTCCAGGACGGCCCGGTGAGGCAGGACATGACCGCCCGTGAGATCACCGGCGCGGAGAAGGCCGAGTGGTGGGAGCGTGCCGTGGCGGCGTTCCCGCCGTACGCCGAATACCAGGAGAAGACGGACCGGGAGATCCCGGTCTTCGTCCTGGAACCCGCCGACGGGAGCTGAATCCGGCGGGCGGGATTTTCCCACTCCGTGTGCATGGACCGGCACCTGCCGGGAACACGTCGTTCAGGCCCCGCCGCGTTCCCCCGTCGCGGCGGGGCTTTCCGCTGCCTCCCGCGCCGGCCGGTCGGTGACGTCCAGGAAGATCTGCCGCGCTTCCGGGACGGTGCGCGCGATCGACCTCTTGATGCGCACGGCGACCTCCTCCACCCGCTCGCTGTCCAGGCCCGGCACAAGGTCGACGCGGGCGGCCACGAGGGTGGAGTCGAGCCCCGTCTTCATCGTGAACAGCGCCTCGACGCTGTCGATTTCCGGCTGGGCCCGCAGCAGCGACCGGATCCGGCCGCTGGCCTCCGGGTCGGCGGCCTCGCCGATCAGCTGGTCGCGGGCCTCGCGGCCCAGCCGGTACGCCACGAAGACGAGCAGCGCGCCGATCGCGAGCGAGGCGCAGGCCTCCCACACCACCTGCCCGGTGACCATGTGCAGGGCCATGCCGGTCATGGCGAGCGTCACGCCGAGCACCGCGGTGCCGTCCTCGGCGACGACCGTGCGCAGGGCCGGGTCGCGCAGCCCGGTGGCGAGTCCGCCCTGGCCCCGCACCTGGTGCAGGGCCCGCAGCAGCGAGCCGCCCTCGGCGAGCAGGGCGACAGTGAGCACGATCAGTCCGGCGACGTAGCCGCCGAGGTCCTCCTGTGCGCCGGTGCGCAGGGCCTCGACGCCCTGGAAGACGGAGAAGCAGCCGCCCATGACGAAGATGCCGACGGCCGCCAGCAGTGACCAGAAGAAGCGCTCCTTGCCGTAGCCGAAGGGGTGCCTCCGGTCGGCGGGACGACGGCTGCGGCGCAGCGCGGCGAGCAGGAAGACCTCGTTCATGCTGTCCGCCACCGAGTGCGCCGCCTCCGACAGCAGCGCGGGCGAGCCCGCGACGAAGCCGCCCACCGCCTTGGCGACGGCGATCACCAGGTTGGCCGCGAGGGCCACCAGCACGGTGACGCGTGTCCTGCGGTCGGCCTTCCCGTCGGGCTCGCGGTCGGTGCCGCGGTCGGGTTTCCGGTTCTGCTTCGCTTCTGAGGCTGTCCCACTCACGAGGGGCCGAATGCCCCCGGCCGGTGAGGCTCACACCCTCTTGTGGGTGGCCCACCAGTGCCGACGGCCGAAAACGGGGAACGCGTCCTCCAGAGCACTCGAAGGACTGGGAGGCAGGCCCATGAGCGGTGACGGCGGGACGCCCGGCAACAGCGGCTACGGCAGGAAGGCGTTCAAGCGGTCCAGGAGCCACTTCGCGGACCGGATCACCGCGGACGGCCGGGACGGCTGGCCGGTGGCGTCCGGCCGGTACCGGCTGGTGGTGAGCCGAGCCTGTCCGTGGGCGAGCCGCGCCCTGGTCTCGCGGCGACTGCTCGGTCTGGAGGACGCCCTGTCGCTGGCGGTCGCCGATCCCCTCCAGGACGACCGCAGCTGGCGCTTCACGCTGGACCCGGACGGCCGCGACCCGGTCCTCGGCATCCGCTACCTCAGCGAGGCCTACGACCGGCGCGAGACCGGCTACCCGGGCGGGGTGAGCGTGCCGGCGGTCGTCGACGTACCCAGCGGGAAACTGGTCACCAACGACTACCAGCAGATCACCCTGGACCTCGCGACCGAGTGGACGTCCCTGCACCGTCCGGGCGCGCCCGACCTGTATCCCGACGCCCTGCGCGACGAGATCGACGAGGTGATGGCGGGCGTCTACGAGGACGTCAACAACGGTGTGTACCGGGCGGGCTTCGCGACCGGCCAGGAGGAGTACGAGGCCGCGTGCGCGGGAGTGTTCCGGCGTCTGGAGCAGCTGGTGCCCCGGCTGGAGCGGCAGCGCTATCTGGTCGGCGACACGATCACCGAGGCGGACATCCGGCTGTTCACGACGCTGGTCCGCTTCGACGCCGTCTACCACGGCCACTTCAAGTGCAACCGCTGGAAGCTGACGGAGAACCCGGTGCTGTGGGGGTACGTCCGCGACCTGTTCCAGACGCCCGGCTTCGGCGACACCGTGGACTTCGACCACATCAAGCGCCACTACTACCAGGTGCACACCGGCATCAACCCGACCGCCATCGTGCCCCTGGGCCCGGACCTGTCCGACTGGCTCACGCCCCATCACCGGCAGGAACTGGGCGGCCGGCCGTTCGGCGACGGGACGCCGCCGGGGCCGGTCCACGCCGGCGAGACGGTACCGGTGCGGGGCAGGGCCTGACCGTACGACCCGGCACCGACGATTCACCCACCGAACACAAGGAGATCCACGTGGCCAGGAAGAAGAAGCAGAAGCTCCCCCTCGCCTACAAGCCCGTCGGCTTCGCGCTGGGCTGGGTGGGAGGCACGCTGGCCGGGCTGGCCTTCCAGAAGACGTGGAAGGTGATCCGGCACGAGGACAACGCGCCCGACGCGCTGGACCCGGACCGCGGCTGGGGGGAGATCCTGCTCGCCGCCGCGATCCAGGGCGCCATCTTCGCCGCGGTGCGCAGTGCCGTGGACCGGACGGGCGCCAAGGTCGTCGAGCGCTCGACCGGTGTCTGGCCGGTCGGCGACAAGGGCGGCCGGGACTGACCGCACCCGGGCCCCGTCCCTCCCCCGTCTCCGACGGCACCCGGCAGGCTGTCGCCAGGGGGTGTCGCTCGGATCGGGTCGGCGACCGACGACCGCCGCGGATGTGCGTGCCGGCCCCCTCGACCCCGGCGAGATCCGAACGACACCCCTAGCCCTGTTTGGGTGCCGTCGGCGTGACGGCGCGGCGCAGGGTGAAGGAGTGGCCCGCCGGGTCGGAGAAGCCGCGCTCCTCGTGCGGGCCCGCCGGGTCCTTCGCCTCCACCGGACGCCCGCCGAGCCCCACGATCCCGCGCTCGGCCTCGTCCAGGTCCTCCACCACGAAGTCCAGGTGGGCCTGGAGGGAGTTCTCGGGGCGGGGCCAGCTGGGCGGGGTGGCGTTGATGTCCCGCCGGAACGCCATGCGGAAGCCGCCGGGCCCCTCGATCTCGATCCGGTTGGCGGTCACGTCGGTCTCTTCCGCGCCCAGCAGCCCCTTGTAGAACTCGGCGAGCCTCTCGGGCTCGGCGCAGTCGAGCACCACGACGCCCGCGTCGACCAGTGCCATGTCTCCTCCGAAGGATTCCGGGCGCGGGGCCATCGTGCCCCGCGCCCTGTACCTTGCGGATATCCCGGCCCGGCCGAATCAGTCGGCCGGCAACCACCTGCCGTCGCGCATCAGTTCGCGTCCCTCGATCTCGTTGGCCTCGCGCCACGCCTGGATCCGCTGCGGGTGGATACGGAAGTACAGGTAGGGCGTGGCGAGCGCGCGCGGGTCGAAGCCCGTCTTCGCGGCGAACAGCTCGGCGTCCTGCTCGGGCAGTTCGACGGGTTTCACGGTCTCGACGGTGCCCTCGACCATCACCACGTCACGGGTCGGTCCGATGCCGACGCGGGCCCTGCCGCTCGCTGCCAGGTTGCGGCCGGTGGGACTGGCGGCGGGGGTGGAGAACAGCAGGTAGGAGCCGTTCCACAAGAAGGACAGGGGGACGAGGTACGGCACGCCGGACGCGCCGTCGGACGTGGCCACCCAGGCGTCCTCGTCGTGGTCCAGGCGGTGCAGGGTGTCGTGCTTGCGCTGTTCGGCGCTGCGGGCGGGTGACGGGGTCATCGGCGGACGGCCTCCTGGTGCTGACGCGTCGTCATGGTCGGTCGGTGGGCCCGATGGTGCCATGCGGAGGGGACCGTAACGAAGATCACGACCGGGCGCCGTGTAGATCATTTAGGGTCGGGGCAGCCTCGCACTGCTTCTCGGTTCAACTTTCGATCCGGGAAGACCAGTTCGAGTGCGCGGGCGGCCCGGTGACCGCCCGCTCGCAGGGCCGGGGGGACTCTGCGTTCCGTCTCCCGAAAGGAAGCACATGTCTCAGAACGTCCGGTTCGACCTCCCCTTCGACACTCCCGTCAGCCCGCATCTCGCCCGCGCCCGTGACCGTCACCTGCGCTGGGTCCGCGAGCGGGGGCTGGTGCGCAGCCGGGCCGGGTTCGAGGAGTACCGGTCGTGGGACCTGGCGGAGGCCGCCGCCCGTACCTACCCGCACGCGTCGGCGGACGACATGGTCGTCCTGATGAACTGGTTCTCCCTCGCCTTCCTCTTCGACGACCAGTTCGACGCCGGCCGGCCGGACCGCGCGGAGCGCATAGCGGAGGTGGCGCGGGAGCTCATCGCCACACCGCTGCGTCCGGCGGGCACCCCACCGCGCGTGGAGTGCCCCATCACCCTGGCCTGGGCGGAGGTCTGGGGTCATCTCTCGGATGGCATGTCCCTGACTTGGAAATCGCGGTTCGCCGCGTCCTGGGGGCGCTTCCTGGTCGCGCACTGCGAGGAGGTCGACCTGGCGGCCCACGGCCGGGCCGGGTCGCTCGGACTCGACGACTACACCGTCTTCCGGCGCCGTACGGTCGGCATCCACCACAGCATCGACGCGGGCGAGCGCAGCCGCGGCTTCGAGGTGCCGGCCGCGGCGATGGCGCATCCGCTGATGGAGCGGATGCGGGACCTGGCCGCGGACACCATCGGGTTCATGAACGACATCCACTCCTTCGAGCGTGAGCGCCGCCGCGGGGACGGCCACAACCTCATCGCCGTCCTGCACCGGGAGCGGGGCTGCTCGTGGCAGGAGGCCGCCGACGAGGCGTACCGCATGACGACCGGCTGCCTCGACGAGTACGTCGCCCTCGAGGGCCGCGTGCCTCTGATGTGCGACGAACTGGGCCTGGCCGCGGACGAGCGGGCCCGGGTGGCGATGGGGGTCGAGGCCATCCAGCACTGGATCAACGGCAACTACGAGTGGGCGCTGACCACCGGCCGGTACACGACGGCCAAGGAGGGTCCGGTGGCCACCGCCGAACTGGCCGGACGGGGATCGGTGGACGACCTGCTGACCGTGTGAGGCGAGCGCGTCGCCCGGCCGGACACTCCGGCCGGGCGACGGCGCCCCGACGCGCCCCCGGCTCCGCCCCATTCGACGGCACCCCGGGCACGGCGCTCCACGACGCCGGTCCGCGACGGCACCTCCGTCGGCAACCCACGTCGGCGGATCCACGCCGGGGGGCCGCATCGGCGGTCCGCGCCGGAAGACCCACGTCGGGGATCCGCAACGGCCGGTCCACACCGGAAGACCACCTCAGGGATCCTCACCGGCGGCCCACGCCGACGGACGCTATACGGCGAACTCGACCGGCAGCCTGTCCAGCCGCGACTCCCAGGTGGAGGCCGTGGAGGTGAGTTCGGCCGGCGGCACCGCCAGGCGCAGTCCGGGCAGGCGGTGCAGCAGGACGTCCACGGCCGTCTCGATGATGGCCTGGCCGATGTTCTGGCCCGGGCACTCGTGGGGGCCCGCGCTGAAGGCGAGGTGCGAGGCGTTGCCCTGGACCGAGACGGCGGTGTCCGGGCGGATCTCGGGGTCGTGGTTGCCGGCCGCGAGGCCCAGCACGAGCAGGTCGCCCTCCTTGACCGGGCAGCCGCCGAGTTCCAGGTCGGCGGTGGCGAACCGGCCCGGCAGCACGGCCAGCGGCGGGGAGTTCCACATCACCTCCTCCACGAGCGTGGACAGGTTCAGCTGGCCGCTCACCAGGCCGGAGAGCCAGGAGGTGTCGGTGAGCAGGAGCTGGAGCGCCCGGGCCAGCAGGTTGCTGGTCGTGGTCTGGGCCGTGATCAGGACCAGGCGCAGGTGGTTGACGATCTCGTCCTCGTCGAGACCGGAGTGGTGCTCGATGAGGCCGGAGGCGAAGTCGGAGCCGGGCTCCCGCCGCTTGCGCGCGGCGAGTTCGCCGAGGATGCCCATGATGCGCTCGTTGTGCGTGAGGGCGTCCGCGCCGCCCTGGATCACGTGTGCGCTGGACTCGGCGAGATCGCGTCCCTCCCGCTCGGCGAGTCCGAAGACGCGGGTGAGGACCAGCATGGGCAGGTACTCCGCGAAGTCGGCCACCAGGTCGGCACGGCCCGCGTCGGCGAAGGCGTCGATCTGCTTGTTGGCGAAGTGCGTGACGTGCCGGCGGATGCCCCGTCCGGCCACGGCGTACAGGTTGTCGGTGACCGCCCCGCGCAGCCGGCGGTGCGGTTCGCCGTCCTGGGAGACGCAGTCGGGGCGCCAGCCCACCATCTGCATCAGCGGGGACGTCTCCTCGACGCGGCCGTCCCGGAAGTCCCGCCAGATCCGCGAGTCGCGGCTGAACTGGAGGGGGTTGTCCAGGACCCTCCGGTTCTCCCGGTAGCCGAGGACCAGCCAGGCGGGGACGTCGCCCTCCAGCAGCACCGGTGCGACGCTGCCGTGCTCCTCGCGGAGCCGCGCGTAGATGTCGTGCGGGTCGGTCGCCGCCTCGGGGCCGTAGAGCCGGGTGACGTCCTCGCCGTGGGCGACGGGGCAGCCGCCGCCGGTGGGGCCGGACGGGGTCTGGTCGTCGTTCATCGGGGCTCCAGGGCGGCGGCCGAGCGGTCCTTCAGATGCCGTATCAGCGTGACGAGCACGTCGCGGCTGGCCGTGCGGTCGCGGGCGTCGAAGGCGACGACCGGCGTGTGCGGCGGGATGTCGAGGGCGTCCCGGATCTCCTCGACGGGGTAGTGCCGGGAGTCGGGGAAGACGTTGAGCGCGATGACGAAGGGGACCCGCTGCCGCTCCATCTCCTCGATCGCCCGGAAACTGGAGGCCAGCCGCCGGGTGTCCACCAGGACGACCGCGCCCAGCGCGCCCTTGAACAGGCCGTTCCACAGGAACCAGAATCTCTCCTGGCCCGGGGTGCCGAACAGGTAGAGCATCAGCGTGTCGTTGAGGCCGATCTTGCCGAAGTCCAGGCTGACGGTGGTCTGCGTCTTGTCGGCGACCCCGATGAGGCGGTCGACGTCGGCGCTGGCCTGGGTGAGGGTCTCCTCGGTGGTCAGCGGCTTGATGTCGCTGACGGAGCGGACCATGGTGGTCTTGCCCGTGCCGAAGCCGCCGGCGATCATCACCTTCACCGAGCGGGTGTCCCCGGCCGTCGGTGATCCCGGTCGGTCAAAGCCTTTCAAGTCCACTGAGTACCTCCTCAAGGAGCGCGAGGTCGGGCCCGCGGCCGGCGTCGTGTGCCGGGATGGGATCACGGGCTTCGACGCGGCCTGCCTGGAGCAGGTCGGACAGCAGCACCGCGAGAATGTTGAACGGCAGGTGGAGGTGGGCGCCGAGCTCGGCCACCGACAGCGGTTCGCGGCAGCGCCGGAGAATCTCCTCGTGCTCGTGCTGCATCCCGGGTAAGGGCACGGCGCGGGAGACGACGAGGGTCGCCACGTCGAGGGTCGACGCCGAACCGCCCGGCCCGCTTCGCCCTCCGGTGAGGACGTAGTAGCGCTCGAGACCGGACGGATCGGTCGGTCGGCGTGGAGCACTCATCCAGAGTGCTCCTCCTGGCGCGGCGTGGTGCCGAGGAGCTCACCCATCCTGCGGGCCAGGTCGCGCATCTGGTGGCCGAGCAGGCCCTGGTCGAGGCCCTCGCGGGCGAGGACGCCGAGATACGTCTCCAGGCCCGCGCGGACGACGAAGAGGTGCCCGCCGTCCACTTCGATCATCGCCAGCCGCAGCTGTCCCGCGTGCTGCGGGAACTGCTCGGCGACCGGCTGTGCCAGCGCCTGCAGTCCGGCCACCACGGCGGCGAAACGGTCCACGTCGTCGGGGTCTTCGGCGCCGTAGGAGGTGATGGCCTTGCCGTCGCTGGAGGCCACGAGGGCGAAGCGGATCTCCTGGATGCTCTCCACAAGGTCGCGGAGCGCCCAGCTCACGTCGGTTCCCTGGTGCGTCATGGGGACTAGTCGCTCTCTTCAGTACGGTGCTCGGTGGACGTACCACCGGTGGTCGAGTCACGGGGCTCGGCGGCCCCTGGCGGGGACGCGCCGGCCGCCGTGGCGGGGTCGCGTCCGGCGGTGGCGAAGGCGGCGAGGCCGGCGAACGAGGCGTCCGGCGGTACGGCGGAGACGGCGGCCCGGTCGCTCGGGCCGGGCCGGTCGGCGTACGCGGCGGGCGCGAGGGCGCCCGGGGCCTGCCCGGCGGCCGGCTCGGGGCGCCTGCTCCGGCGCCGGGGCAGCCCGCCCGGGGTGGTCTCCACGGTGCCGGTCCCGGCATCGCCGTCACGCGGGGCGAGCACGGTGGCCGGGGCGATGGCCGGTTCGGCGTCCGGGGCCGCGACGGCGGGTGGTGCCGTGGCGGCCGGCAGGGCCTCCCGCGTGCTCGCGGGGGCGGCGGCGGCCGCCGGCAGCGGACCAAAGTACTTGTGCGGTACAACGACTACGACAGAGGTGCCCAGCCACGGCGAGTCGGCGAAGGTGACGCGGATGCCGTAGCGGCGGGCGAGGGCTCCGACGACGCGCAGGCCGATGTTGGCGTCCTCCGAGATGCCGCCGAGCCCCGGACCGGGCGAGGTGCCCGAGAGGGCGTGCTCGGCCTCGCGCTTCTTCTCCTCGCTCAGGCCCTTGCCGGAGTCCTGGATCTCGATGCCGACACCGTTCGGGACCTCCTTGCCCGAGACGACCACCGGTTCGGTGGGCGGCGAGTAGCGCGCGGCGTTGTCCAGCAGGTGGGCGAAGACCAGCGTGAGGTGGTCCACCAGACCGCCGTCGACGCCGAGTTCGGGCAGATGGCGCAGCTGGACGCGGTGGAAGTCCTTGATCCGGCCGATGCCGCCGCGCATCACGCTCAGCAGCCGCTGCGGCTCCTGCCACTGCCGGCCCGGGCGATCGGACCCGCCGAGCACACCAATACTGGCGGCGAGGCAGTCGGCGGGGCCGATGGCCTGGTCGAGTTCCATCAGACCGCGGGCGACGGCCGGCAGCCGTCCGTGCTCACCCTGCAGCTCGTGCAGGCGGCCACGGAGTTTGCTGGTCAGGACGTGAATGCGGTTACCCACACCGATGACGGCCTGTTCGGCGGAGGTCGAGCGGTCGAACTCCGCCTCGACGCCGATCAGCGCGGTCCTGAGGACCTTGCGCAGTTCGGCCTGGAGGTCGGCTCCGACCTTGGCGCACTGCTCCACGGTCGGCAGGATGTCGTCGATGGCGTCACCGGAGCGCAGCCGGCGCATCGCGTCGGGCAGCTGCTCGTCGGCGAGCCGTGAGACCGCGGCCAGCTGGTGGCTCAGCTGCTCCTGCCAGACCCGGGTCTGCTCGGCGAACCGGGTCTCGTGGGCCGTGGCCTGCTCGGCCAGCCGGTCCTCACAGGCCCGGGAGTGCTCCGTCAGCCGGGCCTCGTACGTCTGCGCCTGCTCGGTGAGCCGTGCGTCCAGCGCGGCGCGCTCGGCGGAGAACTTGCGCTCCAGGCCGGCCACGTGCTGCTGCCACTGCTGGGAGTGCTCGGCCTGCGCGGCGCGGTGGGCGTCCTCCGCCCGGCGCTGCTGGGCCCGGGTGCGCAGCAGGAGGCGTACGCACACGGTGCCGGCCGCCGTCGCCACCACACCGGCGACGGCGACGGATATTCGCTCCGAGCTCATGAACGTGGCGGCTACCGTCCCGCCTCCGAGACCCAGTGGCATGAGCCACCAGCTGTACCAGGCGACAGGGGCCCGCGCCGCCGGTGGCGGAGTGGCGAGTTCCATCTGCATCCTTCGAACCAGAACGATCGAACAAGGGGGGGTGCGACAAGGGGTGTGCGACAAGGGCGACACGGGTTGGTGCGGTGGGGGGACAGGGGGCGTGCAGGGGGGACCGCACTCATGAGAACGCACCGTGGGTCGACCCGTCGCGATCGCGTCAACTCGCAGCGCCGATCGGGAGCTTATCGGTTGTGAACCCTAAAAGATCAATTCCACGGCCCGGCGGAAGTGAGGATTCCGTCACGCTTCCGCGGGGGTCACCGGGTCGGCGGATTCCTTTGCCCGACAGGCAAGTTGAGTGCCCGGACCCACGCGCCCGTCCGGCACGCCGACGGGACCGCGGGACGGCGGGACCGGGGGCGCCACACCGGCCGGCGTGTGCGGATGCCGACGGCGTGAGGCCCCTTCTCCGGCGTGCCGTGTGCCCCGGGGAATGACACGATTTCGTCCGAGGTTCCAGAACGTGCCGTTGAAGCCCTCTCCGAGTTGCGAGGTTCTCGATGAACACCATGCGCGCCATCAGCCAGGACGCCCTCGGCGGCCCCGAGGTCCTGAAGGAGGTACGGCAGCGGCGCCCCGAGCCCCGGCCGAACGAGGTGCTGGTGCGGGTGCGTGCCGCCGGGGTGAACCCGACCGACTGGAAGCACCGGGGAAACGGCGGCTTCCTCGGTGAGCCGCCCTTCGTGCTGGGCTGGGACCTGTCGGGCGTGGTCGAGGCGGTGGGCATCGGCGTCGCCGCGTTCCGGCCCGGCGACGAGGTCTTCGGCATGCTCTCCTACCCGTTCGGCCACGGCTCCCACGCGGAGTACGTCACCGCTCCCGCGCGCACCTTCACGGCCAAGCCGGCCGGGATCGACCACGTCCAGGCGGGCGCGCTCCCGCTGGTCTCGCTGACGGCGTGGCAGGCGTTGGTGGAGCGCGCGGACGTCCGGCCGGGGCAGCGGGTGCTGATCCACGCGGCGGCCGGCGGTGTGGGCCATGTGGCGGTGCAGATCGCCAAGGCCCGGGGGGCCCACGTGATCGGCACCGCCAGCGCGGGCAAGCACGAGTTCCTGCGCTCCCTCGGGGCGGACGAGACGGTGGACTACCGGGAGACGGACTTCGCCGAGGCCGTGAAGGACGTCGACGTGGTCCTGGACACGATCGGCGGCGACACGTCCCTGCGTTCGCTGCGCGTACTCCGTCCGGGCGGGGTGGTGGTGTCGATCCTGCCGGTCGGGTCGGACGAGTTCTTCGAGGAGGCCGAGCGGCTCGGCGTGCGCGCGGTGCGGATGCTCGTGGACGCCGACCGGGCCGACATGCGGGAGATCGCCGGGCTGGTCGAGTCGGGGAAGCTGAGGGCCACGATCGCGCGGACGTTCCCGCTGGCCGACGCTGCCGAGGCACACGTGCTCGGCGAGAAGGGCCGCACCACGGGCAAGCTCGTCCTCGTGGTCGACTGACCGGCCGGAGGCGAGGTCTTCGTACGGCGGGACGCGCGTCGTCCACCCGGCGTCCGAGGGTGCGCCACGGCCGGGGTCACGGTGCCGGTGCTCGGGGACGGGCAGGCGCACGTGGTGTGCGCCCGCCCGCCGGCCTCGCGCACGCCGCGGACCGGCGGACCGGCGGACCGGCGCGGCTGCCGCCGGGGCCGGGCCCGGAGAGGTGCCCGGCGTCAGCCGACGGGCGGAGCGTCGAACAGGGCGCTGACCGACTCGCCGTTGTGGATGCGGCGCACGGCCTCGGCGAGCGCGGGGGCGATGGACAGGACCCGCAGCTTCTCCGTGTGGTCGTCGCCCGGCACCGGCACGGTATTGGTGCACACGATCTCCAGCACGTCCGGCTGGTCGCTGAGCCGTTTGAGGGCACCGGCCGCGAACAGTCCGTGGGTGCAGGCGACCCGGATCGAGCGCGGCCCCGCCTCCCGCAGCCGGTCCAGGAGTTCCAGCACGGTGCTGCCCTTGGCGATCTCGTCGTCGAGCACGATGACGTCACGCCCCGCGACGTCCCCGATCACGGCGCTGATGCTGACCCGGTCGTCGGCGTACCGCTGTTTGGCGCCGGCCGCGACCTGGGCGCCGAGCAGCCGGGCGAACGCCGCGGCCTCCTTGGCGTTGCCCAGGTCCGGCGAGACGACCGTGGTGCGGGACAGGTCGTACCGCCGGAAGTGCGCGGCCAGTTCACGCAGCGCGTGCAGGTGGTCGACCGGGACCGAGAAGAAGCCGTGCACCTGGGGTGAGTGCAGGGTCATGGCCAGCACCCGGCTCGCGCCCGCCGCCACCAGCAGGTCCGCCGCCAGACGCCCGCCCAGCGAGATGCGGGGCGCGTCCTTCTTGTCGGAGCGGGCGTAGGAGTAGTGCGGCATGACGACGGTGATGCGGCCGGCCGACGCCCCGCGGGCCGCGTCGCACATCAGCAGCAGTTCGACGAGATGCTCCTGGACGGGCTTGACCAGCGGCTGGACCAGGAAGACGTCCCGCTCCCGGCAGTTGGCCTGGAGCTGCACCTCCAGGCAGTCGTTGGCGAACCGGCTGACCCGGGTCGGGCTGAGGGGCACGCCCAGCTGCGCGCAGACCTCCTCGGCCAGTTCGGGATGGGCACTACCGCTGAACACGGCGATGTCTCGCACTGACCGCTCCTAGCATGATCCTGACCGGCCGGGGGACCTCAGCTTACGGATATCCGGTTGCGGCGGGCCCGGGGGGTGGGGTCATGATGGCGCCGTACGTGTTCGTGTTCCCTCAGGTCAGGATCCCTCGCATGCGCCGACTCCTCGACATCGCCCAGTGCCCCTTCCGGCCCACGGTCATCGAGGACTCGCCCACGCATGCACATCCAGACCACCCCGCGCACTCCGCGCACCCTGAACATCGGCATCCTGGCCCACGTCGACGCCGGTAAGACCAGCCTCACCGAACGGCTCCTGTTCGACCACGGCGCCGTCGACCGGCTCGGCAGCGTCGACGCCGGCGACACCCGTACGGACGACAACGGGATCGAGCGCCGGCGCGGGATCACCATCCGCTCCGCCGTCGCCTCCTTCACCGTCGGCGGCACCCAGGTCAACCTGATCGACACCCCGGGGCACTCCGACTTCGTAGCCGAGGTCGAACGCGCCCTGGAGGTGCTCGACGGCGCGGTGCTGCTGCTGTCCGCCGTGGAGGGCGTACAGGCGCGGACCCGGGTGCTGATGCGCACCCTGCGGCGGCTCCGGCTGCCCACCCTCGTCTTCGTCAACAAGATCGACCGGTCCGGTGCGCGCACAGAGGGCCTGCTCGCGGACGTACGGCGCCTGCTGACACCGCACGTCGCACCGCTGACACGGGTGACGGGCGCCGGCACCGCGCACGCCCGGGTCGTGCGCCGCCCGCCGGACGAGCGGACCGCCGAGGCACTCGCCGAGGTCGACCCGGACATCCTGGCGGCACTGGTGGACGGCCCCGAGCCGGCCGCCGGGGACCTCCGCGCCGCGCTCGCCGCCCGCACCGCCGACGGCTCCTTCCATCCGCTGTACCACGGCTCCGCGCTCGGCGGCCAGGGCGTCCCGGAGCTGGTCGAGGGCCTGCTCGGGATGGTCCCGGCCGCCGCACCCGCCACCCCGGGCCCCACGGCACCGCGCGGCACGGTCTTCGCCGTACGCCCCGGACCCGGCGGCGAGCGGACGGCGTACCTGCGCCTGTACGACGGTGAGGTACGCCCGCGCCGGCGGCTCACGTTCCTGCGGCGCGAGTCCGACGGCCGGACCACCGAGGTCACCGGCCGGGTGACGCGCCTGGACGTGGTCGGCGGGGCCGGGACACTCACCGCGGGCAACATCGCCGCGCTCACCGTTCCCGGCGGCCTGCGCGTCGGCGACCGGCTCGGCGACCTGACCGACCGCGCCCCGCAGTTCGCGCCGCCGACCCTCGAGACCGTGGTCCGCGCCCGGTACGCCGAACAGGCTGCGCCGCTGCGCTCCGCCCTGCTGGCGCTGGCCGACCAGGACCCGCTGCTGCACGCCCGCCCGACGGCGTCCGGCACCACCGCGCTGCTCCTGTACGGCGAGGTCCAGATGGAGGTGCTCGCGGCGACGCTGGCCGAGGACTTCGGGATCGACGCGGAGTTCGCGCCGGGCCGCGTCCGGTTCCTGGAGCGCCCGGCCGGTACCGGCGAGGCCGCGGAGGAGATGCCGTGGCTCGACCGCACCCGGTACTGGGCGACCATCGGGCTGCGCGTCGAGCCGGGGCCGCGCGACTCGGGCGGGGTCTTCGCCTACGAGACGGAGCTCGGCGCGCTCCCCCGCGCCTTCCACCAGGCCGTCGAGGAGACGGTCCACGCCACGCTGCTGACCGGCCTGACCGGCGCCGCGGTCACGGACTACCGGGTCACGCTGATCCGCTCCGGATTCAGCTCGCCGGTGAGCACGGCGGCCGACTTCCGCGGACTGACCCCGATCGTGCTGCGCCGGGCGTTGCGGCGGGCGGGGACGCTGCTGTACGAGCCGTACCAGGCCTTCGAGGTGGAGGTCCCGCCGGACGCGCTGGCGCCCGTGACGGCCCGGCTCGCCTCGCTGGGCGCGGACCTCACCGGCACCACGGGCGGCGATCCCGCCTGGCTGATCACCGGCGAGCTGCCGGCCCGGCGGGTACGGGAGGCCGAGCTGCGGCTGCCGGGGCTCACGCGCGGGGAGGCGGTGTGGTCGTCCCGGCCGTCCGAGGACCGCCCGCTCAAGCCGACGCACTGAGCCGTCGTACGCGCCCGCGCCGTGTCCCCTCCGCTTCCTCTCCTCTGTTTATGGTCTTCAACTACTCGGTCTGGCAGGGGAGATGAGGGGCATCCGGACAGTAGGAAGGAGGGCCGTCGCCATGACGACTCCCAACAGGAACCTCCCTCGGCGCATGCCCGGCTGGGCGAAGGTGCTGACCGCGATCGTGCTGGTGCTCGTCGTGCTGTTCGCGGGGCTCCGGCTGAGCGTCGTCCCGGGCCTGAAGGACCTGTTCGGCACCGAGACCCAGGACCGCTCGGGCCCCGCGCTGCTGACGTCCATCCAGGACATCAGCCGCTACGAGGCCGCCTCCGGCAACTTCCAGGTCGTCGTGGACCTGGAGAAGGACGCCAAGCTCCTGCCGGACGCGATCCGCGGCACCCGCACCCTGTACGTGGGGGCCGGCACCGTCGACGCCTTCGTCGACCTCGGCAAGGTGGACGAGGACGACGTGACGGTCGACGGCGACCGCACATCGGCCACGCTCCGGCTGCCGCACGCGGTGCTCGGCGAGCCGGCCCTCGATCCCGAACGCTCGTACGCCGTGTCCAAGCAGCGCGGGCTCCTCGACCGCCTCGGCGACCTGTTCTCGGGCAACCCGAACGGTGAGCAGGCCGTGCAGAAGCTCGCGGCCCGGCACATCGGGGACGCGGCGAAGGACAGCGAGCTCAAGGCCCGCGCCGAGAGCAACACCACGGCGATGCTCCAGGGTCTGCTGCACTCCCTCGGCTTCGAGGAGGTGCGGGTGGCCTACGGGTCCTGAACCGTGACGGGTCCCGAGCAGTGACCGGTCCTGAACCGTGACGGGCCCGAACGGAGCCGTGCGCCGCACCGTTCGGGGGGGCCCGGCCCCGTGCGCGCCGCCGCTCACCCGACAGCGGAAGGGAGCGTCGCCGCTCCCACCGCCTCTCCGGCATCCTCGACGGCTCGGCGGGTAACCGCCCTACCACGCGGGGATGTTGACGACTGGAGGATTCCATGGCTCGTGCCGTCCCGGGGTCTCGCTCCCCACTGCGCCTCCGCGTCGCCAGGACCGAGGACGCCGACCGGCGCGAACGGCGTCCGCTCGTGTGGCCGTTGCGTCTGCTGGCGATGGTCTGCGCGTTCGCCTTCATGGTGGCGTTCGCGGTGGTGCTGGCACAACTGACCCTGCATCCCTCCCCCGCTTCGGAGGCGCTGACGCACACCAACATGCGCCCCGGGCGCTCACTGAAGGCCTATCTGGACCAGCCGGCGCTGCGGGACGCCGTCAAGCAGATCGGCGGCAACATCGTGCTGGGCATCCCGTTCGGCGTACTGGTTCCGGTCGTCGCCCCGCGCACCCGGGGGCTGCTGCGGGTACTTCTGCTGACGGCCGTCGTGATGCTGCTGGTGGAGTTCGCACAGGGCGCCCTGGTCACCGGGCGGGCCTTCGACATTGACGACGTCATCCTCAACACCACGGGCGCGCTGGTCGGTTACCTGCTCCTGGGCCGGCGGATGAGCCGCGCCGTGCATGCGCGCCGATCCCGGAAGTGAGAGTGGGACAGGTGGTCCGGACCAAGGTATTGACGGGCGGTTATCTCATGCCTTGAATCAAGTAGCGACACCCTTACCCCCCACCTCGGTCGGCGCTCCCGTCCCGGGACGCCGTACGGAAGGGAGAGCCGTGGCCCGCCCACGCCTGCTCCGCAGATGCCTCCTCGCCGCCACCCTGTCCGCCGGGCTGGCCGCCTCCCTCGTGACCGGCCCCGCCCAGGCCGAGCCCGAAGCCGCCGGTGCCGCCGCGGCCGCCGCCGTGACGTTCTCCGACACCTTCGACGGCCCGGCCGGTGCGGCCGTCGACTCCTCGAAGTGGCAGATCGAGACCGGGGACAACGTCAACAACCACGAACGGCAGTACTACACCTCCGGCAACAGGAACGCGGCCCTGGACGGCCAGGGCCACCTGGTCATCACGGCCCGCAAGGAGAACCCGGCCAACTACCAGTGCTGGTACGGCACCTGCCAGTACACCTCGGCCCGGCTCAACACGTCCGGGAAGTTCACCGCGCAGTACGGACACGTCGAGGCGCGGATGAAGGTGCCGCGCGGACAGGGCATGTGGCCCGCGTTCTGGATGCTCGGCACCCCGGTGAACTGGCCGGACTCCGGCGAGATCGACATCATGGAGAACGTCGGGTTCGAGCCCTCCACCGTGCACGGCACGCTCCACGGCCCGGGCTACTCCGGCTCGGGCGGCATCGGCGCCGGCTACACCCTGCCCGGCGGACAGGCCTTCGCCGACGGCTTCCACACCTTCGCCGTCGACTGGGCACCCGACTCGATCACCTGGTCGGTGGACGGCAACGTCTACCAGCGGCGCACCCCGGCCGACCTGGGCGGCAAGCAGTGGGTGTTCAACAGGCCGTACTTCCTGATCCTCAACCTGGCGGTCGGCGGCTACTGGCCCGGTGACCCGGACGGCTCCACGGCCTTCCCGCAGTCGCTGGTGGTGGACCACGTGTCGGTGACGACGAGCGACTCCGGGTCCGGCGGCGCGATCCGGGGCCTGGCGGGCAAGTGCGTGGACGTCGCCGCGGCGGACTCCGCCAACGGCACCCCCGTCCAGCTCTACGACTGCAACGGCACCGCGGCCCAGCGGTGGACGGTGGGCTCCGACGGCACGGTCCGGGCGCTCGGCAAGTGCCTGGACGTCAACGCCGGCGGCACGGCGGACGGCACGGTCGTCCAGCTGTGGGACTGCAACGGCAGCGCCGCCCAGCGGTGGGTCGTCACCGCGGCACGCGACATCGTCAATCCGCAGGCCGACAAGTGCCTCGACGCCACCGGCAACAGCTCGGCCAACGGCACCCGGCTCCAGATCTGGACCTGCACGGGCGGCGCCAACCAGAAGTGGACGGTCGGCTGAGGCCCCGGCCCGGGGTCAGCGCACCGTCCAGGTGAACTTGTCCCCGCCCACCCAGCGGACCACGTCCGGGTCGTCCAGGTCGTGGACCGTGATACCGAAGGCCGCGGCCGCCATCAGCACATCGGTGACGGCCTTGGCCTCACCGACCACCTGGCCGTCGATCTCCACGATCCGGAACGGCGGCGTGCCCGGCTGCACCTGGAGCACGAGGATCCGCGGACTGCCGATGTGCGGGCTCCCGATTTCGGTCATGCCTCGAGGGTAGGCCGCAAGCCGCGGTGGCCGCCGGTCGGGGAAGCGGGGGCGCGGCCGCGGCTCGGCGCGGTTCCTCAGGGCCGCCGCCAGTCGTCGCCCGTCAGATGGGACCCGGCCATCGGACCCATCCGGAGCATGCCGCCGTCGACGCTCCAGGACGCACCGGTGACGTACGAGGCGTCCGGCCCGGCGAGGAAGGCGATCACGGCGGCGACCTCGCGGGCGTCGCCGGGCCGGCCGAGAGGCACGCCGGGGCGGCGCTCGGTGTGCGGGTCGGTGTCCTCCTGCCCGGTCATGGGCGTGGCGATCTCGCCGGGTGCCACGGCGTTGACGGTGATGCCGTGCTCGGCGAGCTCGATCGCCATGACCTGGGTGAGCAGGCCGAGCCCGCCCTTGGCCGCGCAGTACGGGGCGGCGCCCACCCGCGGCTGGTGTTCGTGGACGGAGGTCACGTTGACGATCCGGCCGCCCTCCCCCTGCCGGATCATGCGCCGGGCCGCCTTCTGCCCGCACAGGAAGGGGCCGGCCAGGTCGACGTCCAGGACGTGCCGCAGGTCGTCCAGGCCCAGGTCGAGGAAGGGCGTGGCGGTGCCGGTGCCGGCGTTGTTGACCAGGACGTCGACGCGGCCGAGCCGCTCGCACAGCTCGTCGACCGTCTCCGCGGCCCCGGGCAGCCGGGTCAGGTCCACCCGCGCGGTCTCGGCACGCCGTCCCAGGGCACGGACCTCCTCGGCGGTCCGCTCGGCGCCCGTCTCGTCGGTGTGCCAGGTGATGCCGACGTCCATTCCCGCCTCGGCCAGGCGTACGGCGGTGGCGCGGCCGATGCCGGAGTCGGAGCCGGTGACGACGGCCACCCTGACGTCGGACGGGCTGGGGCTGGGCATGACGGCCTCCTCTTCGGCGTCGCTCGGCTCCTCGGATCCCGGTACGGAAGCTCCCCGGTACGGAGGCTCCCCGGCCCGCGCCACGGAGCGGTGCGCGGGGCATCGCAGTACCCGTGCCCCGTACGCACAAACCGTTCGGTCCGTGGTGCGGGTTCCGGGGCGCTGGGGAACCCTGGACGTGCCGACGAAGACCGGAGCGGGCCTTGAAGAGGCACGCGCAGGCCCGGGAAGGAGATGGCGATGGAGCCCGTCGAGGCACTGGAGCGGATCGCGTTCCTTCTGGAGCGCTCCCAGGAGCCGACGTACCGCGTCCGCGCCTTCCGTACCGCGGCCCGGGTGCTCGGTGAGCTGTCCGCGGCCGAGCTGCGCGAGCGGGCCGGGTCGCTGGAGTCCCTGAAGGGCGTCGGGCCGAAGACGGCGCAGGTGGCGCGTGAGGCGCTGGCCGGGCGGGTGCCCGGCTACCTGGAGAAGCTGGAGGGCGAGGCCGAAGCCCCGCTCGCCCGGGGTGGTGAACGGCTGCGGGAACGGCTGCGCGGCGACTGCCATCTGCACTCCGACTGGTCCGACGGCGGCAGCCCGATCGAGGAGATGGGACGGGCCGCGGCGGCGCTCGGGCACCAGTGGGCCGCCCTGACCGACCACTCGCCGCGGCTGACGGTCGCGCGCGGCCTGTCCCCCGAGCGGCTGCGCGAGCAGCTGGACGTGGTGGCCGGCCTCAACGAGACCTGGGCGCCGTTCCGGCTGCTGACCGGCATCGAGTGCGACATCCTCGACGACGGTTCGCTGGACCAGGAACCGGAGCTGCTGGGGCGGCTCGACGTCGTGGTTGCGTCCGTGCACTCCAAGCTGCGGATGGACGCCCGCGCGATGACCCGCCGGATGGTGGCCGCCGTACGGGATCCGCACACGGACGTCCTCGGGCACTGCACCGGGCGGCTGCTGACCGGGCGGGGGCGGCCGGAGTCGCAGTTCGACGCGGACGAGGTGTTCGCCGCCTGCGCGGAGTCGGGCACGGCCGTGGAGATCAACAGCCGGCCGGAGCGGCTGGATCCGCCGCGCCGGCTGCTGCGCCGGGCGGTGGAGGCGGGTGTGCTGTTCTCCGTCGACACCGACGCCCACGCGCCCGGCCAGCTGGACTGGCAGATCCACGGGTGCGCGCGGGCCGAGGAGTGCGGGGTGCCCGCGGAGCGCGTGGTCACCACCTGGTCCCTGGAGGAGCTGCTGGGCTGGACCCGCCAGGGCCGTACACCCGCCGGAGTGGCGGACCGCTGACGTGGTACCCGCCGGGCGATCCACCGACCAGGACGGGCCAGGAACGGGCCAGGAAAGGAACAGTGCATGGAACGGGCGGCCGTGTTCGACGTCGACGGAACCCTCGCCGACACCAATCACCTGCACGTGGCGACGTGGTGGGAGGCGTTCCGGCAGGCGGGGCACCGGGTGCCGATGCACGCCATCCACCGCGCGGTGGGCCTCGCCTCCACCGACCTCATCGGGCATCTGCTGGGCGAGGACCGGGACACGGACCAGGACGCGCGGCTGAGCGCCGCGCACAAGGCGCTGTACGGGCAGTACTACGACCGTCTGCCGGCACTGCCGGACGCGGGGGAGCTGCTCCGCCGCCTGGCCGGGGACGGCTGGAAGGTCGTCCTCGCCACCTCGGCGGGCGGCCCGGAGCTGAGCGCGCTGCGGCGGGCGATCGACGCGGACGACGCGATCTCCGCCACGGCGAGCGCCGACGACGTCGACGCGGGCAAGCCGTCGCCCGAGCCGGTGGAGCACGCCCTGGAACTCGCCGGGGTGCCGGCCGAACGGGCGGTCTTCGTCGGCGACACCGTCTGGGACATGCGCGCGGGCAGCCGGGCCGGGGTGCGCTGCGTGGCGGTGCTCTGCGGCGGGCTGCCCCGCGCCGATCTGGAGGAGGCGGGCGCGGACGCGGTCTACGCCGACCCGGCCGACCTGCTGGCCTCGCTGAAGGAGAGCCCGTTCGCATGAACCACCGTGCCGTACCTCACTTCGGGGCGCGCCGGCCGGTCGCGCGGGTACCCGGCGCCGTATGACCGCTGTGACACGTACCGCCCGGGAGGTGTTCCGGGGACGGCGGCCCGTGGCCGCGGTGTGGCGGGGGACGTGTGCCGTCGGACGGTCCGTCCGGGCCGCCTGGCAAGGGCCCGGACGGGAACGCGACCTGGTCGTGCAGTCGCTGAAGGCGGCGGGCGCGGCGCTGATCGCCTGGACCGTGGCGGGCGTCTGGCTGGGCGATCCGATGGCGTTGATGGCTCCCTGGGTCGCGCTCGTCCTCGTACAGGCCACCGTCTACAGCTCGGTCCGGCAGGCCGGGCAGCAGTTCGGGGCGATCTGCGTGGGAACCCTGGTGGCGTCCGCGGCGCAGGCCCTCACGGACGACAACACGGGGGCGCTGGTGCTCTCCCTGCCGGTACTGATGCTGATCGCGAACTGGTCCCGTTTCGGCGGGCAGGGCATCTACACGGCCACCACCGCGGTGTTCGTGCTGGCCTCCGGTACGCCGGTGTCGGCCTCCGCGGTGGGGCACCGGGTGGGACAGGCCGCCCTCGGCGCGGTCATCGGTGTCGCGGTCAACGCCTTCGTGCTGCCGCCGATCCATCTGCGGGACGTGCGCGAGAACCTCGCGGCGCTGGCCCGGGAGGCGGGCGACGTCCTGCACTCCGTCGCCGCCGATCTGCGGGAGAACGAGTGGGACGCGCAGACCGCGGCCGGCTGGTCCAGCGACTCCGCGCGCCTCCAGCGGCGGCTGGAGGCGCTGGAGTCGGCCCGGTCGTGGAGCCAGGAGAGCCTGCGCCTGACCTACGGCCCGCTGCGCGCGCTGCGTCGCGCGCCCACCGCCGTCCCACCCGAGGACGAGGACCAGCGGTGGAGCCGGGTCACCGGGAACATCACGGCGCTGACCCGGACGCTGGCGGTGGCCGCCGACGAACACCGGACTCCCGCCCTGCCCGAGGGCCCGGTACTGGACCTGTACGCGCGTCTGCTGAAGCTGATCGGGGACGCCTGCCGCGGGGAGGCCGGCCGACTGCTGGGCGAGGCCGCCGAGGCCCGTCCGGAGGAGGAGACGGAGGCGACCATGGAGGAACTGCACCGGCGGTTGCAGGACGGACTGCGGGAACAGGCCGGGCACGGGGCCGCGCGGACGGCGGTCCTCGGCACCCTGCTGCTGCAGGCCGAGAACCTGTGGTCCGAGATCGTCCCCGAACCACAGGCGCGGGAGCAGTGACACACATCACCCCAAAACGCGACAGACGGCGGAACACCGGCAGCCCCTCCCCCGTTGAAGAAGGCGTGGGTACGGACGGGACAGTGTCCCCGGGCCTCACCTATCGCCCACAGGGACGATCGTTCGGCTGAAGCCCTGTGGAGCCTTTCGCCGAGAGGCGACCGCCGTCCGTATCCACCTCGTACCGCCCCGATCGTGATTCCCCCGTCGCGGTCGGGGCTTCTCCTTGCGTGCCTTCGCGGCGTGGCGGGTACCCGGTGACCTCCGTACGGGCAGGTGGCCGAGAGGAGCGCAAGGTGAGCAGCACAACGGGCAGCAGGGTCGTGGTCACGGGTGCCACCGGCAACGTGGGCACCAGCGTGGTGCGGCTGCTGTCGGAGGATCCGGAGGTCGCCTCCGTGCTGGGGCTGGCCCGGCGGATTCCCGAGTGGTCGCCCCCGAAGACGGAGTGGGCCGCGGTCGACCTGTCGTCAGAGCGGGCGGACCTGACCGGCCACTTCGCCGGCGCGGACGCCGTGGTGCACCTGGCCTGGGCGTTCCAGCCGACGCACGATCCGGCGACGACCTGGCGTACGAACGTTCTCGGCTCCATCCGGGTCTTCGAGGCGGTGGCCGCGGCAGGGGTGCCGGCGCTGGTGCACGCCTCGTCGGTCGGCGCGTACTCGCCGGGGCCGAAGGACCACGCGGTGGACGAGTCCTGGCCGACACACGGCTGGCCGGACGCCGCGTACTGCCGGGAGAAGGCCTATCTGGAACGCGCCCTGGACACCTTCGAGCGCGACCACCCAGGGGTCCGGGTGGTACGGATGCGCCCGGCCTTCCTCTTCAAGCGGGAGTCGGCCAGCGAGCAGCGCCGGATCTTCGGCGGCAGGTTCCTGCCGGGCCCGCTGGCGCGTCCGGAGCTCCTCCCCTTCCTGCCGGACATCCCCGGTCTGCGGATGCAGGCACTGCACACCGACGACGCGGCCAACGCCTACCGTCTGGCGGTGCGCTCCGAGGACGCCCGGGGACCCTTCAACCTCGCGGCCGATCCGCCGGTCGACGCCGAGCTGCTGGGCCGGATGACCGGTGGACGAACGGTGCGGGTGCCCCGCGCCGCGGCCCGCTCGGCGATCGCCGCCGCGTGGGGGCTGCATCTGCTGCCCGCCTCCCCGCACCTGTTCGACGCGGTGCTGCGGCTGCCGCTCATGGACTGCACGCGGGTGCGGGCGGAGCTGGGCTGGCGCCCCGAGCACACGTCCACGGAGGTGCTGGAGGAGTTCCTGCGGGGCTTCCGGGAAGGCGCGGGAGCGGCTACGGAGCCTCTGCGGGGGCGCAAGGTCGGCTGAGCGAGAGCGCGGGCGGAGCCGGTCCCCCGGCTCCGCCCCGCGTGCCGTCGGTCCCGCCGCGTCGTCGGCCGTTCAGCCGGACGCTGAGGCCTGTCGCACCGGTGAGGCCTGTCGCACCGCCGGCCGTTCAGCCGGACGGCTCGTCGGGCACCGGGTGCTCGGGGTGTACGGCGCCCGAGTGCGGTGCCCCCTGGCGGCCCGTTCCCGCCTCGTCCGTGTCGGGAACGTCGGTGGCGGGCCCGGCTTCCGGTCCGGTTCCGTCGCCCGCGGTGTCGTCCGTCTCGGCGTCCTCGTCACCCTCGTCACCCTCGGGGCGCTGGCCCTGCTCGCGTTGTTCGCGCGTGGGCGCGGCGGCCTCCCACGGGTCGTCGCCGGTGCCTGCCTGCTGGTCGGGCATGTCCCGCGGCACGGGGGCGGCACCGTTCTCACCCGGTCCTTCGAGGCGGTGGTCGGTCACGGCACACTCCCTTTCGCGGTCCTCCTGGTCGTTCGAACGACATCGGGTACCTCCGCGTTGACCGGCGAAACCTCAGTACGAAGCCCGCTCCTCGAGCGCCGTGCGCCACGCGGGAGCCGGGTGCTCGGGTGCCGGCTCGGGGCGCCGGCCGCCGCGCGCGAAGAAGTCGGCCAGTGGCAGGATGGCGGCACCGACGGTGACGGCGTCGGGGCCGAGGCGCCCCAGGTCGACGGTCACCTTCCCGGCGGGATGGCGCAGCGCGTACGACACCGCGTGCCGGCGTACCGCGGGCAGGAAGCGGGTGCCGAGCTGGAGGCCGGCCCAGCCGCCGATGAGGATGCGCTCGGGCTGGAAGAGGTTGATCAGGTCGGACAGCCCGGCGCCCAGGTACTCGGCGGTCTCCTCCAGGACGGCGAGCGCGACCGGGTCGGCCGCCCTGGTGTCGGCCGGGTAGGCGGCGGCGAGCATCGCGGTCAGGGCGGTCTCCTCGTCGGTGTCCTCCGGCACCCGGCCGCCCTCCTCCCGCCAGCGGGCCAGCAGCGACTCGGCGCCCGCGTACGCCTCCAGGCAGCCGAGCGCGCCGCAACGGCAGCGGCGGCCCCTGACCCGGACCGTCAAGTGCCCCCATTCGACCGCCCGGCCGTGCTCGACGTCGGGGGTGACCAGACTGGCGCCGACGCCGGAGCCGAAGAGGACCACGACCGCGTTGCGGGCACCGCGTCCGGCGCCGAACCACATCTCGGCCTGCCCGAGGGTCCTGGCGCCGTTGTCGATGAGGTAGGGGACGGATTCGGGCAGCGGGGAACCGGCGCGGAGCAGGGACTCCAGCGGGACCGCGTCCCAGCCGATGGTCTGGCCGTGCACGACGGCTCCGCGGTCCGGGGTGTGCTCGACGATGCCGGGGACGCCGATTCCGGCGCCGAGCAGCCGTTCGGGTGCGAGGCCGGCCGAGGCCAGCACCTCGGCGATGCCGTCCCGGATGTGACCGACAATCATCTCTACGTCGTACCGCTGCTGGGCCAGCGGGCGTTCGGCGCGGGCGAGCTCGGTGAGCGTCAGGTCGAACAGCTCGACGCGCACCCGGGTCTCGCCGACGTCCACACCGATCATGTGGCCACTGCCGGGCGCCACGCGCAGCAGGGTACGGGGCCTGCCGCCGTCGGAGTCGACGCTGCCGGCCTCCTCCACCAGGCCGTCGGCGACCAGGTCGGCGACGACGTTGCTGACGGAGCCGGAACTCAGTCCGGTCGCCGGGCCCAGCTCGAAACGGCTGAGCGGTCCGTCGAAGTAGAGCCGCTGGAGCACGGCCGTACGGTTGGCCCTTCTCAGGTCGCGCACCGTGCGCCCGTTCTGCCCCGCCATGTGGCTCCTCCCGTGCCTTGCCCGGTCTGCAACATACCTCTGCCGGGTCCCGGCCCGCGACTTCCTTCTCTTCTTAATTCACGTGATGAACGCACACTCTCCGAAATGCGCCGACATCACCGCTCCACGGCTACCGCCGGTGTACGGCGCGTGAGAACCACTTCCGCCCCCTTTGTCCGGCTACCGTCCTGTCCGGATACGTTCGAGGCGCCCGGGGAAGGGAACAGCCCGAGGATGCGGGATGTGCGTAAGAGTGCGGCCGCGGCTCTGCGGCGGGTGAAGTGGCTCAGGGACCCCATGGTCGTGCAGGCGCTGCGCTCGGCGACGGCGGCCTCGATCGCCTATGTCATCGCGGTGCGGCTGACCCCCGACAAGTCGGCGGCGCCGCTCACCGCGCCCCTGACCGCGCTGCTGGTCGTCCAGGTCACCCTGTACGCCACGCTCAAGATGAGCTTCCGCCGGGTGAACGCCGTGGTGGCCGGCGTCCTGGTGGCCATCGGATTCAGCCAGCTGGTCGGTCTGAGCTGGTGGAGTCTGGGCCTGGTGATCGTGGCGGCGCTGGGCGTCGGACATCTGGTGCGGGCGCACGAGTTCGTGGCCGAGGTGGCGATCAGCGCGATGCTGGTGCTCGGTGTGACCTCGCACGGGAGCCTGGCGTGGGCCCGGGTGGTGGAGACGCTCATCGGAGCCACCGTCGGACTGGCCTTCAACCTGATCCTCGCCCCTCCGGTGTGGGTGGAGCAGGCCGGCGAGTCCATCGAAGGGCTGGCCCGGCGGGTGCGGCAGCTGATGCTGCGCATGGGTGAGGAGGCCGCCGACAGCACACCGTTCCACGAGGCGGCGGCCCGGCTGCACGAGGCCCGCCGGCTCGACCACGACATCGGCGAGGTGGACGAGGACCTGCGGCAGGCCGAGGACAGTCTCCGCCTCAATCCCCGGGTACGCGAGGGGCTGCTCCACCGGGTGGTCCTGCGCACCGGCCTGGACACCCTGGAGATCTGCACGGTGGTGATGCGGGTCCTCGCCCGCACCTTCACCGACCTCGCGAAGGAACGGGAGCCGGAGCCGCTGTTCGGGCCCGAGACGGGCGCCACCATCCAGCAGTTGCTCTCCGAGATCGCCGACGCCGTGGTCAGCTTCGCGGTACTGGTCACCACCAGCGCCAGCGAGGACGCCGAGTCCGCCGAGGAGCGCCTCTCCACCGAGCTGCGGCAGGCCGCGGTCACCCGGGACAGACTGGCCCAGCTGCTCCTGGCGGAGGTCCAGCGCAGCCCCCTGCACTGGCAGTTGCACGGCGCGGTACTGACCGAGGTCAACCGCGTCATCGACGAGATGGACACCGAACACCGCTCTCGCCGGCTCCTGGAGGAACTGGACCACCACACGCGCGAGCTGCGCGAACGCATGCCGCGGCTGACCCGTCTGCGCGACGGGCTGCGGGCCCTGCTCCGGAAGCGGAACCGCGGCGGCGCCGCGCGTCGTTCTTCCTGACCCCTGACGAAGCGGCCTGGACCGGCCGCCGCCGGCAGGGGCGTCCGCCTCACCCGTCGCCGTCGGTGCGCTGCCACTGCAGGGCCCGGGGGCAGGAGGCGGCGCTCGCCTGCGTCAGCAGCACGTGCATCCGCTCGGTGAGCTGCGCGAGGTCGTCGGCGGGCGCGTGGAAGGGCAGTCGTACGTCGCCGTGGGCGCGGACGCGCTCGACGCGCAGCGTCAGTCCGTGCCGGTCGACCGCGAGCGGCCGCACCCGGACCGCGCCGTGCAGGCTGTCGGCGTCCACGAGCCGGGTCAGCCGCTCCACCGCGTCGCCGTGGCAGTCGGCGAGATGGGTCAGCAGCCGGGCCTCGGCCAGGGCCAGCGGGTCGGGCCCCGCGGCGGCGAACTCGTCCAGGTCGACCACCACGGCACCGGACGGCTGCCGCAGCACCACCCGTGTGGGCGTGAACGCCAAGTGGTCGTCCTCCACGGCGAGCCGGCCCGCGAGCCAGAGCCGGGCCCTGATCCGGCCCCGGACCGGGACGGGTGCCACGTCGGCGAACTCCAGCACGGCGGACGGCTCCCCGCGTGGCGCGCAGATCGCCGCCGCGAGCAGGGTGCTGTCCTCGGGCACGCGCAGGAGCACGCGGCCGTCGTCGGCCACGGTGTGCGCGCCGACGAACTCCTCACGGCCGCCCTCCGCGGTCACCGCGCAGGACCACGCGGCGGCGAGTACGGAGCGGGCCTGCTCCGCCGCCGCAGGCGCGGCCGCCCAGGTGTGGCTGTCACCCATCCCCAACCTCCGTCGTCAATTAACCGGTCGATTCGGCTACTCATTAGGTAAGGCTCACCTAACCTATCGGACATCAGGGTGGGCGCCAACCAGATGGCGTGATCTTCGCGGGACTTTTTCAGCCCACCGGAGGGCGCACTTCAGCGGCCTGAGGGCGCGTTACGAAGTGCAACGGGGGCGCTCACGGCGCGATGGCGCCCAGCAGGGCCCGGGCGCACAGGTCGCGCACCTGCCTTCGGTCCGGCTCCGGGTCCCGCAGCCACTCCAGGCAGACCGCGGTGGTGAACGCCAGCCAGCCGCGCACCGCCAGCCGTACGTCGGTCCGCGCCCCGAAGGCCTCGCCGAACTCCGGGTCGGCGGCCAGCGCCGCGAGGATCTGCCGCTCCTGTGCGGCCAGCGCCCGCTGGTACACCCGGCGCACCGCCCGGTCCCCGGCGGCGTCGGCGCGGTGGAAGGCGCGGTAGCCGTGCGCGTGGGCGCGCACGTACTCCAGGTAGGCGTCGAGGCCCGCGGTGAGCTGCTCGTGGACCGGAACCCCGGGCACCGCCGCGGTCATCCGCAGCATGCGCTCGCTCTCGCGCTCGACGACCGCCGCGAAGAAGTCCCGTTTCGTCGGGAAGTAGTGGTACAGCAGCCCGCGGGAGACGCCGGCGATCTCGGCGACCCGCTCGATCCACACCTCGTCGTAGGGGCTCTCCGAGAACAGCCGCGCGCCGGCCGACAGCAGTTGCTCCCTGCGCTCCCCGGTGCTGAGCCGTCGGCGGGTGCGCTCACCATCGTTCGCGGCCATGCCCGCACCTTACTTGACGCCGGTTCAACAACGGGACGAGACTGAGGCGCGCTATTGAATCCATGTACAACACACTTGCCTCGGCACGTGCCACACGCCGCTGCGTCAAGGGAGGTCGCGTCATGGCGGGGACGACGAACGAGACGGCCCGGGACGGGCTGCCGAAAGGATTCCGCAGCGCCGAGCTGGGCTGGCCCGAACTGCACCGCATCCCGCGTCCGCCCTACCGGCTGCCGCTGCTCGGCGATGTGGTCGGGGCCGGCCGGCGCACTCCGATGCAGGACTCGCTGCGGTACGCCCGACAGCTGGGTCCGATATTCCGGCGGCGGGCCTTCGGCAAGGAGTTCGTGTTCGTGTGGGGCGCCGAACTCGCCGCCGACCTCGCGGACGAGACGCGGTTCGCCAAGCACGTGGGCCTCGGCGTGGCCAACCTGCGCCCGGTGGTCAGGGACGGGCTCTTCACGGCGTACAACCACGAGCCCAACTGGCAGCTCGCGCACGACGTGCTGGCACCCGGGTTCAGCCGGGAGGCCATGGCGGGCTACCACCTGATGATGCTGGACGTGGCCGGGCGGCTGACGCACCACTGGGACCGGGCGCTGGCGGCCGGCCGGGCGGTGGACGTACCCAGTGACATGACCAAGCTGACGCTGGAGACGATCGCGCGCACCGGGTTCGGGCACGACTTCGGTTCCTTCGAGCGCTCCCGCCTCCATCCCTTCGTCACGGCGATGGTCGGCACGCTCACCCACGCGCAGCGCCTGAACACCGTGCCCGCGCCGCTGGCCCCGTGGCTGCTGCGCGGTGCGAGCCGCCGCAACACCGCCGACATCGCCTACCTCGACCGCACGGTCGACGACCTGGTCCGCGCCCGCCGGACCGCCGGCGGCAAGGGTGGCGACGGCGACCTGCTCGACCGGATGCTGGACACGGCTCATCCCGAGACCGGTGAGCGGCTGTCGCCGGAGAACATCCGCCGCCAGGTCATCACCTTCCTGGTGGCCGGGCACGAGACCACCTCGGGCGCGCTCTCCTTCGCCCTGCACTACCTCTCCCGGCACCCCGACGTCGCGGCCCGGGCCCGCGCCGAGGTGGACCGCGTCTGGGGCGGCACGGAGGCGCCCGGCTACGAACAGGTGGCCAAACTGCGCTATGTGCGCCGGGTGCTGGACGAGTCGCTGCGGCTGTGGCCGACCGCGCCCGCCTTCGCGCGGGAGGCAGGCGAGGACACGGTGCTGGGCGGGAAGTACCCGATGCGGCGCGGTGCCTGGGCTCTGGTGCTCACGGGGATGCTGCACCGCGACCCCGGGGTGTGGGGGCCGGACGCCGAGCGGTTCGACCCGGACCGCTTCGACGCCAAGGCCGTACGGTCCCGTGCCCCGCACACCTTCAAACCGTTCGGGACGGGCGCGCGGGCGTGCATCGGGCGGCAGTTCGCGCTGCACGAGGCGACGCTGGTCCTCGGGCTCCTGCTCCGCCGCTACGAGCTGCTGCCCGAGCCGGACTACCGGCTTCGGGTGACCGAGCGGCTGACGCTGATGCCGGAGGGACTGCGACTGCGCCTGGGCCGGCGGACCACGGCCGGCCGGTCCGGTGCGACACCGGACCACCCGGCACCGGACCACCCGGCACCGGACGACGCGGCACCGGCACCGGACCGGCCGTCCGCCGCCGGGGACGGCGGCTCAGGCCCCCGCTGTCCAGTGCGCCGGGTGGCTGACTGAGCCCGGCAGCCGGGTGCCCGCGCTGCCCCGGGCCGCGGTGAGCTGCGGCTGGGTGAGGAAGAAGGCGCCCGTCAGGTCCGCGTCCGTCAGGTCGGCGTCGCGCAGGTCCGCGCCGATCAGGTCGGCGCCCCGCAGATCCGCGCCGGTGAGGTCGGCGGCTATGAGGTAGGCACCGCGCAGGTCGGCGCCGCCGAGGTCGGCACCCCGCAGACGGGCGCCCATCAGGTCGGCGTTGCGGCGGTTCTTCTTCTTGCCGCGCGCGCCGGCCCGCACCAGTTCGCTGGTGCGCAGCAGCAGGACGTTGACCCGCTGCCGGTGCGCGGCCACGTCGAGGGCGGCCAGGTCCTCGGGCGACCCCTCGGTGAGGCGCTCGGTGTCGGTCAGGGCCCGGCGCAGGTCGGCGTGGACGGGACGGGCGGCGGGCAGGGTCAGGGCCTCGGTCAGATACCAGAGCAGTTCGTGCAGCTGACGGACGACCGGGAACACGTCGAAGACCCGGCGGGTGTGCTCCGGCGGGCCGGTGCGCCAGTCCTGGCCGCCGAAGGTGACCTGCGAGACCTTCTGGCCGGCGCCGAAGCAGTCGTAGACGGTGCAGCCGGTGAAACCGCTCTGCCGCAGCCGCGCGTGGATGCCGCAGCGGTGGTCGTCCCGGAGGTTCGGGCAGGGCTTGCCCGCGTCCTTGTCGATGGCGAAGTCCGCCGAGCGGGCGAAGGGCAGGGCCACGCAGCACAGGCCGAAGCACCGCTCGCAGTCGCCTCGCAGTTCCGCCTGGCCGCCGGTGGGTCCTCGCTGGTCGGCAGTGGGTTCTCGCATGGGGTCGAGCATACGGACCGCCGGCGCGTCGGGGCACCGGCGGACCCGGCCGCAGGTCCTGGCCCTGGCCCTGATCAGGGCTTCTCGTGCTACCGGCCGAAGACCTCGAAGGTCACCGCCGGCTTCCCGCCGAACCGCTCCGAGGCGGCCTCGGCGTAGCCGACGAGGAATCGGCGCACGTACGTCTGAGGGTCGTCGTCGGTCAGCGCCTCGATGTACGTGCGGTGTTCGAGCAGGGAGCGGACGGCGCGCTCCAGTCCCGGTGCGGCGTCCACGGCGTGCGTGGGCGAGGAGGAACCCGCGACGGCGACCCAGCGCACGCCGTCCCAGGGTTCGAGGCCCTGCTCGGTCAGCTCCGGGAAGATCCACCGGTTGCCGGCGTCGCCCGCCGCGTCGAGCGTGGCGCGGCCGACGGCGACGTGGTCCGGGGTGTTCCAGGCGACGCCGCCCCAGGTGTCCCGGTGGTTGAGGGTGATCACCAGCTCGGGCCGGTGCCTGCGGATCGCGGCGGCGATGTCGCGGCGCAGGGCGGTGCCGTACTCGATGACGCCGTCCCGGTGGTCGAGGAACTCCACCTCGCTCACCCCGACGACGGCGGCGCTCGCCCGCTGCTCCCGCTCCCGCAGGGCGCCGCACTCGGCGGGCGCCAGGGTGTCGATGCCCGCCTCGCCCCGGGTCGCGAGGACATAGGCGACCTCGCGGCCCTCGTCCGTCCAGGAGGCGATCGCCGCCGAGCAGCCGTACTCCAGGTCGTCCGGGTGGGCGACGACGGCCAGGGCGCGCCGCCAGTCGCCGGGCATGGGCTCCAGTCGTGTGTGGGTCGGCTCCGTCATGCCCGCACCCTAGTACCTGCCGCCGCCGTCACCCCGGGAACCGACGCGTCGTCGTCCAGGACTCGTCGTTCAGGCCTCGCCGTTCAGGCCTCATCGCGGGCGAGCGCGAGCAGCCGGTCCAGAACGCGGGGGCCGCCGGCCCGTACGCCGTCGTGCTCGAACTCGTCGGTGACCCAGGTGCGCAGGCCCCGGATCGTGCGGGCGGTGCTCAGCGCGTGGCCGGTGTCCACGTACATGTCGTCGTGGTAGACGGCCGCGGCGGCCGGGACCTCGTTGGCGGCGAGTCGGGCGGGGTCGTACAGCGGTGTCCAGTCGGTGCGGGCGGCGAGGAGCTCGGCGGTCTCGCGCAGGGGGCGCAGCGCCGGGTCGCAGTCGAACATCCAGGGGTGGACGGACTCGCCGGTGAACATCAGCGGTTCGTCTCCGGCGAGGGCCTTCGCGGCGTCGAAGCGCGGGAACTCGGCGCGGACCCGCTCCGCGGACCAGTTCGTCGGGCGCGCGTCCTGGCCGTAGATGGCCTCGTGGACGAGGGCGTAGAGCGGGTGGCCGGCGTACGACAGCAGGCTCTGCGCCTGCTCCTGGAACGCGTCGGACAGCTCGTGTCCGCCCGGGGTGCGGACGAAGGCGTCCTCCAGGAGGAAGTGCAGGCGGTGGCTTCCCTCGCTGCCGCCGAGGAGGATGCCGAGGGACTGGAAGGCCTCGGTGGTGAGCCGGTAGCCGTTCGGCAGGACGACGTCGTGGGTGAGCAGGTGGTCGGCGATGCGGCGGGCGCGCTCGACGTCCTGCGGGTAGCGGGCGTAGTGTGCGGCGACCTTGCGCTCGATGCGCGGGTAGGCGGCCCGGTAGACGTCGTCGGCGTGGGCGTCCAGGGAGGGCAGGCCGCCGGTGATCAGGGCGGTGCTCAGGCCCTCGGGGGCCAGCGACAGGTAGGCGACGGTGCAGAAGCCGCCGAAGCTCTGGCCGAGGACGGCCCAGGGGGCGCCGCCGGTGACCTGGGGGCGGATCGTCTCGCAGTCGCGGACGATGGCGTCGGCGCGGAAGTGGGTGAGGTAGTCGGCCTGCTCCGCGGGGCCGCCGCGCAGCGGGAGCGTCTGGCGGTTGGCGGGCGTGGAGGCGCCGGTGCCGCGCTGGTCGAGGAGGAGTACGCGGTACTCCTTCAGGGCGCGGCCGAACCAGGCGGGGCGGCCGATGAAACGGTTCGCCCCGAAGCCGGGGCCGCCCTGGAGGTAGACCAGCCACGGCAGGTCCTGGTGTGCCTTGTCGCTCGCGACGGCCTCCCGGGCGTACAGCTCGATCGTCTCCCCGGAGGGGTTCGCGTGGTCGAGGGGCACGGTGAAACGGCGGTCGGTGAGGACGACGCCGGGCTGACGGTAGCTGAGACTCAACGGGGCTCCCGGGACGGATGGATCGGGTGAACGGGTCGCACGGACAGGTCGTACGGACGGGTCCTACGGACAGGTCGTGCGGACGGCTTCTTTCGGCCATGTCCCAGTTCAGCACATGGTTCTGCGGTCGCCGACCCCCGGGATCGCGAAATCGTGCCGACCCACGGGTCAGCGGGCGGCGAGGCTGGAGCGCCGTACCACCAGTTCGGGCTGGAGCACGACCCGCCGGTGCGGGTGGGCCCGGTCCGACCCCTGCGGCTCCGTCTCCTCCAGGAGCAGCTCGGCGGCCATGGCGCCCATGGTCACCGCGGGCTGGCGCACGGAGGTCAGCGGGACGGCCGCGGCGGAGGCGAACTCGATGTCGTCGTAACCGACGATCGCGAGATCCCCGGGGACGTCGACCCCGGCGGCGTAGAGGGCCTGCAGGACCCCGAGGGCGAGCAGGTCGTTGGCGCAGAAGACGGCGGTGGGCCGGTCCGCGAGGCCGAGGAGGCGGGCGCCGGCGTCCCGGCCCGCGGCGACGTCGAGGCGTTCGGTGGGCAGTTCGCGCAACGCGTCGGGGCCGAGCCCGGCCTCGGCGAGCGCCCGCAGGGCGCCGGTACGGCGGTCGCTCACCTGGTTGAGGCCGGGCGGGCCGCTGACGTAGGCGATGGAACGGTGTCCGGCGTGCACCAGGTGACGCACCGCCAGGGCCCCGCCCGCGACGTCGTCGACGGAGACCGAGCACTCGGTGGTGCCGTCGGCGACCCGGTCGACCAGTACGAAGGGGATGTTGTGGCGCCGGAAGCCCTCGATGTTGCGGCCGGTGGCGTCGGCCGGGGTCAGCAGGACGCCCCGGACCCGCTGCTCGGCGAAGAGCGAAAGGTACTCGGCCTCCTCCCCGGGGTCCTGCGCGCTGTTGCAGACCATCACGCCGAGCCCGGCGTCGCGCGCCGCCCGCTCGGCGCCACGGGCGACGTCGACGAAGAAGGGGTTGCCCATGTCCAGGACGAGCAGCCCCATGATCCGGCTCCGGCCGGCGCGCAGTTGGCGCGCGGACTCGCTGCGGACGTAGCCGAGCCGGTCGATCGCGGACTGCACGCGCGCGCGGGTCTCGGTCGCGACGGTGTCGGGGCGGTTGATGACGTTGGACACCGTGCCCACGGAGACTCCGGCGGCGCGTGCGACGTCCTTGATACCCACCGAATGGGCCATCGGGCAGGGACCTCCAGGGTCGGACCAGAAACAACGCACCAGGGACGCGGGGCGGCCGGAAGGCCTTCACATTACCCGCGCCGCCGTGGGAAGACCTTCGTCAGGGGCGGGCGACCGGGGCCGCACTCACCGCCTGTGGTCTCCCCCTGCCTCGATACGCCGACTACCCTGCGCTTCATCCGATGATCATGTTGTTCGGGCCGACCGTTCGAGCCGACCGACCACAAGGAGCCGCGATGCGTGTCGCCCTGTTCCTGACCTGCGTCAACGACACGCTCTATCCGGACACCGGTCGTGCCGTGGTGAGACTGCTGACCAGGCTGGGTGTCGACGTCGACTTCCCGATGGCCCAGACCTGCTGCGGGCAGGCGCACTACAACACGGGCTACCGGCACGAGGCGGAGCCGCTGGCCCGGCACTTCGCCGACGTCTTCGCACCCTACGACGCGGTCGTGACGCCGTCGGGCTCGTGCGGCGCGATGGTGCGGGAGCTGTATCCGCGCATGGGCGAACGGGCGCGGGCCGAGGGACGCGGGGACACGCTCGCGGCGGCCCTGGCGCCGGTGGTGCCGAAGACGTACGAGCTGACGGAGTTCCTCGTGGACGTCCTGGGGGTGACGGACGTGGGGGCGTACTACCCGCACACCGTGACGTACCACCCGACGTGCCACGGGCTGCGGAGCCTGGGCCTCGGTGACCGGCCCCGGCGGCTGCTGGAGGCGGTGAAGGGGCTGGAACTGGTCGAGCTGCCCGGCGCGGAGGAGTGCTGCGGCTTCGGCGGCACCTTCGCCGTGAAGAACTCCGACGTCTCGGCGGCGATGGGCGTGGACAAGGTGCGCAACGCCGAGTCCACCGGCGCCGATGTGCTGTGCGCGGCCGACAACTCCTGCCTGATGCACATCGGTGGGACCATGACACGGCTGCGGACCGGCATGCGGCCGGTGCACATCGCGGAGATCCTGGCGGGCACGGAGGAGGCGGCGACCGTATGAGCGGGACGTATCTGGGAATGCCGGCGTTCCCAGCCTTTCCGGAGGCTGCGCGTGAGGCGGTGCACGACCCGACGCTGCGCGGGAATCTGCGCCACGCCACGCACACCATCCGGGACAAGCGGGCCCGCGCGGTCGCGGAACTGGACGACTGGGCGGCGCTGCGCGAGGCCGGGAAGCAGATCAAGGACCACACGCTGCGCCATCTCGACCGGTACCTGGTGCAGATGGAGGAGGCGGTCACGGCGGCGGGCGGGACCGTGCACTGGGCCGCCGACGCGGAGGAGGCCAACCGGATCGTCACCCGGCTGGTCAAGGAGAGCGGCGGCGGTGACACGGAGAAGCGTGAGGTCGTCAAGGTCAAGTCGATGGCGACGCAGGAGATCGGTCTCAACGAGGCGCTGGAGGCTCAGGGCGTCCACGCCTACGAGACCGATCTCGCCGAGCTGATCGTGCAGTTGGGCAAGGACCGGCCGTCGCACATCCTCGTGCCGGCGATCCACCGCAACCGCGGTGAGATCCGGGACATCTTCCGCTCCGAGATGGGCGAGTGGGGCCGCCCGGCCCCCGAGGGCCTGACCGACACGCCCGCCGAACTCGCCGAGGCGGCCCGGCTGCACCTGCGGGAGAAGTTCCTGCGGGCCGAGGTCGGCATCTCCGGCGCCAACTTCATGGTCGCCGAGACCGGCACGCTCGTCGTCGTGGAGTCCGAGGGCAACGGCCGGATGTGCCTGACCCTGCCCGAGACCCTGATCTCCGTCGTCGGCATCGAGAAGGTCGTGCCGAGGTGGCAGGACCTGGAGGTCTTCCTGCAGACCCTCCCCCGCTCCTCGACGGCCGAGCGCATGAACCCGTACACGTCCATGTGGACCGGCACCACCGACGGGGACGGCCCGCGCGTCTTCCACCTGGTCCTGCTGGACAACGGCCGCACCGACACCCTCGCCGACGAGGTCGGCCGCCAGGCCCTGCGCTGCATCCGCTGCTCGGCGTGCCTCAACGTCTGCCCCGTCTACGAGCGGGCGGGCGGTCACGCCTACGGCTCGGTGTATCCGGGCCCCATCGGCGCCATCCTCAGTCCTCAGCTCAGGGGCACGGGAAGCGAGGTCGACGCCTCCCTGCCGTTCGCGTCCTCGCTCTGCGGCGCCTGCTACGAGGTGTGCCCGGTCGCCATCGACATCCCCGAGGTGCTGGTGCACCTGCGGGAGCGGGTGGTGCGGGGCGGGCCGGCCGTCCGGCAGGGCAACAGGGTCGTCCTGAAACCGGCGAAGGGGCATGCCGCCGAGCGGGCGGCGATGCGGGCCGCGCAATGGGCGTTCACGCACCCGGGCGCCCTGCGGACCGGCCAGCGGCTGGCGTCGCGCACCCGTCGCCTGCATCCACGCACCCTTCCGGGGCCGGGCCGCGCGTGGAGCGGCAGCCGGGACCTGCCGGAGGTGCCCGTGGAGCCGTTCCGGGACTGGTGGCAGCGCACGCGTGGTGGAAAGGACGGGACGAAGTGAACAGCGGGGCCGGCAGGGAACGCGTACTCGGCCGCGTACGGCGGGCACTCGCGGACGTGCCGCACGACGACCCTCCGTACGAGCGTGCCGTCGCGCGGGACTACGCGCGCGAGCACGGGCGGCGGACCGTCGCGGAGACGGTGGAGCTGCTCGCCGACAACCTGGCGGACTACCGGGCGATCGTGCACCGGTGCGCGGACGGGCAGTTGCCCGGGCTGCTGACGCGGCTCCTGGCCGCACGCGGCTCGCGGAGCGTGCTGATGCCGCCCGGGTTGCCGCCGGACTGGCTGGAGGCCGTCGACGCGACCCGTGTGCACGACGTGGCGGCGAGCACCCCGCACGAACTCGACCGGGTGGACAGCGTGGTCACGGGTTGCGCCGTGGCCGTCGCCGAGACCGGGACGATCGTCCTGGACGGCTCCCCCGACCAGGGCCGCCGCCGCATCACCCTCGTCCCCGACCATCACATCTGCGTCGTACGGGTGCCGGACCAGGTGGTCTCCGCCGTGTCCCAGGCCCTGGAACGCCTGGACCCGGCGCGCCCGTTGACCTGGATCTCCGGTCCGTCGGCGACCAGTGACATCGAACTGGACCGGGTCGAGGGGGTGCACGGTCCGCGCACCCTGGAGGTGGTGCTGGCGGGCGGGTGAGCGGGACGTCCGTCCGCGAGGTCGCCCGGTCCTCAGGACGTCGGCGGGCAGCGTCACCGTGACGATCAGGTCCCCGGGCAGCGAGAGCTCGAAGAGGGACTCCAGGACCTCCAGCGAGGAGCGGTGCACCGCGCCCGGGTCCGGGCACGGCCGGGGTGATGTGCGAGACCAGCTCGTCGGAGGCGAGTTCGCGGGACATCACCACGCCGTAGCCGTCGAAGGCGAAGGACCGGGGTTCGGCGAGCCGGGCTGTCCCGTCGGTCGTGGCGATCATCGTGGCGCACGCGGGCCGGGGGTGTCACTGGGTACACCCCCCGATACGGGCTCTGCGCCCAGTGTGGCGCGGCCGCCGGCTCCGTAGCGTCGTCGGCGAGGCAGCGCACAGGGCGTGCCGCACGGAAGGTGATGACGATGTTCCGCTCCGGCGCACGAGGCAACCACGACCCCGGCCCCGCCCCCGAGGCCCTCCGGCTCGTCAAGGTGACCAGGACCTACGGCACCGCGGAGAACGCCGTGACCGCCCTGGACAGCGTGACGCTGAGTCTGGGGCGCGGCACGTTCACCGCCGTCATGGGGCCGTCGGGCTCGGGCAAGTCCACGCTGCTGCAGTGCGCGGCCGGTCTGGACCGGCCGGACAGCGGCATCGTGTGCGTGGACGGCACGGAGCTGACAGGGGGCGGCGAGGCGGAGCTGACGAAGTTCCGGCGCGGCCGGGTCGGGTTCGTGTTCCAGCAGTACAACCTGCTGGAGACACTGACGGTCGCGCAGAACACGGTGCTGCCGCTGAAGCTCGCCGGGCGCCGTGTCGACCGGAAGCGGGCCCGGGAGATCCTCACCGCGGTGGGTCTCGGTGACCGGCTCGGTCACCGTCCCGACCAGCTCTCCGGCGGTCAGCGGCAGCGGGTGGCGATCGCCCGTGCCCTGGTCAGCGAACCCCGGGTGATCTTCGCGGACGAGCCCACGGGCGCGCTCGACACGCGCAGCGCGCGGCAGGTGATGCTGCTGCTGCGAGAGGCGGTGCGGGCGCACGGCCGGACCGTGGTGATGGTGACGCACGACCCGGTCGCCGCCTCGTACGCCGACTCGGTCGTCTTCCTGGCCGACGGACGGCTGGCCGGGCGGATGGACGTACCCACCCCGGACACGGTCGCGGAGCGGCTGGCGCACCTGGGCGACGACGTGCCGGCGGGGGTGTGAGCGATGTTCGTACTGGCCCTGCGGTCGATCCGGCGACGCCCCGGACGGTTCCTCGCGACGCTGCTGTCCGCCTTCCTGGGCGCGGCGATCACCATGATGTTCAACTCGATGCACGACGTGGCCGGACAGGACGGTGTGGATCCGGTCAGCTCGAACACGCTGGGCACGGCGGCGGGGGTCGTGGGCGGCTACGGGACCCTGCTGGTCTTCTTCGCGGTGGCCTCCACGCTGACGGTCAACGTCCGTCAGCGCACCGCCGAGATGGAGCTGCTCCGCTGCTCGGGCGCGACCCCCGCCCAGATCGGGCGGATGGTCGTGGGTGAGGCGGTGGCCGTGGCCGTGGCCGGCGCGGGACTGGCGATCGGTCCGGCGATGCTCGGTGGGCGGGCGCTCCTTGACATGTTCCAGGACGGCGGCCAGGTGGCGCGGTCCGTCGAGTACTCCTTCGGCCCGATCGCGCTGATGAGCGGGGTGGGCATCACCCTGGTCGCGTCGGCGGGCGCCGCGTTCCTGGCGGTGCGGCGGCTGACGCGGGGCGGCCGGAAGCGGGCCGGGGTCAAGCGGTGGCCGGCGTACGCCGCGCTGGCCACCGGTGCCGCGGGAACCTGCGCCACCTTCCTGTTCTCGGCGACGGACGAGGCGCTGATGGCGCCGCCGGCCTACGGGGCGATCCTGCTGTCGGTGGGTTTCGCGCTGCTGTCGCCGCTACTGCTGAGGGGAGTGCTCGCCCGGCTGCCGCTGAACGGCGCGAGCGGCTGGCTGGCCGTGCGCAACCTGCGCGAGCGGGCCGGTCACCTCGCCGGGATCCTGGTGTCGCTGATCCTGTTCACGGCGGTGTCGACGGCGACGGTCACCATGCAGGCGGTGGAGAGCGACGCGGTGAAGGCCTCCGGCCTGGTCAAGTCGGTCGACGCCAAGAACCTGGAGACGCTCAACCTCACGGTGGTCGGCATCATCGCGGTGTTCGTCTGCGTGATGCTGGTCAACTCGCTGTACGCGGCGACGACGTACCGCTCCCGTGAGTTCGGGCAGCAGCGGCTGGCGGGGGCGACGCCCGGGCAGGTGCTGGGCGTGGTCGGTGCCGAGGGCGTGATCCTGACGGTGACGGGGGTGTTCTTCGGCACGGTGGCCGCACTGGCGGGGGTGCTGCCGTTCACCGTCGTGCGTTCCGACGCGGTGCTGCCCGGCCAGTTCCTCGGCGTGTGGCTCACGATGGTGGCGGTGTCGGCGGCGGTGACGCTGGGAACGAGCCTGGGGACGGCCCGGCGGGTGCTGCGTACGCCGGCGGTCGGGGCGGTGACGCCGGCCGCATGAGCCGGGAACGGCGAGCGGAGGGACGGCCGTCCCTCCGCTCGCCGTTCCCGGTTGTTCACCCGCCGCGCCGGACCCGTCCTAGTCCGCCTTGGCGTACTCCTTGGCCATGCCTCCGGCGAAGTCGTACACCACGCACTGTTCGTCGCCCACCACCCAGGCGTCGTGCCCGGGCGAGCAGACGAACACGTCGCCGGGGCCCACCTCGCTCTCGGCTCCGTCGTCCATGTGGACGCGCATGCGTCCCTGGGCCACGTAGCAGTTGTGGTGGATCATGCAGCTGTCGGTGCCCGCGATGGGTGCCACGGACTCCGACCAGCGCCAGCCCGGCTCGAAGGTGGCGACGGCGAAGTCGAGGCCTTCCATGTGCACGGCCTCGATGTGTCCCCGGGGGAAATCGCGCCGCTCGTCCGGCTTGTCGAGCGTCTTGGCCTCCAGCATGACGCTCCTCCTTTCCCTGCCCCCACCACCCCATCGTCCACCTGTCAACCCGGGGCCGCCATCCGGGGGACGGTGGGGTCTCAGCGCGGCGCGCCGCACAGGCGGGCGAAGCGTGCGGCGTCCACGTTGCCGCCGGAGAGGATCACGCCGACGCGGCCGGGCAGCGGGCCGGCGCAGCCGGTGAGAAGGGCGGCCAGCGGGGTGGCGCCACTCGGTTCGAGGACGGTCCTCAGCCGCTCGAAGGCGAACCGCATCGCGTCCCGGATCTCGTCGTCGCTGACCAGCACGACCACGTCGAGCAGCCGCCGGTTGAGGGAGAAGGTCAGCTCGCCGGGGGTGGGCAGGGCCTGGCCGTCGGCGATGGTGTGCGGGACCGGGACGGTGACCCGCCGGCCCGCCTCCAGGGAGCGCCGGGTGTCGTCACCGGCCTCGGGTTCGACGCCGATCACCCTCGTGCCGGCGTGCAGGCCCTTGACCGCCGTCGCGCTCCCGGCGATCAGTCCGCCGCCGCCCACCGGTGCGATCAGCGCGTCCAGTGGTCCTGTTTCCTCGACGAGTTCGAGGGCGGCCGTCCCCTGTCCGGCGATGACGTGCGGGTGCTCGTAGGGCGGGATGAGGCTCAGCCCGCGTTCGGCGGCGAGGGCCTCGGCGAGGGCGACGCGGTCGCCGGTGTAGCGGTCGTAGGTGACGATCTCGGCGCCGTAGCCGGCGGTGGCGTCCCGCTTGGAGGGCGGCGCGTCCTCGGGCATGACGATCACCGCGGTGGTGCCCAGTTCGCGCGCGGCGAGGGCGACCGCCTGTGCGTGGTTTCCGGAGGAGTAGGCGGCGATGCCGCGGGAGAGCCGCTCCGGCGTGAGGCGGGAGGCCGCGTTGTAGGCGCCGCGGAACTTGAAGGCGCCCACCCGCTGGTGGTTCTCGCACTTGAGGAAGACCTCGGCGCCGACGAGGGCGTCCAGGGTGCGTGAGCGCAGCACCGGGGTACGGTGCGCGACGCCGGCCAGGCGGGCGGCGGCGGAACGGACGTCGTCGAGGGTGACCGGCGGGGTGGTGGTCGTCACGCGTGTCCTCCAGCGGGGTCGGTGGCCGGGCCGGTCGTGGCGCGGGCCCGGGCGAGGTAGTTGTAGGCGGAGGCCCGGGAGATGCCGAGCCGGGCGGCGACCTGCTCGACCGATCGGCGTACGGCGAACACTCCGCGTCCGTCCAGGTCGCGGAAGAGCTCCAGGCGCTGTGCGCGGTCCAGTGCCGCCCAGCTCCTGTCCCGCAGCGGGTGGGCGTCCAGGATGGCGTCGACCACCGCGTCGATGTCGTCGCCGAAGGTGGTCGCCGGTGGATCGGCGGGGGCGCCCGCGGCGCCGGCGAGGGCGCCGAGCAGGGCCTGGGCCCGGTCGACGGCGGTGACGTCCAGGTTGACGCACAGGGCGCCGAACACCGCGCCCGTGGAGTCGCGCAGCACCATCGTGGAGGACTTCAGCAGGGTGCCGTCGCCCGTCCGCGTGACGTAGTTCAGCTCGTCCCGCGCCTCGTCGCCCCGGGCCAGCACACGCATGCCGATCTCGCTCATCGCCCCGCCCACCGTCCGCCCGGTCACCGAGCCCGCGACGGCCACGACCGACCGCTCGGGGCGCCGGTAGTCGTGCAGGACCACCTCGCAGACCGGGCCGAACGTCGCCGCGATCCCGTCGACGACGGGGCGCAGCGCGGCGAGGACGGAGTCCCTTTCCGCGTCCAGGGCCGTTTCGCTCACCAGGTGCCTCCCTACGGGAATCACAACCGGGTCGAGACTACACGTCCAATCACTGGACTGACAGTCCAAGTGCAGTACCCCGCCCCCACTTCCTGTTTGACATCACCACCTCATCTGATCATGCTTCTACTAATGAATTAACTAAATCATGGAAGGTGACGTGGTCGAGTACCGGATCGATCGGCAGAGCGGCATCCCCGCCTACGTGCAGATCGTGCGGCAGACCGAGCAGGCACTCCGCATGGGTGTGCTGCGGGTCGGGGACAGGCTCCCGACGGCCAGGGAGGTCGTCGCCGCCACCGCCATCAACCCCAACACCGTGTTCAGGGCCTACCGCGACATGGAGCAGGCGGGCCTGGTCCGGTCGCGGCGCGGGCTCGGCACCTTCGTGACGCGGTCGCTGGCGCGGCCCGGCGCGGAGGAGGACTCGCCCCTGCGCACGGACCTCACCGAGTGGGTCGCACGGGCCCGGTCGGCCGGACTGGAGCGGGACGACGTACTCGCCCTGGTCACGGCTGCCCTGGACCAGCACGAACACGGGCACGAGCGCGAGCCGCACGAGCGACACGAGCGACACGAGCGACACGAGAACGACCCGGACGACCGGGGACGGAAACAGGAGGACGCATGACCGGGCCAGACGAGCCCGCCGCGCTGCACGCCACGGACCTCGGGTTCCGCTACCGGGCACGCGGCGACCGGGCCCTGCGGGACTGCGGGTTCACGGTGCCCCGCGGCCGTATCACCGCCCTGGTCGGCCGCAACGGCGCGGGCAAGAGCACACTGCTGCACCTGGCGGGCGGACTGCTGCGGCCCACCCACGGCGAGATCCGGGTACTGGACACCGCCCCGGGCACGGCCGCGGCGCGCAGCCGGGTCTCCCTGCTCACCCAGGACAGGCCGCTCTACCCCCGTTTCACCGTCGCCGACACCCTGCGCATGGGCGGCAGGCTGAACTCCGTGTGGGACCACGCGGCAGCCGAGCGGGTCGTGCGGGAGGGCGGCATCGCGCCGTCCGCCCGCGTGGGCGAGTTGTCCCCCGGGCAGCGGACTCGGGTGGCGCTCGCCCTGGCCCTCGGCAAGCGGCCGGACCTCCTGCTGCTGGACGAGCCGCTCGCCGACCTGGACCCGGTGGTGCGCGGCGAGATCATGGCGACGCTGATGGCCGAGGCGGCGGAGCGCGAGGTGAGCATCGTGCTGTCCTCGCACGTCCTGCCCGACCTGGAGCAGACCTGTGACTGGGTGCTGCTGCTGCGGGCCGGCCGGGTCGGGCTGAGCGAGGACGTCGACGCGCTCCGCGAGAGCCACATCCTGGTCAGCGGCCACGTCGACCAGACGCCGGCTCTGCGGGAGCACACCGTGGTGCACCGCCGTACGCACGGCCGGCAGCTGACCGCCCTGGTGCGGTCGCGCGGCCCGCTCGGCGGGGACTGGCACGTCGAACGGCCCGGCCTGGAGGAGATCCTGCTCGGCCACCTGCGGTCCGGTGCCGATGGCACCCCGGGCACCACCGGTGCCGACAGCGCGAAGGAGGCGGCGTGAAGGGCGCGCTGTGGCTGGCCTGGCGCCAGCAGCGGGTACTGGTCGTCTGCGGCGCCGTGGTCCTCCTGGCCACCGCCGCGCTCGCCGCGTACTTCCGTTCCGGCATGCTCGACGACCTGCGCGGCGGGCTGTTCGACCACTGCGGCCCCGGACCGCTGTACTGCGGCCGGCCCGAGGACGGACTGCCCCAGTTCCTGGACGTCGAGCCGCTCAGGCTGCTCGGCGCGCTCAACATCGCCCTGCCCACCCTGATCGGCATGTTCTGGGGCGCGCCGCTGCTGGGCCGCGACCGGGAACTGGGCACCCACCGGATGATCCTGTCCCAGGGCGTCGGCAGGGCCCAGTGGTTCGCGTCCCGCTTCGCACTCGCCGCGGCGGGCACCGTGGCGCTCTCCGGGACCCTCGCCCTGCTGTTCCGCTGGTGGTGGGAGCCCGCCGTCAACCGCAGCTACGGCGTCTTCTGGTACGAGGCCTCAGCGCTGACCGGCTCCGGCCCCGCCACCGTCGCCGCCGCGCTGGCCGGCCTGGCCGTCGGCACCCTCGCCGGACTGCTGGCACGCCGGGTGCTGTCCGCGATGGCCTGGACACTGCTGGTCACGGCGGCGGTGACGGTTCTGGTGCAGTGGACGCACCGGGCCCGCCTGCTGGTCCCGCCGCACCGGTACGTCAGCGACGGGTGGCAGCCCAAGCCGCCGATGGGCGACAAGTGGTCCACCGGGCACTACGGCATGGTCACGGCGTCCGGCCGCCGCGAGGACGCCCTGAACTGCCCCCACCCTTCCGGCCGCGAGCTGATGGAGTGCATGTCCCAGTACGGCTACGTCGCCCGCTTCTACGAGGCGAATCCGACCGGCGACTACTGGACGTTCCAGTGGACGGACACGGCGCTCCTCGGCGGCCTCGCCCTGGGACTCACCGTCGCCACGGTCCTCTTGCTGCGCCGCCGGGTCTGACACCCTCTCCGGCATCCTCCCCACCACCCCGCTCCTCACTCGGAGGTCGATCCGCTCATGCCCAAGGACGCCAAGTCCCCGAAGAAACTGCGCAGCAACCGCGCCGCGCTCACCCACAAGGTCGGGTACGCGCTGCGCCACCCGGAACGCGTCGGCCCCTACGTCCGCCGGGCCGGCCGGGACGCGTGGCTGCGGATCAAGCACCCGGACCACGTCGGCTACTACCGGGCCGTGATGGCCTCGGACACCCGTCGCAACCCCGAGGCCGCGGTGGGCAGCCAGACCCACGACCGCTGGCTGGCACTGGGGCAGATGCAGTTCGAGTACCTGGTCGAGCACGGGCTGTGCCCCGAGCACCGCATGCTCGACATCGGCTGCGGCAACCTGCGCGGCGGCTGGCGCTTCATCGACCACCTCGACACCGGCCACTACTACGGCATCGACATCTCGCCGGACATACTGATCGCCGCCAAGAGGACCCTGAGCGAGCGCGGGCTCCAGGCCAAGCTCCCCCACCTGACCATCACCGGGGACCTGAAGCTGGAGTTCCTGCCCGACGACCACTTCGACGTCATCCACGCGCACAGCGTCTTCTCGCACTCACCGCTGAGCGTCATCGAGGAGTGCCTCGCCCACGTCGGCCGCGTCCTGACCGGCACCGGGTTCTTCGACTTCACCTTCGACCGCACCGAGGGCACCGAACACCAGGTGCTCCGCGAGGACTTCTACTACCGCACCGACACCCTGCTCGCGCTGGCCCGCAGGCACGGTCTGCACGCGCGGTTCATGGAGGACTGGGAGAAGCGGCCGCACGGCCAGTCCAAGATCCGCGTCAGCCGCTCGCCGCTGCCGTCGTAGACGGCGGGCCGAGCGGCAGTGGCCACGCCCTCGGGGCCGGACCGTCCGTCCGGCCCCTACGGGCGCGGATCGGTCCGCCGCCAGCCCGGGCGGGCGTCCGCGCCCCGGCGGCCGGCCGCGGCGGCGCAGCGGGGACAGACCCGGCGGACCGCGTCGGCCGCGCCGCCGGACTCGGGCAGCACGTCGGTCCAGGTCACGCCCGCGAACCGGGACAGCCGCGAGCGGTGGAGCGACAGACCGCACACGGTCTGGTTCATGCCCTGTTCCCACGCGTGCACCTCGCCGGCCGGAAGCCAGCGGTCGTCGTCCTCGTCCCACCAGCGACCTGAGGCCGCCACTTCGTAGCGCCGTGTCCTGGCCATCGGCTCCGCCCGCCGCCTTCCTCTCCCGTGCTCCCGCTCCTGTGGCCCCCGCGCCTCGCCCGTCCCGGGTGCCCCGCGGTGCGGACGCCCACACGCGCGTACCTCCTCCTGTGTGATCACTCCGCAAGTCCTGCCGGTTCCGCCGGTTTTGTCTGCTTAGCATGCGGGGTCCGCGCATCACGGGTCGGCGCCACCGCGCGACGGGACCCGGGCACGGACGGCGCACCCCGGCTCGCCCGCCGCGAGTACCCCGTGCCGGCGTGCGTGGGGCGACCGCCCGGGGCCCACCCGGTTCCCCGTGCAGTTCGCCCATGGACCGCCCGCCCCGTACGAGAGGACAGCAGATGGCGCCCACGGGCCGTCACAGCGCACTGGCCGAGCACGCCTTCTCCCCGCACGACGCCGTGCTGGGCGCCGCCGCACGGCACCTCGGCCGCCGGCGCTTCCTCACCGTCACCGCGGCCGCCGCCGCGCTCGCCTTCTCCACCAACCTGCCGGCTCGCGGCGCGGTCGCCGCGCCCCTGCGGGCGGCCCGGATCAGCAGCGACCCGTTCACCCTGGGCGTCGCCTCCGGCGACCCCCTGCCGGACTCGGTGCTGCTGTGGACCAGGCTGGCGCCGGAGCCGTTCCTGGAGGACGGCGGGATGGGCACGGAGCGGGTCACGGTCGAGTGGGAGGTGGCCCTCGACGAGTACTTCGCGGTCGTCCTCTTCCGGGGCACCGCCGAGGCACACGCCGAGTACGCGCACAGCGTGCACGTCGACGTCCAGGGCCTGACACCGGGCTCGGTGTACTACTACCGCTTCCGTACCGGTACCTGGATCAGCCCGACGGGCCGCACCCGCACCGCGCCGCCGGCCGGCAGCGCGGCCTCGTCGCTGAGACTGGCGGCCGTCGCCTGCCAGGCCTACCAGGACGGCTACTACACGGTGCACCGGCACCTCGCCGAGGACGACGTCGACGTGGTCTTCCACCTCGGCGACTACCTGTACGAGTACGCGGTGAACCCGGCCGGCGGAGAGCGCCGCTACACGGACGTCACGCTGCCCGACGTGTTCAACCGCGAGACCATGACCCTCGCGGACTACCGGATGCGCTACGCGCTCTACAAGAGCGACGAGGACCTGCGGGCCGCGCACGCCGCGCATCCGTTCGTCGTCACCTGGGACGACCACGAGACCGAGAACAACTACGCCGACAGCGTCCCGGAGAACGACATCCCGCCGGACCAGTTCCTGCTGCGACGGGCCTCCGCCTACCGCGCGTACTGGGAGAACCAGCCACTGCGCGCCGCCCAGCTGCCCCAGGGCCCCGACGCGCAGCTGTACCGCCGGCTGCACTGGGGCACGCTCGCCCAGTTCGACATCCTCGACACCCGCCAGTACCGCTCCGACCAGGCCTACGACGACCGGCCGCACGCCCCCGGACCCGAGTCGGACGACCCGGCGCGCACCATCACCGGGGCCGCGCAGGAGCAGTGGCTGCTCGACGGCTGGCAGAGCTCGGCCGCGCTGTGGAACGTGATGCCCCAGCAGGTCTGCTTCTCCCAGCGCAAGTTCGACGTGACCGCCGACGCCGCGCTCTCCATGGACGCCTGGGACGGCTACCGCGCCTCGCGCGAGCGGGTCGTCGCCGGTGCGCGGTCGGCCGGGGTCGACAACTGGCTGATCCTCACCGGCGACGTGCACGTGGGCTACGCGCTCGACGTCAAGGACGACTTCGACGACCCCGCGTCCGCCACCGTCGGCACGGAGATCACCTGCACCTCGGTGGCCAGCGGCCGGGACGGCGTGGAGCAGCCCGCCAACTGGGACCTGTACATGCGGGCCAACCCGCACATGAGGTTCTACAACGGCAAGCGCGGCTACGTCCGGGTCGGGCTCGACCGCCAGGCCGCCCGCCTCGACTTCCGGACGGTCTCCGCCGTCAGTACGCCCGGCGCCCCGATCACCACGGCCGCGTCCTTCGTCACCGAGGCGGGCGCCCCGGGACTGAAACCCGCCTGAACCCGGCCCGGGACGCGCGTCCGCGTACTGCACTTGGCACCCACCGCGTCCCCCATAGCGCGAAAGACGCCCGGGTCCGGCGTCGGCGCCCGTCTTTCCGGCTAGGACTGTGACTTCGCCGCTTCGCACCGTGATCCACGGTCATCCACCGATCCCCGCTGTCTCGTACAGCCCTCGAAGGAGGCACATCGCATGGTCGGCAGACATGCCGCGCGCAGCCGCCGCGCCGCCCTGACCGCGCTCGGCGCCCTGGTCCTGACCGCGCTCCCCTCGGCCGCGTCGGCCGCGCCCCCGCCCGCCCAGGAACGTCAGTCCGCCACCGCCCGGACGCTCGGCGCCGACAAGCCGACGGCGGACGTACTGCGCGCGATGGAGCGCGACCTGAAGCTGACGCCGCGGCAGGCGACGGCCCGGCTGGTCAACGAGGCGGAAGCGGGCACCCGGGCGGGCATGCTGCGCAACACGCTGGGCGACCGCTTCGCCGGCGCCTGGGTGAGCGGCGCGGCCTCCGCCGAGCTGACCGTCGCCACCACCGACGCCGCGGACACCGCCGCCATCGAGGCACAGGGCGCCAAGGCGGCGGTCGCCGAGAAGGGGCTGAGCGAACTCCGCGCGGTCAAGGAGAAACTGGACGCCGCCGCCGTCCGTACGCAGACCACCGAGACACCGGTCTGGTACGTCGACGTGCGGACCAACCGGGTCATGGTCCAGGCCACCAGCCGGTCGGCCGCGGCGGCCTTCGTCGAGGCGGCGGGGGCCGGGGGCCAGGACGTGGGCGTCCGCGTCTCGCAGGACCGGCCGAGGGTGCTGGAGGACCTCATCGGCGGCGACCCCTACTACATCAACGACGTTGCCCGCTGCTCGGTCGGGTTCTCCGTCACCAAGGACGATCAGCAGGGCTTCGCCACGGCCGGTCACTGCGGTGACCCGGGCGACACCACCACCGGGTTCAACGAGGCGGACCAGGGCGCCTTCGAGGCCTCGACCTTCCCCGGCAAGGACATGGCCTGGGTGGGTGTCAACGCCGACTGGACCGTCACCCCCGACGTCAGGGCGCAGGACGGCCAGACGGTGCAGGTCGCCGGCTCGGTCGAGGCGCTCGTGGGTGCCTCCGTGTGCCGTTCCGGCTCCACCACCGGATGGCGCTGCGGTGTGATCCGGCAGCACGACACGAGTGTCAGCTACCCGGACGGCATCGTCGACGGGGTGACCGAGACGACGGCGTGCGCCGAAGGCGGGGACTCCGGGGGCCCCTTCGTCGCGGGCACCCAGGCGCAGGGCACCACGTCCGGCGGCACCGGTGACTGCACGAGGGGCGGGACCACCTTCTACCAGCCGGTCAACCCGCTGCTCAGCGACTTCGGCCTCACCCTGACGACCACGTCCGCCTCGGCGGGAACGCCCGCGCCGCAGGACAACGCGGCCGCGGACGCGTGGGCTGCGGGCCGGGTCTACGAGGTCGGGGCCACGGTGTCCCACGCGGGCCTGCGGTACCGGTGCCTGCAGAACCACCAGGCGCAGGGTGGCTGGTCGCCCCAGGACACGCCGGCCCTGTGGCAGCGTGTCTGACGGACGGTGAGCCGCCGGCCCGGCGGCTCGCGGGCGCGGGGCCGTCGCCGACGGCGGCCCCGCGCCTTCGTCATTGCCCGGCGAGGAACGCGTACGCGGTGGCCATGAACGGGTCGTGGGCGCGGAAGCGCCGGTTGCACACCGCGGCCAGCGCCGTGCCGGTGTCGGGCCGGAAGCCCAGGAACGCCTGCTGGCCGAGGGTGGCACCGCTGTGGAAGTACATCGGCCCGCCGTCGGTGGGGTGCCGGAACCACGCCACCGTGTGCACGTGCCGGTGCCCCAGCCCCCGCCTCAGCACCGGGACCCGTACGGCACGCAGCGCGCCGGCCGCCGGTGAGCCGGCCGGGTCGAGGTGGGCCTCGAGGAAGGTCAGCAGGTCGTGCGGGGTGGACCGGACGGCCCCCGCCGCCTGGAAGCCGCCCGCGTCGAAGGCCGGGACGGGGGTGCGGCCGTCCTTGCGGTGCCCCGTGGCGTCGGTCTTCTCGTCCTGGGCGCGCAGGGCCGTACCGCTCAGGCCGAGGGGGCGCAGGACCTGCCCGGTGAGCAGGTCCTCCCAGGCCGTGCCGGTGACGGCGGCGACGGCGTGTCCGAGCACGGACACGCCGTAGTTGGAGTAGTGCCAGCGGGTGCCGGGCCGGTGCCTCGGTGGGTGGCGCAGAAAGGTGTCGGTCAGCCGCTCGGCCGGGTAGCGGGCGTAGGGGTTGGTACGCCAGGCGGGCAGGGCCCGTGGGGCGAAGCCGGCCGGCAGGGCGGGCAGTCCCGACGTGTGGGTCATGAGGTGGGCGAGCGTCACGGGGTCGGGACCGGCCGGGCGGGCGGGGTCCAGGCAGGCCGCGGCAGGTTCGCCCCCGGTGAGGACACCGCGCCGGACCAGCCGGGTCAGCAGCAGTCCGGTGAGCGTCTTGGAGGCCGACCCGATCTCGTAGCGCAGGTCCTCGCGGGGGGTCGTGGGGGGCGGGGCGGTGCCTCCGCTGTGGAGGGTGCGCCGGCCGTGCCGGGAGACGGCGAAGACGACGTCGGGTGCGTCGGCGACGTCGACGGCGTCGGCCAGCCGTTCACGCAGGGCCGCCTCGTCGGCCGGCCCGGCAGGGCCGGACGCCGACGGGCTGGTGTCCTCCTCGGCGGCCGGATCGCCCGGCCAGGTCGTCGCACGGCCTGTCATGAGCCGCTGTGCGTTAGCTCGGTGAGGGCGCGGGAGGTGGCCAGCAGGGAGGCGAAGGCGGCGACCAGCGTCGGGTGGTAGACGATGTCGAACACCGCCTCGGCGTCGCCCTCGGGCATCGTTCGTATCGCGGGCATGGCGCCGTCGGGCTGCTGCGCGGCGGCGAAGCCCCGCCAGGCGGACTCGTCGAAGGCGGGTCGGGGCAGACAGGCGTCGACGACGAGGAGTTCGCCGAGCAGGTCCCAGCGTTCCAGGTCCAGCCAGTCGTCGACCCAGGCCGGGAGCCAGGCGGCGAGGTAGTCGGCGATCGGGGCCGGCAGGCCGTCGGGGTTCTCGCCCCAGTCGGTGAGGTGGAAGACGGTGTGCGTGATGTCGTAGGCGGTGTGGCCCTCGACCGTCCAGGGTTCGGGGGTGCCGGCCAGCCAGGTGGCGCCCACCAGGTCGGCCTCGGGAGGCCGGGGCGGCAGGCCGAAGCGGCGCTGGAAGGCGGCGAGGCCCAGGCGCCGGGTCGGCGTCACCGGCAACCGCGCCCAGTTCGCCAGCCGGTGGTTGAGGACCGTGGCCCGCTCCACCTCGGGCTGGCTGTAGCCGAGCTCCTTGAACGCCAGGTACACCTCGAACGGGATCGGTGAGAACGGTTCGATGCGCTGCCCGCGCACCAGCATGCGGCCCCCGTCCAGGGTCTCGCGCCAGGTGTGGTCGAGCAGTTGGCGGGCCAGTCGCGCCTGCCGGGACCCGGCGACGCCCTCGCGGAAGAGCACCTTGCAGACGAGGGCGAGTTCGCCGACCGGCTTGAAGCGTTCCAGGAAACCGATCTCGGGGTCGACGTCCGGCTCCAGCCGGAAGCCGTCACGGTGGGCCCACAGCCACTCCAGGGCACCGACTCCGACGCGGTGGATCAGGCGGGTGTCCGTCATCCCGGCACTCCTTGTCCGGCGTGGTCCACGTCCCTCAGCCGTGCCGTGGTGAGGGACGCCGCGAACGCGGCCATCAGAGTGGAGTGGTAGCAGTCGGTGAAGGGGTGGGGTTCCGCGCCGTCGGCGGCCTCGGGGGCGTCCCGCCCGGCGCCCTGCTCGGGGATCGCGCCGGACGCGTGCTGTGCCGCCGCGACGCGCTGCCAGGCGTCCTCCAGGACGGCCGGTTCCGGCGGGCGCGGCAGGCTCGCCGCCACCGCCAGCAGCTCGCAGCCCAGGTCCCACATCCCGGCCTCCAGGCAGGTGTCGAGCCAGGGCGGCAGCCAGTGCAGCAGGTAGTCCGCCAGGTCCGGCGGCACCCCCTGGGGGTCGCGTCCCCATTCGGTGAGGTGGAAGACGACATGGGTGAGCGCGTAACCGGCCGCGCGCTCGAAGGTCCAGGGTTCGGGCAGTCCACCGAGCCAGGTGCGGCCCAGCATCTGCGCCACGCGGCCGTGCGGGTTCAGGCCGCTGCGCCGCTCGGCCTCGAGGACGCCGAGCCGCCGGGTGGGGTACTGCTCGGTCAGCCGCCAGCCGCGGGTGCGGGCCACCACCGCGGCGGACGCCTCGTACCCGGTGTGCCGGTGACCGGCCGAGGCGAAGGCCGCGTACACCTCCAGCGGGTAGGTGGCGAAGGGTTCCAACGACTGCATCAACAGGAACAGCTCGCCCCGGCGGGTCTGCTGCCAGGCGAAGTCCAGCAGGTCGGACGCGCGGGTGTGGAGCGGGTCCGACGGCGGGGCGCACGCGGACACGGACGCGCAGACCTGCGCCAGTTCGCCCAGCGGCTTCCACGTGCGGTTCACCTGGCCGTCGGCCGCCAGCGCGTCCTCACCGAGCGCGAAGCGGTCGCGGTGGTCCCACACCCAGGCCAGGGCGGCCTCCTCGACGCTCCGGACGCTCACAGGAGCACTCCGGCCGGCATCAGCCGCGCCGCCTCCAGTTGCAGGGCGACACGCGGGTCGCTGCCCCCCATGAGCCGTACGAAGTCCAGGCCCGCCTCAAGGCCGAGGGTGTCGGGCACCCCGTCCAGGAGGGTGAGCCAGCGCCCGGCTCCGGCGGCCTGCTGCCAGTCGCGGCGGCGTACCGCTCGCACGAAGCCGCGGGCGACGTCCACCGGACGGCGCCGGGCCGCACGGGTCACCGCGCACTCCACGGCGGGCATCGCGAGCGGGGCGAGTACGGCGAGCTGGTGGGTCAGGAACTGCCAGCTCGCGTCGTCGAGCCAGCCGGCGCCGGGTTCGGCACCCGGCTCGTCGTCGAGCGGATGGGTCAGGGGTTCTTCGAGCCGACGCAGGGCACCGGTCATGGCCCAGTGGCTCCATACGACGGTGGGGGCCGCGTCGGCGCGCGGCGGATGGGCCGCCACGGCGTCCTTGAACACGGCCAGCTGTCCGGGATCGGGCGGAAGGCGCAGGAGTGTGGTGGGCAACAGCACATCGGCGCCCAGGATCCGTACCGCCGCGACGGCGACGCCTTCGCCCGCACCGCTTCCCGTCAGGGTGCCCCCCGCTCGCACGTGGTCTCCGCTCCGAAGAGCGGAGACCACGTCGGAAGCGAGGTCCAGCACCGTCCCCTGGAGAAGGGCTGACGTGCTCGACTGCTCCATCTCAATGCTCCCGTCGGTCCGTCAGCCCTTCTTCGGGCGCGGGGTCGGCGGCGAAAGCAGCAGCTTGCCGCCTCCGGCCTGGAGGGCGAGCGCGGCGCACTCGCGGCTGTCGCGGAAGACTCCGTCGGGCTCGGCGGGGTCCAGTGCCGCTTCGATGTCGATGTTCTCGGTGCGGACTTCCTCGAGCACCTTGTCCTTGGAAGGCATTTCACCATCTCCCTCTGGTAGCCAAAGGCCTTCACACCACAGGTGTCCGGGAAGTCACAAAACATTCCTCTCTTCTCAAATTTCTCAGTAGGTCACTTTTTCAACATATTGGACACATCGTGACATGCGCGCCTTCAGTCGCCGGCTTCACAGACGCCGCAGGCGCCACACGTTGTCCTCGCGGAAGCCTTCGACGCCCTGGGGTGAGGCGCTCGACCGGCGCACGGTCTCCTTGGTCCGGACGGCCCATTCGCCGTCCGGCAGGGCGAGTTCGGCGAGGACCCCGTCCAGGGTGGGGAAGGCGACGTCGAAGGGCGGTTCGGTCTGCCAGGACGGCCACCCGGCGTGCAGGACGAGCAGCAGGGTTCCGCCGTCCGCGACGGCCCGCACGGCGTCACGCAGGACGGTCCGCCGGTCGAGCGCGACCGGCGACTGCAGATAGTGGGCGCTCACCAGGTCGAACGAGCCCTCGGGAAACGACCGGCCCAGCTCGTGGCGTTCCCAGGCGACGCGGTCGCCGACCCCGGCGTCGGCGGCGTGCGCGGCGGCGCGTTCGAGCGCGGTTCCGGAGATGTCCACGCCGGTGACCCGCCAGCCCCGCGAGGCGAGCCACACGGCGTCGGCCCCCTCGCCGCAGCCGAGGTCCAGCGCGGTACCGGGGGCGAGGTCACTCGCCTCGCGGACCAGCAGGTCGTTGGGCCGGCCGCTCCAGACCCGGTCGGTGTCGCGGTAGCGGGCTTCCCAGAACTCCGCTGCGGGAGCCGGCGCGGGCATGTCGGTCATGGTGCCTCCTGGAGAGGGACGGGACGGGACGGATGGACGGATCGTCCGCTCGGCAGCGCGCGCGACGACCGCGCGCCCCGGGTGCAGACTGCACCTGTCGGAGCCCGGACGGCAAAACCCTTTGCGGGTTCGGCAAACCCGGCACACCCGACGCTCGCCACCGTCCGTGTCGGACCGGCCCGTCCTCCCACCCGACGCGTCAGCGCGTCAGGGCACCGGTCCCGGGCTCGGGAGCGTCCGTGCGCACCCATACCGTCCGCTGCGGGAAGGGGATGTCGATGCCCGCCTCGTCCAGGGCGTCCTTGACCCGGCGACGCAGCTCGCGGGTGACACCCCACTGCTGGAGCGGCACGGTCTTGACGGCGAGGCGCACCAGGACGCCGTCGGCGTCCAGGGACTGCACCCCCCACACCGCGGGGTCCTCGAGCAGGAGGTCCGTGAAGTCCGGGTCCTGGCGCAGGGCGCGGCCGGTGTCCTCCAGCACACGGTAGACCGTGTCGAGGTTCGCGTCGTAGGCCACGGCGACGTCCAGGACGGCACGCGCCCATTCCTGGCTGTCGTTGCGGACCCGCAGGATCTCACCGTTGCGGATGTGCCACAGGCCGCCGTTGAGGTCGCGTACGTGCGTCAGCCGCAGGCCGACGTGCTCCACCTCGCCGACGGCCTCACCGAGGTCGACCGAGTCGCCGACGCCGTACTGGTCCTCGACCATGATGAGCAGGCCGGACAGATAGTCGGCGACCAGGCTCTGGGCGCCGAAGCCGATCGCCAGGCCGACCACTCCGGCGCTGGCCAGCAACGGGCCGAGCGCGATGCCGACCTGGTCGAGCACCATGGCCACACCGACCATGAACAGCACGATGGTCACGGCGCTGCTGAGTACCGAGCCGATCGTGCGGGCCCGCTGTTCACGGCGTTGTTTCGCCCGGGTCCGGTCGCGGTGCAGTACGGCGGCGCCTCGCCCCGGCCGTCGGGGCCGGCTGCGCTCGGACTCACCGGCCGTCGGTTCCAGCACTCGCTGGACGACCCGGGTGATGGCCCGCTTGGCCACCGCGCGCACCACCAGCAGGATGACGACGATGAGCGCGATGCGCAGCGGTATCCCGATCAGTGCCGTGGTGTGGTCGCCGATCCAGTCCGACCACGAGGCAGCCAACTGCGGGTCGGTGGCCGGACCGGAGGGCGGGGAGGTGTGCGACATCGGCTCAAGTGCTCCGTTCCTCGGGGATGACGTCTTCGCCGTCGGGCCCGCCTACCCACGGACGGCTCGAGCATGACGCCCGGTGCACTTCGGCGCTCTCGTCATTTCCCCCATCTGTCCGTTATGTCGGACGGTTGCGTCATCTTCACTCGGGTCCGGCCCATCACCGGCCCCGGCCCGGGCACCCGTGAGGAGTCGTCCACAGCGGAGGGGGACCCGCGGCGTGGTTATCGTTGTCGCCGTCCTACTGCTGCCCGGAGTGGGGCTGCTGTTGTTCACCATGACGTACCTGGAGGACCGGCTTTTCGGCGATCCGGGCCCGGCCCGGCACGCCCGGCGCCGGCATCTGCGTCTCGTTCCGGGCGGCAGAACCGGACCGGCCTCGCCACACACGAACCGGAGACCGGCCGGACACCGGTCAGCCGGCCGGGACGCCGCCTGAGGCCCGGCCCGCCGCCACGGCCCCCTGGCCGGTCCGCGGGCGCCGGCCGCGGCGCTCGGGCCGCCAGGTGGCCACCAGGGCCGCGGCCAGCAGCAGTTCGGCGACGTCACCGGCGTAGTACATGATCTCCGCGCCCTGCCGGACCTGGTCGACGGGCGCGTGGATGTGTACGTAGAAACCGCCGTACACCGCCTGGGCGAGCAGGGCGTGGGCGGCGATCGCGATGCCCAGGTACACCAGCCTGGCCGGTACGCCGGGCCGTGCGGGTGCCGGATCGGGGCCGGCGACGGCGTGGGCGAAGAGGCATCCGGAGGCCAGGAAGTGGGCGTTCATCAGCCAGTGGCCGGCCGGGTGGCTCATCGCCGTGTCGTAGAGCGGGGTGAAGTACAGCAGTCCGAGCGTGCCGGTGCTGAGCGCGAGCGCCACGGCGGGGTGGGTGAGCAGACGCGCGGGGCGGCCGTGCAGCAGCGCGGTCAGCCGGCGGGCGCCGGTCGGTGGCAGGGTGCGGAGCGCCAGGGTGACCGGTGCGGCCAGCACCAGGGCCAGTGGGGCGTACATGCCGATGAGCATGTGCTGGGCCATGTGCCCCCGGAAGTCGGTGTGCGCGGCCGGACCCAAGGGAGGCAGCAGCGCGACGGCCAGTACCGCCAGCCCGCCGAGGAACGACGCCGACCGCCGACCGCTCCAGCCCAGGACGGGGTTGCGTCGACGGGCCCCGCGTACGGCGAACAGGTAGCACCCGGCCGCGGCCAGCAGGACGGCCAGGACCAGGACGGTCGGTGCCGCCTCCAGTACACCGTCGCCACTGCCGCTGCCGCTGCCACTGCCACTGCCGTGGCCGTCGCCGGGGCCGTGGGGGTGCGAGTCGAGGGTGCCTTCGTGTGCCCCTGCGTCTGGCCCTTCGTGTGCCCCTGCGCCTGGCCCTTCACGTGACCCTGCGTCTGGCCCTTCGCGTGCGCCTTCGCCCGGGCCGGCCATCAGGGCCGGCCCCCGGCCCGTGCCGTGCCGCGGGGGGCGTCGGGGTCGAAGGGCTGTCCACCGCGCTGGAGCAGGTACCCGGCGATCAGGAACAGGGCTCCGAGGACGAGGAATCCGGCGTCCCACCATGCCTGGTGGGGGCCGGCGTAGACGTGGTGGATGCCCAGGATGTGGTGGTCGAGGACGCCTTCGACCAGGTTGAACAGGCCCCACCCGGCCAGTATCCAGCCCCACAGCACCCGTGAGGTCCACACGGCCCGCCTGTTGTGGGTGACCCGGGAGTACAGGAGGGCCAGGCCGAGCAGGACGGAGACCCAGCACACGGCGTGGAAGATGCCGTCCCACACCGTGTTCATCTCCAGCCCGGAGACGGTGTTCGGGCTGTAGTACTTCACGCCGATGCGGTCGTCGTTGGTGCTGGTGAGCATGTGGTGCCACTGCAGGAGCTGGTGGAGCAGGATGCCGTCGACGAAGCCGCCGAGTCCCACCCCGAGGACGATGCCTGGCAGCCGGATGCTGTTCGGCGCCGTCGCGGCCGCCCGGGTCTCACCTGTCGTGGTGGCCATCGCCTGTACTCCGTCCCGTCGGTGGCGGTGCGCGCGGACCCAACGGGACACGGCTTCCCGGTCGCGGGCCGGTGTCACCCGCCGACGAGGTCATTCCGCCCATTCGCGTCAGTCTCCTCGATGGCTCGCACCGCTCTCGTGCCGGGCGCTACGGGGCGGCCTCGGGGACGCCGGCCTCCCGCAGCCGATCGCCGAGCCGGCGCAGCCCGCGGCGGGCGTGGCTCTTCACCGTGCCGAGGGGCCATCCGGTCAGCCGGGCGATCTGGGTGTGCGTCAGGTCGTCGTAGAAGGCGAGGTCGAGGACCCTGCGCTGCGGTGCGGGGAGCCGCGCCAGTTCCTGGCCGAGGACCACCCGGTCGAGTACGGCTTCCGGCCGGACGGCCGGGTCGTACGGGGGCTGCGCGAGCCGGGCGCCGGCCGCCGCGACGAGGTCTGCGCGCCGTGTGCGGGCGGTCAGCGCGTCAGCGATCTTGCGGCGGGCGATGCCGACCAGCCAGCCCGCCAGTACGCCTCGCGCGGGCACGAAGGTGTGCCGGCCCCGCCATGCGGCCAGGAACACCACCTGGGTGACGTCCTCCGCCTCCCGCGCGTCGCCCAGCGCCCGGTGCGCCAGCGTGAACACGAGGCCGCTCCACCGGTGGTGGGCGGCCGCCAGACAGGCCTCGTCGCCGCGCGCGAAGCCTTCGGCCAGTTCCTCGTCGGCGAGCGGCTCCCCGGCCGTCGGCGCGCCGGGCAGGGCGGGGACGGTCCACCCGCGGGGCCACTGTGCGGTCATGATGGCTGCTGCTCCTTCACCAGTCGGCCGGGGTCCGGCCGGCCCGGCCGCCGCGGACGCCTCCGGCCGCCCCAGCCTGGGCAGGGCGGTCGGGGGCGGGCAACTCGCACCGATTGTGCGTCGTATGGTGGGGAGGTGCCTGGAGGGGATGAAGTGAACGGCGAGGACGGCGAGGACGGCGCGTGCCCGGACCCGGCGGACGACGTCGGTGTCACGACCGGCACCCTGGCACGGCGGCTCGGTGTGTCGCCCACGACGGTCAGATCGTGGGACCGGCGCTACGGGCTGGGTCCGGCCGACCGGGAAGGCGGCCGGCACCGGCGCTGGCGGACGGCGGACATCGCCGTGCTGGAGGAGATGTGCCGGCTGACCGCCGTCGGGGTCGCGCCTGCCGAGGCCGCGCGCGCCGCGATGAACGGGGCGGGGCGAGGACGGGCCGGGACGCTCCGGGCGCGGGTCGCGCCGTCGACGCCGGGCGCCGGGCCCTCGAAGGCCGGTTCCGCGCCACGGGTGCCCGGTGTCCCCTCCCAGGCCTTGCCGGGCTCCGGTGTCGCGTCACCGGCACCGGGTGATCCGTCCCCGGCCGTTCCGTCGCCGGCGCCCGGCGGCGCCCGTTCCGGTGGGAGTGGTCTGCCGCTCGGCGACGTGCGCCACGAGGCGCGCGGGATCGCCCGTGCCTCGGTACGGCTGGACTCACCGACGGTGCAGCGGCTGCTGAACACCTTCGTCCAGGAGCACGGCGTCGTCGCCGCGTGGGAGGACGTGATGATGCCGACGCTGCACGCGGTGGGCCGCAAGTGGCAGACCAGTGGCGACCGTTACGTGGAGGTCGAGCACCTGCTGTCCTGGCACGTCTCCACCGCGCTGCGCAGCGCGCCGTTGCTCCGGCCCTGCCCGCGGCCACCGTCCGAGGCGGCACCCGTGCTGCTCGCCTGCGTCCCCGACGAGCAGCACACCCTGCCGATCGAAGCGCTGGACGCGGCGCTGCGCGAGCGGGGCACGGCCACGCGGATGCTGGGCGGCGCCGTCCCGGCCCGGGCGCTGACCGCCGCCGTGCGCCGCACGGGACCGGGCGCCGTCGTGCTCTGGTCCCAGACACGGTCCACGGCCGGCTCTCCCCTCGCCCGGCACCTCGCCGGCACACGGTGGGGCGTCAAGGGGGCCCGGCGCGGCCCCGTCGTCCTGGCCGCCGGTCCGGGGTGGGGGCACCGGGCGCCACCGGGAGTGCTGCGGCCGCGCGAACTGGCCGAGGCACTGGCGATGCTGTCCCGGACGGGAAGCACGCACGATTCACGCAAGGAGAACCGATGAACACTGAGGAACGGCGCGGCACGGACGCGGACACGCACACGGACACGGACGCGGAGTTCGTGAGGTTCTGGCAGGAGCGCCGGCTGTGCTTCCTGTCGACGCAACGCGCCGACGGGACCCCGCACCTGGTCCCGGTCGGGGTGACGTACGACCACGCCACCCGTACGGCACGCGTCATCACCGGCGGGGCCACCGCGAAGGCGCGCAACGTCCGGCGGGCCGAGCGCCCCGTCGTCGCCGTGAGCCAGGTGGACGGAAGGCACTGGTCCACCCTGGAGGGCGTCGCGACCGTGCGGGACGACGCCGAAACGGTCCGCGACGCGGAGACCCGGTACGCGGCCCGCTACCGGCAGCCCCGGGCGAACCCGGAGCGGGTCGTCATCGAGATCGCCGTCCGGCGCTTCCTCGGCACGGTGCGTCCCCTCGCACCCTCCGGGGGCGGCGCCCCCGGAGGCCTTGAGGGGTGAGCCCACCGGGTCAGTCGCCGCTCCCCGGGCGGGAGACGGCGCCCCCCGCCGCCCCGGCCGGTGTCCGGCGGCCGAGGCGTCCGGGCCACCACGCGACGGCGCCGATGTCGCGGGCCAGCGCCGGCACCAGCAGCGAACGCACCACGAGGGTGTCCAGCAGGACGCCGAAGGCCACGATGAAGGCGATCTGCACCAGGAAGGCCAGCGGGATCACCCCGAGGGCGGCGAACGTGGCGGCGAGGACGACACCGGCCGAGGTGATCACGCCACCGGTGGCGGTCAGACCGCGCAGGATGCCCTGTCGTACGCCGTGCTCCAGGGACTCCTGCCGTACGCGGGACATGAGGAAGATGTTGTAGTCCACGCCGAGGGCGACCAGGAACACGAACCCGTACAGCGGGACGGAGGCGTCGGTGCCGCTGAAGCCGAACACATGGGTGAAGACGAGGGCCGAGACCCCCAGGGTGGCCAGGAAGTTCAGCGCCACCGTCGCCACCAGCAGGACCGGCATCAGCAGGGAGCGCAGCAGGACGATCAGGATGGCCAGGATGATGGCGAGGACCACGGGCACGATGAGCGAGCGGTCGTGCTCGGCGGTGCGCTGGGTGTCGTACTGCTGGGCGGTGTAGCCGCCGACCAGGGCGTCCGCGCCGGACACGTCGTGGACGGCGGACCTGAGCCGGGCCACCGTGTCCTTGGCGGCGTCGCTGTCCGCCGGCGCCTGCAGCGTCGCGTCGATCCGCACCCGCCCGTCGACCACCTTGGGCTCCCCGCCGCCCGGCCGGCCGGAGGCGGTGACCGCGGCGGCGGAGGCCACCCCGCGGGTGTCGCGGGCCGCCGCGAGGACGGGGTCGAGCCGGCCGGCGTCCGCGATGATCACGGCGGGGTTGCCGGAGCCGCCCGGGAAGTGCCGCGCCAGGGTCTGCTGGGCGGCGACCGAGGGAGTGTCGTTCACGAAGATCTCGTCCAGCGGTACGCCCTTGGAGGTCAGGGTGGGCGAGAAGGCCGCGCAGGCGATCAGCGCGGCGAGGGAGATCGCCCAGATGCGGCGCGGGGCCCGGTCCACCAGTGCGGCGATGCGGTGCCACAGGCGGTGTCCGGCCTCCGGGTCGCCGGTCCTGACGGGCTTGGCCGGCCAGTAGGCGGCCCGGCCGAGCAGGACCAGGACGGCGGGCAGGAAGGTGAGCGTGCTCAGTACGGCGCAGACGATGCCGATGGCGCCGACGGGTCCGAGCGCGCGGTTGTTGGTCAGGTCGCTGAGCAGCAGCGCGAGCAGGCCCGCGGCGACGGTCGCCGCGCTGGCCACGATGGCGCCCCAGGACGCGCGCAGCGCCGCGCGCATGGCGCCGAAGCGGTCCGGGTGCCGGGCGATCTCCTCGCGGTAACGGGCGGTCAGCAGGAGCGCGTAGTCGGTGGCGGCGCCGATGACCAGGATGGAGAGGATGCCCTGGACCTGCCCGTCGACGCGTACGACGTCGCGGTCGGCGAGCGCGTAGACGATCGCGCAGGCCAGGCCCAGCGCGAAGACGGCTCCGAGGATGATGACCAGGGGCAGCAGGACGCTGCGGTAGACGAGCAGCAGGATCACCAGCACGGTGACCAGCGCGACGCCGAGCAGCAGCCCGTCGATGCCCGCGAAGGCGTCGGAGAGATCGGCCTGGGAGGCCGCCGGCCCGGCGAGTTGCGCCTGGGTGCCGGGGACCTGGCCGGCGGCGTCGCGGATCTGCTCCAGGACGTCGGGCAGACGGTCGCCGAGATCGGGCTCGACCTGGACCACGGCTTGGAGTGCTTCGCCGTCGTCGGAGGGGAGGGCGGGCGTCGCGGGGCCGACGATCCCGGGCTCCCCTTCGAGGCCCGCGACCGACCGGGTCGCCGCCGCCCGGTGTTCGGTGACGGCGCCGTCGGCGGTCCACACGACGATCACGGGGAGGGTCTCGTTCTGCTGGAAGGCCTTCTGCGCGTCGACGACCCGGGTGGACTCGGCGCTGCGGGGCAGGAAGGCGGCCTGGTCGTTGGTGGCGACCTCGCCGAGCTTTCCGGCGTACGGGCCGAGTGCTCCGCCGATGCCGAGCCAGGCCAGGAGCAGGACGACGGGGACGAGCCAGCGGGCTCGTCGGGAGGGGATGGACATCGGTCTTCAGGTCTCCTGGTCTCCAGTGGCACGGGAAGTGACTCGATCATAAACAATCTCAATGATTGAGTTACTTGGGGGTCGTCGTGACACACCCACTTATGCCCGGCCGCACCTGCCGGATGCGGCACGCGGCGGAAAATCAGCCGTCGTCCGACCCCACCAGCCGCAGTTCCCCGTTCATCGCCGCCAGGAAGCGGACCACGACCGCCAGTTCACTCTCGTCCAAGCCGGAGGACGCGGCCGTGGCCGCTTCGGCCAGCGGACGGAAGTACGTCCGAGCCGCCGCCCGGGCGCCGGGCACGTAGTGCAGATGGACGACCCGGCGGTCGGCGCTCTCCCGGACCCGGCGTACGTGCCCCGCACGCTCCAACCGGTCCACGCACGCCGTCACGGCGCCAGAGGTGAGCCCCAGGTGCTCGCGCAGCCGCCCCGGCGTCATGGGCTCCTGCGCGTCCAGGATCGCCGCGAGTGCCTGGACGTCGGTGGCGTGCAGTCCGTGTGTGCCGGCGAAGCTCTGCACGAGCCGGTTGATCTCGCCGTTCATCCGCCGGAGCTGCGCGGCGAGGACGTGCAGTTCGCTCGCCTCAAGCCCCGCTCCGGCCCCCCGTTCGGACTCCGCCGCGGTGGTCCGCCCGGACCCCGCTCCGGTTTCCCGCTCGTGCGCGTGCTGTCCGCGCTGGTTCGCTGTCGCCACGTGATCAGCGTATAGAAGGGTCAACCTGGGCCGTCGCGCATCCACCGCGGCCCGCGTGTGGGAAGTGATCACCGCGACGACTTCCCTCGCGAGACGGAGCCTGGCCCATGAGCGAAGTACACGGCCGCGTGAGCGGCGACGGCGACGGCAACGCCGGGGACGGCGACGGAGCACGCGGCCCGCGCTGCCTGGTCACCGGTGCCACGGGGTACATCGGCGGCCGGCTCGTGCCGGAACTCCTCGCCGCCGGGCACCGGGTGCGGTGCCTGGCCCGCTCCCCGCACAAGCTGCGCGACCACCCCTGGGCCGGGGACGCCGAGGTGGTACGGGGAGACGTCACGGACGCCGGCTCTGTCGCCGGGGCGATGGAAGGTGTCGACGTCGCCTACTACCTGGTGCACGCGCTGGGTGGCGGCGGGGACTTCGAGGAGACCGACCGGCGGGCGGCGCGCACCTTCGCCGAACAGGCGGAGGCGGCCGGTGTACGGCGCATCGTCTATCTCGGCGGCCTGACCCCACCGGACGTGCCCGAACGGGAGCTGTCGCCGCACCTGCGCTCGCGCACCGAGGTCGGCCGCGTGTTCCTGGACTCCGGTGTGCCCACGACCGTCCTGCGCGCCGCGGTCGTCATCGGCTCCGGGTCGGCCTCCTTCGAGATGCTGCGCTACCTGACCGAACGGCTGCCGGTGATGGTCACGCCGAGCTGGGTCCACACCCGCATCCAGCCGGTCGCCGTCCGGGACGTGCTGCGTGCCCTCGTCGGCAGCGCGCGGATGCCCGACGACGTCTCTCGCGCCTTCGACATCGGCGGACCCGACGTCCTCACCTACCGGGACATGATGGTCCGGTACGCCGAGGTCGCGGAGCTGCCGCGGCGCCTGATCCTTCCGGTGCCGATGCTGACACCCGGCCTGTCCAGCCACTGGGTCGGTCTGGTCACCCCCGTGCCCGCGTCCATCGCGCGCCCGCTCACCGAGTCGCTGCGGCACGAGGTGGTGTGCCGCGAGAACGACATCGTCCGGTACGTCCCCGCCCCGCCGGGATACCCGCTCGGCTTCGACGACGCGGTCCGGCTGGCCCTGCGACGCGTGCGGGAGGCCCGGGTCACCACCCGCTGGTCGTCCGCGTCCGTGCCCGGTGCGCCCAGCGATCCGCTGCCCACCGACCCCGACTGGGCCGGCGGCAGTCTCTACACCGACCACCGCGCGCTGACCGTCGACGCCCCGCCGGACGCGCTGTGGCGGGTCGTCGAGGGGATCGGCGGCGACAACGGCTGGTACTCCTTCCCGCTCGCCTGGGCGGTACGCGGCTGGCTGGACCGGCTGGTCGGCGGGGTCGGCCTGCGCCGCGGCCGCCGGGACGCCGCCCGGCTGCGGGCCGGCGACTCGCTCGACTTCTGGCGGGTGGAGGAGATCGTCCCCGGCCGTCTGCTCCGGCTGCGCGCGGAGATGCGGCTGCCGGGACTGGCCTGGCTGGAGATGTACGCCGAGACGGACGGCGCGGGCCGTACACGCTACCGCCAGCGGGCCCTGTTCCATCCGCACGGGCTGGCGGGCCACGCCTACTGGTGGAGCGTGTGGCCCTTCCACGCCGTGGTCTTCGGCGGCATGGCCCGCAACATCGCCCGGGCCGCCGTCCGGGACCACCGGCGGTCGGCGGCCGTGCAGGGCCCACGGCAGGGGCAGTGACCCCGCCCGCGTCCGGGGGCCCCAGGCCCCGGCCCCGCACCCCTGGCCCCAGTCCTCACCCCTTCATCCTCAGCCCTCAGCCCTCAGCCCTCAGGCGAGAGCCAGAGCGTGTGCGAGTGCGAGTGCGAGCCAGAGTGAGTGCCAGAACCCCCAGGAGAGTCATGCCCACGTCGGTCGTCCTGTTCACCCGCGACCTGCGGCTGCACGACCACCCGCCGCTTCGCGCCGCCCTCGAGGGCGCCCGCGCCGTCGTACCGCTGTTCGTCCGCGACCGGGCCGTCGACGCCGCCGGTTACGCCGCACCCAACCGGCTCGCCTTCCTCGCCGACTGTCTGCGGGACCTGGACGCCGGACTGCGCGAGCGGGGCGGACGGCTGGTCGTCCGCTCGGGAGACCTGACCGAGGAGGTGTGCGCGGTGGTCGGCGAGGCGGACGCCGACGAGGTGCACATGGCGGCCGACGTCAGCGCGTACGCACACCGGCGCGAGGAAGTCCTGCGGACCGCTCTGGAGGCGCGGGGCTGCCGGCTGCACGTCCACGACGCCGTGACCACCGTGCTGGCCCCGGGGTCCGTCACCCCCGCCTCCTCCGACCACTTCGCCGTCTTCACGCCGTACTTCCGGCGCTGGTGCGAGCGGCCCGTACGGAGCGTCCTGCCCGCGCCCCGCCGTATCCGCGTCCCGGACGGCGTCGGCTCACAACCGCCGCCTTCCCGCGGGGACCTGCCGGGGCTCTCCCCGGGACTGCCGCCCGGCGGCGAGAGCGAGGCCAGGAAGCGACTGACGGCCTGGTTGCGCGGCCCCGTCGCCGGCTACGAGGACCACCACGACGACCTGGCCGGCGACGCGACCTCCCGTCTCTCCCCCTACCTGCACTTCGGCGCCCTCTCCCCCGCCGAAACGGTCCATCGCGCGCGTCGCGGGGGCGGCCCCGGCGCCGAGGCGTTCGTACGGCAGCTGGCCTGGCGCGACTTCCACCACCAGGTCCTGTCCGCGCGGCCGCACGCCTCCGCGCTCGACTACCGCACCCGGCACGACCACTGGCGTTCCGGGCCCGGGGCCGAGGAAGATGTCGCCGCCTGGAAGGACGGGCGCACGGGTTACCCGATCGTCGACGCCGCGATGCGCCAGCTGCGGCACGAGGGCTGGATGCACAACCGGGGACGCCTGCTGACCGCGAGTTTCCTCACCAAGACGCTCTACGTGGACTGGCGCGTCGGCGCCCGGCACTTCCTGGACCTGCTCGTGGACGGCGACATCGCCAACAACCAGCTCAACTGGCAGTGGGCGGCGGGTACCGGGACCGACACCCGCCCCCACCGCGTCCTCAATCCCACGACCCAGGCCAGGCGGTTCGACCCCGACGGGGCGTACGTCCGGCGCTGGGTGCCCGAGCTGGCGGGCCTGGAGGGCCGGGCCGTGCACGAACCCTGGAAGCTGCCCGGCCCCGAGCGCGCCGGCCTCGACCCCTACCCGGACCCGATCGTGGACCTCGCCGAGGGCCTGGAACGCTTCCGCCGGGCCCGCGGACGCGACTGACCGACCGCCGGGACACTCCCCGCACGCGGTTTCCCGCGTCAGCCGAAGGGCCTGTTCACAGCGTACGGGTGCCGGGGCTGTCGGGACGGGCCGTGTGGTCGGGGTGGCCACGGGTCCGGCGGGCCTCCTTCAGCTCCGCCTCGTACAGATGGTCACGGCCCTCGGCGAGCCGGTCCACCGCCTCGCGCTCCAGGTCCCGGAACGCCTGGTAGTACGTCCGGTCGTACGCCTCGACGATCTGGAACGTCCAGTGCCCGGGGATGACGTTGCGTCCCAGGATCTCGGTCCGGACGCGCTCGGCCCATTCCGGGTGGCCCGCCTCGCGCAGCAGCTCGACCGCGCGGTCCAGTTCGAAGTCCGCGGTGCCGGTGAGCTGGTGGAAGGCGAACAGGTGCCCACGGGCACGATCGGTCGTCTCCAGTGCCTTGGACAGGGCCCCGAGGGCTTCCACCGTCTCGTCGCTGACGCCCTCGGGGCGTCGGTGCGGGTCTTCCATGCCGTGGTCGGTCCCTTTCGATGAGCGTGAGAGGGGGGTCACGTCAGCGGATCGTGGCCCCAGTTCATGAGCGAGTGCCGCCACCGGGTGTCCCGGACATCGCCCGAGGGCCGCTGGGCCAGATGCCGGCGGATGTAGCCGACGACCTTGCGCATGTGCTGGTAGTCGTCGTCCGAGAGGTCGCCCTTCCTCGTCCGCAGGATCTCCACGATCCGGCGGCCGGACGCGTGCCCGGTGGACTCTCCCCCGTCCTTGTGCTGTCCGGCTTCCCGCGACTGGTCGGAGGCCAGCCATTTCTCCAGTTCGGCAGGCGTCATGTTCACCAGTTCGCGGAACCGGTCACCGGTCTCCTTGCTCTCCTCGTCGTCCACACCGACTCACTTCTTCTTGAGCGCGGACGGCTTGTGCACCGCCGGCCTGCCGGACTTGTCGCTCCGTACCTGGTACTGCGGATCGTCCGGCGAGGCGTCCACCGTGCGGCCCGCGGCCTCGGTGCGCTCGGTGATCTTCTTCTCCACCTCCCCTTCCGTGCGGCTGCCGTGGCTGCTCCAGGCGACCTTGTCGCCCTTTTCGAGGTTCTCGCCGCCGTCTCGGTTCTTGGCGCCGTCGCGGTTCTTCGCCATCCCGGTACTCCTTCCGTCGCTCCGTTCCCTCACCAGCCTGGGTCGTGGGCGGTGGTCCCACCACTCGGAGGCCGGCCCCCTTCCGGGGCCGCGAGTTCCGGGATCCGGCGCCGAACTATCCTGAGCGCTGCCGGGCCCCGGCCCCGGCCCACTGCCTCACTCGTCACCGCAGTCGTTCCAGGAGCGGCCCCGTTGAACACCAGTACAGCGACCCCGGACAGCTACTACGAGCGCGTCGACGAGCACCGCTACAAGCCCACCCCGCACGCCGGCGGGGCGTGGAGCGAGGACGAGCAGCACTTCAGTCCGCTGGGCGGCCTGGTCGTGCACGCCGTCGACCGGCACCTGGCCGGACGGGCCGGCGCCGGCATGTCGCTGAGCCGGATCAGCTTCGACATCCTGGGACGCCCGGCCCTGGACGAGTGCGAGATACGGGTGGAGACGGTCCGCTCCGGGCGCACGATCGAGCTGGTGGAGGCGACCGTGCTCATCGCGGGCCGGTCCGTGGTGCGGGCCAGGGCCTGGCTGCTCGCCGACGGGGACACCAGCGCCGTCGCCGGTGGCGCGGCGGACCGGCTCGCCTCGCCGGAGACGCTCGCTTCCTGGCCCTTGGCGTCCAAGTGGCCCGGCGGGTACATCGCCTCCCTGGACGTACGCCCGCTCGCCCCTCCCCTGCCGGGCCGCACCACCGCCTGGGTCTCCACCGGGCTCGACCTGGTCGCCGGGGAGGCCGCGAGCCCTCTGGCGTCCTTCGTCACGCTGGTCGACACGGCCAACGGCATCGCCGTACGTCAGTCGCCCAGGGAGTGGATGTTCCCGAACGTCGACCTGACCCTGCACCTGCATCGCGCTCCGCGCGGGCGCTGGACCGGCCTGGACACCACCGTCGTCTTCGGCCCCACCGGCCAGGGCGTCACCAGCACCGTGCTGCACGACGGCGACGGCCCCGTCGGGCACGCCCAGCAGATGCTCACCGTCCGTCCGCAGTCCTCACCTTGACGGACCGCGCTCGCCCGGACCGTCGAGGCGATCAGCGGTGAGGACGACCGGCCGGAGAGACGACCGGCCGGAGAGACGACCGGCCGGAGAGACGACCGGCCGGAGGGACGGTCAAGAAGGTGTGAGGACCAGGCGCCCCCGCACCTCACCGGCCTCCAGCCTCCGGTGCGCCTCCGCGGCCATCGACAGGGGCAGGCGATCGGCGATGCGCGGACGCCACGGTGTGTCCCTCAGGACGCCTACGACGCCCTCGGCGGCCTCGGCGAGGTCGGCGGTCGTGGCATTGCTGATGGCGAAACCCACGATGCCGGCGTCCCTGGTGTAGAGCCGGCTCAATGGCAGCTCGGCGGGACCTGTACCCAGTCCGACCATCGCGACCAGGCGCCCGCCCCGCGCCAGCAGGTCCACCGCGTCGGCGAGCACCCCGTGCCCTGACGTGTCCAGGTGCACGTCGTAGCCGTCGGGGGCGGCACCGCGTACCCGGGCGCCGAGGTCGGGCGACCGGTAGTCGATGACCTCGGCGGCTCCGAGCCCGCGCACCGCCGTGGCGTCCTCGGCCCGCGCCGTCGCGACCACCCGCGCCCCGGCCCGCGAGGCCAGTGCCACGGCTGCGCCGCCCACGTTTCCGGCGCCGCCCCCGATGTACACGGTCTCCCCCGGCCTCAGCCGCCCGTGCCGGAACAGCGCCAGCCAGGCCGACGCCGCCGGGTGGGCGGCTGCCACGAGATGGTCCCCGTCGATGTCGCGCGGCGCCGTGTAGAGGCGTTCGGCGGCGACCGTCGCGTACTGGGCGAAGGAACCCTGACGGCCCGCGTGGCCCAGGCTGTCGCACCACACCCGCTGCCCGGGGGTGAAGCCCGTCGCGCCGGGCCCGGCCACGGCGACCTCGCCCACCAGGTCACGGCCCACGACGAAGGGGAACGGCAGCGGTGTGGCGTACGCCCCGGACCGTACGAAGGTGTCCACGGGGTTGACGGCCACGGCCGCGACGCGCACGAGCACGTCCGTGGGCCCGATCGGCGGCACGGGCAGCTCACCGTGGTGGACGCGGTCGGCCGGGCCGACGGAGTCGATGTACGCCGCCCGCATCAGGTCGGGGACTGTGCCGGTCATCTGGTTCCTCCGTGGATACCCCACGTTCGCATGGGGAAGGGAACGGACTCCTGCGGAGCAGGGCAGGGGGCCGGGATTCGCCGCCAGGGAGTTTCACCCCGTCCACGCTGCCGGGCGACGGCCGCGAAGACGTCCGGCGAGGGGAGTGACCGCGTGTACCGACCCGGGCGTACGGGCGGGGGCCGGCCGCGACCCGATCGGCGCAGGCCACCGTCGCCCACCCTGCGAGGAGGCCTCGCCCGTCCTAGGCTGGCGGGCGTCTCGAGGAATCGCCGCTAGGAGTTCCCATGCGTCTGCCCATCGAACCCCGGCATGTCGCCCCACGACTGGCCACCGGGGCATTCATCCTCAACTCCGGCCTGGCCAAGCGCGGTGCCGACGAGCAGACCGCCTCCATGCTGCACGGGATGGCGAAGAACGCCTATCCGTTCCTCGGCAGAGTGCGGCCGACCACCTTCGTCCGCCTGCTGTCCGCCGGTGAGATGGCGCTCGGTGCCGCTCTGCTCCTGCCGGTCGTACCGACGGCCGTGGCGGGGGCCGCACTGACCGCGTTCTCCGCCGGACTGGTGGGTCTGTACCTGCGCACCCCCGGCATGCGTGAGGAAGGCAGCCTGCGTCCGACCCAGGAGGGCACGGCCCTGGCGAAGGACACCTGGATGCTCGGTGTCGGGGTGGGATTCGTCGTCGACGCGGCCACGCGCGAGTCCCGGTGATCGCGTAGAGCCCTTTTGACGGTTTCGCTGTTCGCGCGCGGTGCGCACGTCCCGGTTGAACGACCCGCGTGGCGAAATGCACGTTTTGCCCCATTCGGCCTGGTCACTCGTGCGGAGTACATCCACTCGTGACGAGGTGAGAACCATGCTGGTGCTGGGCCTCCTGCTGATGGCGGGCGCCGCCGCCTTCGCGGGTCTGCTGATCGCGTACAACCTGTCCGGCGGTCCGGACTACACGGTGACCCTGCTGGGCAGTGAACCGTTCACGATCAGCACGCTCGGAGCGTTTCTCGGCGGTATCGCCCTGACCCTGATCTTCGGCCTGGGCATGTGGATGCTGCTGGCCGGAACGGTGCTGGCGCGCCACCGCAGCAAGAAGCGCCGCGGAGAGCGGGAGACCGCCCGACGCGCCGCCGCGGAGCGCGACCAGCCGGCCGGCCGTCTGGACGGCGGCGAGGGCGGCAGCACAAGCGCCCCGGACGAGACGGCGGGACGCCCGGCCGCCCACCGGCCGCACCGGCTCCGGCTGCACCACTGAGCGGCGGGGCCCATCGGCGCAGCGGGCAGCGCTGTCGACCGGCCGCGGTGATCAGCCACACCGCCCGGACCGTCGCTGCCTGACACAGCGGGTCCGGAGCCCCCACCCCGCGCCAGACGTCCGCGGCCACGGATCCCCGCGCCGGGCCGGTACCCTTTCGGGGTGAAGCAGCTTTCCACGCCGCACGAGGGGCGGCGTCCCCCGAACGGCGGCCCGAAGGCTGCCGCCCGCAACCGGGCGGCGCTGGTCGCCGCCGCCCGTGAGGTCTACGCGGAGCACGGTCTCGACGTTCCGCTTTCCGCCATCGCACGGCGGGCCGGCGTGGGGCAGGGCGTGCTGTACCGGCACTTCCCCGACCGCGCCGCCATATCCGCCGCGGTGCTGGAAGAGAACGTGCGGCAGGTCGAGCAGGCCTCCACGGACGACACCGTCTCCTTCGACGACGTCCTGGGAGTACTCACCTGGCACCTGACGGAATCGGCGGCGTTCATCGGGCTGCTGCACGACGACGGGGCGGCCGGCCGATCCGAGACGCACGGGCAGGCGCTGGCGCTGTCCCGACGGGTCGAGCGAGCGCTGCGGCGACGCCTTCCAGCCGGGCACCGGCTGGAAGGCGCGGACGATCTCATGCTCGCCGTCGCCATGGTCTCGGGCGCTGTCACCGGCCCCGCCCGCCACGACCGGGAGCGCCGGGCCCTGGCGGCCTGGCGTCTGCTGGGCGTGGCGGTGGGACCGGTGCGGCCGCTGGGCGAGTGAGGCCGTGACCGGTCAGCCGCCGTTGGACTGCCGGACGCCCTTTGCCAGCGCGTCGAAGCGGTACAGGTAGCCTCCGGCGGGCCCGCTGACCGTCATGTACGCCGTGGTTCCGCCGGGCGTGATCGCCACGTTCGTCGCCGACTCGAGCCCGGAGGTACGGCCGGGAATCTCGATCGTCGCGAGCCGCTCGCCGTGCTGGTCGTACACCGCCATCGCGGGGCGGCCGTGCAGGCCCTGGTACAGGTTGCCGTCCGCGTCCACGGCGATCGAGTCGGTCTGGGCGATGCCGCCGTCGACCTGGATGGCCGTGTGCTGGGAGGTCACCGCTCCGCCTTCGTCGAGGCGGAGGTAGGAGATGCGGTTGCGGGTGAGCTCACTGATCCACAGCCCGCGGTAGTCGCGGTCGAACGAGATGCCGTTCGTCGCGGCGAGGTTGTCGGCCAGGACGGTGGCCTTCTCGCCGTCCCGGTCGATCCGCACCACGCGTCCGCGCTCCCGGCGCTCGGTCATCCCCCGTGAGTCGCTGACGTACAGGTTGCCGTCCCTGTCGAAGGCGAGGTCGTCGGGGTTCATCCGTGCTCCGTCGACCGGGCCGGAGAAGAAGACCCGAAGGTCTCCGCCGCCGGGCGCGAGGCTCACGATCTCGCCGCCGGAGAAGTCCGTCAGGTAGAGCCGGCCGTCGTACGGGCTGAACTGCGCCGAGGTGTAGGTCCCGCGGCCGTCGGTGTGGAGCGTCCGCGCCGTCTTCTCGGTGACATCGACACGCATCACCTTCGGCTCCCCCTCGGGGGCGGTGACGTCGACGACCAGCAGGTTGCCGTCGGCGTCGAAGGCCGGCCCTTCCAGCAGGGTCATCCCGGTGGCCGCGTGCACCTTCGTCAACTGCATCAGCTTGTGGGCGGTTATGGTCCGCTTCCCGCCCTTCGAGGGCGCCTGCGCGCCGGGCTCACCCGTCTGCGTACCGCATCCGGTGAGGGCCAGGGCGCCGATCGTGGCGAGCACTGCGAGGGGGCGGGTCGGCAGTCGCCGCATGGAGGTCACTCTTCCATTTCTCGTGGGGGCGTTCGTCCGGGCGGCTCCACAGCCGGGAACGAACGTTTCCAGCCGAATACTGTGATGCGCTCACGACTAACCGGACAGTGTTGTCCGGTGGTTGTTACGGTAGCGGATGGCGGCCCCCGGCTGGGGGGTTGACCCTGTGAAGATCGAGGATTCGGACTGAGGCCCCCCACATGACCAACCCGCAAGCCATTGGCGACCGCGAACTCGACGCCCTGAAGGAGCGCTACCGGTTCGAACGTGAGCGACGTGTACGGCCCGATGGAGCCGGTCAGTACCAGAGCACCGACGCCGAGTTCGGCTACTACGCGGCCGACCCCTACGCCGGAGAGGTGGGCGAACGCGAGCCGCTGCGGGACACCGTCGACGTGGCGGTCGTCGGCGGCGGTTTCGGCGGCATCCTCGCCGGGGCGCGGCTGCGGCAACAGGGCGTGGAGCGCGTCCGGATCATCGAGAAGGGCGGCGATTTCGGCGGTACCTGGTACTGGAACCGGTACCCGGGCATCCACTGCGACATCGAGTCGCACGTGTACCTTCCGATGCTCGACGAGACCGGCTACGTACCGGAGTGGAAGTACGCGCCCGGCGAGGAGATCCGCCGCCACGCGGTGCGGATCTCCGAGAGGTTCGGCCTTTACCGGGATGCCCTCTTCTCCACCGCGGTCACCTCACTGACCTGGGACGAGGCGACGGACAAGTGGACCGTGGCGACCGACCGGGGGGACGCCTTCAGCGCCACCTACGTGGTCACCGCCACCGGCACCCTCTCCGAGCCGAAACTGCCCGGCATACCCGGCATCGAGACGTTCCGGGGGCACACCTTCCACACGTCGCGATGGGACTACGCCTACACCGGCGGCACCCCGGACGGCGGCCTGACCGGTCTGGCGGACAAGCGGGTCGGCGTCGTCGGGACCGGAGCGACAGGTGTCCAGGCCATCCCCCTGCTCGCCGAGGACGCCGGCCACGTCTACGTCTTCCAGCGCACCCCCTCCAGCGTGGATGTGCGGGGCAACCGCCGCACCACCGCCCAGGACGTCGCGGCGGACGACGAGGGCTGGGCCCGCCGGCGCCGTGACAACTTCCTGCGCGTCGTCTCGGGTGAGACGGTCGACGAGGACCTCGTGGCAGACCGCTGGACCTCCTCGGCGGGGCTTCTGGAGAAGCTCGTGGGCAGCTTCCGCCGGCACGGCGACCCGGCGGCCTTCGAGGCGGCCTACGAACTGGCCGACGCGGCCAAGATGAACGAGCTGCGCACCCGCGTCGAGCAGTACGTCACCGATCCGGACACCGCGGAGAAGCTCAAGCCCTGGTACCGGTACGCCTGCAAGCGCCCCACCTTCTCCGACAAGTACTACCCCGCCTTCAACCGTGACAACGTCACCCTGGTCGACACCGCCGACACCCACGGCATCGAGCGCGTCACCCCGCACGGCGTCGTGGTCGGCGGCACCACCTACGAACTCGACTGTCTCGTCTTCGCCACCGGCTTCTCCGTCGGCACCTCCGGCGTCCTCTCCGGCAAGCTCCCCGTGCACGGCCGCGGTGGCGTCCAGTTGCTGCACGCGTGGGCCCAGCGGGGTCCGCGCAGTCTGCACGGCTTCACCGGCAACGGCTTCCCGAACCTGATCCAGATGGGGTCCCTGCAGAACGCCGCCAGTGTCAACTTCACGCACGTCCTGGACGAGCAGGCGGTGCACGCCGCCGCCCTCGTCGCCGCCGCCGAAGCCCGTGACGCCGTCATCGAACCCTCCCGCGACGCCGAGGACGACTGGATCGCCACCCTGGCCAAGGGCGCACCCGATCACGAGTGGTTCCACGCCGAGTGCACCCCCGGCTACTACAACCGCGAGGGACGCGGCCGGCCGAACGGCCCGAACGCCTACCCCCACGGAGCCGTCGCCTTCCACGACCTCCTGGCGCGTTGGCGCGAAACGTCCCTGGACGAGGCCCTGCGGGTGAAGGGGGCGAAGGAAGGGACGCGGTAGGAGACAAGGCAACGAGAAGCCGACGTGGCCGTACCCGGCGGGCCCTGCCCGCCGGGTACGGCCACGTCCCGGATTCTGTGAAGCCTCTGGCGTTCACGTCACGCATGTGCTCCCCTGGTGAAACAACGAAGCACAATATGTTTCATCGTACCAACCCGGTCCGCGGTGCCACAGAACTCGAGGAGGAGTTCGAAGCGATGGACGACCTGAGCAGACGCAAGATGCTGATCGCGGGAGGAGCGCTCGGAGCGCTCGGGACACTGGGGGCCGCGTCGCCGGCCCACGCACGGTCCCTGTGGACGTGGGCGCCGAGCGGCTCGGTGGCGGGCAAGGGAGCGGGCGTCGACCCCGAGTGGGTCTGGGACGAGGAGGCCGACCCCGTACTCGCCGCCGTCATCGAACGCGGTGACGTGGCCAAAGCCAACGCGGCGCTGCGCGAGTGGACCCGCAACGACCAGCCCCTGCCGGCCGGTCTCCCCGCGGATCTGCGCGACTTCATGGAGAAGGCACGCCGACTGCCGTCCTGGGCCGACCGGGACAAGCTCGCGGCCGCGGCCAGGTTCACCACGAGGAAGGGCATCTACACCGGGGCCCTGTACGGCCTGGGCAGCGGCCTCATGAGCTGTGCCATCCCGAGGGAGGCGCGCGCCGTCTACTACTCCAAGGGCGGCGCGGACATGAAGGACCGCATCGCCAAGACGGCTCAACTCGGGTACGACGTCGGGGACCTGGACGCCTACCAGCCGCAGGGCGGAATGATCGTGACCGCCGTGAAGACCCGGCTGGTGCACGCGGCCGTGCGGCACCTGCTGCCGCAGTCCCCGGGCTGGTCCCGCACCAGCGGCGGCCAGACGATCCCCATCAGCCAGGCCGACGTCATGGTCACCTGGCACAGCCTGGCCACGTTTGTCATGAGCAAGCTAAGGGACTGGAGGATTCCGATCACCACCGCCGAGTCGGACGGCTACCTGCACGTGTGGCAGGTCACCGCGCACATGCTCGGCGTACTGGACGAGTACATCCCCGCCACCTGGGACGAGGCCAACGCCCAGTCCAGGCAGGTCCTCGACCCGATCCTGGCATCCACGCCCGAGGGCAACGAACTGACCGACGTCCTCCTCGACATCGTCGCGGAACTCGACGCCGGTCTCACCCGGCCCCTCATCAACGGTTTCGCCCGGTACACGCTGGGCGACCGGACCGGCAACCTGATCGGGTTGGAGAGGGAGCCGTTCTGGCAGCCGGTGATCAGCGGCGCCTGGCCGCTGCTGGTGGCCTTCCGCGAAGGGCTCATTCCGCTGCCGCTGATCCCCCAGGCCGCCTGGGTGGTGGAGGAGGCCCTCCGCAAGTTCGTCCTGCTCTTCCTCTCCGAAGGCAGGGGCATCCGCCTCGAGATCCCGGACGCCAACCGTCCCTCCTGAGCCACGTCCGACACCACCGGAGCGCGGGGTACGTCCTCACCGGCGTACCCCCACCCGGTGCCGCCGACCGTGCCGCCCCGTACCGACGGGCGGGCTCCCGGACCACGAACACGACTGGGGACGGATGACTACGTCGCACAGTGACCGAACCGACCACGCGTCGCGGCCGGACGCCGCTTCGCAGCCCTTCGCCAGACGCCGGTTCCTCGGGTACGTCCTGGCCGCTCCGACGCTGATGACCGCGGCCCAGCTCGTCCCCGCCTCCGCGGCACGGGCGGACATCCCCTCGCCGGAGATCACGGAACTGATCGACCTCAACGACGTGATGACGGCGGCGGCCCTGCCGACGTCCGGCCTGATCACGGTCAAGGTGAACACGGACGGCACCGTGTCCTTCGCGCTGCCGCGGACCGAAGTGGGACAAGGCATCACGACGTCGACGGCGATGCTGATCGCCGAGGAACTCGGCATCCCCCTCACCCGGGTGCACATCACCCTGGCCGACGCGCGCCCGGAGCTGCTGTTCAACCAGCTCACCGGCGGATCGAACACGACGTTCTCGACCTACACCCCGATCCGGGTGGCCGCCGCCGTCGCCCGGCACCGGCTGCTCCGGGCGGCGGCGACCGAATGGGACGCCGCCGTCACCGAGCTGAACTGGGAGGCCGGAGTCGTCACCGGCCCCGGGAACCGGAGCGCCGACATCGGGACGCTCTCCCGCAAGGCGGCGGGCGTGCGGACCGAGGAGGTGACGGTCGGCCTCAAGCCTCGCGACATGTTCACCGTCATCGGCAAGCCGCACAACCGCGTCGACGCCCGCGCGGCGGTCACCGGGCGCAAGAGGTTCACGATGGACCTCGACGTCCCGGACGCCCTGCCGACCATGGTCTGCCGTCCGCCGACGATCAACGGCAAGGTCGGATCGGTGTCCAACCTGCCCGAGGTCCGTTCCCTGCCCGGTGTCACCGACGTCGTCGTGATACCCACCGGGGTGGCGGTGCGCGCGACCACCTTCGGCCGGTGCGTCGACGCGGTGCGTGCCCTGCGGGTGACATGGAAGCCCGGCAGCGCCGAGGGCAAGTCCGACGACTCCGTGCTCAAGGAACTACGCGCGGCCGAACTGCCCCTGGGACTGCCGGCGGTGACACCGAACGTGGAGGAACGGTTCACGTTCCACTTCCGCGGCAACAGCGCGCTGGAACCCAACTGCGCGATCGCCGACGTGCGTTCCGACCGTGCCGAGGTCTGGTCGAGCCTGAAGGCTCCGATCGTCGCGAAGGAGGCGATCGCCGCCAGGCTCGGCCTGCCGCTCAGGGCGGTGACCGTGCGTGTCACGGAAGGGGGCGGGTCCTTCGGCCGCAAGCTCTTCTTCGACGCCGCGCTGGAGGCCGTCGAGGTCTCCCAGCGGATCCGCAAGCCGGTGAGACTCATGTGGCACCGGGCCGACGACTCCCGCCAGGGACGCGCCCACCCCATGGCCACCTCGCGGGTGCGCATCTCCTACCTGGGCGACACCGTCCTCGGCTACAAGCAGCGGCACACCAGCGTGTCCACCGACCTCAGCCACGGACTCGGGGAGATCTTCACCGCCCTGGCCGCGAAACTGCCGGTGGGCGACATCGGGTTCTCCCAGACCTTCTTCCAGCTCTCCCAGTCGATGCCCTACGACTTCGGCGCGAACAGCCGGCTCCTGAGCGAGACCGACAAGGGCTTCAACACCGGCAGCATGCGCAACGTCTACTCCCCCGACGTCACCTGCGCCCGGGAACTCCTCGTCGACCGGCTCGCCGCCAGGATGGGCAAGGACCCCTACCGGTTCCGGCACGACTTCCTGGGGGACGACCGCGCGCGTGCCGTGCTGGACAAGGCCGCCGAGGCCGGAAACTGGGGCCGGAGCATGCCCGCCGGTACGGCGCAGGGCATCGCCTTCCACTCCGAATACCACTCCGCCAGTGCGGTGCTGGTGGAACTCGACTGCCGCCCCGAGACCGTGGACCGCCCCATCCGCGACGGCGTCGCCGGCCCCCGCGTCACCAAGGCCGTCATCGCCGTGGACGTCGGCCTGGCCGTCAACCCGCGTGGTCTGGAGGCACAGATGATGGGCTGCCTGATGGACGGTATCGCCCTGACCCTGACCTCCAGCCTGCACCTGCGCGACGGACACTTCCTCGAAGCCAGCTGGGACAACTACTTCTACACCCGGCAGTGGAACACACCGCCCGAGCTGCGGGTCGTCGTCATGCCGCCCACCACCGGCGAACCCGGCGGCGCCGGGGAACTCGGCGTCGCCGCCTCGATGGCCGCGGTCGCCTGCGCGTACGGCCGCGCCACCGGCACCATGCCCACGGTCTTCCCCGTCAACCACGGCACCCTCTCCTTCGAGCCGAAACCCACCGTCCCGCCCGTCCCCGCGTCCCCCACCGACGGTCTGGACCACGTCCGCTGAAGTCCCCCGACGCATCCGGGAGTTCCCGTGCCCAAGCACACATTCCGCCTCAACGGCGAACAGGTCACCGTCGACGCCCTGGACGACGAGCGGCTGCTGTGGGTCCTGCGCGACATCCTCGGCGTCACCGGACCCAAGTACGGCTGCGGCATCAACGTCTGCAAGGCCTGTACGAGCCACCTCAACGGCAGGGCGGCCAACCCCTGCGCGATCCCGGTGAAGGACCTGCGGCCGTCCGACGAGGTCACCACCATCGAAGGGCTCGCGGCCACCGTGGGCGCGGACCTGCACCCGATGCAGGAGGCGTGGCTCGACCACGACGTGGCCCAGTGCGGCTACTGCCAGCCCGGCCAGATCATGGCCGCCGTCGCCCTGGTCCGCCGGGTCGAGGAGGAGGGCCGCACGATCACCGAGGCCGACCTGGACGGCATCCGCAACATCTGCCGCTGCGGCACCTATCCCCGTATCCGCGAGGCGATCAGAGCCGGCTCCGAAAACATGTGACCGACACATGAGGGGAGGACGTCGTGTCCGCTCGTCGTCCGACGATCGTGCTCATCACCGTGGCCGTGCTCCTGGCCACCGCCGCGGCAGTCCTTCGCCTCGTCGTCGCCCCGAACGCGACGAAGCTGCCCGGTGACACCGACCAGACGGTGCACTACGCGGGCGAGGCGACCATGCTGGACAGCAAGGCCCTGCAGGCGGGGGACACCGCGCACGCACTCCGGTCCGGCGTCCCCATCACCGTGGACCGTCGGGTGCGGGTCACGTCCACACACGGTGACACGGCCGTGCTGGAGGACGTGATGACGGTCCACGCCGGCGAGCAGTCCCTGCCCAGCTCGAAGACGTACGCCATCGACCGGGAGAGCAGGAAGGGCGCGTCATCACCGGATTCGACACCGGTGGAGCCCTCGCGGGGCGCGCTGAGCGCGGCGTTCCCCCCGGACGCCGCGCAGGACGACTCCTACACGTACTACGACGCGACGACCCGTTCGATCGTGCCGGTCCGCTACACCGGGACCGGCCAGCGGGAGGGCCGTGCGGTGAACGTCTACGAGATCAAGGTCTCCGCGCCCGTCAAGGACCCGGAGACGCTCGAACCGCTCCCGTCCGCCCTGCCGAAGAAGCTCGTCGCGAGCCTGGTGCCCGGGCTCGACCCCACGGCCGAAGCCCGCTTCACGCCCGCGGCGCTGTCCGCCCTGCCCGATCCCGTGCCGCTCGGTTACCTGGGTCAGTCCACCCTGGTCGCCTACGTCGACCAGCGGACCGGCATCGCCATCGACCAGACCGTGAGCAGGAAGGTCGTGGCGACCACCTCCGTGGCCGGTGCCCAGACCCCGCTCATGCCGGTGTCCGCCTTCACCTTCGCGGTCACTCCCGAGAGCGCCGGCGACCTGGGCGACAGAGCGGCGTCAGCCGGCCTCGCGCTCACTGCCCTGACCGACATCGCTCCGCTCGCCCTGATCACCGTAGCCGCCGTGCTCGTCCCGGTCGCGTTCGTACTCGGGCGGCGGCGCCGCTGAGTGAAGCCGGCTCCGAAGACTCGGTGGCAAGCCGGCCGCGGACACCGTTCCGCGTGACCCGCGCCGGTCGCACGGAACGGTCCGGCAGGGGCGCGACGGGAACGCAGTGCCTGGTGTCCTCGGGCACCCCCACGTGTTCGACGCCGTCGTCGTCGCGGTAGCGCCACGCGAACGGCACACCTCGGGCCGTCATCACGTCGGGGCCGTCCATGAGCTGGAAGTGCAGGTGCGGCTCGGACGAGTTGCCGGAGTTGCCGCACTCTGCGATCTCCTGGCCCGCCGTCGCCGAGGTCCAGGACGACGTGGTTGCCCGACAGGTGGCTCGGCCGGCCGAGACCGCGGACGAAACCCTCCGGGTAGAGGAAGAGGAAGGCGGGCAACGACATACGCGAGAGATGGTCCCGCTGTCGTCGTCCCACCGCGACCACGACACCGTCGGCGGGGGCGAGCACCGGCCGCCCGTGGGTGGGGTGGAGCCGAGGGCTCCGGGCGACCGGCCAGAGCCAGCGGAAGGGCGGAGCCTGCGGCGTGGCTTCTTCGTAGCCACCGCCCACCCCGGGCACGTACTTCAGGTCGATGGCATACGTCTGCGCATGGCTGTGCGTGTGACTCGCCGATCGCGTCGACGCCCAGGCGCTTGGCGGAGGCTTCAGCGGCTTGCTTGAGGTGGGCGGGGGTGGCGGTGACGGTCCAGCTGCCGTCGCCGGGGCGGCCGCGGCCGCCCTTGGTGGCCACCAGGACATGGGAGGTGTCGCCGCCGTAGCGGGCCAGGGCGCGGGCGATCAACAGCTCGTTGTGGCCCGCCTCGTCGGCGTGCCAGTGGTAGCTGTCGGCGGTGTCGACCAGGGTGACACCGGCGTCGAGGGCGGCGTGGACGGTGGCGATGGCCCGCGTCTCGTCCGGGCGGTGCTCGATGGACAGCGGCATGGCGCCCAGGCCGATGGCGCTGACGGCGGTGCGGGCGATGGTGCGGTACTCCATGGTGGCCTTGTTCCTCAGTCGGTGGGGGCGGCGGCTACGGCGAGGGCTTCGGCTGCGGCGCCGGGCAGCCAGTCGGTGGTGCGGGAGAAGGAGAAACCCAGTGCCTTCGCACGGGCGTTGCTCATGGCGTAGTGGCGGTCGAAGGAGAACGGCGAAACCTCGTCGCCCGCTGCGACGCGCTCTGGGACGGTCCGGTAGACGGCCGCCCGGCCGGCCTGCGCGGCGACGATGTCGGCGAGGCCGTGCACGTCGAGCGGGCCGTCGGAGCAGGCGTTGACCGGGCCGGTGAAGTCGGCTGCGGTCGCCCACGACAGCAGGTCCGCCAGTTCCTCGTAGTGGATGAAGACCGTGGGCAGCGCCTTCGCGTGCACCGTGATCTCCTCGCCCCGGGCGACGCGCCCGGCGTAGTGCGCCAGCCTGCCGGTGAATTCCCGCGCGCCGCCGCCGAGCACATGGGCGCTGCGCACGGTGACGAAGGCGAAACTGCCGGCCTGGGCGAAGACGGCCTCGGCCTGCCGCTTGCCCTCGGCGTAGTGCGCCTCCAGGTAGGCGTCCTCGTGCCAGGGCAGGTCCATGGCCACCTGCCAGGTGGCCGGGTCCACGCTCTCCTCCGACACGGGCGTCCCCGAGGGCACGGCCGGCAGGGCGGCGGTCGCGGGGTCGTAGACCTCGATCGTGGAGGTCATGACGTAGCGCCGGGTGCGGCCGGCGAAGGCGCGGGCGGCGACAGCGGCCTGTACCGGGGTGTAGCAGACCTGGTCCACCACGACGTCGAAGGTGCGGACGCCGAGCGCGGCCGTCAGGGCGGCCTCGTCGTCGCGGTCGACGACGAGGTGCTCGACGCCGTCGGGCGGCGGGGTGGAGCCGCGGTTGATCACAGTGACCTGGTGTCCCGCGGCCCGCAGGCGCCGCACCAGTAGCTTTCCGAAGTACCGGCTTCCGCCGATGACGCAGATCCTTTGCATGCCCCCATCGTGGAGACCTATCGTCAACAGCAGAAGTCCTGACCTACTGGGTACGCATTAAGGAAAACTGTTGATCGATGTGCAGCGGCTCCGCGTCCTGCGGGCGGTGGCGGAGCACGGCAGCTTCAACCGGGCGGCCTCGGCTCTCCGCCTCACCCCCTCGGCCGTCTCCCAGCAGGTGGCGGCCCTGGAACGCGGCCTCGGTGCCCAGGTCGTCGCACGCAGCACCCGAGGCGTCACACTCACGCAGGCCGGCCGCATCATGGTCGGCGCCGCCGAATCCGTCGCCGCGGAGCTCGAGCACGCACAACAGCGGGTCGCCGAGCTCAGGACCGGCCGCACCCAGCTCACCGCCGCCACGTTCACCAGCGGCGGCAGGCTCCTGCTGCCCGCCGCTCTCGCCCAGCTCATGGCAGCCCATCCCCGCACGGTTCTCCACGTCAGGGAGGGCGAGCCCGAGGACACCCTTCCACTCGTCCGTCAAGGCGCCGTGGACCTCGCCCTCGCCTACCACTTCGACGGCCCGCTCCCCGTCGGGCCGGGCGCCGGCTCCGGCCTGGAGTGGACGCCGCTCCTGGAAGACCCCCTGCACGTCGTCCTGCCGCGGGGGCACCGGCTCGCCGACCACGACGCGCTCGACCTCACCGAGCTGGCAGCCGAGCCGTGGGTGCTCGGCTGCCTGAAGACCGAGGCGTACCTGCGCCGCTTCGCCGAGCGGGCCGGCTTCGATCCGGCGATCCGCGGGACCACCACCGACTACTTCTTCGCCCGCTCCCTCGTCGCCGCGGGCATGGGAATCTCCCTGATCCCCTCCATCGCACTCGCACCCGAGATCCCGGGTCTGAGCACCGTCCCGGTCACGTCGCCGGGGCCGGTCCGGCACATCGGCGTCGCCACCATCAGCGGCCGTGACCGGCCCCATGTCACGACGCTCGTTCACGCCCTTCGCGAGCAGGCGATGCGGCACCCCGGGCGTTGATCCGCCACGGGCCCGCCGAACGCCGACGGGGCGGCGTTTCACAGATGTTCGCTCATGAAACGCTCGTCCGCTCAACGGCCTGCCGCCTTCCGCCCCGGCGACCGGCAGGGCAGCTGATGCCGATCAGTCGTCACGAACGCCACTGAACGGCACGCTTCTCCCGGACCGACGCCTACGAGCGACGAGCCGTCACCGAAGGATGACGCTCACGCCCCGTTCCTCGAAGATCTCCAGGAGCAGGTCGAACAGCGCGATCTCGCCGTCACCGACGTGCACGGGCTCGACCGGTCCCGCCCTGGTCCCGGTCGAGGCAAGCCAGTGCACGGTGAACGGCGTGGTGGCGCCCCAGCCGCCGCGCAGGCAGTCGTCCAGAGCATCGAGGTTCCAGCCGAAGTATCCGCCGGGCCCGTTGACGGCCTCACCGATCGCGCAGTAGAAGGTGTCCCTGTCAACGATGTGTCGGCCGTCCAAGGTGAACACCTGGCCTGTCGGAGCGTCGGGCTTGCCCTGACGTCGGTACTTCTGGGACCACAGCGCCACCGACAGCCATGCTCGTCTGTCCCCGGGTGCGAGTTCGCGCCACATGCCGGTGCGGTTCAGCTGTCCCGTACGGATCAGGTCCCACATCTGCTCCGCTCCGGCCAGGGCGTCCTCACACCACAGCGTCACCGTGAGGTCGAGGAGGCCGGCGGTGTGGGCGGAGGACTCGACGTCGACGACGGTGACATCGTTGACGAAGTAGGACCCCATGGTGGCACCGTCACGGTCGAGGAGCTCGAACCAGGCGTTTCCCGCCACGGCACGACGACTGCCGACGTGGTCCACGCTCTTCAGCAGGCTTCCTCGCGGGAGGCAACCCGCGAGGCGTACTCGGCGCACGCCTTCCTCATTCGACGGCGTGAACAACCCCTGGGCCTCGTGAGCGAAGCCCCAGAAGTCGCTGTCGTCCCCGTCCGAGGTCAGCGCGCACTTCTGCCCCACGCCGCCCCGCCCTGCCGTTCGCATCCCGCCCCCGTTGAAAGCGCTGATAGTACCGGCATCCGGCCGCCCACCCGCTGCCCCTCCCGGACCATCGTGCGCGGGTCGCACGTGGGACAGGTGATGGGCATGACGGGCGTGACGGGCGTGACGGGCGTGACGCTGTCAGGGGCCCACACGGGCAGCGACGGACGGAGTTCACGCTTTACGCAGTCCCGTTCCAGGCGGACCCGGATGTCCTCGTGAACGAGAAGCGGCTTGTGCTCGACGACAGCGACAAGGATCAAGTCCGCGATGGCAGACGAGGGCGCAGGCGGCGATGCCGGCCGCACCCGCTCAGCCGGCCGAGGTGTTCCGTGTCGCCTCGCGTGCTTCGGTGAGGGCTCGCTGCCTGAGGTCGCCGCCGAACAACTGGATCGTGGTGGCGGCCAGGATGTCATCCCGGCCGATGGTCCGCCCGTCCCCCGTGCGGGCGGACGGGTCCCGCAGGGAATCCTCGAGGAACGGGGGCGGGGGCGGGGCCGGTTCGCCCGGCATCACCAGGGTGACCGTACCGAAACGCCGGACCCCGCCCTCTCGGACGACCATGGCCGCGTCCCGGGCGAGGTCCGTCAGGAACACGCTCGCGATTCCGTCCAGATCGCGGACCAGCGTCGGGACGGCCGTCGCCCCCTGGCTCCGCAGCAGCTTCCTGACCCCGGCCTCGAACCTGTGGGCGCCGACCACGGCACTCGGTTTGCGCGACCTGCCGCGCCTGCGAGAAGGCACACCGGCACCCTCGGCGTCGCACGCGACACCGGTCAGGCCTCGAAACGTCGGGCTGTGGACGTACCACTTGTCCCCCACCTCCAGCTCGACGTTCCGGTCGATCGCCGAGAGAAGGTCCCCGGGAACCAGCTTCCTCCGGGCCTCCTCCGCCGCCGCTCTCCTCGCGCCGTCGATGATCTCCGTCAGCACTGTCCGCGTCACCGACGCGGCGGCCCACGCGGCCGACCGGGAGACGTGCATCGGGGTCACGTCCCTGAAGACCGCTTTGACGAGAGAGGGCTTGAACGGCGAGACATCCGTGACCGAGGCGGTCTCGGGACCACCGCGCTCCGGGCGTGCGGGCTGTGCGGTCATCGGAAGCAGCTCTCCCTGGTGTCGGAGTCGTCGGAGCGGCCCGCACTTCACCACGCGGACCCGCTCTCTTCCCTGTGGAAACCGGCGGTCCGGGCCGGCCGCCGGGCGGCTGGTGTGGCGTACCGGCGGGCGCGGCCGCGCCACCAGCCCGGCCGCTCAGTGCCGGGTCAACTCGGCACTTCCTCCCGTCGCCGGTCATCGCCGGCCGTGGCGGGGATGGCGTTGTCGATGAGGACGGCGGCGATGGCGGCGGCGGTGGGGAAGGCGTCGGCGTTGAGGACCCGGGTGCGTGCCGCGGCGCCGTCGATGAGCAGCGCGAGCTGCTCGCCGAGCCGTTCGGGGTCGGCGGCGCCGGCTTCGCGGGCGGTGTCGGCGAGCCGGGCGGCGACGGCCTTCTTGTAGTCGCGCGCGTACTGCGATGCGGGGTGCTCGGGGTCGTGGAGTTCGACGGCGGCGGCGATGTAGGGGCACAGGGGGGTGGTGGGGGGGATGTCGAAGGCGGCGAGGAGCCGTTCACGGGGTGTGAGGTCGGTGCGGTCGAACACGCCGGACAGAACTGCGGGGTCGAACCGGCGCAGGTACTCGGCGACGAGTTCGTCCTTGCCGGTGAAGTGCTGGTAGGCGGTGCGCTTGGACACCTGGGCCGCCGCGCAGAGCTGGTCCATGCCGGTGCCGTTGATGCCCTGCTCGCGGAACAGCTGCTGGGACGCGCCGAGGATGCGCTCACGTGCGCCCCGGCCGCGGCGGCGACCCGTGGGGCCTTTCTCCAACTCCGTCATGAGGCCATCGTACCGCAGCCAGGTAACGACCGGTGTACATAGCTTGCGCCCCGGCCACCCGCCCCGTACGGTAAGCACACAGAACGGTGTACTTAATGCTGTCGCACCAGGTGCACACGGCACCACGACCCAAGGGAATGACTATGGGAAAGCTCGACGGCAAGGTCGCGGTCATCACCGGCGGCACCACCGGCATGGCGCTGGCCGGTGCCAAGCTGTTCGTCGACGAGGGAGCGCACGTCTTCCTCACCGGCCGCCGCCAGGACGCCCTGGACGAGGCCGTGAAGCAGATCGGCCGCAACGTCACCGGCGTCCAGGGCGACGCCGCCGACCTGGACGACCTGGACCGCCTGTACGACACCGTCAAGCGGGAGAAGGGCAGCCTCGACGTGCTGTGGGCCAGCGCCGGAGGGGGCGAGCCCGCCCCGCTCGGCGAGATCACCGAGGCCCACTTCGACGCCGCGTTCCACCTCAACGCCCGCGGCACCCTGTTCACCGTCCAGAAGGCACTCCCGCTCTTCAACGACGGCGGCTCCATCCTCATGACCGGCTCCAACGCCTCCCTCGGCGCCTTCCCCGGCTGGAGCGTCTACGCCGGCAGCAAGGCCGTCCAGCAGGCATGGGCCCGCGTCTGGCTCAACGAGCTCAAGGACCGCCGCATCCGCGTCAACGTCCTGACCCCCGGACAGGTCGCCACCGCCAAGCAGGAAGAACTCTTCGACGAGGCCACCAAGCGGCAGTTCGAGTCCCTCATCCCGCGCGGCCGGATGGGCCGCCCCGACGAGATCGCCACCGCCGCCCTCTTCCTCGCCTCCGACGACTCCAGCTACGTCAACGGCATGGAACTCGTCACCGACGGCGGCACCACCGCCATCTGAACCGGACGACACACGACCAGGACAGGACCTCTCATGAGCGGCATCAGCATCATCGGCACCGGGAACATGGCCCGCACCATCGGCGCGCGGGCGACGGCGGGCGGCAACACCGTCGAGGTCATGGGCCGCGACCAGTCCAAGGCCGCCGACCTGGCCAAGGCTCTCGGCGGCGGCGCCACGACGGGAGAATGGGGTACCGCCCCGGCCGGGGACATCGTCATCGTGGCCCTGTTGCACGACGGTGTCGTGCCCGCGATCGCCCAGTACGGAGACGCTCTCGCGGGCAAGGTCATCGTCGACATCAGCAATCCCTTCAATTCCACGTTCGACGGGCTGACCCACCGCGAGGAGACGTCGATCGCGCAGGAAGTGGCCAAGGCGGCCCCGGCCGGCGCGAGCGTGGTGAAGGCGTTCAACACCGTCTTCCGTCATGTCCTGGAGAAGGGCCGGCCCGACGTCTTCGTCGCCGGCGATGACGCGCGGGCCAAGGCGAGTGTGGAGGCGTTCATCGAGAGCCTCGGGCTGCGGCCGCTGGACGTCGGCGGCCTGAGAATGGCGCACTGGCTGGAAGGAGCGGGCGTGGTCACGGTGGGCCTCGCCAACCACGGGGTGGGGAACTGGGACTTCGCCCTCGGCATCACCGAACTTCCCGTCCACGCGATCGGTTGACGGATCACCGGAAGGACTCGCCAGCGCGGTCATCGCGGCGAAGCGTCATCGAACTGCCGGCAGCGGCTGGGCAGGGCGCCGACGAGCCGTTGCCGGTTCGTATGCCGTAGCGGTGGAGCCATCGGAAGGCGTCGAGGCGGGCCTCGCCCTCGGCTGGTGACAAGGTCCACGCGCACACGAGTTCCGGCGTCGTCGCAACACAAGTGGGCCAACTGGCTGCGGCCAGGAGCTCAGCGAGGCGCTCGGCCGGGTTTCCCGGCCGAGCGCCTTTCGTGGTCGGCTGTTCAGTACTGCCGTAGCAGGCAGTTGGTGTTCTCGTTCGACCCGCGCTGCCACGGACTGCCGGGATCGCGGAAGAAGCCCGGCATGTGAACGAGGGTGACGAAGCGGCTGCGGCGCGACGAGCCGGCGGAGCTGAGCCGGCGGCGAAGCGGCGGCGCACCACGAGCCGGCGGTTACCGCGTCGCGGTGGCGAGTGCCGCGCGGATGGCATCCTCGCCGGCCGGCCGGCCCTTCTCGTTCGAGGTCGGCCGTAGGGGTCCCCCACACCGGCGTGTCCGTCGCCTGCCGCCAGCTGTCGGCCAGCGGTCCCGCGTCCACCACGCCGTATCCGACGGACTCGAGGAATTCGGTCACCGCCGCCTTCGCCCGCGCGAAGTCCCCGGCGATCGGCGGGCAGGAACGGTCGGCCGCCCCCGCGGGGCGGCCGAGGGACAGCAGATGCTTGAAGAAGATGTTGTTGAACGCTTTCACGAGCACGGCGTCCGGTAGGTGACGCAGCAGCAGCTCGCTCGAGGTGAGCGACTCGCTGTCGAGCTCGGCGATGTGCCCGTCACGCTCGGGGCCGTAGTTGCACGTGTCGATGACCGTCTTCCCGGCCAGTGGCGCGGCGGGCACGTCGGGGAAAGCCGCCACACCGAGCCCGACCAGTCCCAGGGCCGACTGACCGGCCGTCACCGGCCCGTGAGCCATTCCCCCTGGTCAGCCTGGTCAGCGAACCCTTCCGCGCGGCTTCAGCGGCACAGGAGGCAGCATGGGGGCAGGCAACGGCACACCGTCGTACCCCTTCACCTCCCCGAACCGTGTTCCTTCCATCCAGTCTTGGCGGGCCTGGACGATCTCCTCCTGGGAGCGCCCGATCCAGTTCCAGAACATGAGCAGCTCCTCCTCGAACGGCTCGCCGCCCAGGAGCATCAGGCTCGCGGCCGAGTCGGCGCGCAGGGGGAGTTCGTCGCGGCCGCAGCCGAGGTAGAGCATCGAACCCGGTACCAGCGGCACACCGTCGACGTGGGCCTCGCCGGCCATGGACAGGACGGCGTACTCGAAGTCCCGCTCCAGCGGGAGGCGTACGTCCGTGCCGTCCGCGAGGGTCAGGTCGGCTCCGACGATGGGTGTGTACGTCGTGCCGGGCGAGGTGGTGCCGTCGAGGGTGCCGAGGAGCAGGGTGGCCGTCAGGCCGGGCGCCGTGACACGAGGCGGTTCGGCGTGGAACTCGAAGTGCGGGTCGGTGTGGCGGTGGGCGTCCGGGAGAGCGACCCACAGCTGCGCGCCGTGCAGGTGGCGGGCGTGCGAGCGCGGGCTCTCCTCGGAGTGGCTGATCGCGTGGCCGGAGGTCATCAGGCCCAGCTGGCGTGGGCGGATGGTCTGCAGACTGCCGGTGGAGTCGCGGTGCAGTACCTCGCCCTCGTGCAGCCAGCTGACCGTCTGCAGGCCCATGTGCGGATGCGGCGGGACCTGCATGCCGGGCTCGTCCGCGATGTCGTCGGGACCGTAGTGGTCGACGAAGCACCACGCGCCGATCATGCGCCGGCCCAGGTTGGGCAGCAGCCGGCGGACCTCTGTGGACTCGCCGAGCTTGACGTGACGAGGGCTGAGGAGTTCCCGCACCGGCTCCGCCACCACGAAGCCGCGGCCGCCGCACAGGCTGGGAACCGCGTCGCGGTCAAGGTTGCTCATGCCGCCCAACCTAACGCCGGTCGGCCCTCCGCGTCAGACCGTCCTGCGGCCGTCACCGCGGCCCGGGCGGAAACATCCCCCGGTGGCGGAGTCCAGGTGGTGGAATGTTCAACCATGCCGGGTGGTTGCAGTACGCCGAAGGAGGTCACGAGTGAACACGACGTACTACGACCACGGAACGCCGGCGGAGCGCTGGGAGCGCGCGCGGATGTTCTTCGACGCCAAGGACTACGCCGCCGCGGCTCGGGTCCTGAGCGGGCTGGTCGGGGAGGTGCCCGAGCAGACCGGACCGCGGCTGCTGCTGGCGCGCGCCTACTACCACTCGGCCCAACTGCGGCGTGCGGAGGCCGAGCTGCGGGTCGTCGTCGAGCGCGACCCCGTCGAGCAGTACGCCCGGCTGATGCTGGGACGCACGCTCGAACGGCAGGGGCGGCAGGAGGAGGCCGACGCGCAGCTGCGGATCGCCGCCGCGTTGGCGGGGGACTTCGCCGACCGCTGACCGGCGACGTGCGAAGGATGCGAAGGAGCGGCGAGTCCGGCGGAGCGGTGGGTGCGATGCCGTACTCACCGCTCCGCCGGTACGACTCACCGTCCCGCCGTCGTCCCGCCCGCGTACGTCCGCCGGCCCCGCCGGTGGGCGATCTCACCGAGCGCGACGTCGACCGCGACGAACACGGCCAGGGGGATGCCGAGCAGCGGCACGAAGTAGCCGAGGACGGCGACGGCCGCCGCGAGCGGGACGAGGAGCACCGGCGGCACCTGCTGCCAGGCGCCGCGTGGGATCGGGCGGCCGAAGGCGGAGTCCCGGCCGCGCTGCCACCACATGCGGTAGCCCCAGACGATGAGCAGGATCAGGGAGGCCGCCAGCAGCATCAGGGCGATCTGGTTGGGCAGGCCGAACAGGCTGCCGGTGTGCAGGTCGATCCCCCAGCGGCTGAGCTTGGCGAGCACCGGGTAGTCGGCGAAGCGGAGCACGTCGGTCACCTCGCCGGTGGCCGGGTCCACGGCGACCGAGTCCTGCTTCTCGGGCCAGCTGCGCTGTACCTGCTGGACAACGTAGGCGGAGGACGCGTCGGCGGGCGGGACGATCTCCACGGGGTCGCCCAGGCCCTCGGCGCGCGCGGCGGACAGGACCTTGTCGAGGCCGACCCCGTGCCCGGCGTCCCCGCCGGCGCCGGCCGCCGCGCCGTGACCGGCGTGCTCACCGCCCGCCGCGGACGCCGACACCGACGGGGTGGTCTGGCCGAGCGAGACGCGCAGGTCCTCGATGTTCGCCCCGGCGTACGTGGACCAGGTCAGTCCGGTGGCCGAGAGGAAGACGAATCCGGCCGCGGCCCAGGCACCGACCGTGCCGTGCAGGCCAAGGGTGCGGCGTCGGCCCTTGGTGCCGCGCAGCTTGCGCCTCGCCCTGCGGCGGGAGAACCACAGCACCAGGCCGCCGCCCGCGATCACCCACAGCCAGCTGGCGGCGAACTCGCTGTACAGGCGACCCGGGTCACCGAGGTGCAGGTCGCGGTGGAACTCGTCGATCCAGGTGCGCAGCGGCAGTGCGCCGGACGAGCCGTACTGTTCGAGGGCGCCGCGCACCTTCGCGGTGTACGGGTCGACGAAGACCGCCAGCGTGTGGCCCTGGTCGACGCCCTCGACGCCGGACAGCATCACCCTGGTGGTCGCGTCCGCCTCGGGCGAGGGGCGTACGGCCGACACCGTGCCCTCGGGGTGGGCCTGCCGGGCGGCCGCGACCTGCTCGGAGACCGGCAGCTTGCTCTCGCCCACGTCGGGAACGGTCAGTTCGTGGGCGTAGACCATCTTCTCTGCCTGGAACGAGGCGGCGTAGAGGAAGCCGGTGGCCGCCGCGACCAGCAGGAAGGGGGCCACGAACAGCCCGGCGTAGAAGTGCAGGCGCAGGACGAGCGGGCGCAGCGTGGACCATCTGCGGGATGGGGGCGGCGGGGTGGACGGTCCTGGGGCCCCGTCCGTGGGGGCTGCGGAGGTGGTGGTCATCGGTGGGCGCTCCGGGGGCGTCGTGGGGGCGGGTGCTCCCAGTGGTCGGGGCGGAGGCGCGCCGGGTTCCCGGCCTTCACAGTGGCGTGCGTCACAGCGGCGGTGTGGTGGGTGGCGTGTGCCGTGGCATCCTGGCGCGATGGGAACTCCGAGTGATCGCACGCCTCTTGCCGAACGGGTCGAGGAACTGCTCGCCGTCGGCGGCCCGTTGCCGATCGTCGCGGCCGGTGAGCCGGTGCTGCGGCGCGTGGCCGAGCCCTTCGACGGGCAGTTGGAGCCATCGCTGCTGGCGCGGTTCACCGAGGCGCTGCGTCTCACCATGCACGCGGCGCCGGGTGTCGGACTGGCCGCGCCGCAGGTGGGTATCGGGCTCAGGATCGCGGTCATCGAGGACCCGGCGCCGGTACCGGAGGAGGTGCGGATGGCGCGGGGGCGGGTGCCACAGCCGTTCCGCGTGCTGGTCAATCCGTCGTACGAGCCCGTCGGCACCGCCCGCGCCGCGTTCTACGAGGGCTGTCTGAGCGTGCCGGGCTGGCAGGCGGTGGTGGCGCGGCACGCCGAGGTGCGGCTGCTGGCGCGGGACGAGCACGGGCGGGCGGTGGACGAGGTGTTCACGGGCTGGCCGGCCCGGATCGTGCAGCACGAGACGGATCATCTCGACGGCATGCTGTATCTGGACCGGGCCGAGCCGCGGTCGCTGGCGTCGAACCGGGCGATGGTGGAGTTGTGGGGGCAGGCGACGCCGGAGCGGGCGGCGGCGGCGCTGGGGTTCGGGCTGCCGGGATCGGCCGGGGCGGCGGGATCGGCGGGATCGGCGGCCTGATCGGCCGCGGGGGCCCGTGAGCGCAGCCCGGCGTCGCGGGGTGCCGCCGCGGTCACCCGTGCCGCCCCTGCGACACGACCGCCCGCAGCGGCAGCGGCATGACCAACTGTGCCGTGTGGACCGTCAGTTGTCCCGGTACGCCTCCAGCAGCCGCAGCCATACCTCGCTGATCGTCGGGTACGACGGGACCGCGTGCCACAGGCGGCTGATCGGGACCTGGCCGGCGACGGCGACGGTCGCGGAGTGGATCATCTCGCCGACGCCGGGGCCGACGAAGGTGACACCGCGGACGATCTCGTCCTCCAGGTCGACGACCATGCGGGCGCGCCCCTTGTAACCGTCGCCGTACAGGCTCGCGCCGGCCACCGTCGCGAGGTCGACGTCGACGGCGCGGACGCGGTGGCCGGCCTGCTCGGCCTCGGCCAGGGTCAGGCCGACGGACGCCGCCTCGGGATCGGTGAACACCACCTGGGGGACGGCGTCGTGGTCGGCGGTCGCGGCGTGCGCGCCCCACGGGCCGGAGTCCAGCTCCGGCACGCCACAGGCGCGGGCGGCGATGGCGGCGCCCGCGACGCGTGCCTGGTACTTGCCCTGGTGGGTGAGGAGGGCACGGTGGTTGACGTCGCCGACGGCGTAGAGCCAGTCGTGGCCCTCGACCCGGAGGCTGTCGTCGACGGTGAGCCAGGAGCCAGGTTCCAGTCCCACGGTGTCCAGACCGATGTCGTCGGTACGGGGAACGCGGCCGGTGGCGAAGAGGATCTCGTCGGCCTCGACGCGGTCGCCGGTGTCGGTGACGGCGACGACCGTGCCGCCCTCCCGGGTCACGGACTCGACGGAGGTGCCGGTGCGCAGGTCGACGCCGGCGTCGGTGAGCGCCTCGGCGACCAGTTCGCCGGCGAACGGCTCCATACGGGTGAGCAGGCCCCCGTCACCGCGCACCAGGAGGGTCACCCGGGAGCCGAGGGCCTGCCAGGCGGTGGCCATCTCGACGGCGACGACTCCGCCGCCGACCACGATCAGCCGGCCGGGCGCGCTCTTGGCGCTGGTGGCCTCGCGACTGGTCCAGGGGCGTACCTCGGCGAGTCCGGGCAGGCCGGGCAGGGCGGCGCCGCTGCCGGTGCAGACGGCGACGGCGTGCCGGGCGGTCAGCACCCGGCGGGTGCCGTCGGGCGCGGCCACCTCGACCGTGCGCGGCCCGGCGAGCCGTCCCTGCCCGCGGTACAGGCCGACCTCGATGCCCTCCACCCACTGGACCTGGCCGTCGTCCTTCCAGTGGGAGGTGAACTCGTCGCGGCGGGCGAGGACCGCCGCCGCGTCGAGCGGGTCCCCCGCCGACTGGCTCAGACCGGGCAGGCGCCGGGCGTCCGCGCGGGCGAGGACCGGGCGCAGCAGTGCCTTGCTGGGCATGCACGCCCAGTAGGAGCACTCACCGCCGACCAGTTCGCTCTCCACGATCGCGGTGGACAGCCCGGCCGCGCGGGTGCGGTCGGCGACGTTCTCCCCCACGGGGCCCGCGCCGATCACGACGACGTCGTACGCGATGGAATCCGATTGCGTCATGGGGCCAGTCTGGTGGGTGGTGTGCGACGTGGCCACATGGGTACGTGCGCGGAATACCCACCAGGCCGGCAGTGTTGTGCCGACGGCCTCGCACCCGTAACCAGGAAGAGTGATCACCTCATGACCAGCACCGTGGAACTCACCAAGGAGAACTTCGACCAGACGGTCACGGACAACGAGTTCGTACTGATCGACTTCTGGGCGTCGTGGTGCGGTCCGTGCCGTCAGTTCGCCCCGGTCTACGAGAAGGCGGCCGAGGCCAACCCCGACCTCGTGTTCGGCAAGGTGGACACCGAGGCGCAGCAGGAGCTCGCGCAGGCCTTCGGTATCCAGTCGATTCCGACGCTGATGATCGTCCGGGACCAGGTGGCCGTGTTCGCCCAGCCGGGCGCGCTGCCCGAGGAGGCCCTGACGGACGTCATCGACCAGGCCCGGAAGCTCGACATGGACGAGGTTCGCAAGTCGGTCGCCGAGCAGCAGGCGCAGGCCGAGGGCCAGGCCGGGCAGGACGGCCGGTAGCGGCCGGTAGCGGCGGAGCGGAGCCGGCCGCCGGTCAGCTCGACTCGCGGTGCACCACCGCCGCGCCCAGCACACTGTGGCGCTCGGGCGCGGCGGCGGGGTCGTGGACCGCGCGGTCGACGAGGGCGGCCAGGTCGCGGCCGGAGGGCAGTTCCAGGTGGACGGTGCTCAGCCGGGGCCGCAGCAGGCGTCCCAGCATCAGGTCGTCGGCGCCGATCACGGCGGCGTCGCCGGGGATGCCGAGGCCCTCGTCCCGGAGGGCCCGCATCAGCAGCATCGCGTACTCGTCGTTGTACGCGTACACGGCGTCCAGACCGAGCGAGCGCCAGCGGGCGGCCAGCCGGGCGGCGTCCCGCTCCTCGTAGGCGAGGGGCAGTTCGGTGACGGTGGCGTCGGTGTCGCGCACGGCGCGTCGGGCGCCGGCCAGGCGCGGCGCGGAGAAGACCTCCAGCCCGCCCTCCGCGGGCATCACGACGCCGATCCGGCGGCGCCCGCGGTCGTAGAGGTGACGGGTGGCGCTGTGGCCGACGGTCTCGTGGTCCATGAGCAGGGCGTGCGCTCCCTCGACGGCCTCGGGGCCGAGGGTGACGACCGCACGGGCGCCCGAGCGTTTGAGGACCTCCACGCCGCACGGGCCGAGACCCGCTCCGGGGACGAGGACGGCGACCGGGCGCAGTTCGGCCCAGGCGCGGGCGGCCTCGTCGTCGTACAGGCCGGCGGTGCCGTACTGGACGACGGTGTAGTCGAGGCGGCCGAGGGCCCGGTGGAGTTCGTCGAGGAACCGGCGGTAGAGCGGCCCGGCGGGGAAGGACGGCGCGGGCATCAGGACCGTGCGGCTGTGTCCGGCGCGCAGGGAGCGGGCCGCGGCGTGCGGGACGTATCCGAGTTCCCTGGCGGCCTCGTGGACGCGGCGGCGGGTGGGCTCGCTGATCCGGACGGCACCGGCGTTGTTGAGGACGTAGGAGACGGTCGCGCGCGAGACGCCGGCCAGGCGGGCCACATCGGCACTCGTGGGCACGGAGCGCGGTGCGAGGGCCGCGGGAGCGGGCGGTTTCGGTATCTGCACCATGACGTACGGCATCCTGGCAGAAGCCGGGTGCGGTGCGGCGGGCGGGGCGACGCCGTCCGGACCGGACGAAGTCCGGCCTGTGGGCACGTGGGCACGGTGGCCGCGGGTCAGGCCGGGTGTTCGGTGCGGGTCACGCGTGCGACCAGGTCCATCCAGCCCGCCCGCAGCCGCTCCGGAGGCACCCCGCACTGCTCGGTGAGGTGGTGGACCAGGGCGGCGTCGAGGTACGCCATCAGCGTGTGGGAGAGGAGCTCGCTGTCCCCGTCCGGGGCCGCCTGGCGCAGCAGCAGGGCGACGTGGCCGCGCAGGAAGCGGCGCGGTGCGGAGGTGTAGCGGCGTTCCGCGCTCGGCTCGGCGGCCAGTTGCAGCTCCAGTTCGTCGATGGAACGGCGCAGCATCGCGCAGCCGAAGGCGCGCAGCCGCTCGACGGGCGGCGCCCCGGGCCCCAGAGGCGGCGGGCCGGTCAGGAGCGCGGCCTGGAACTTCTTCTCGGAGTGGTCGAGGAGCGCCATGAGCAGGCCGGTGCGGTCGCCGAAGCGGCGGAAGACCGTGCCCTTGCCCACCGAGGCCGCCGCGGCCACCGCCTCCATCGTGACGCCGGCCGCGCCGTGCTCGGCGACCAGCCGGGCGGCGGCCTCCAGCAGCCGGGCCCGGTTGCGCGCGGCGTCGGCGCGCAGGCAGGGCTCGTCCACGTCCGCCCCCGTGCCGTCCGGCCCGGTGCCGAGTTGCAGCAACTCGGGCGAGGCGGCGGTCTCCTGGGGCTTCGGGAAGGGCGGCAGGGCGGCGGGCATGAAGCCAGCGTAAAGCATCGGGAAGAAAACTGGACCGCGGTCCGTTTGGGATGTTAGAAATTAAACGGACCCCGGTCCGGATCCTTTACGGCAGTGTTTCAGCAGCGTCTGCCCCGGCAGCGTCTGCTCCATCAGTGGGAGTACTCATGTCTGTCCGCATCCTTGCGCTCGTCGGCAGCCTTCGCGCCGGTTCGCACAACCGCCAGCTCGCCGAGGCGGCCGCCAAGTTCGCGCCGGAGGGCGCCGAGGTGCAGCTGTTCGAGGGGCTGGCCGACATCCCCTTCTACAACGAGGACATCGACGTGGAGGGCGGCGTCCCGGCCGCCGCCGCGAAGCTCCGCGAGGCCGCCCAGGCCTCCGACGCCTTCCTGTTCTTCTCGCCGGAGTACAACGGCACCATGCCCGCCGTCCTGAAGAACGCCATCGACTGGCTGTCCCGTCCGTTCGGCGCGGGCGCCCTCACCGGCAAGCCCGCCGCCGTGGTCGGCACCGCCTTCGGCCAGTACGGCGGCGTGTGGGCGCAGGACGACACCCGTAAGGCCGTGGGCATCGCCGGCGGCAAGGTGATCGAGGACCTCAAGCTGTCCATCCCTGGTTCGGTCACCCGTTTCGCCGAGACCCACCCGGCCGACGACGCCGAGGTCGCCGCCCAGCTGACCGAGGTCGTCGCCCGGCTGCACGGCCACGCCGACGAGGCCGTCGCCGCCTGACCCCACCGCGGCGCGTACGGGACCGGAGCTCCGCCGAGCTCCGGTCCCGACGTGTGTGCCGGGGTGGTCCGAGAAGTCGATCTGGACGTCCACGCAGGTGTGGCCGCACCCTGTCCGTGTCGCGACGGTCCGATCGAGCGCCACGCATCGGCCCTCCGACGCGCCGGCCTTCCGGCGCACCACCGACACACCACGACGCACGAGGAGTCGCCATGCCCAGCACGACCGGTGTCGTCTGCCCGCACTGCGGGTGGCCCGACGGTGCCGAGCCCTACGAGGTACTGTCCGCGCACCCCACGGCGGCGGGCGGCACCCTGTGGACCCGGTGCGCCTGCGGTTCGCTTCAGGCCCGTGTCGTCGACGACCACGGCACCCGCGTCGTCTCGCGCGGCAAGCCCTCCCCGGCGGGCTGCTGAGGGGGCGGCGGACCGAACGTGGCGCGGCGGCACCCTCACACCTGTGAGGTTCACGCCGGAGCCGTCGTCTCCTTGACTGGTCGCGCAACCGAAAGACGCCCGACCTCCATGGGAGTACCGATGAACCGCGGGAAGAACATCGTCACGGCCGCGCTGACCGCCACTGTCTCCGCCCTGGCCCTCACGGCGGCCGGCTTCGCCGCTCCGGCGCAGGCCACGCCTTCCGAAACGGCAGCGGCAGCGGCAGCGGCAGCGGCCGGTGTGGACTGCGACGGCTGGGTGCACAACAACAACCCCGACCACGGCATCGCCGGCTGCAGCAACGACAGCGGTCGCACCATCACCTTCCGCGCCGAGATCGTCTGCGGCCGGGCACCGGACGTCTCGGGCCAGTGGGTGACGCTGGCACCCGGACAGTACGGCGAGTCCTCGGGCGTCTGCGCCTTCTACAGCTCGGGGGTCGGCCGCGTGGGCTGGACCATCCAGTAGCCCCGGGTCAGCCGTCCCGGGACTCCTCCCGCCGCTGCTCCTGCTTCCTCGCGGCCCACAGGCTCGTCGCCGTGGTGACCGCGAGGACGAGCACGATGAAGCCGAGGGAGAAGGGGATCCCGATCTCCGGGACGTGGACCCCGGACTCGTGCAGGGCGTGCAGCACCAGCTTGACGCCGATGAAGCCCAGGATCACCGACAGGCCGTACGAGAGGTGCACCAGCTTCCTCAGCAGACCGCCGATGAGGAAGTACAGCTGGCGCAGGCCCATCAGCGCGAACGCGTTGGCCGTGAACACGATGTACGGGTCCTGCGTCAGGCCGTAGATGGCGGGGATCGAGTCCAGGGCGAACAGGACGTCGGTGGAGCCGATCGCGAGCATCACGACCAGCATCGGGGTCATGACCCGCCTGCCGTTCTCCTCGATCCACAGCTTGGTGCCGTGGTACCGGTCGGCTACGCCGAAGCGGCGCTCGATCGTCTTCAGCAGCTTGTTCTCCTCGTACTCCTCGTCGTGCCCGCCCTTGCGGGCGTCCTGGATGAGCTTCCAGGCGGTCCAGATCAGGAAGGCGCCGAAGATGTAGAAGACCCAGGAGAAGGCGGAGATGATCGCCGCGCCGGCCGCGATGAACCCGGCGCGCAGCACCAGGGCGATGATGACGCCGACCATGAGCACCCGCTGCTGGTACTGCGAGGGCACCGCGAACTTGGCCATGATCAGGACGAAGACGAAGAGGTTGTCGACGCTGAGCGACTTCTCGGTGATGTAGCCGGCGAAGAACTCGCCGGCGGGCGCGCCGCCCGCGAACACCAGGAGCCCCACACCGAACAGGCAGGCCAGAACCACCCAGACGGCCGTCCAGATCCCGGCTTCCCTGATCGACACGTCGTGCGGCTTGCGGCCGATGAAGAAGTCTGCGGCGACCAGGAGGCACAGGCCCGCGACGGTCAGCAGCCAGACGCTGAGGGAGACGTTCACCGGTGCTCCTGGGGGCGGTGGAGGGGCGGGACCGCGTACGAGTTCTTGGTCAGGGTGTTTCCACGGAGCGGCGCAGGCAACCCGGCAGCGTGCGCTGTCCGCGCACCCAGGCCGGCGGGCCGGCCGACTCCGACGTGACGGGAGCCCCGGATGACCACTGCCCCCTCGCATCCGCCCCCCGCCCGGCCGGGCCCGCGCATCGGCGTGCTCGGTTCCTACGGCGGTTTCAACATCGGCGACGAGGCGATCCTGACGTGTGTGCTGAGCTGCCTGCGCGCCCAGCGGCCCGACGCGCACCTGGTCGTCCTGAGCCGGAACGCGGAGCACACCCGTGCCCATCACCCCGACGCGGACGAGGTGGTGCCCTGGGAGGGCGTCAGCCGCAACCACGTCCTCGACGTGCTGCCCGGCCTGGACCTCCTGGTGTTGGGCGGCGGCGGCATCCTCTACGACGGCGAGGCCCGGCGCTATCTCCGGCTGGTGCGCGCCGCGCAGACCCGGAACGTGCCCACCTTCGCCTACGCCGTCGGGGCGGGGCCGCTGACGGACGCCGAGGACCGGGACGCGGTGCGCACCGTGCTGGCCGACATGGACGACGTCGTGGTGCGGGACGAGGAGTCCCGGCTGGTGCTGGAGGAGGTCGGTCTGGAACGCGAGGTCGCGGTCACCGCCGACCCGGCCCTGCTGCTGGGCCCCGAGCCCTTCACCGAGGCCATGATGCGCGACGAGGGCATCCCCTGCGGCGCCCGGCTGGTGGGGATGTCGGTGCGCGAACCGGGCCGGGCCGCCGAGAAGCTCGACGAGGGCGACTACCACGCGCTGCTCGCCGACGTCGCGGACTTCCTCGTACGGCGGCTGGACGCGCACGTCGTGTTCCTGCCGATGGAGCGGCACGACGTACGGCACGCGCACGCCGTGCTGTCCCACATGACGGCGCCGGACAAGGGCCGGATCCTGCACGGCGACTACAGCCCCGGGCAGGTACTCGGCTTCATGCGCCATCTGGACGTGGCCGTCGGCATGCGGCTGCACTTCGTGATCTTCGCGGCGCTCACCGGCGTGCCGGTGCTGCCGCTGCCGTACTCCGGCAAGGTCTTCGACTTCGCGCGCCGGCTGGGTGCCCCGGCGCTGGTGGGCGTGGCGCGGGAGCAGGCCGGGCTGCTGCTCGCGGAGGTGGACCGGCTGTGGGACGAGTATCCGCAGCGCCGGGAGGACCTCCGGTCCCGGATGCGGGAGCTGTCCGTGGCGGCCCGGGAGACCTGCGTGCGCTGCGGTTCGCTGCTGGACGAGATCGGTGAGGCCGGCGGGGCCGCTGAGAACGGCGAGGACGGTGGGGCCGGCAGGAGCGGCGACGGGACGCGGGGGCGGGAGCGGGGGCGGGCGGCCGGACACGAGCCGTACGTCTCCGAGCCGCGGCCGTTGCACGCCTGACCGCCTGATCGCCTGATCGTCCGACCGCTCGACGCCCGACCGCCGAGGAGCCCCTGAGGAGAGCGATGCCGATCCTGGAAGAGCCCCGCGAGCCCCGCACGGTCACCCTGCCGCCGCGGCCCGCCCGGCACGGGGGCCGGTGTGACGTCCTGGTGGTGGGCGGTGGTCCCGCGGGGTTCGCCGCCGCGGTCGGCGCGGCCGACGCCGGGGCCGACGTCGTGCTGGTGGAGCGGTACGGGTTTCTCGGCGGCAACGCGACCGTGGCGCTGGTGATGCCGCTGATGTCGTTCCACAACGAGCACAAGCAGGCCGCGTTCACCGAGGCCGGGGACACCTCACGGCTGCTGCCCACCGACCACGGCGAGGGCGAACCGGTGGTCGCGGGCGTGCTGTGGCAGCTGCTCGACCGGCTCACGGGACGCGGAGGCTGTCTCCCGCCCTCCCCGAAGACCGGCTACACGGTCCCCTTCGACCCGGAGCTCTTCAAGCTCTCGCTGCTCGAGATGATGGACGAGTCGGGGGTGCGGATGCTGTTCCACTCCTTCGCGTCCGGCGCGCTGCCGCTCGACGACGGTTCCGGCTGGCGGGTGGTGTTCGAGACGAAGTCGGGGCCGGTGGTGATCGACGCCGGGGTGGTCGTGGACGGCACGGGCGACGGTGACGTGGCCACCTCCTGCGGGGCACCGTACGAGATCGGACGGCCCGAGGACGGGCTGGTGCAGCCCATGACGCTGATGTTCCGCGTCGCGGACTTCGCGCGGCCGGACTTCGCCGACTACGTACGCGCGCACCCCGACCAGTGGCGTGGTGTGCACGGCCTGTGGGACCTGATCGAGGAGGCCAGGGCCAACGGCGAGCTCCGGCTGCCGCGCGAGGACATCCTCTTCTTCGCCACCCCGCACCCGCGTGAGGTCGCCGTCAACAGCACCCGGGTCAACCGTGTGCTCGGGACCAACGTGTGGGACCTGACCCGCGCCGAGTACACGGCCCGGCGCCAGCTCTCCCAGATCGACCGTTTCCTGCGCACCCGCGTGCCCGGTTTCGAGGAGTCGTACGTGGTGCAGAGCGGCACGCACATCGGTGTACGGGAGAGCCGTCGCGTACTCGGCGACTACCAGCTGACCGGCCACGACATCCTGGCCGCGCGCACCTTCCCGGACGTGGTCGCGCACGGCGCCTACCCGGTCGACATCCACAACCCGCGCGGCTCCGGCACCATCCTCAAGCGAGTCCCGCAGGGCAGCTTCTACGACATCCCGCTGCGGTGTCTGGTGCCCCGGGACACCGAGCGGCTGCTGGTGGCCGGGCGCTGCATCTCCGGGACGCACGTCGCGCACTCGTCGTACCGGGTCATGCCCATCGCCATGGCGACCGGCCAGGCGGCCGGGGTGTGCGCGGCGCTGACCGTGCGGCACGGACGCGGTCCGCGCGGCCTGCCCTACCGCCTGGTCCAGCGCGAGCTGCTGCGGCAGGGCGCCCGGCTGCGGATGGACGGCCGCTGACGGGTGGACGGGCGCCGGGGTCAGCTCGCCCAGTCCAGGAGCCGGTCCCGGGTCCCGGGGGCACGGAGGTGCTCCAGGGACGCCTTCTCCAGCTGCCGGACGCGTTCCCGGGTCAGGCCGACGTGCTGTGCCACCTGGTGCAGGGTGCGGGGGCGGCCGTCGTGCAGGCCGTAGCGCAGGCTGAGGATGAGGGCCTCGCGGGGCGCGAGGGTCCCGACGGCCTCCCGCAGTTCCGCCGCGAGCGCCTGGAACTCGGCGACCTCGGGTGCCTGGAGCACCTCGGTGTCGGGGATGAGGTCGCCGACGACGGTTTCGCCGGTCTCGTCGACCGGGGTGTCCAGGCTGACGGCGTTCCGTCCGACGCGGCGCAGCCAGACGACCTTCTCCTCGTCGATGCCGCTCTCGGCGGCCACCTCGCCGGCGGTCGGCTCGCGGTCGAGGCTCCCGCGGAGCTTCCGTTCGACCTTGGCGAGCTTCTGCAACCGCTCCACCACGTGCACCGGCAGCCGTACGGTGCGCGCGTGCGTCGCCAGACCGCGCTCGATGGCCTGGCGGATCCACCAGGTGGCGTACGTGGAGAACTTGAATCCCTTGGTGTGGTCGAACTTCTCCACGGCCCGGATCAGTCCGAGGTTGCCCTCCTGGATGACGTCCAGGAGGGGCAGGCCGCGGTGGGCGTGGCGCTTGGCCATCGACACCACGAGCCGCAGATTGGCCCGCACCATGTGGTCCTTGGCGGCCTGGCCGTCGTGGACGGCCTCCTCCAGCGCGCGGCGCCGTCCGGGCGTGGGGGCGGGCTCGCCGGTGTCGGCCGACTCCAGTTCCTCCATCGCCCGGACACCGGCCTCGATGCGCGTGGCCAGCCGCACCTCGTCCTCGGCGGTCAGCAGTGGGGTGGCGCCGATCTGGGTCAGGTACTGGCCGAGCAGGTCGGGTTCCTCGTCGGGTTCGGGGATCCGGCTGCGCAGCCGCGCGGTGCGGGTGGTGGCGCGGCGGTCCTCCCGAGGGCCCGTCGCGGGTGCTCGTGCCAGGGGAGCCATGTCGCTTCCTCCTCCGTCCCCCCTCGGGTTCTCGGGTCAGTGCGGAACGGCGGTGCCCCGTTCGCGCCGCAGCCGGCCGATCACGACCACCAGGTCCGCCGCCGCCAGCAGGGCGAGCGCCGCGCACACGGCGGCGAGGGCCACCAGGCTGCCGCGTCCGGGACTGTCACCGGAGCCGGTGTCCGCGGCCCACACGCCGAAGAACGCGGCCCCGGCGACGAAGAGCGGCAGGAAGACGGCCGACAGCAGCAGTCGCAGCCGCAGCGGGCTCTGTGCGGTGACCGGTTCGGTCCCGGTGCGCGGGGAGCGGCGGCCGATCATGCCGGACCGCGCACGCGAAGCGGGTTCCGTGGCCCCGTGGGGGCGGCGTCGGTCGCTCATGCCGTTCCTCCGTGACGGTCGGGGGCGTGACGGTCGAAGGTGTCAGTGGCCGGGGGTCAGTGGTCGGGCGGGGCCTCGTTGATGTCCGCCAGGGCGGAGTGCGGGTCGTCGGTGGCGGCCAGGTCGCCGAGGGTGACCACGCCGACCGGGACGCCGCCGTGCTCGACGACCGGAAGCCGCCGGACGGCATGGCGTCGCATCAACTCGGCCGCGTGGTCGGTGGTGTCGTCCGGTCCGAGGGTGACGACGGGCGGTGGTGTGCACACCGAGCCGACCGTCGTGTCGTCGGGGTCGCGGCCGTCGGCGACACTACGGAGCACGATGTCACGGTCGGTGAGCACACCGAACAGATCCCGGTCGTAGGTCACCAGGACGTCGCCGATGTCCTCCTCGCGCATCAGCCGGGCCGCCCGCGCGACCGTGGTCATGGGCTCGACGGCCACCGCGGCGGGTGACATCACGTCTCGGATCCGCTGTGTCATGGTCACGCCTCCCGGGGTGGGTGCGGAGTCAGCCGAGGTCGATCAGGGCCAGGCCGATGTCGGGGCGGTGGGTCTTGGCCAGTTCGGCCGGGCTGTCCCGGACGACGACCTCCAGCGTCGGCCAGACCCGGCCGGACAGGAGGTGGCCGCCGCGGGTGGAGCCGTCCGACAGGCCCAGTACGGCGTGCAGGTGCGGGGTCGGCCCGTCGTCGGCGACGGCGATGTCCCCGATCAGCGACAGCACCTCGCACTGCTCCTCCACCGGGATGTGCCGGTAGTCCCTGGCCTGCCGGTCGAACCAGCCGACGGCCGCCTCCGACAAGGCGCCCACGGCGGTCACCTGGGACGCCCCGAGCGACCGGTCACGGGCGAAGGCGGTGAGTTCGGCGAGCGCGTCCTCACCGGGGTCGAGGACCACCACGTACACCGCGGACGGACCGTCCTGCACCTGTTGCCACTTCATGCGCGGTCGGGTACCCGGCGCGGGCCGGGGCAACCACCGCGCCGGACATGCCCGGCCGCCGGGTTCAGCGTCCCGCCGCCAGGTCCGCCTCCAGTGCCCGGGCCGCCGCGTTGAGCGTCGCGACCAGGGAGCGGAGGCCGCGCGGGTCGTGGCGCACGCTCGGCATCGACACCGACGGACCCGCCACGGCCCGGCCGTCCTCGCCACGCACCGGGAAGCCCACCGCCACCAGGACCCGCTCGGAACGCTCCTTGCTCGACGGCGAAGCCGCTGCGGCCGACACGCTCCAGCACGGTCCGCAGCGCGTCAAGCCCGCTACCGCGAGGTAAGCAGGAATCTCCCGGCCTTCAGCCGGAAAGGCACTTCAAGTGATGATGAGCCTGTCGCCCGCGCCGGTTCGCCCAAGCTGGTCCCGGCGTGCGCCTACCCGCTCACCGGCAACTGCGGGAGCGGCTGGCGGTGCCTTTCAGGGACTGAACGGACCGGAGGAACCGGAGCGACCTCAGGGACCGGTGGGACCGAGTGCCCGGCGGATCGCGGCGAGCCAGCCATCGACCGGCCCGAAGGTGAGCAACCCGCTGCCCGCGCCCGCGAGTTCCCCGGCCGCGGGCAGCAGCCGTTCGTACGTCCGCTCCAGTGCGGCCCGGTCGCCGAGTTCGAGGGCGAGCGCGGCCTCGGCGCAGCACAAAGCCTCGTACAGGAGGTCGGGCGGCGGCTGTGGGAGGGCCCGCAGTGCCGTCCGGGCCTCGGCGTCGCGGCCGTCGGCCAGGAGGGCGAACGGTTCGGCCCAGGGACGGTACGGCCCCCACTCCGCGCCCGGGTCCACCTCCGCCGGGCGCCCGTGGGCCAGGCGCAGGCCGAGCTGGGCGAGGGGGAGCAGGCCGCGTTCCAGGCCCGGCATCCCCGCGCCGTCCAGCCGCGCGGCCGCGGACCGGTAGGCGGTCTCGGCGCTCTCGTACGAACCGCCGGTGGCGGCCTCGCGCAGCGCCCGGTACCACTGGGTGAAGACGGACACGAGCGGCCGTTCGTGCCGTTCGGCCAGGCGGTCGACGGCGGTGGCGTGCTCCTCGGCGGAGGTGAAGTCTCCGAGGGCCGAGCGTGCCTGGACGCGGATCAGGTGGCCGACGACCGCGTGGTTGACCAGGCCGTGCCGGGCGGCGAGCGCGACGAGTTCGGCGCCGATCGCGTCGCGGCGCGGGGCCAGCCCGGCGGTGGTGCAGGACTGCATGAAGGCGCCGTTGAGGGCGAAGGCGAGCAGCGCGGGGTCGTCCAGACCGCGGGCGATCCGCACGGCCTCGTCCGCCGCGCGGGGTCCGCGCGGGGACCGTACGCCCCGGGACTCCAGGGCGACGGTGGCGAGCAGCCGGCAGCGCGCCGCGTCGGCGGTGGTGTCGTCGGGCAGGGCGGTGAGGGCGCGTTCGGCCGCCGCGACGATCCGCCGGGCCCCTTCGGGGTCGTCGCTGCGGGTCCAGTTGGCGGGGACGTCGTAGGCGCCGATCACCCGGGCCGTCAGTTCCGCGTCGCCCGTCTCCTCCGCCGCCGCGACCGCGGCCATGCGGTGCTCCCGGGCCGCCTCCAGTCCGCCGCCGCCGGTGACCGCCAGGTTGCGCAGCAGGCCGACGGTCGACTCCAGGCGGGCGGGGGCACCGGCGGCGACCGTGCGGTCGTACGCCTCGGTCGCGCGGTTCCAGAGCCGGGCCGCCGCCTCCGCGGGTTCGGCGGGCGGGTCCAGGTCCGGGTCCTGGGCGAGGATGCCGGCTTCCAGCCGGCGCAGCCGGGGCCCCGGGTCGACGCCCAGGTCTCCGGCCAGCAGGGCGCGGGCCCGGCGCAGTACCGCGAGGGCGTCCGCCTGGCGCCCGGTCCGGTAGAGGGCCAGGGCGAGCAGGCGCCAGGCCTCCTCGCGCCAGGGGTGCTCGGTGAGGTGCGCGTCCAGGTCGGGGACGGCCTCGGCGGCCCGGCCCAGGTCCACGAGGAGTTCCGCCCGGCGTTCGACCGCGCTCAGGCGCAGTTCGGTGAGCCGGGAGCGCTCGCCGCGGGCCCAGTCCGCCTCGTCGAACTCGGCGTAGGCGGGACCCCGCCACTCCCCCAGCGCCGCCCGGAGCAGTTCCGGGGCCCGCACGGCCGGCAGCCGGTCGGCCTTGGCGACGGCCGCCTCGAAGCGCCAGGCGTCCACGGCGTCCGGTGCCGCGCGCAGGACGTAGCCGGGGCCTTCGGTGACCAGCAGCCGGGCCGGTGCGCGGGGCGGGCGGTCGGGTTCCAGGGCGCGGCGCAGATCGCCGACGAAAGTGCGCACCGCGCCCACGGCCCGCGGCGGTGGCGCGTCCCACAGGTCCTCGACCAGTCGGGCGAGTGGCACGACCCGCCGCCGGGCCAGGAGCAGCCGGGCCAGCACGGCGCGGTGCCGGGGGCCTCTGAGGGCGAGCACGTCGCCGTCGCGCTCGGCGGTGACCGGTCCGAGCACACCGAACGTGACCGCTTCCATGTTCCGCCCGCTCCGATCCGCACCGCTGCTCGCCGGTCACCACGGTACGCGTGCTGATCGGTTGCTGATTCACGCGCGGGAGGCTCGAAGGCGTCACCAGCACGACATGGAACACGATGTGGACGGAGACGACGTGAACGGACACGGCGTTGACCGGACACCGCGTGGAGCAGAGAGGTACGGACCCGCCATGACACCGACCATCCCCGACTTCACCCACGACCGGGTCAGGGTCGCCGACGGCGTCGCCCTGCACGTGGCCGTCGGCGGCTCCGGCAGCCCCGTCGTACTGCTGCACGGCTTCCCGCAGACCCATCTGATGTGGCGGCACGTCGCCGCCGACCTCGCGGCCGACCACACGGTCATCTGTCCCGACCTGCGCGGTTACGGCGCCAGCGACAAGCCGGCCGACCGGGACGGCACCGCCTACGCCAAGCGGACCATGGCCGCCGACGTCGTCGCCCTCGCCCGGGCGCTCGGGCACGAGCGGTTCGCGCTGGCCGGGCACGACCGGGGCGCGCTCGTCGCGGTGCGGGCCGGGCTCGACCATCCGGACGCGGTGACGCACCTGGCCGCGCTGGACGTACTGCCGACCCTGGACATGTGGGACGTCCTGCACGGCACGACGGCGGCCGTGGGCTTCCACCTGTACCTGATGGCGCAGCCGCCCGGGCTGCCGGAGCAGTTGATCGGCGCCGCGCCGGACGCGTTCTTCGGTCACTTCCTCGACATCTGGACGCGGGACCCGGACGCCCTGCCCGCCGACGTCCGCGCCGCCTATCTGAAGGCGTCCCGCGAGGCGGTGCCGTCCATCGTGGCCGACTACCGGGCCTCGGCCGGCGTCGACGTCGCCCACGACCGGGCCGACCGCGACAGCGGCAACCGGCTGAGGATGCCGGTGTCCGTCCTCCAGCAGGACTGGGGCGCCGCCCTCGGCTACGACGCCGCGGCGCTGTGGCGGGCCTGGGCCCCGGACCTGCGGCACGACACCGTCGACTGCGGCCACTTCATGGCGGAGGAGGCGCCCGGCGAGGTCGCCGGGGCGCTGCGGAAGCTGCTGACGCGGTAGGAGGCCCGCCCACCGTCCGCGCACTCGCGTGATTGCCGGCCTCACGGTCTGGCCTTCGTCCGCCCCGGCGGTTCTGGGCTCGCCCTCGTGATGGCCGTCGAGTTCGCGCCGATCACCTCCCTGGGCGTCTTCGACCCGGTGTTCGCCACACGCCGGCTCCAGCTGACCCCGCCGGCGATCGCGATCGCGGGCGTACTCCTCCCGGCGACCCCGCTGCCGCTGCCCCGGCAGGACCGCGCGCGGGCCACTGGAGGGCGTTCCTAGAGAGCCGGTCCGTCCGGTCCCAGCGCGGGGAACTGGCGGCGGGCCTGCGCGAACAGGGTGGGATAGTCGGTGCCGTAGGTGACCGCGGCGGCGAAGAGGGCGTCGAGGGCCGCGCACAACGGGTCCGGTTCGGCCGCGGCGAGCAGTGCGGGCATCGCCATCGCCTGTCGCATCAGGTTGTCGTGGCACCCGGCCGGCGAGTCCACCACGGTGTGGGGGCCGCGGTCGTCGGCGAAGAACCGGTCCCAGAGCCGCTGGGGGTCGTCGAACGGCGCCGGCAGGCTCTCTCCGCGGTCCAGCGCGGCCAGCGCGGGCGTGATCCAGTCGACGTCGTCCAGCCCCGCCGCGGTGAGGGCGCGGTGGGCGGCCCACCGGGCGAGACCGCGTTGCGTCGCCGGGCACGCCGCGTCGACGGCGTCGAGCAGGTCGCGGTCCAGCGGCACGAGCCCCCGGGCGTTGCAGCCGGCCTCGCGCAGGCGCCGGCTGGGCAGCCGCCCGCCCCATGACAGGGCCTCGGCACGCTCCCGTGCGGCCTGCTCCGCCGCCCGCCGCTCCTCCCGACGGCGGCGTCCGGCCGCGGCCCGCTCCTCGGAGGTGGGGGGCGGCGGCAGCCCGCGGGCGTGCCGGTGCCGGCGGTCGGCACTGTGCGAGGTCTGCCGGACGACGAGGTCCGCGGCGGGCGGGGCCGGCCAGAACTGCAGCAGGTAGTGGTCGACCGGCGCGCCGCCTTCGAGCACGGCGAGCTCCTCCCGACGCCCCCGGTCCATGCCGCGCCCGCAGTAGCGCACCCGGTGGTCGACCGGGAGCAGGTCCAGCGCGCACAGGGGACCGTCGCCCCACGGCAGGACGACCGTCGAGGCGGAAGCCGGCCGGAAGGACGCCTCCACCACGTCTTCCCAGCCGTCGTCGAGCGGCGGCGGCGCACCGTGCACCTCGACGGTCAGACCGACGCGGCCGGTGTGCAGGCCCGTGACGAGGAAGAGGTGCCCGGGGACGGCCGCGCCGCACAGACCGTTGGTCTGCCCGGTGCAGGCCGGCGAGGGGCCCGAGTCGTCCCCGTCCCGTCGGCTTCGGCTGTCCACGTAGAACCGCCCGTGGCTGACGCGCAGTTCACCGCTGTACACCGTCCGCACCGTCGACCCCCTCCTCACGTCCGGCTCCCTGAGGCCACCAGTATGCGGAGGGGGTCTGACAACGGTGCGCCGACGACGGTCAGCGTGCCCCTGGAACGTCCTCCGTGACGCCGTTCAGCGGGGAGGCAGGATCGCTGCCGTAGGGGCGGGTGAAGGCCTCCATGCCGTGCCCGGACGGGTCGGCGAAGTACACGCCCCGTCCGCCGTCGCCGCGGTTGATCCGGCGCGGGTGCCGACCGTGCGGGTCGGCGTGGATGGGGATCCCGTCCTCGACGAGCCGGGCGAGGATCGTGTCGAACTCGTCCTCGGAGACGAGGAACGCGTAGTGCTGGGCCGGGATGTCGATGTCGACGGTGGCGAAATCGAGGGTGACGCCGTTGGCGGTCGTCACGGGCAGGAAGACGCCGGCCGGTTCACCGACCTCCAGCCCCAGGATTCCGGCGAGGAAACGAGCGGACTTCTCCCGGTCCTGGGAGAGAACGATGGTGTGGTTGAACTCGACTGACACGGGTGAATGCCTCCACGGGCATCTCCGCGGCGCCTCCATGCCTCACCCGGACGGTGACCGGCACGCGATGCCGCGCCGTGGATCCTAGACGAGGCGAACCGAGGTGTCGACACCCGGGGAGATTTGCCTGCCGGAACCTGGGCGAGGGGCCGTTGACCGTGCGGGAGCGATGCCGCGGGTACTGATGGGGCGACAGGAAGGACGTCTGACAGTCGCCTCGCAGCCGGCCGTCTCCTCTCAGGCGGGCGGCCGGTTGCGCAGGGCGGCGTCGGCCATCTCCTGGAGTTCGTCGCGGGCGAGACCGCTCGCGGCCTGCACGGCGATGCCGAACGCCAAGGTGGTGACGTATCGGGCCAGTAGCCCCGGATCGGTCCCGGGAGGCAGTTCGCCTTCGTCGACGGCTCGCTGGAACCGTTCCCGCACGCAGGAGCAGCCGTTGTTGCGCCAGGCGGCGAGAAGGCCACGGACACCGCGCCCGGGGTCGCTGGTGGCCAGGGCGCCCTGGACGCCCGGGCATCCCCGCGGGCGGGCCGGGCGGGTGGTGGTCCGGACGGTGCCGGCCAGGATCGCGGTGGCGACGTCGTGCGCGGTGGGCTCCTCGAGGGCCCGGGTCAGGTAGCCGCCCGGGCCTTCGGTGTACCGCTCCAGGGCCTTGCGGAACAGCGCCTCCTTGTTGCCGAAGGCCGCGTACATGCTGGTGGTGGAGATGCCCATCGCGTCGGTCAGTCCGGTCAGACCGGCCCCTTCGTAACCGTGCTCCCAGAAGACCAGCATGGCGCGCTCGACGGCCTCGTCGGCGTCGAATCCGCGCGGCCGGCCGATGGAGGCGCTCTGTTTCGTTCCCACCCCCGCGCCCTGCCCCTTCCGCATCGATCACTGCGGAAGTGCTGCGTTCGCCTGGGGGCGGGGCCTGGACGTCCTGTTCGCGAACGCCTCCGTCGCCGAGTTCGTGCCGCTCGAGCAGGTCACCGAGGAGCACTTCGACACCCTCTTCGGTGTCAACGCCCGCGGCACCCTGTTCACCGTTCGGAAGGCGCTGCCCCTGCTCAACGCCGGCGCCTCGGTGATCCTGAACGGCTCCACCAACGTGGATGCCGGCGCGGAGGCCTTCGGGGTGTACGCGGCGACCAAGGCCGCCACCCGGTCGTTCGCCCGTACCTGGGCCAACGAGCTCAAGGGACGCGGTATCCGGGTCAACACCGTCACGCCCGGCCCGACCGACACCCCCGGCCTGTCCGGGCTCGCCCCCGGCCCGGAGCAGGCCGCCGGCCTCCGGCGGCACCTGGCGACGCAGGTGCCGCCGGGCCGGCTCGGGCACCCGGAGGAGATCGCCGCCGCCGTGGCCTTCCTCGCCTCCGGACAGAGCAGCTTCATCACCGGTTCGAGCCTGTACGTCGACGGCGGTCTGAACCAGATCTGAGTTCCTCCGTGGCCGCGCGTCCGGCGAGGACGGCGACACCCGGCCGCCCGGGTTCACTCCGACGGGTGAGCCGGACGGTCGTTTCTCAGGTGGACGCCTGGTCGCTGTCCTTCATCGCGCCCCAGCCGTGCCAGCGCTCGACCTCGACCCAGGCGCTGACCCGGGCACGGACCCGGTCCGGGTAGGGGTTGCCCGTGTAGTGCCTGGACAGGCGGTCGATGCCGGTGAGGCCCTCGTCGTCGCGGGTCTCGGTGACGCGGCCGATGAGGGTGACGTGCGTGTACCAGTCGTCGCCGGCGAGGACGGTGAGGGTCACGCGGGGGTCCCGGCGCACGTGCTTGAGACGTACCCGGCCCTCGTCGAAGTTGATCAGGACCCGGCCGTCGTCCTCCCACAGGTACCAGGTGGGCGTGGAGACGGGGGCGCCGTCCGAGCGGAGGGTGGCCATGACACAGGGATTGGGGCGGCGCAGCAGTTCGACGGCCTCGGGCGGCAGTGGCGGCTTGGACATGCGGACTCCTTCGATCTGGATGTGTGCCGAGACCGCGTCGGCGTTCTGGTCGTCGCGGTCGTCGCGCTCACCCGGTACCCCGGGTGAGCTCAGTCGGACAGCTTCGCCGTCGCCTTGTCGGACGGCTCGCAGGACGGCTTGTCGGACAACTCGTCGGGCAGCCTCTCTTCGAAGCTGGCGAAGTACGCCGCCGCCATGTCCTCGTCACCGTGACCCTGCGCCGCGGCGCGCGCCAGGCGTTCGGCGCCGGCGGCGGCCACGTCCAGCCGGACGCCGTTCGCCTCGCCGGCCTCGACGATCAGCCGGGCGTCCTTGACGGCGGTGGTGACGGCGAACTGGGCCGGCGTCAGCGCGCCCTCCCGGATCAGGCCGGCCTTGGCGCGCAGGTAGCCCATGTCGAGCGGTCCTCCGGCGATGGCGTCGAAGAACCCGTCGGGATCCACGCCCAGCGCCTTGGCGAGTGCCAGGACCTCGCCGGCCGCGTTGGTGGCGGCGAGGACCCAGCTGTTGGCCACCAGCTTCAGCCGGGTGGCGCTGCCGGCCGCGCCGTCCTCGCCGGTCCACACCGTACGGGAGCCGACGGCGTCGAACACGGGCGTCACCGCCTCCCGTGCGTGGGACGGGCCGGCGGCAAGGACCAGGAGCTGACCGGCCTCGGCGGGCGCGCGGGTGCCGAGGACGGGGGCGTCGAAGAAGACGAGGCCGTGTTCGTGGGCGAAGGCGGCCAGGTCGGCGACCGCGTCGACGCCGGCGGTGGTCGACTGCGCCCACGCGGTGCCGGGGCGCAGGCCCGGGGCGGCCTGCCGCATGACGTCGAGGGTGGCCGGGCCGTCGTACAGCATGGTGAGGACGGCATCGGCGCCCCGCACCGCCTCCTCGGGACGGGCGGCGACGTGCACGCCGTCGGCGGCCAGCGGCTCGGCCTTGTCCCGGCTGCGGTTCCAGGCCCGCACGGTGTGTCCGGCACGGGCGAGGTTGCGGGCCATCGCGGCACCCATGATGCCGGTGCCCAGGACACTCACGGTGAGCTGGTCGGTCATGACGTCGGCCTTCTGTCCTCGTACGGTCGGGACCCGGGGTCGCGGGCCCCGGTGATCAGCCTGCCACCCGTGCGCGTGGCTGTCCCGTACGGTACGGCCGTGAGCGCCCGCACCGACGACACCGACCGCCCCGCCCCCGGCCGTTACGGCCCCGCCACCACCGAGGCCGACGCCCGGGACGCGGGCCCGGTGCGTACCGGGTACTCCCCCGCGCACGACGGGGACCCCGATCCCGGCGAGATCGTCCGGACGTGGGTGCTCTGCGAGGAGAACGGCGGGCGGCACGGTCCTGGCCGTGCGGTTGTCCGGCCGGCGGCATGACGGGCACCGGGGCCGGGTTCCGATCGGGAGCGGACCGTGGGACCGCGCCGGGCGGGACTCGTGGGCCGACGTGGACCGGGTGCTCAGGCTGCCCGACGCCGGTACGCGCCGCGAGGCGTGCGCCCCGGACCGGATGCGGTTCGGCCTCGTACTGCAGCGGCTGCGGGAGCGCTACGGCTGGAGCCGACCGGGGCCGTCCGCGCCTTCCGGGAAGGCGCGCGCGAAGGCGTCCCGTACCGTGCCGCCCGGCGTGCGGTCCAGGATGCCGAACGTCACCCGCTCGAAGGTGGCCGCGAACCGTCCGCCGGGCCCGAGCAGCGTCCGGAAGGCTCCCGCGACCTGCGCGGGGTCGTTGCGGAACACCCCGCAGCCCCAGGCACCGAGCACCAGCCGACGGTACCCGTGGGCGGCGGCCGTCTCCAGCACCCGCTCGGCGCGCGCGGCCAGGGCGGCGGGCAGCTCGGCGGCGCGTTCCGGTGCCGTACGCAGCACCACGCCCGCGTTGGGTGCGGCGGAGGTGAGGAAGCCCGCGGTGTACGGCTCGTCCAGCAGCCGGCCGCGGTCGTCACGGAAGACGGGCACGCCGGGCGAGTGGATGACACGGTCCGTGTAGAACGGGTCGCGGTGGGCCCGGTGGTGGTCGTAGAACTCGCGCGCCCGCAGCAGGCAGGTGTACAGGGCGGAGGCCCGGCACATGGCCTCCTCCTGGGCCTGGGCGCCGTTCAGATAGCCGCCGCCGGGATTGCGGGCGGAGGCGAAGTTCAGCACGGCGACCTCCCCGCCGAGGCGGCGGGCGGCCTCCAGACTGCTCTCGCCGGTGACCTCCCGGACCGTCCGCACCGCAGCGCAGGGAGCCGGCTCCACGGGCCCCGGACCGAACACCCGCGTGCGCTCGCGTGCCTCCTCGACCGCCGCGGCGATCGGCACCTCGCGCCCGTCGGACGCGCGGTAGGACCCCGCCATCACGATCTGCTCGGTCTGCTGTGCGACGCCCCGCAGGCGCGCGCTCATGGCGCCACCCCCGTGGACGCCATGACCGCGCACCGCGCGGCCTCCCCCGTCGTGCTCATGCGGGAATCCTGAGCGATGCTGGGGAGGCGGTGCAACGGAGTTTCCCGGCCCGGAAACGACGGGGAAAGCCCCCGGAAACACACGGGTGGCGGAGATTACCGAGCCGGTACGTCCCGGTATGCACCCTTGTGCGGAGCCGCATGAGGGTCTTGGGTGGGACGAGTGTGCCGACCCGGCCCACTGCAAAAGGGTCGGCGGCATGGATGGAATCTCAGGAGGATCCCGACATGTCCGATGCGGTAAGTGGCTGCACCCGGCCACGCACCACTGTCACCGAAGCCGAGGTCGAGGCGCTGGTCCACGGCATCTGCTTCAAGACCGGTCCACCGACACGCCTCGGTGTCGAAGTGGAATGGCTCGTCCACGAGCCGCGCGCGCCCCGGCTCCCCGTGTCACCCGAACGACTGCGCGCGATGTACGCCGCACTGCGCGCCGTGCCCCTGAGGTCGGCGCTGACCGTCGAACCCGGCGGCCAGCTGGAGTTGAGCTCGCTCCCCGCCGCCTCCCTGATGGAGTGCGTCGGTTCCGTCTCCGCCGACCTCGACGCCGTCCGGGCGGTCCTGCGCCAGGACGGTCTCGCCCTCGTCGGTCTCGGCCACGCCCCCTGGCACACGCCCCGCCGCTACCTGCGGCAACCGCGTTACGACGCCATGGAGGCCTGCCTCGACCGCACCGGCCCCGGCGGCCGTTTCATGATGCGCGCCTCGGCGTCCGTGCAGGTGTGCGTGGACGCCGGGCACGAGGAACCCGGCCCGCTCGGTCACGTACGCCGCTGGTGGCTGGCCCATCAGCTGGGCGCGGTCCTCGTGGCCGCGTTCGCCAACTCCCCGCTGGCCGACGGCCGGCCCACCGGCTGGCGGTCCACCCGGCAGCTGCGGTGGACGCAGATCGGCACCGGCCGGGCGGGCGGCCCCCCGCTGGACTCCGACCCGCGCGGCGCCTGGACCCGGCACGTCCTTCAGGCGCCGGTGATGTGCGTACGCCGGGACGACGGTCCGTGGGACGTACCCGAGGGTCTGACCTTCCGGGAGTGGATCAGGAGCGGGGCGCCCGGCGCGCCGACCCGCGAGGACCTCGACTACCACCTCACCACCCTGTTCCCACCGGTCCGGCCGCGCGGCCACCTGGAGCTGCGCATGATCGACGCACAGCCCGGGGACGACGGGTGGATGGTGCCGCTCGCCGTGACGGCGGCGCTGTTCGACGACGCGGAGGCCACCGAGACCGCCTACCGGGCCGTGAAGCCCCTCGCCGAGCGCACGCTGGGCCTGCCCGCCCCGCACAACCCGCTCTACCGGGACGCGGCCCGCCTCGCCCTCACCGATCCGGAGCTGCGCGAGGCGGCCGTCGTGTGTTTCACGGCGGCGCTCGCCGCCCTGCCCCGGCTCGGCGCCACCACCCAGGTGAGGGACGCCGTCGCGGCCTACCTGGAGCGCTACGTGCTCAGGGGCCGCTGCCCCGCGGACGATCTGCTGGACACGCCGGACGGCGCGAGCCGTGGCCCGCACGGGAGGGAGACCCGCCCATGACCGACCCCGTCACCACCACCGACTCCGGCACCGCTTCCGGCACCGGCGCCGAAGCGGCCGTCGACGCCGAGGCCCTGCGCGAGCGGGCCCTGGCCACGCTCGTCACGGCCCGCGACCGCACCACGCTGCTGACCAGTTGCGTGGAGGGCCCCGACCTGACCGCCCAGGTGTCGCCGCTGATGTCCCCGCTGGTGTGGGACCTGGCGCACATAGGCAACCAGGAGGAGCAGTGGCTGCTGCGCGCCGTCGCCGGGCAGGAGGCGATACGGCCCGAGATAGACAGCCTCTACGACGCCTTCGAGCATCCGCGCGCCGAGCGGCCGAAGCTGCCGCTGCTGTCGCCCGCCGAGGCCCGCCGGTACGCGTCCGACGTGCGCGGACGGGCGCTGGAGGTGCTGGAGAGCACCGCGTTCCACGGGACGCGGCTGACGCAGGCGGGCTTCGCCTTCGGGATGATCGCCCAGCACGAGCAGCAGCACGACGAGACCATGCTGATCACCCATCAGCTCCGCAGGGGCCCGCGGGCCCTGACCGCCCCGGACCCGGAACCCGCGCCGCTGTTCACCGGTCCGGCCGAGGTCCTGGTGCCCGGCGGCCCGTTCACCATGGGCACGTCGACCGAGCCGTGGGCCCTGGACAACGAACGCCCCGCACACCGGCGCGAGGTGGCGCCGTACTACCTCGACACCACGCCGGTGACCAACGGCGCCTACCAGGCGTTCATCGACGACGGCGGCTACGACGACCCGCGTTGGTGGGCCCCCCGGGGCTGGGACCACATCCGCCGGTACTCCGTCACCGCCCCGCTGTTCTGGCGCCGGGACGGCGGGCAGTGGCTGCGGCGCCGCTTCGGGGTCACCGAGGTGGTGCCGGCCGACGAACCGGTGGTGCACGTGTGCTGGTACGAGGCGGACGCGTACGCCCGCTGGGCCGGGCGGCGGCTGCCCACCGAGGCCGAGTGGGAGAAGGCGGCCCGGTACGACCCGGCCGGCGACCGCTCGGCCCGCTATCCGTGGGGCGACGCCGACCCGGGCCCGGCCCATGCCAACCTCGGCCAGCGCCATCTGCGCCCGGCGCCCGCGGGCAGCTACCCGGCCGGCGAGTCACCGCTCGGCGTACGGCAGTTGATCGGCGACGTCTGGGAGTGGACGTCGAGCGACTTCACCCCGTACCCGGGCTTCCGGGCGTTCCCGTACAAGGAGTACTCGGAGGTGTTCTTCGGGCCCGAGTACAAGGTGCTGCGCGGCGGTTCCTTCGCCGTGGACGCGGTGGCCTGCCGGGGCACGTTCCGCAACTGGGACCATCCGGTCCGGCGGCAGATCTTCTCCGGGTTCCGCACCGCCCGCACTGCGGAGGGGTCCTGATGTGCCGCCACCTCGCCTACGTGGGCCGCGAGGAGGCCCTCGGCCGGCTCCTCGTGGCTCCGCCGCACGCCCTGTACCGCCAGTCCTGGGCGCCCCGGCACCAGCGGTACGGCACGGTCAACGCCGACGGTTTCGGGGTCGGCTGGTACGCCGGCGGTGACCCGGTGCCGGCGCGGTACCGCCGGGCCGGGCCGATCTGGGCGGACCGGTCCTTCGCCGATCTGGCCCGGGTGGTGCGGACCGGCGCGCTGCTCGCCGCCGTACGGGACGCGACGCTCTCGGGCGCCGACGCGGAGGCCGCGGCGGCGCCGTTCGCCGCGGAGACCTGGCTGTTCAGCCACAACGGTGCCGTGGCGGGCTGGCCCGGCTCGCTGGCGCGGGCGGCAGGGACGCTGCCACCCGGGGACCTGCTGGCACTGGAGGCCCGCAACGACTCGGCGCTCGTGTGGGCGCTGGTGCTGGCCCGGCTGCGCGCCGGGGACGACGCGGGCCGGGCGCTCGGCGAGACGGTGCTGGAGGTCGCCGCGGCGGCCCCCGGCTCCCGGCTCAACCTGCTGCTCACCGACGGTGCCACCATCACCGCCACCACCTGGGGCGACACCCTGTGGTACCTGGCCCGCCCCGGCGGTGGCACGGTCGTCGCCTCGGAGCCGTACGACGACGACCCGGCCTGGCAGGTGGTCCCCGACCGCACCCTGCTCGCGGCGAGCCGCACGGAGGTGCTGCTCACTCCGCTCAAGGACCCGGGCGACGACACCGCCCTCGCAGACGCTTTCGTCTCTTCGAAGGAGCCCCGTACGTGAGCCCGTTCCGTCTCACCCGCACGCTGCCCGAGGACGCCACGGACGCCGCCCTGCGCGCCGACGTCCTGGCGGGCCTGACGAGCACGCCGAAGTGGCTTCCGCCCAAGTGGTTCTACGACGCGCGGGGCAGCGAGCTGTTCGAGGAGATCACCGCGCTGCCGGAGTACTACCCGACCCGGGCCGAGCGGGAGATCCTCGTCGACCGGGCCGGCGAGATCGCCGCGGCGACCGGGGCGCGCACCCTGGTGGAGCTGGGTTCCGGTTCCTCGGAGAAGACGCGGATCCTGCTCGACGCGCTGACCGGTCTGCGCGGCTACGTACCGGTCGACGTCAGCGAGAGCGCCCTCACCCAGGCCGGCGAGGCGCTCGTCGCCGAGCGGCCGGACCTCCAGGTGCACGCGCTGATCGCCGACTTCACGGGAGGGCTGGCGCTGCCCGGGACACCTGGCCCCCGGCTGGTGGCGTTCCTCGGCGGCACGCTCGGCAACCTGCTGCCCGGCGAACGCGCCGCGTTCCTGTCCGTCGTCCGCGCGCTGCTCTCCCCGGGCGACGCCCTGCTGCTGGGCACCGACCTGGTCAAGGACGAGGGGGTACTGGTCCGGGCGTACGACGACGCGGCCGGGGTGACGGCCGCCTTCAACAAGAACGTGCTGTCCGTCGTCAACCGGGAACTGGACGCCGACTTCGCGCCCGCGGCCTTCGAGCACGTGGCGCTGTGGAACGCCGAACAGGAGTGGATCGAGATGCGGCTGCGCTCGCGCACCGCGCAGACGGTCAAGATCAAGGCGCTGGACCTGGCGGTGGACTTCGCGGACGGGGAGGAGCTGCGTACCGAGGTGTCCGCGAAGTTCCGGCAGGAGGGCGTGCGGGCCGAACTGGCCTCGGCCGGCCTGGAACTGGCCCACTGGTGGACGGACGGCGAGGACCGTTTCGCGCTGTCGCTGAGCCTGGCGCGCTGACCCGGCGACGCGTCAGCGCGCGTCGAGGTCGAGCAGTTCGGTGATGCGGTCGGAGGCCTCGCCGGCCTCCGACTCCGCGTCGCCACCGGTGAGCACCTTCGTCATGTACTCCTTGATCGGGTTGTCCGCCTCGACGGCGCCCCACCGGGGCGTACCGGGGGTCGCCCGGCCCTGCGCGGCGCCGGCCGCCATGGCGGCGACCCCCTCCTCGTCCGCGACGGCCTTGGCGAGCGCCTTCTTGTTCGGGACGTAGTTCATGGTGCGGGCCAGGTCGGTGTTCCACTTGGTGTCCACGAGCGCCTCGACCACGGCGAGGGCGCCGTCGCGTTCGTCGGTGTTCTTGGGGACGACGAGGTCGGAGCCGCCGGTGAAGACGGCACCGGGCTTGTCCGCCTTCTTGCCGGGCACGGGGAAGAAGCCCAGTTTGCCCTTGAGTTCGGGGTTCTCGCGCACGATGGACTGGGCGAGTCCGGGCACCGCGACGATCTGCGCGACCTGCCCCTGGGCGAACACGCCGGCCTGCGGCGGGTGTTCCTCGTCGGCGTCGAGCGGGCCGTCGCCCAGGGCCTGCAATTCGCGGTAGAAGTCCATGCCGCGCAGCGCTTCCTCGGAGTCCAGGGCGCCCGTCCAGGCACCGCCCGCCTCCACGGCCAGCTCGCCGCCCTCGTCCCAGATGAAGCCGGAGAGGGTGTACCAGTCCTGTCCGGCCAGGTAGATGCCCTGGTCACCGCCCGAGTCGAGCGTCTCGGTGGCGGTGAGCCATTCCTCGCGGGTGCGGGGCGGCGCGGTGATGCCGGCCTGCTCGAAGAGGTCCTTGCGGTAGATGACCACGCGGTTGGCCGCGTACCAGGGGATGCCGTACTGCTGGGACAGCCACTGTCCCGGTTGGGCGAGGCCCGGCAGCCAGTCGTCGCTGCCCCAGTCCCTCATCGACTCCAGCGTCAGGTCCATCAGCCGGCCGCCCTCCGCGTACTGCGGGACCTGGGTGTTGCCGACCTCGATGACATCGGGCCCGTCCGTGCCGTCGGCCTTCAGCGCGGTCTGCACCTTGTCGCCGATCCCGGTCCACTTCTGGATCCGGAGGTCGAGGTCGAGGCCGGGGTTCTTCCGCTCGAACTCCTCGGTGAACCGCTCCAGGAAGTCCTGTGAGGCGCTGTCCTTCATCAGCCACACGGTGACGGTGCGCCGCTCGCTCCCGCCGTCCTGCGACATCAGGCCGCAGCCGCTGAGCAGGGATGCGGACACACAGACAAGGGCGAGTAGGCGACGTCTCACAAGGGGTCCTTCTGTCTGACGGACAGGGGCGGAGGCGGACAGGGGTGTCCGGCGCACGCAAAGGGAGACCCGATGTGGGGGACGAGCCCGAGGCTCGAACGGGTGTCTGGGATTTTGGTATGGACCAATGCGGAGGTCAAGGGGGACGAGCGGTCGTCCCGCCGGACTCCCCCGACGCCTCGCGCTCCGTCGCCGCTTGAGGCACGGTGGAGTGACGGACGACACACCGCCGCCCCGCGAAGGGAGCACCCGTATGTCGAACCACACCTACCGGGTCACCGAGATCGTCGGCACCTCGCCCGACGGCGTCGACCAGGCCGTCCGCAACGGCATCACCCGGGCCTCGCGGACCCTGCGCAATCTGGACTGGTTCGAGGTGACCCAGGTACGCGGTCAGATCGAGGAGGGGGAGGTCGCGCACTGGCAGGTCGGCCTGAAGCTCGGTTTCCGCCTGGAGGAGTCGGACTGACCGCCCCGGGCGTACCCCGCCCCCGGGTCCGCCCGGCCGGTCAGGTGCGGCCCTCGCGCTCCTGTGCCACGCGCAGCTCGGCCGACCGGGCCGCCCAGCGCGCCCGGACGACGGTGAAGCCGGCCCGCTCGGCGTCGTCGCACACCAGCTCGTCGTCGTCCACGAGGACCTTGATCTCGCGGGTGCGGGCGAGCCGCCGAAGGATCTCCAGCTTGGTGCGCCGGGCGGGCCGGCGGTCGGCGTTGCCCCGCATGTGCACGGGCCCCTCGGGCAGACCGTGCGCGGCGAGCCAGTCGAGCGTGTCGCGCCGGCAGCGCTCGGGCCGCCCGGTCAGATAGACGATCCCGCACTCCTCGGCGCTCTCCCGCACCAGCGCGACGCCCTCCGCGAGCGGCGGATCGTGCGGAGCGGCGGCGAAGAAGGCGTCCCAGTCGCGGGGCCGGCGCTCCAGGAACCGCTGCCGGTGCGCGGTGTCGGCGAGGGTGTTGTCCAGGTCGAACACGGCCAGCGGGGGCCTGCTGCGGTCGGTCACCCGCCCACCCTAGAACGCCCTGCCGGGAATCCTGGCGCCGCGCGGACGTTGAACACCGTGTGAGCTCAGTGATCGCGACCACCCGCTTCTCCGTCCTCGACCGCTCCCGCATCCGGGAGGGCCACACCGGCGCACAGGCGCTGCGCGACACCGTGGAACTGGCGCGGGAGGCCGAGCGGCTCGGCTACCACCGGTTCTGGGTGGCCGAGCACCACGGCGTGCCCGGGGTGGCCGGCTCGGCGCCGACCGTGCTGGCCGCGGCCGTCGCCGGTGCCACACGGAGCATCCGGGTCGGCACCGGCGGGGTGATGCTGCCCAACCACCGGCCGCTGGTCGTCGCCGAGCAGTTCGGCGTGCTGGAGTCGCTCTTCCCTGGCCGAATCGACATGGGACTCGGCCGATCGGTGGGCTTCACCGACGGCGTGCGCAGGGCGCTGGGCCGGGAGAAGGACGACGCCGACGACTTCGAGGCGCAACTGGCGGAGCTGCTCGGCTGGTTCCGGGGCACCTCCCCCACGGGCGTGCACGCCCGCCCCGCGGAGGGGCTGACCGTGCCGCCTTTCGTGCTGGCCATGGGCGAGGGCGCGGCCGTCGCCGCCCGGGCGGGCCTGCCGATGGTCATCGGGGACCTGCGGGACCGCGACCGGATGCGCCGCGGCATCGACCGCTACCGCGCCGGATTCCGCCCCTCCGCGTGGAGCCCGGAGCCGTACGTCGTCGTCTCGGGCACGATCGCCGTGGCCGGCACCCTCACGGCCGCGCGGCGGCTCCTGCTCCCCGAGGCCTGGTCCATGGCCCACGCCCGCACCCGCGGCTCCTTCCCTCCCCTGCCCCCGGCCGAGGAGGTCGAGGCGAGGACGATGACCGCCAAGGAGCGCGACCTGTACGACGCCGGACTGACCGGACACATCGCCGGCACCGAGGAACAGGTCGCCGACGCGCTCGAGTCGCTCCTCGAGGACACGGGCGCGCAGGAGGTCCTGGTGACCACGAGCACGTACGACCGCGAGGCGCTGCTGGACTCCTACCGGCGGCTCGCCCGCGTCACCGGCTCGGGGACCCGAGCCGAACCGGCGTAGAATCACCTGGTTTGTCCCACTGTTTCCACCGTACGGAGTTCCCCGCCATGCACAGCCCCCACGACCCGTACGTCCGGGTGCGCGATGCCCGTGAGCACAATCTCAGGGGTGTGGACGTGGACGTCCCCCGGGACGTGGTGGCCGTGTTCACCGGTGTGTCCGGTTCGGGGAAGTCGTCGCTCGCGTTCGGGACCGTCTACGCGGAGGCGCAAAGGCGCTACTTCGAGTCGGTCGCGCCGTACGCCCGCAGGCTGATCCACCAGGTCGGCGCCCCGAAGGTCGGTGAGATCACCGGGCTGCCGCCCGCCGTGTCACTGCAGCAGCGCCGCGCGGCGCCGACGTCCCGTTCCTCGGTCGGCACGGTCACCAGCCTCTCCAACTCCCTGCGGATGCTGTTCTCCCGCGCCGGCGACTACCCGCCGGGCGCGGCGCGGCTCGACTCCGACGCCTTCTCGCCGAACACGGCCGCGGGGGCCTGCCCGGAGTGCCACGGGCTCGGGCGGGTGCACCGTACGACGGAGGAGCTGCTGGTCCCGGACGCGTCGCTGTCCATCCGGGACGGCGCGATCGCCGCGTGGCCGGGCGCCTGGCAGGGCAAGAACCTGCGGGACGTCCTGGACGCGCTCGGTCACGACGTCGACCGGCCGTGGCGCGAGCTGCCCGCCGGGGAGCGGGAGTGGATCCTGTTCACGGACGAGCAGCCGGTGGTCACGGTGCACCCGGTGCGGGACGCGGGCCGCGTCCAGCGGCCTTACCAGGGCACGTACATGAGCGCCCGCCGGTATGTGATGAAGACGTTCTCGGACTCGAAGAGCGCCACGCTGCGGGCGAGGGCGGAGCGCTTCCTCACCAGCGCGCCCTGCCCGGTCTGCGGCGGCGGCAGGCTGCGGCCCGAGGCCCTGGCGGTGACGGTCGGCGGCCGTTCCATCGCCGAGCTGGCCGCGCTGCCGCTCACGGAACTGGCGAAGGCGCTGCCGACGGAAGGCGAGACGGCCCGGGTGGTCACCGGGGACCTGGTCTCCCGCATCGCGCCCGTCGTCGAGCTGGGGCTCGGCTATCTGAGCCTCGACCGTGCGACACCCACCCTGTCGGCGGGCGAGCTGCAGCGGCTGCGGCTGGCGACGCAGCTGCGCTCCGGGCTGTTCGGGGTCGTGTACGTGCTGGACGAGCCGTCCGCGGGACTGCACCCGGCGGACACCGAGGCACTGCTGACGGTGCTGGAGCGGCTGAAGGCGGCCGGCAACTCGGTGTTCGTGGTGGAGCACCACCTCGGCGTGATGCGCGGCGCCGACTGGATCGTGGACGTCGGCCCGCGGGCCGGCGAGCACGGCGGGCGGGTGCTGTACAGCGGTCCGGTCGCCGGGCTGGCCGGTGTCGGGGAGTCGGCGACCGCCCGCCACCTCTTCGACCGCTCCCCCGCACCCGTCCGTGAGGCGCGCGTCCCGCGCGGGACGGTGACGGTCGGTCCGGTCACCCGGCACAACCTGCGCGGGGTGACCGCCGAGTTCCCGCTCGGCGCGCTCACCGCGGTGACGGGGGTGTCCGGCTCCGGGAAGTCGACGCTCGTCGGCGAGATCACCCAGGACCTGCCGGGGGTGGGCCGGCTGGTCTCCGTCGACCAGCGGCCGATCGGGCGCACCCCGCGCTCCAACCTGGCCACGTACACGGGCCTCTTCGACGTCGTGCGCAAGGTCTTCGCGGCCACTGACCAGGCGCGGGAGAGGGGTTACGGTGTGGGCCGGTTCTCCTTCAACGTGCCGGGGGGCCGCTGCGAGACCTGTCAGGGCGAGGGTTTCGTCAGCGTGGAGCTGCTGTTCCTGCCCAGTACCTACGCACCGTGTCCGGAGTGCGCCGGGGCGCGCTACAACCCCGGAACGCTCGAGGTGACGTACCGGGGGCGGAACATCGCCGAGGTGCTGGACCTGACCGTGGAGGAGGCGGCGGACTTCTTCGCGGACACGGACACACCGGCGGTGGCGCGCAGCCTGGCCGCGCTGCTCGACGTCGGGCTCGGCCATCTGCGGCTCGGCCAGCCGGCGACCGAGCTGTCCGGCGGGGAGGCGCAGCGCATCAAGCTGGCGAGCGAGCTGCAGCGGGGGCGCCGCGGTCACACCCTGTACCTCCTCGACGAGCCGACGACGGGGCTGCATCCGGCCGATGTCGAGGTGCTGACGCGTCAGTTGCACGGGCTGGTCGACGCCGGGCACACGGTGGTCGTCGTCGAGCACGACATGACCGTGGTGGCGGTTGCCGACCGGGTGATCGATCTGGGGCCGGGCGGCGGCGAGGCGGGTGGGCGGATCGTCGCCGCGGGGCCGCCGGCCGAGGTGGCCCGGGTGAGCGCGAGCGCCACCGCGCCCTATCTGGCCGAGGCCCTGAACGGGGGCGTGGGGGGGGGGGGGGGGGGGGGCGGCCCCCGCCCCCCCCCCCCCCCACGCCTCCGCGATGACGGCGGAGTGCGGTTACTGGCGTCCCCGCCGGGTGTCGTCGTCGGTGATGGCCTCGGTCTCGGCCTCGATCCGCTCCTTGCGGACCTGGCCGCGTACCGTCTCTTCGTCGGTCCGCTCCTCCGTGGTCATCCGCACACGCTCCACCGGCACCGTCTCGGTCTCGACGACGGGTCGCTCCTCGTGCAGCGTGACCTCGTGTTCGTCCTCGCTGATCTCCGGCCCGGAGAGCGCCTGGTCACGGTTGGCGTCCGTGATCGGCTCGCGCTCCACCCGCACCTCCTCGTGACTCACCGGGACGGTCTGCTGGACCTCCTCGGTGACCACGTACTTGCGCAGCCTGGCCCGGCCGGACTCACGCCGTTCGACGCCCACGTGCATCTGCTCCTCGGAGCGGGTCATGGCGTCGTCGCGCGTGCCCGTGCGGTCCTGGGCGTCCTGGTAGCCGGTGGTACCGGCCGGCGTGCCGGCCGTGCCGGCGGCTCCCGCGGCTCCCGCGGTGCCGGTACCCGCGGCCCAGCGGCCGTCGTCGGTGCGCTCGGCCTCGGAGAGCACGCTGTCCCAGTTGATGCCGTAGTAGTCGTAGAGCCGGTGCTCCTCGGTCTCCGACAGATGGCCGCCCGCGTCGACGTCGACATTGGGCGCGTCCTTGACCTGGTCCTTGCGGTAGGGGACCTCGAGGTGGTCCTGCACCAGCGAGGCGTCACGGATGGGCACGAAGGACTCGTTGGAGCCGAACATGCCCGTCTTGACGCTCACCCACTCGGGACGCCCGGTCATGTCGTCGAAGAAGACGTGCTTGGCGTCGCCGATCTTGTTGCCGTCCCCGTCGTAGACCGGATGGTCCAGGACGTTGGCGATCTCTTCACGGGTGATCATCTGGCATCACCCTCCTTCCGGAGTGCCTGCCTTCCGGATGTCCTCATCAGCAGTACGGAAACGGCACATACGTCACAAAGCGCACATACTTTTCGAAGGTGCTTCCCCTTGGGCAGCGTGGGCGAGCGTACGGCGGTCGGGATGGCGGTCCGGCGCGATCACCGGCCGTACCTCCACCTCCGCGGTCAGCCCGCGCGCCGACGCCACCCGCCACAAGGAGGCGAGCAGGGTATCCTCGCCGACGAACGCGGGCACCGTGCTCACCGCCCGCTCTCCGCTCCGGTACCGGATGCGGACCGGCTGGACCGGCACCCCGGCGTCCAGCGCGGCCTGGAAGACGGCCCGGCTGAAGCGGCCCTGGGCGCGCCCGCACCAGGTGCTGCCCTCGGGGAAGACGGCGACCGCGGCACCCTCGCGCAGGGTCTCCGCGATCGTGGCGACCGTGTCCGGCAGGGCCCGCAACCGGTCCCGTTCGATGAAGAGCACGCCCCCGCGGGCGGCGATAGGGCCCGCCACCGGCCAGCGCCTGATGTCGCTCTTGGCCAGCATCCTGGCCGGGCGCACGGCGGCGAGCAGGGGGACGTCGAGCCAGGAGACGTGGTTGGCGACGAGAAGCAGCCCGCCACCGGGCGGGGCGGCGCCCGTGACGCGGACCCGGACGCCGGCGGCCCGCACGATCCACCGGCACCAGCACCGCACCACCACGGCGGGGACCGTCCCCCACCGCCGGGGGCGCCCCCGCCCGAGCGACGTCAGCACGACGGCGACACCGGCGAACAGCAGTACCGCGACCGCGGTGAGCCGCAGCACGGCGAGTGGCACGGCCGCCGCGGCCCGGGACCGCTCCACGCACTGCCCCGGGGTGCAGGGCGCGGCGGGCAGCCAGGCACTCATCAGGCCGGGACGAGGGAGAGGAAGTGCCGCAGATAGCGCGGGTCGACCCGGCTCATCGGCAGCAGCACGTACAGGTCGGCGACGCCGAAGTCCACGTCGTGCGCGGGTTCCCCGCAGACCCAGGCCCCGAGGCGCAGGTAGCCGCGCAGCAGGGCCGGCAGTTCGGTCCGGGCCGCCGGCCCCGCCGTGTCCGCAATCCACGGGAGCAGCGGCCGTACCCGGTACTCCTCGGGTGCCAGGTGCCTGGCCCGCACCCGGTCCCAGGTGCCGGCGGCGAGGGCGCCGCCGTCGGTGAGCGGGATCGAGCAGCAGCCCGCCAGCCACTCGTGGCCCCGTTCGGTCATGTAGCGGGCTATACCGGCCCAGATGAGCCCGATGACGGCGCCGTCGCGGTGGCCGGGGTGCACGCAGGAACGGCCGACCTCGACCAGACCGGGCCGTATCGCGTCCAGCGCCGCGAGGTCGAACTCGCTCTGCGCGTACAGCCGGCCGGCGGCCGCCGCGCGCTCCGGCGGCAGCAGCCGGTAGGTGCCGACGACCTGCCCGGTCGTCTCCTCCCGCACCAGCAGGTGGTCGCAGTACGCGTCGAAGGGGTCGACGTCGTACCCGGGCCGCGGGCTCGCCGGCAGCGCGCCCATCTCCCCGGCGAAGACATCGTGCCGCAGCCGCTGCGCGGCCCGCACGTCGTCCTCGTCGCGGGCGAGGGCGACGGTGTAGCGGCGGGGTGCGGCGGGCCTTTGGGGACGGTCTGCGGTCAGTACGCCGGTCATGGCACTCTCCTGGTCACGGGCCGGGGCGGGGACGGCGGAACGACGGTACGGTCCGCCGCACCTGTTCTTCCGCTGCCGGTTGGCCGGTGCGTGACCTGGGCCGGGAGAGTGGATGTGCGGCTGCTGAATGCCAGGGGCGAGAAGCGAGACGGGGCCGGGAGGAGCACCTCCCCCGGCCCCGTCCGTCCGCACCTTTCGGCGAACGTTCCGAGCGGCTAGCGCTTGGCCACCTTGCGCGTGGCCCGCAGCCACTCCTTGTTCATGCTGGTGATGGAGAACAGCGGGATGCCCTTCGGGCAGGCCGTCGCGCACTCGCCGGCGAGGGTGCAGCCACCGAAGCCCTCGTCGTCCATCTGCGCCACCATGTCCAGCACCCGGGTCTCCCGCTCGGGCGCGCCCTGCGGCAGGACGCCGAGGTGGTTGACCTTCGCGGAGGTGAAGAGCATCGCCGCCCCGTTCGGGCAGGCCGCCACGCAGGCACCGCAGCCGATGCACTCGGCGTGCTCGAAGGCGAAGTCGGCGTCCGGCTTCGGCACCGGGGCGGCGTGGGCCTCCGGCGCGGCGCCCGTGGGCGCGGTGATGTAGCCGCCGGCCTGGATGATCCGGTCGAAGGCCGAACGGTCGACGACCAGGTCCTTCACGACCGGGAAGGCGGAGGCCCGCCACGGCTCGATGTCGATGGTGTCGCCGTCCTGGAAGGACCGCATGTGCAGCTGGCAGGTGGTGGTGCGCTCGGGGCCGTGGGCGTCGCCGTTGATGACCAGCGAGCAGGCACCGCAGATGCCCTCGCGGCAGTCGTGGTCGAAGGCGACGGGGTCCTCGCCCTTGAGGATGAGTTCCTCGTTGAGGGTGTCGAGCATCTCCAGGAAGGACATGTCCCGGGAGATGCCGTCCACCTCGTACGTGGACATGGCGCCGTCGGCGTCGGCGTTCTTCTGCCGCCAGACGCGCAGGGTGAGCTTCATGCGTAGCTCCGCTGGGTGGGGTGGACGTACTCGAAGACCAGGTCTTCCTTGTGCAGGGTGGGGGCCTCGCCGGTGCCCGCGAACTCCCAGGCGGCGGCGTACCCGAACTCGTCGTCCCTGCGGGCCGCCTCGCCGTCCGGGGTCTGGGACTCCTCGCGGAAGTGCCCGCCGCAGGACTCGGCCCGGTGCAGCGCGTCGAGGCACATCAGCTCGGCGAGCTCCAGGTAGTCGACGACGCGGTTGGCCTTCTCCAGCGACTGGTTGAACTCCTCGCCGGTGCCGGGCACCTTGACGCGCCGCCAGAACTCCTCGCGGATCTGCGGAACGCGCTCCAGGGCCTTGCGCAGGCCGGTGTCGGTGCGGGCCATGCCGCACAGCTCCCACATCAGCTCGCCGAGTTCGCGGTGGAAGGAGTCCGGGGTGCGGTCGCCGTCCACGGAGAGCAGCAGGTTGAGCCGGTCCTCGGTCTCGGCCAGCACCTCCTGCACCACCGGGTGGCCGTCGTCGACCTCGTCCTTGTGGGGGTTGCGGGCCAGGTAGTCGTTGATGGTGGCCGGCAGGACGAAGTAGCCGTCGGCCAGGCCCTGCATCAGCGCGGAGGCGCCGAGCCGGTTGGCACCGTGGTCGGAGAAGTTGGCCTCGCCGACGGCGAACAGGCCGGGGACGGTGGTCTGGAGGTCGTAGTCGACCCACAGCCCGCCCATCGTGTAGTGCACGGCGGGGTAGATCCGCATGGGCACCCGGTACGGGTCCTCGTCGGTGATCCGCTGGTACATGTCGAAGAGGTTGCCGTACTTGGCCTCGACCGCCTTGCGGCCCATGCGCTTGATGGCGTCGGCGAAGTCCAGGTAGACGCCCTGGCCGCCCGGGCCCACGCCCCGGCCCTCGTCGCAGACGTTCTTCGCGGCGCGGGAGGCGATGTCACGGGGCACCAGGTTGCCGAAGGACGGGTAGACGCGCTCCAGGTAGTAGTCGCGCTCGTCCTCGGGGATCTTGTTCGGCGGGCGGTCGTCGCCCTTGGCCCTCGGCACCCAGATCCGGCCGTCGTTGCGCAGCGACTCGCTCATCAGCGTCAGCTTGGACTGGTGGTCGCCGGTGCGCGGGATGCAGGTGGGGTGGATCTGCGTGAAGCAGGGGTTGGCGAAGTAGGCACCGCGCCGGTGCGCCCGCCACACGGCGGTCGCGTTGGAGTTCATGGCGTTGGTGGAGAGGTAGAAGACGTTGCCGTAGCCGCCGCTGGCCAGGACCACGGCGTCCGCGAAGTACGTGTCGATCTTCCCGGTGATCAGGTCACGGGCGACGATGCCGCGCGCCCGGCCGTCCACGACGATCAGGTCGAGCATCTCGGTGCGCGGGTGCATCTCGATGTTCCCGGCCGCGATCTGCCTGCTGAGGGCCTGGTAGGCGCCGAGGAGCAGCTGCTGGCCCGTCTGCCCCCGGGCGTAGAACGTACGGGAGACCTGGACGCCGCCGAAGGAGCGGGTGTCGAGCAGGCCGCCGTACTCGCGGGCGAAGGGCACGCCCTGGGCCACGCACTGGTCGATGATCTCGACCGAGATCTGCGCGAGCCGGTGCACGTTGGACTCGCGGGAGCGGAAGTCGCCGCCCTTGACGGTGTCGTAGAACAGGCGGTGGACGGAGTCGCCGTCGTTGCGGTAGTTCTTCGCGGCGTTGATGCCGCCCTGCGCGGCGATGGAGTGGGCCCGGCGCGGGGAGTCCTGGTAGCAGAACTGGACGACGCGGTAGCCCTGTTCGGCGAGGGTCGCGCCGGCGGAGCCGCCCGCGAGGCCGGTGCCGACGACGATGACGGTCTGCTTGCGCCGGTTGGCGGGGTTGACCAGCTTCGCCTCGAAACGGCGCGTGTCCCAGCGCTCGTTGACCGGCCCGGCGGGGGCCTTGGTGTCGGCGACCGGCTCTCCGGTCGTGTAGTCGGCGTAGGAAGTCATGGTCAGCTCACCACTCCGGTCATGACGCCCACGGGGACGGCGACGAAGCCGGCCGTGAGCAGCAGCGCGAGGACGTTCGCGATGGTCTTCAGGGCTCGGTCGCGGGTGCGGCTGCCGGCGCCGAGGGTCTGGGCGGCGCTCCAGAAGCCGTGCCGGACGTGCATGCCGACGGCGAGGACCGCCACGATGTAGATGACGTTGCCGTACCAGGTGGAGAAGGTGTCCACGACGTTCTGGTAGGGCTTGCCGGTCTCGAAGCCGCCGGAGTGCACGGTGCCGGTGGTCAGGTCCAGGATGTGCCAGACGATGAACAGGGCGAGGATGATCCCGCCCCACCGCATGGTGCGCGTCGCGTAACTGGAGCGCGGCTTGCTGTGCACGTACTTGCTGGGCCGCGCCTTGATGTCGCGGCGGCTGAGCTGGTACGCGGAGACGGCGTGGGCGACGACGGCGACGACCAGCACCACGCGGACAAGCCACAGCGTCCACTCGTAGTGCATGAACGGTTCACCGACCGTGCGCAGCCAGTGGGCGTAGTGGTTGAACTCGCTGGTCCCGAAGAAGATCTTCAGGTTCCCGATCATGTGGGCGACCAGGTAGAGCAGCATGACGAGACCACTGACCGCCATCACTGTCTTCTTGCCGACGGTCGAGTCCCACACGGTGCGCGCCAGGGACGGCCGTCGGTCCGTCCGCGTTGCCAGAGCCATGGCACAGGACGCTACGGGGCCGGGCCCTCATCGGTCCAAGACATGGAGCGCCTTGTTTCCATAGGCTGCTCCTATCCGGGACGTATGCTCGGAGTATGCAGTTGCAACAACTCCAGTACTTCGTGGCGGTCGCCGAGACCCGGCACTTCACCCGGGCCGCGGAGACGGTCCACGTGGCCCAGCCGTCGCTGTCCCAGCAGATCAAGGCGCTGGAGCGGGAGCTGGGCGCCGACCTGTTCCTGCGGGCGCGGGGCAACATCACGCTCACCGACGCCGGGGAGGCGCTGCTGCCACTGGCCCGGCGCATCCTGGCCGACGCGGACACGGCCCGCCACGAGGTGCTGGAGCTGGCGCAGCTGCGCCGGGGCCGGGTCAGGCTGGGCGCCACCCCGAGCCTGTGCACCGGACTGCTGCCGGACGTGCTGCGCGCGTTCCACGACCGGTATCCCGGCATCCAGCTGATGATCGAGGAGGGGGGCTCGCACGACCTGGTGCGGGAGCTGGCGCGCGGCGCCCTCGACCTGGCGCTGGTCGTGCTCCCGCTGCCCACCGCGTCGCCGGCGCTGACCACGGTGGAGCTGCTGCGGGAGGACCTGGTGGTGGTGTCGTCCCCGGAGTCGCCCCGGCCGGGCGGCGGACGGCGCGCGGTGCGCGTCGCCGACCTGGAGGGTGAGCGCCTGGTGATGTTCCGGCACGGATACGACCTGCGGGAACTGACCGTGGCCGCGTGCCGTGCCGAGGGGTTCGAGCCGGACTTCGCGGTGGAGGGCGGGGAGATGGACGCCGTGCTGGGGTTCGTACGGGCGGGGCTGGGGATGGCCGTGGTGCCCCGGATGGTGGCGGCACGGTCGGGGCGGGGGCTGCGGGTCACTCCGCTGGCTCGGCCGGGGTTGCACCGGACGATCGCGCTCGCCCACCGCAGCGATGTGGCTCCGCCCCGGGCGGCCCGGGAGTTGCAGCGGATGTTGCTCGAGCGGTGACGGTTCGGCCGCGCGGGGTTGCCCGGAGGCGCCGTTGCCGTTCGGCGCCGTCCGGGGCTACGGGCTCGTCGTGGCTGCTCACGCCCACGCGGCGGAGCCGCGCATGGGAACAGTCCCGCGCCCCTGAACGGGCGCTCCCCCGACGCCCGTGACAAGGCGCCCGGGGATTCAGGCCGTCGCGTCCACCAGGGCCAGTTCGTGCAGTCGCTCCGGTGGGCCCGGGCGGGCGTAGTACCAGCCCTGGGCCGTGTCGCAGCCGAGTATGCGCAGCTGTTCGGCCTGGGCGCCGGTCTCCACGCCCTCCACGGTGACCGCGAGGTCCAGGCTGTGGGCCAGGGCGACGATGCCCTCGACGATCTTGAGATCGACGGGGTCCGCCGGGAACTGCTGCATGCTCTGGGTGAAGGAGCGGTCCAGCTTGAGGACGCTCACCGGCAGCCTGCGCAGGTTGGCGAGGTTGGAGTAGCCGGTACCGAAGTCGTCCAGGGCGATGTCGACGCCCATCTCGGCGAGCCGGCGCAACGGCTTCAGCAGGTCGTCGTCGGCTCCGATGAGTGCCGACTCCGTCACCTCCAGGCACAGCGCGTCGGGCGTGACGCCGGTCCGCTCCAGGATGTCGACGGTGTCCTGGACCAGGCCGGGATGGGTGAGCTGGCAGGGCGAGAGGTTGACGTTGATCCGCAGCGGGCCCGCGGCGGTCGTCTCGCCGTACCGCTCCCGCCAGGCACGGGCCTGCCGCACCGACTGCTCCAGTACCCAGCGGCCCAGCGGCACGATCAGGCCCGTGTGTTCGGCGAGCGGGATGAACCGGTCGGGGCCGAGCACCCCGTGCTGCGGGTGCAGCCAGCGCACCAGTGCCTCGGCGCCGCGCACGCTGCCGTCACCGAGGTGCACCAACGGCTGGTACTCGATGAAGAACTCGCCCCGTTCCAGGGCCGCGGGCAGCGCGGTGGTCAGGCCGTGCCGGGTGATCACCCGGGCGTCGGCCTCCGGGTCGGCCAGCTCGAAGCGGTTGCCGCCCGCCGACTTGGCCCGGTACATGGTGATGTCGGCGCTGCGCAGCACCTCCGCCGGGCTGCGCTCGCCCGCCGGTCCCTCGACGACGCCTATGCTGCCGCGCACGGTCAGTTCGCGGCCGTCGATGCTGATCGGGGCGAGCAGCGCGTTCATGATGCGCCCGGCCAGCTCGTCGGCCTCGTGCCGGGTGCCGGGGCCGGTGGTGAGCGCGACGAACTCGTCGCCGCCGAGGCGTGCGACCATCTCGCCGGGCGCGGTGGCGCAGGCCTGCAGACGGTCGGCGACCTCCACGAGCAGCCGGTCGCCGGCCGCGTGGCCGAGGCTGTCGTTGACGGTCTTGAAACCGTCGAGGTCGAGGTAGCACAGGCCGAAGCGCTGGCCGGGCCCCGCGTTCAGGGCCTTCTCCAGGCGTTCGAAGAAGAAGCTGCGGTTGGGCAGGCCGGTGAGCGCGTCGTGCGTGGCCTCGTAGCGCAGTCGCAGATTGAGCAGCCGGCGCTCGGTGGTGTCCTCCATCAGCGCGAGCTGATACTGCGGGATGCCGTCGGCGTCACGCAGCAGGGAGACGGTGAGGTTGGTCCACAGGACCGTTCCGTCGGGCCGGTAGAAGGCCTTCTCGACGTGGTAGTGCTCGCGCTCGCCGCGCACCAGCTCGTCGTAGAGCCGCCAGGTCTGCGGAGCATCGTCGGGGTGCGTCCACTCCGTCGTCCTGCGGCCGCCCAGCGTCGGGCCGGCGACGCCGAACATCCGCATCAGCGCCTCGTTGACCTGGAGCACGTTGCCCTCCAGGTCGGCGATGCCGATGCCTATGGCGGCGCCCTCGAAGACCGCGCGGAAGCGGGCCTCGCTGGCGTGCAGTGCCTCGGCCACCACACCCTGGGCCTTCAGGGCGGCCTGCGCGATGGCCTCCTGTTCGGCCAGGGTCCGTGCGCGCAGCGCCGCGGCGAACCCGGCCGCCATCGCGTGCTGGAGCCGCGCCGAGCGGGCTCGCAGGTCCTCCGGATCGCCGCCGTCACCGCAGTAGAGGACGAGGTAGGCGTCGACGCAGTCCAGCGTCCGGGCCAGCGCCTCGGGGTCGGTGCAGTGCGAGTCGACGAGCGCCGCGCCGACGGCCCTGGCCTCCGGCGCGTCGAAGCTCCGCGCCCGCAGCACCTCGCTCAGCCGGCGGGCCAGCGGCACCAGTCGCTTCTCGAACTCCGGCCGGGTCGACGACGTGGAGGTCACCGGGAACACCGCCCGGCTCCAGATCGTCGCGAACCGGCGGAGTCTGTCCTCCGCCCCGTCCGGCTCCGCCGTCACGCCGTACGCCCCACGCCGGCGAACCCCGAGAACGCGTACGGGTCCGCTTCCTCCGGCGCCTCTTCGGGCCGCCAGCGCGGCATCGGAACCAGTCCGGGTTCCACCATGTCGTACCCCTCGAAGAACCGCGCGATCTCCTCGCGCGAACGCATGATCAGCGGGTTGCGGATGTCCTTGTACACGTCCACCGCGCCTGTGGCCCGCTCGGCGGGCAGTGGGATCCCCTCGTACGAGGCGTGCGTGAGGACGAGCAGGCTGCCGGGGGCGAGCGCTTCGCTCAGCTCGGCCACCGCCGTGTACGGGTCGTCCGCGTCTTCCACGAAGTGCAGTATGGCAACCAACAGCAGGGCCACCGGCCGATTCAGGTCGATCAGCCGCTCCACCTGGGGGCTGGAGAGGATCTCCCGCGGTTTGAGCAGGTCGGCGGCCACGACGTCCGCGTCGTCGTCGCCCGCCAGGACGGCCTCGCTGTGCGCGACCGCCACCGGGTCGTGGTCGACGTAGACGACGCGGGCACCGGGGCGGCCGCGTCCGGCCACCTCGTGGACGCTGCCGAAGGTGGGGATGCCGGAGCCGATGTCGAGGAACTGGTCGATGCCCTCGTCGGCCGCGAAACGCACGGCGCGGCGCATGAACGCCCGGTTGGCCTGCATGATCTTGGGGAGTCCCGGCATGAACTCCATGGCCTTGCGGGCCGCTTCCCGGTCGACCTCGAAGTTGTGCGAACCGCCCAGGTAGAAGTCGTAGATCCGGGACACGCTGGGCACCGAGATGTCGATGCTGCGGGGGGCCCAGGCGGGACGCTCCATCTAGCTCTCCAGGGGCATAGGCGATCCGGTGTTCGAGCCGAGGCTACTGATCGCCCGCCAAACGAGCGAGTCCAAACGGAAATTGACCATCCGTTACCGGTCACTGCCCGGGGCACGTGCCGTACGCCAAGGCATACCAAAGCACGCGAACAGGGCCGTCCCCTCCGCCTGGGTGCGAAGGGGACGGTCCGCTGGTCGCGCGCTGAAGGCAGGCGGGCGGGAGGGTCGCTACTTCTTCGGCGCGCCGACCGGCTTTCCGTCGGGCGAGACGGCGTACCAGGTGCCGCCGACGCCCTGACCGTTGGTGTCGCCGGCCTCCTTGTCGCCGGCGAAGGTGTAGATCGGCCAGCAGTCGACCGTCTGCTGCTCGGCGCCGTCGGGCCGGGTGAAGGTCATCAGGTCCTTCTTCACGACGCCCTCGGTGTCATCGGGCTCCACCGGCGCCACAACCGGCCATTTCTCCAGACAGGCGCCGGTGCACGCCGACACCGGCTCCGGCCAGGCCTCGTCCTTCATGAAGCGGTAGACGGTCATGCCGTTCTTGTCGACGACGATCTCACCGAGCTTCGGATCGTCACGGGTGGACAGCCCGGCCGCCTCCTTCGCCTCGGCCTTCCTGCCGTCCGCGGCCAGCGCGTACCACTTGCCCCCGACGCCCTGGCCCAAGACGTCGCCGGCGGCGGTGTCCTTGGCGTAGCGGTACGCCGGCCAGCCCCCGATGGTCAGCTGCTTGCTGCCGTCGGGCCGGGCGACCTCGCCGAGCAGTGCCTTGTCGATGCCCTCACCGGCGAGGGCGTCGTCGGCGGCCACGGGGGGCCAGGCGGTGGCGCAGTCGTTCTCGCACGTCGTCCTGGGCGGCTTGGCGGTGTCCGCGTCGAAGCGGTAGAGGGTGCGGCCCGCTCCGTCGGTCACCAACTCGCCGATCTCGGCGTCGGTGGAGACGGACAGCTTGCCGGCGGACTCCAGCGGGCTCGCCGTCGCCCGCGCGCCGTCCGCGCCGGTCCCGAGTCCGGCGCCTGCGCCGGTACTGATGTCGCCGACGTCCCCGGGCGCGGCCGTGGCGCCCACGTTCTGGCTGCCGGGGGCGCTGCCGCCGTCCTGGCCGCACGCCGTCGTCAGAGCCAGCACCACCGCGGCGCTCGCCACGAGTGAGGCGCTCCGCCAGGAGGTCTTCATCGTCAATCCCCGATCGTCACGAAGGTGTTGGAACGGCCGCCGCGCCGCCGCACGACACTGGGTACGCGCGGGGAAGCGGGTTGTGTTCAACGGGGCGCGGACTTCTTTCCGGGCCCCGGCTCCGCCCGTCGCCACGCGGGGTACCCGTCCGTACGCGGGTGCGAGCCGAGGCGCGGGCGGGTGTGCGCTGGTCAAACCGCCGGTCGCCCCCTGTCCCCCCTTCGGGGTAATCATCCGGTAATCGGGCGTGATCCGGTGCGCCAGGCTCGATGATCTGCGTCGTGCATGGACCCGAACCGATCCGACCCGCCTCCGCCGGGCGGGTGTTGGCCCTCGTGACGCTGACCTTCACGCTCGTCGGCGTCCCGATCGGCACGGCGCAGGCCGACGCCTGTGCGTATGTGTCGACCGGACCGGGCGGCACCGACGCGGTGGCGGTCGCCGGGAGCGCCTCCTGGCCCACCTTCCCGCCGTGCCCCGAGCCCTCCCCGACGCCGCCTCCCGCCCCTACTCCCACGCCTCCACCCCCACCCCCACCCCCACCACCGCCTCCGTCTCCGTCTCCGTCTCCGAAGCCCACTCCCCCGCCGCCCGCGCCGAGGCCCGAGCCACCGGCGCCGCCCACCCCGGAACCCGAGCCTCCGCCCGCCCCCCGGCCGGCACCGGCCCGGCCCACGCCGACGCCGACGCCCAGCCCCACCCCGGTGCCGGTCCGTCCCGCGGCTCCCGCGCCCGCCCCGTCGGCCACGCCCACGCCCCGCCCGTCACTCAGCCCGGTGAACTACCCGCGTTACCGCGCCGCCCGGCAACAGCAGCGGCCCTCGCGCGGGGCCACGTCGCCGCTCGTCTTCGTCCTGCTCATCACGGTGCCCGCGGTGGTCGCCGTCGCCGCGCTCCGTGCGCGCTGATCTCCTGGAGCCCCCCGTGCCGGAATGGCTTGTTCTCACCCTCGCGATGCTGGCCGCCTGCGTCGTGGTCGTCATCATCACCCTCGTACGGCACCGCAGGGCGTCCGACGACGAGGACATCACCGAGACCCCGGACGTCATCGAGTACATGACGATGTGGATCGGCGTGGTGTACGCCATCGTCCTGGGCCTGGCCATCGCCGGTGTCTGGGAGGCGCGCAGCGCCGCGCAGGACCACGTCCAGGCGGAGGCGGTCGCGCTGCACGAGATCTCGGAACGCGTCCGGGTCTACCCGACCGACGTCCGTGAGCGCATCCGGGAGGATGTCAACGCCTATGTCGGACACGTCGTCACCACCGAGTGGAAGGTCATGGCCGACCGCGGCGAGGTGACCGAACGCGGCACCGAGCTCCTCGACCGCGTCCGCGCGGACGTCACCGACTACGAGCCGAGGTCGGACTTCGAGGCCCAGGCCTACCAGCCGCTCGTCGACCAGGTGACCGCGGCGGACCAGGCCCGCATCGCCCGGTCGGAGTCGACCGGGGCGACCATGCCGGGCGTGGTGTGGTTCGGGCTCCTCGCGGGGGGCGTCATCACCGTGGGAATGATCTTCGCCCTGCAGATCAGGCGCACGACACGCGAAATGGTCCTGGCCGGACTGTTCTCGGCGCTGATCGCCTTCCTGCTCTTCCTGATCTGGGACTTCGACGCACCGTTCAGTCGCGGCGTGGCGGCGTCGACGGATCCGTTCCTGAGTCTCTTCCCGGGAGCGGAGGGCTGAGGCACCCGCGCGCGTCCCCCGGCGGGCCCCCGGGCCGGGGCGGTCCCCGCACCGACGACCCGCCGGGGGCGCGCCCGGGGCGTGCGACACACCGTCACCGTCGCCTGAGCGGCCCACGGACTTGCCCCATTCGCGCTACTGCGATCGCGCCGGCGTGCGCGGCTTCCTAGCGTTTCGGGCATCGAGGTGCGTTTCTGGCGCGAGCGGAACAGGTCCGTCGCCGCTCCTCGGGGACCCGGAGGATTCACCATGCGCGCGATACCCGTCGCCTCGGTCGCACTGCTGGGCGTCGCCGCCCTCTCCGCCTGCGTACCGGCCGGGGCGGCCACCGGCTCCGGCTCGACGTTCGGCTTCCTCGTCCACCCCGCCACCGTCGCGCCGGGCGGCGAGGTCACCCTGGGGGTGGGCCGCGGCTCCGACGGCTGCCAGGGACGCGTCACGGTGTCGTCGCCGGTGTTCGACACGGTCACCATCCCGCGGCACAAGTCGTCGGCGACGGCCCGCGTCCACCGGGATGCCACCCGCGGGTCGGTCCATCGGGTGAGGTTCGCCTGCGACGGGAGGACCGGGACCGTGAAGCTGACCATCGCGGGCGGTGGCTCCCACCGTCCGAGTCCCGAACCCCACCACCCCGACAAGGGCGTGCACGCGGGCGAGGGCGGCAGCGTCGCCGGATTCGACGTGAAGGAGATCGGGCTCGGCCTCGCGCTCATCGCGGGCTCGGTCGGGGCGGCGTACCACCTCTCGCGCCGCCGTTCCGGCGAGGACGCCGCCTGAACTCCGGCCCCGCACCGGCAGGGCTTCGCCCCGGATCCGCGACGGGTCCGGGGCGAAGCCCTGCCGGTGTGTGCCGCGCGATCCGGCCGTGCGACACCGGCGCGTGACGGGAAGAGGGCCGGACGGGCCCGCCCCCCGAAGGCGGAGCCCGTACGGTGTCGGACGGGAACGGGTCAGATCCGCCGCTCGGCCCGGCGGCGCAGCCAGAACAGGCCGCCACCGGCGACGGCAGCGACGACGAGCCCGCCGCCGATCGCGATGTCGGCCGGGGTCGCCCCGCTGGAACTGCTCCCGCCGATGCCGCCGCGGACGCCACCGATCACGGTGAAGGCGGCCGGACGCGTCAGTCGCCTGCCCGAGCAGTTGACGGTGATGTCGTACGAGCCGGGCCGGGCGTCCTCCTTGATGGTGGCGGTGCCCTTGGACGTCTCGTTGGCACCCTTGACCGGGGTCAGGTGGGTCGTCCGGAACGCGTCCGAGGTCATGGTGCCGCCCTGGGGGCACCCGTCGACCGTGACGGTCATCTGGCCGCCGCGGGCGATCACGCTGGGCAGGGCGACGATGTTGGACGGCTGGTTGTGGTCGCCGCCGGCGGTGGCCGCGGGGGCGGCCAGCCCGAGGACAGCGACCGCGGCGCCGGCTGCCGCGAGGGCACGAGTGTTGCGCATGTGTTCCTCCGCGGGAGACGCCCCGGGTCCCGTCCCCGGTCGATCGGCGAGAAAGCGTCTCCCAGAAAGACCCTCAGTTGCCCCGCACGGGGCCGCATTTCGGGGATGGTCCGGGAATGGTCCGTCCTGGTGAGAGGCGTACCGGGCCGGAACCGCGCGAGTGGATATCGCCGCAGGTCACGGACCGTCAGAAGTTTCCCGCCGGGGAAATCCCGGATGGCTCACGGGAAGGCGTCCGCGCCACCCGTTCGCCGCCGCCCCGTCGCCGGTCGGCCGGGTGGCGCATAGCGTGCTCGTATGCGCGGAAGACGCGGCGACGGCCGGGTCGAGAGGGGATGGCGAATGTATGCGTCCGAGTTGGCCGAAGAGGAGGAGCGGTCCAGGAAGCGCGCTCCCTGGGGCGTCATAGCGCTTGTTCTGCTGACCGGGCTCGCGCTCATCCGCAACGGTTCGGGGGAGTTCGAGGTGGGCCCGCCGCAGCCGGCGTCGGCGGCCGCCTCGGACACCCGCGCCGCCGGTGGCGACGGCGCCACCGCCACGGGCCTCGCGCCGCTGGCGTACGCGGTACCCGACCGGGTCTCCGTCCCCGCCATCCAGGTCGACGCGCCGGTCATGCCGGTCGGTCTCGACGCGGAGGGCTGGGTCGACGCCCCGCCCCCCGAGGACCCGAATCTGGCCGGCTGGTTCACCGGCGCGGTCTCCCCCGGTGAAAAGGGCACCGCGGTCGTCGTCGGCCACGTCGACAACAAACAGGGCCCCGCCGTCTTCTACGGGCTCGGGGCCCTGAAAAAGGGAAACAAGGTCGAAGTGCACCGCCAGGACGGAAAGACGGCGGTTTTCGAGATCTACGGCATCGAAGTGTTCGAGAAGGACGATTTCCCCGGCGAGCGGGTCTACGCGTCCAAGGGCGGCCCCGAACTGCGGGTCATCACCTGCGGCGGCGGTTTCTCCAAGCAGAACGGATACGAGGGGAACGTCGTCGCCTTCGCCCGCATGACCGGGATCCGCTGAGCGTGGCCCCGGCCGGGCGGGCGGGCCTGGCGGGCGTCAGACGTAGCGCCGCCGGGGGACGGTGAGGTGGTAGCCGGAGTCCAGGAGTCCGGGCAGATAGGAGCGCAGGGCGCGGACGCTCTGCGAGCGGTCGCCCCCGGCGTCGTGCGAGAGCACCACGACGCCGGGGGCGGCGCCGTCCTCGACCCGGTCGACGATGGCGCCGGTGCCGGGGGTGGTCCAGTCGAGGGTGTCCACGGTCCAGGCGAGCGGTTCCATGCCGAGTTCGGCGCCGAGCTGGAAGGCGGCGCGGTTCCAGGCTCCGTACGGGGCCCGGAACCACCGGGGCGGCTCGCCGTAGGCCTGCTCGACGACCTCGCTGGTCCGTTCCATCTCGGCACGGATGCGGCGCCGGCCCAGGCGGGTCAGCAGCGGGTGGGACCAGGTGTGGTTGCCGACGACATGTCCCTCGTCGGCCATCCGGGAGAGCAGGTCCCTGTTGTAGTCCGCCATCTCGCCGCACACGAAGAACGTCGCGCGCACGTCGTAGCGCGCCAGCGTGTCCAGGATGTCCGGGGTGTAGCGGGGGTCGGGTCCGTCGTCGAAGGTGAGCATCATGGTGCGGCCGCGGGCCGGCATGCGCAGGATCGGCTCGCTGCGTACCGGGGTCCGCAGGGGTGCGGCACGGGGCGCGCCGTATCCGGTCAGGGGCTGGAGGCGGTAGGCGGAGGGCTTGAGCGGGCGGCGGGCCGGGGCTCCCGGGGCGGGGGCGACCGGCCGGGCCGCTCCGTCTCCCCGGCCCACCACGAGCGCGCCGGCGGTGCCGGCCGCTCCCACGGCCGCGGCGCCGGCGAGCAGTACCCGGCGACGGGTGAGCAACTGATCCTTCTTCATGACTCATCAGTCGCCCGGCCGCGGTCCGCCGCACCTGAGCAACACCGGTGCGGCGGCACGAAACCACCCGCCCGGCCCAAGATCACGAGCCACTCGGATAGCCTCGCCGCGTGACGGAACAGCACTCCCAGCGCTTCGAACGGGGCACGGACGGGCCGAAGGTCATCGTCGCCGGGGTCGACGGCTCCGACTCCTCGCTCCGGGCGGCCGCCTACGCCGGCGGCCTGGCCCGGCGGCAGCGCGCGCTGCTCGCCGTGGTGTACGTGCAGCCGGTGCTGGCGGCGGGGGCGGCGCTCGGGGCGCCGGTGGCGGGGACGACGGACGAGATCGCCGAGGACCTGGTGGCCCAGATCCGGGAGGCCACCGAGCGGAGCAGGGGGGTGTTCGACGTGCGCTGGGAGTTCCACACCTTCCGCGGCGACCCCTACAACGGGCTGGTGAGGGCGGCCGACCAGTTGAAGGCGGACGCCGTGATCGTGGGCGCCTCCGAGCAGGCCGGCCACCGGATCGTCGGTTCCGTCGCGGTGCGGCTGGTGAAGGCGGGACGCTGGCCCGTGACAGTGGTGCCGTAGCGCCCTTCGGGTGGCGTGTGCGTCGTGGCTTCCGTCGCGGGCGGGCGTGAGTCGTCATGATCCACCGTCTGCCGTTCGCCGTTCACGAAGAGGTGAGGCGTGTGGCCGGGTTCCGTACGGGCGAGGGCGTTCTGCGCCGCAAACCGATCGAGCACATCGAGGACACCGAGGGCGGTGAGGGCACCGGTCCGGTGCGGTCCCTCGGGTTGTGGCAGCTCACCGCGATCGGCGTGGGCGGCATCATCGGGGCCGGCATCTTCACCCTGGCCGGCACGGCCGCGGGCGGCACGGCGGGGCCGGCGGTCCCCGTCTCGTTCCTCATCGCGGGCGTCCTGCTTCAGCTTCCCGGTCGGTGAGACGGGCGCCGACCTGCCGAACTGGATGCTGGGCGCGCCCGGCACCGGCGACGGCCACCGGGTCGACCTCTTCGCCGCGGTGCTGTGCCTGCTGATCGCGTACCTGCTGACCCTCGGCATCGGAAACGCGGCCCGCTTCGAGATGGTCGTGGTCGTGCTGAAGGTGCTGGTGGTGCTGCTGGTGATCGGGGTCGGCGTCTTCCACATCGACACCTCGAACTACGACCCGTTCTTCCCGTACCGGGTCGGCGGGGCGTTCACCGGCGCGGCGACGGTGTTCTTCGCGGTCTTCGGCTACGACGCCATGTCGACGGCGGCCGAGGAGTCCAAGAACGCCCAGCGGCACATGCCGAAGGCGATCATCTACTCGCTGATGATCTCGATGGTGCTGTACGTGGCGGCCTGTCTGGTGCTCACCTGCATGCAGGACTACAGGGCCATCGCCCCGGAGAGCGGCTTCTCGACGGCGTTCAAGTCGGTGGGGCTGAGTTCTCTGGCCGACGTCATCGCGGTCGGCGCCACCATCGGCATCCTCACGGTGATGTTCACGTTCGTGCTGGGCGTCACCCGGGTGTGGTTCAGCATGAGCCGGGACGGGCTGCTGCCCAAGTGGTTCGCCGGGACCCACCCGACACGGCACGTGCCGATGCGGGTCACCTGGATCGTCGGGGCCGCGTCGGCCGCGATCGCCGGGTTCCTGCCGATCGGCGAGGCGGCCGAGCTGACCAACATCGGCATCCTGCTGGCGTTCGTGGTGGTGTGCGCGGCGGTGATCGTGCTGCGCCACCGGCAGCCGGATCTGCCGCGCACCTTCCGTACGCCGTTCATGCCGGTCGTGCCGGCGGTGGGGATCGCCTTCTCGCTCTGGCTGATCACGTTCCTGCAGTGGCGGACCTGGGCGCGGTTCGCCGTGTGGTTCGCGGTCGGCCTGGTGATCTGCTTCGCGTACTCCTACCGGAAGTCGGAGCTGGCGCGCCGTCAGAGGCCGCGGAGGAAGTCGGCGACGATCTCGCCGAAGACCTCGGGCCGCTCCATGTTCGGGTAGTGCGCGGTGCCCTCGACGGTGACGGAACGGCCGTCCGGGACCGTACGGGCGAGCCGTTCCGCCTCGGCGATCAGATCGGGCGCGTCGAGGTCGCCGTTGACGGTGAGGACCGGAACGTCGATCTTCGGGACCCGGGCCCAGGTGTCGGTGAGGGTCACGTGGTGGTTCTCCTCGTCCGGCGTGTGCTTGGAGAGGGTGCCGAAGGCCATCTCCCGCAGCCGGCGCGGGATGTCCGGGTCGATGTCGTCGAGGGTGCGGGACTCCCCGGCCACGAAGCGCAGGAACGCCGCGAGCCAGCCTTCGACGTCGCCCGCGCCCAGCGCGGCGGCCTGCTCGTCCTGCACCTGCCGCACCCACGGGTCGGTGTGCTGGAACTCGCTGGTGGCGGCCCCGCAGGCCACCACGGCGCGAACCAGCTCCGGGTACTCCAGCACCGTGTCGGTGGCGATGGCGCCGCCCATCGACACACCGACGAGCACCGCGGGGCCGGCGTCGAGGTGGCGCAGCAGGGCGGCGAGGTCGTCGGCCCACCGGAACGGGCGGCTCGCGTTGGCCGAGGCACCGTGGCCGCGGACGTCGGGGGCGATCACGCGGTACCCGGCGGCGGCGAGGGCCGGGATCTGGGCGTCGCAGACCCGGTGGTCGGCGAATCCGGAGTGCAAAAGGACGACCAGGTCCCCGGCACCGGTGTCGCGGTAGGCGAGGTCGCCGTCGGCGGAGTGGAAGAAGCGCAGATCCGAAGCGGTATTCATGACAACCAAGGTGTCATAGTCGGTCGGGATTTGGCAACCAGGGTGTCATGATGGCGAGATGAAGGACATCGACGCACCACTTGCCCCGGACGCCCTCGCCCGGCGTCTCACCGAGGTGTACGACCTGGTCGGCCCCCTCTACCGGCGCGCGCAGCGCAGCGTCGAGCAGGGCCTGACCACCGACGGCCTGTCCGTCGGCGTCCGTGCCGTACTGACGCTGCTGCACCGCAACGGGCCGATGACCGTGCCGCAGATGGGCCGGGCGCAGTCGATCAGCCGTCAGTTCGTGCAGCGGATGGTGAACGACGCCGCCGACCGGAACCTGGTGGAGAGCCTCCCGAACCCGGCGCACCGGCGGTCGTCGCTGATCCGGCTCACGGACGGGGGCCGGGCGGCGATCAGCGGCGTCCTGGACCGGGAGCACCTGCTGTTGCGCGAGGTCGGCGGAGGCCTCACGGACACCGACGTCGCCACGTGCCTGCGGGTGCTGGGGGCCATGCTGACGGCCCTCGACCACGTGGACGACGCCTGACACCCGCGCGGACGCCGCCCGTCCCCACACGGGCGCGATCTGGCCTGCGCGGGCACCATCCGGCCGTGTGGACGTGACCCGGCCCGCGCTCACGCCGCCCGGCCGGTGTGTGCGTCGCCCGGCCTACTCCCCCATCACCAGCCCGTCCTCGGCCGCGCCCCGGCTGAGCACGACGGCGCGGATGCGGTCGCGCACGGCCCGTACGTCGGCCCCCTCCTCCAGCGCGCGGTTCAGGTTCACCACCCGTCCGGCGTCGACGTCGAACAGCTGCGGGACGAACTCGGCCTTGGTCACCCGCCAGCGTTCACCGGGTCCGGCGGGCGGTGCGAAGGTGAAGCGGCCGATGGTCGACTGGTTGCCGCGCGGGTCGCGGGATCCCTCGCCGTTGATCATCTCGCCCGCGATCTGGTCACCCATCCCGTAGATCACCCAGGTGCCGTTGACCTTCTCGTAGGCCTGCGGGACATGGGCGTGGGTGCCGAGGATCAGGTCGATGTCGGGGCGGTCACCGGTCCGTGCGGCGGTCAGGCTCCTGGCCAGGTCGAGCTGGTCCCGGTCGGGCTCGTCCTGCCATTCGGTACCCCAGTGCAGGGACACGACGACGATGTCCGCGCCGGACTCCCGGGCGGCCCGGGAGTCCGCGACGATCCGCTCCTCGTCGATCATGCCGACCGCCCAGGGCTGGTCCTCGGGAACCGGGTGGCCGTTGGTGTGGAGGGTGTAGGCGAGGTGGGCGACCTCGGCCCGGCCCGCGCGCAGGACCGTCGCGGTGCGCGCCTCGCCCTCGGTGCGCGCCGTCCCGGCGTGCCGTACGCCGGCGCGATCGAGGGCGTCCAGGGTGCGGCGGATGCCGTCGGCGCCGTCGTCGACGCTGTGGTTGGAGGCGGTGGAGCAGCCGTCGTATCCGGTGGCGGCCAGCGCCTTGGCCACCTCGGGCGGGGACTTGAAGAGGGGGTAGCCGCTGTAGTCGCCGTGCGCGCCGTACACGGTCTCCATGTGGCACAGGGCGAGATCGGCGGGCGAGACGACGGGGCGTGCGCCGGCCAGCATGGGGCGGAAGTCGTAGCCGGTGCCGCCCGCGTCGAAGCGGGCCCGTTCGATGATCGAGTCGTGCGGCAGTACGTCGCCGGACGCGACCAGGGTGAAGACGCCGGTGTCCGCGGCGGACGGGGCCGGGGCCGGGCGTCTCGGCGGTTCGGGGTCGCGGGCCTGGCAGGCGGCGCCCGCGGTGAGAAGGGCGGTCAGGACCAGGGCCACCTGCCGACTGCGTGTGATCATCCGTCCACTCCGCTGGGGTCGCACACACCAATGGAAAGTCACATTTACTTATAAATAGATAAGAAGGTCCCTCTCGTCACGGGCGGCTCCGACACGCCCATTAGCCCGTCCGGCGTGCGCGTACGGGGCGCGCCGGCTGTTCGAACGGGGCGCGCCGACCGTTCGTCGAACCGTTCGTCGACGCGATCGACCGTCCGTCGCACACCCGTGCGTGCGCCCTGTCCCCGGGCGGCGCCCTGCGGTGCCATACGGCCATGACGGCCGGAATCACCCTCATGGACAGGACGAACGGGACGACCGCCGAGCACGAGCTCGCCGCACTGCAGCGCGAGCACGGCCGGCCGCTCTTCGCGCTGCTGCTGCGGCTCAGCGACGGCGACCGGCAACGCGCCGAGGACCTCGTGCAGGAGACCCTGGTCCGCGCCTGGCAGCACCCCGAGGCCCTGCGCGCCGACGACTTCGACTCGGTGCGGCCCTGGCTGCTCACCGTGGCCCGGCGCCTCGCGATCGACGCGCGCCGGGCCCGGCAGGCACGGCCCGCCGAGGTCGGCGACGCCGTGCTGGAGAACGCGCGGGTCTGTGCCGATCACGCCGAACGGGCCGCCGCGGCCCTGGATGTGCGCAAGGCTGTGAAGACACTCACTCCGGAGCACCGTGAAGTCCTGGTGCTGGTGTACTTCCAGGGGGCGAGTGTGGCGGAAGCCGCGGCAGCCCTGGGCATCCCGCCCGGTACCGTGAAGTCCCGCGCGTACTACGCGCTGCGCGCCCTGCGCAGGGTGCTACCGGGATACGCCGCCGACCTGCGGTGAAACCGACCGTATGGTCAAGCCTCCGTAAAGCGCCTTGCCCTGGACCCCGGTTGGGTAATCGGCTGTCCTCATCCGTGTTCCGGACGGGGGCCCATGACCCGGGTCGGGCGACGCGCACGCACCGGAGGAAGGCAGGAAGGGATGCTGCACAGAGGTCAAGAGAGCACGGACGGCGCCGGAGGGGGCGAACTGACCGTCCCCATGGCGTGGTTGTACGCCGAGTACATCGCCGACGAGCTGTTGCGGACCGGCGACCTGATGCCGCCGACGTCCTTCGAGTTCCGCGCCGGGCGCGACGCCCTGGCGCTGACCGTCTTCCTGTCCGACACCGAGGACGAGCTCAGCGGCATCCGGGTCATCACCCGGATGGAGACCTGGCTGTCACTCACCGCCTACGACCAGCCGTGGCACGAGTGGGTCCGGGAGCGCCTGGCCGAGGCCACGGCCGACGCGGTGGCCGCCGGCCGGCACTCGCCGGACCTGGAGCTGGCCCGGGCGGCCTGGCGCTGGCTCGAGGAGACCGAGCTGCTCGCCCCGGACCTGAAGGCGGTGCCCGGCGGGACACCGGTGACCGGGGAGGACGAGGGGCCGAAGGTGTGGACGCCGGCCTGGCAGCTGGGGCTGCCGCTCGGCCATCTCGCCATCCACCTCTTCTAGCCGTCCCGGCCGGTTTCCCCGGGAACCGGCCGGTTCACGAACTTCTTCGAGGACGGACCAATCCACGGGCCCGGCCGCTCCGAACGCCTCGGTCGCGATTCCGTCCGTGGCTTGAGTGATTCGGCTGTCCGGTGCGTACGGGTGGGAGCAAGGAGTAACCCCACCCGCACCCAACGGCACGAGGATTCGGCATGAGGTCCCTGGAGAGGCATCGTGACGTCGGCGCCTACGCGCTCGGCGTACTGGACGAGGCGGAAGCGTTCCGCTTCGAGGACCACCTCATGGAATGCCCCCGGTGCGCGGCGCGGGTGACCGAATTGGGCCCCGCCGCCCGTCAGCTGATGCTGTACCGGCAGGCGACGCCCCGTTTCGTCCACCCCCTGACCAGGCCCGGTCCGCGGCTGCTCGACCGGCTGCTGTCCGAGGTGGCGGCGCGTCACCGGGCCGGCCGCAGGCGGGTGCTGTACGCCGTGTCCGCGGCGGTCGTGTGCGCCGTGGCCGGTCCCGGCGCCGTGATCCACGCGAGCCAGGCGGACACGGCCGGACGGGTCACCACGACCGACGAACGCTCCGGGGTGTGGGCGCAGGTCACAACCGAGGGCCGGGCCTGGGGCACCGGCGTGGAACTCAAGGTCAAGGACGGGGCGGGCCCGCGCTCCTGCCGGCTGATCGCGGTCGGCCGTGACGGCACGGAGCAGACGGTCACCAGCTGGAACGTTTCCGGGCACGACGCCCGGCCCAGCACCGTGCACGGCGGGGCCGCCCTGCGTCCCGGGCAGATCGCCCGTTACGAGGTGAGGACCTCACAGGGGGAGCGTCTGGCATCCCTTCCGACCGGATGACCGTTCGGTCGCCGCGCGAGGGCGGTCCGACGGCCGTCACTTGAGCAGCCGGGACAGCCTCCGGTCCGCCAGCGGTCTGCCGCCCGTCTGGCAGGTCGGACAGTACTGGAGCGAGGAGTCGCTGAAGGCGACCTCCCGCACGGTGTCGCCGCACACCGGGCAGGGCTCGCCGGTGCGGCCGTGCACGCGCAGCCCGCTCTTCTTCTCGGCCTTCAGCCGGCCGGCCGCGATGCCCCGGGAACGCTCGACCGCCTCGGTGAGCGTCGTGCGCAGGGCCGCGTACAGCCGGGCGGTCTCCTCGTCGGTGAGCGACGCGGCCAGTTTGAAGGGGGACATCCTCGCGGCGTGCAGGATCTCGTCGCTGTACGCGTTCCCCACGCCCGCGATGAGGCTCTGGTCGCGCAGGGCGCCCTTGAGCTGCCGCCGCTCGCCGTCGAGGAGGGCGGCGAAGCGCGCCTCGTCGAAGTCGTCGGCGAGCGGGTCGGGGCCGAGCCGGGCCACGCCCGGCACCTCCCGCGGGTCGGCCACGACGTACACGGCGAGCCGCTTCTGGGTGCCCGCCTCCGTCAGGTCGAAGCCCGCGCCGGTCTCCAGGGCGACGCGCAGGGCCAGGGGGCCCTTGCCGGGGCGGGGGAGGCCGCCGGGGAGGGGGTCCTTCCAGTGCAGCCAGCCCGCGCGGGCCAGGTGGGTCACCAGGTGCGGGCCGCCCGCGGTCTCCACGTCGAGGAACTTTCCGTGGCGGTGCACGGCGGCCACCTGGTGGCCCTCCAGGGCGGTGAGCGGAGGGTCGTACGTCTTCAGGACGCTGATCGCCACGGGCAGCACACGGACGATCTCGCGGCCGGCCAGGTGCTCGGTCAGGAAGTCCCTGAGCGCCTCGACCTCGGGCAGTTCGGGCATACGTCCAGAGTGCCACCGGGGACCGACAGTGCCACCGGGACCGGCCGGGCCGGCGGACTTCAGCCCGCCGGGTGGGACACCACGAACTCGGACCACACGCACTTGCCGCCGCCGCGCGCCTCCACTCCCCACACGTCGGCGAGCGCCTCGACCAGGAGCAGCCCCCGTCCGGAGACACCGGAGTCGCCGGCCTCGCGGCGGCGCGGCAGGGCGCTGGAGGTGTCCTCGACCTCGACCCGCAGCCGGCGGTCGGTGCCGGTGAGCAGCCGCAGGGTGACGATGGCGGAGCCCTCGGTGTGCATGAGGGCGTTGGTGACCAGTTCGTCGGCGATCAGTTCGATCTCGTCGCTCTGGTCCTTGGCACCCCAGGACCGGACCGCCGCGCGGATCATGTGCCGGGCTTCGGTGAGGGCCTCGGGGTCACCCGGGGAGACGTGCTGCTGGAGCCGGCCGAAGGTCCGGGGCGCGCCCGTCCCGTGGCGGCGCAGCAGGAGCAGGGCCACGTCGTCGTCGCCACGGCGCTCGTCGGCCACGTCGATGAGCCGGTCGGCCAGGTCCCGTACGTCCCGCGGGCCGGAGGCGACCAGCGCCGTGAGGACCTGTACTCCCTCGTCGAGGTCGGCGCCGGGCTGCTCGACCAGACCGTCGGTGCACAGCAGCAGGGTGTTGCCCGGGTCCAGCTCGACGGTGGCGACCGGGTAGGCGAGGCGCCCGAACTCGGCGGACAGGCCGAGCGGCAGCCCGCCCTCGACGGGGACCCGGCGGCAGGAGCCGTCGCCGTACCGCAGCAGTGGGTCGATGTGGCCGGCGCGGACCACCTGGACCACTCCGGTGGCCAGGTCCGCCTCCGCGTACAGGCAGGTCGCGAAGCGGTCGGTGTCGAGTTCGTGGAGGAAGACGGAGGCCCGTGCCATCACGGTGGCCGGGGGGTGGCCCTCGGCGGCGTAGGCGCGCAGCACGATGCGGAGCTGGCCCATGACGGCGGCGGCGTGCGTGTCGTGGCCCTGGACGTCGCCGATGACCGCGCCGACGCGTCCGCCGGGCAGCGGGATCACGTCGTACCAGTCGCCGCCGATGTCCCGGCCGAGGGCGCCGCCGATGGTCGCCGCGCGGTAGCGGACGGCGACGTCGCAGCCGGGCACGCTGGGGATGGTGCGCGGCAGCATGGCCTGCTGCAGTCCCTCGGCGAGGTCCATCTCCTGTTCGTAGAGCATGGCCCGCTGGAGGCTCTGCGCGATGCCGCTGCCGAGCGCGACGAGTACGTTGCGGTCCTCCGCGGAGAAGCCGTGCCGGTCGCTGTAGAGCAGTCCGATCGCGCCGATCGGCCGGGCCTGGGCGATCAGCGGCAGGTAGGCGGCCGCGGTGATGTTCAGGTGGGTGATGCTCTCCCACAGCAGGGGATAGCGCTCCGCGAAGTCCTCCGGCGACTCGATGAAGCGGGGACTGAGCGTGCGCACCGCCTCGCTCATCGGGTACGGCTCGTCGATCCGGGTGACGCGGGTGCCGGGGACGAAGCCGTCGTCGGGGCCGTCGGCGACCAGCCGGATGCGGCCGGCCTCTACCAGGCCCATCACGAGGCTGGTGGCACCGAGCCGGGTGAGGCCGTGGGTGTCCCGCAGGACCTCGATGACGTCGTCCACCGTACGGGCGTGCGCGAGTGCCGCCGTGGCGAGCTGGACGACGTTGGTGAGCCTGCGGCGGGCCTCGTCCTGCGCGGCCTGCTCGCGGCGGGCCTCGATGTCGGCGACCTCCTGGGTCGCGTCGCGGACGATGCCGATGATCCGGCGGGGGCGGCCGGTCTCGTCGCGGCGGATGTAGCCCTGGGTACGGGTCCAGCGCAGGGTGCCGGCGCGGGTGCGCAGCCGGAAGTAGGTGCCGTAGTTCTCGCTGCCGTCCTTCATGGCCTGGGCGACCAGGGCGTCCAGGCGGCTGCCCTCCGCCGCGGGAACGCGCGAGGAGAGCGACTCGGGGCGCCCGTCGTACTCCTCGGGGCGCAGGTCGAACACCTCGTAGGCCTGGGCGTCCATGTGGAACAGTCCCGTGTCCAGGTCCCAGTCGAAGCTGCCCATGCGGTTGAGCGCCAGGATGGGATCCGGGTGGGCGGGCCAGTCGTCCGGGAGTGGCGGGGCACTCGCTCCCCGATCAGCCATGGGCCCCACCTTGCCAGGATTTGTCTGATTCTTCGACTCCTGGTCCGCCACCCCGGCGCCGCCTCCGGGGAACCTCCGGCCGACCGGGGTACACCGAGCGTAATCGTACGAGAGGAGCGCGGCCGTGGAGTGGTTCACCGCACCCGACTACTGGCTGAGCCGGCTGGTCTTCCAGCGGGCCCTGGCCGTCATGTACCTGGTCGCGTTCCTGACGGCGGCCCTGCAGTTCCGTGCGCTGATGGGCGAACGCGGTCTGACGCCCGTGCCCCGGTTCGTCGAGCGGGTGCCGTTCAAGCGGGCGCCGAGCCTGTTCCAGCTGCGCTACTCGGACCGCCTCTTCGCGGTCGTGGCGTGGGCGGGCTGCGCGGTGTCGGCGGCACTGGTGGCGGGGCTGGACTCGCTGCTGCCGTTGTGGGGCGCGATGCTGCTGTGGCTGGTGCCGTGGGTGCTGTATCTGTCGATCGTCAACGTCGGGCAGACCTGGTACTCGTTCGGCTGGGAGTCGCTGCTGCTGGAGACCGGCTTCGTCGCCGTGTTCCTCGGCAACGACGAGGTGGCGCCGCCGGTCGTCGTCCTGTTCCTGCTGCGCTGGCTGCTGTTCCGGGTCGAGTTCGGGGCGGGGCTGATCAAGATGCGGGGCGACGAGTGCTGGCGGAAGCTGACCTGCCTGGACCACCACCACGAGACCCAGCCGATGCCTGGCCCGCTGAGCTGGTTCTTCCACCACCTCCCCCGCCCGCTGCACCGTGTCGAGGTGGCCGCGAACCACGTCACGCAGCTGGTGGTGCCCTTCCTGCTCTTCACCCCGCAGCCCGTCGCGACGGCCGCCGCGGCGCTGATGATCGTGACCCAGCTGTGGCTGGTGCTGTCGGGCAACTTCTCCTGGCTGAACTGGATCACCATCGTGCTGGCCCTGCCGGCGGTCCGGTTCCCGGCCGATCCGCCGTCCGTGGCCACCGCGCCGCTCTGGTACGAGGTGGTGGTCCTCGCGGTGGCGGCGCTGCTGGTGTTCCTGAGCCACCGGCCGGTCCGCAACATGATCTCCCGCGGCCAGGTGATGAACCGCTCCTTCGACTCGCTCCACCTGGTCAACACCTACGGCGCCTTCGGGAGCGTCAGCCGGGTCCGCCACGAGGTGGTGATCGAGGGGACCGCCGACGAGGTGGCCCGCGAGGACGGGGACTGGCGGGAGTACGAGTTCAGGGGCAAGCCCGGGGATCCACGGCGCTGGCCGCGCCAGTTCGCGCCGTACCACCTCCGGCTGGACTGGCTGATGTGGTTCGCCGCGCTGTCCCCCGCGTACGCCGGGTCGTGGTTCGGCACCCTCGTGGAACGGCTGCTGGAGAACGACCGGGCGACGCTGAGACTGCTGCGCCGCTCCCCGTTCCCGCCCGACGCGCCGCCGCGCTTCGTCCGCGCCCGGCTGTTCCGCTACCGGTACACGACGTGGCGCGAGCTGCGGGAGACGGGCGCGTGCTGGGAACGGACGTACGTGCGGGAGTACCTGCCGCCGACGCGGCTGGCGGGGGTTCCGGAGCAGTCGTAGCCGCACGGGCGGACGGGCCCGGTTCACGGATGGACCGGGCCCGTGCGGGCGCTACGCGCGCTTCAGCCGCAGGGTCATCAGCTGGAACGGGCGCAGTCGTACGGCGATCCGGTCGCCGTCGGCCTCGACCGCGGTCTCCTCCTCGGCGAGCGGCCGCTCCAGCAGGTCGGTGACCGCCACGCCCGCGACCCGGAAGCCGGCCGTCAGGGTGGCCCGCGCCCGGCCGCCGTGGGCCTCGTGGAAGCGGACGACGACGTCGCCGCTGCCGTCGTCGGCCAGCTTGACGGCGGTGACGACGACCGCGTCCCGGTCGGACGACACCAGCGGCGCGACCTCCCCGGTGCCCGTGACCCGCCGCTCGGGCAGGTTGATCCGCCAGCCCTCGCGCACGGCGTCACCGATGCCCGCACCCGGCACCAGCGCGTGCCGGAACCGGTGCACGCCCTGGTCGGTCCCGGGGTCGGGGAAGCGCGGGGCGCGCAGCAGGGACACCCGGACCGTGGTGGTCGTACCGGCGTCGCCGTCGGTACGGACCGTGCGGGTGACGTCGTGGCCGTACGTCGAGTCGTTGACGACGGCCACACCCCAGCCGGGCTCCTCCAGGTGGAGGAAGCGGTGGTTGCAGGCCTCGAACTTGGCCGCCTCCCAACTGGTGTTGGTGTGCGTGGGCCGGTGGAAGTGCCCGAACTGGGTCTCGGACGCGTACCGCTCGGCGTGCACGTCGAGCGGGAAGGCGAGCTTGAGGAACTTCTCCGTCTCGTGCCAGTCGACCTCGGTGTCCACGTCCAGCCTGCGCTCCCTGGGCGCCAGCGTCAGGAGCTGGGTGACGCGGGAGGAGCCGAAGGTGCGGACGACCCGCACCGAGGCGCCGTCGTCGCCGGGGGCGACCTCGTCGGCGCCGGTGAGGTCGGTGACCGTGTTGCGGTAGAACTCGTCGACGTCCCAGGCGTCCCACTTGTTCGGGAGGTCGGGGTGGAGCTGGAGCAGGTTGCCGGCCCCGCCCGGCGCGATGGTCTCACGGTCGGCGGCGATGTCGTACGCCGACACGACCAGCCCCCGGCCGTCGACCTCGACGCGCAGCAGTCCGTTGTCCAGGACGTGGCCGCCGCCGGGGCGGGCGGTGAGGCCGGTGCGGCCCTCGGCGACGGGCGCGGCGGCGGCGCCCGCCGGGACTCCCGCCCGCGCGTGCGGGGCGGAGTTGAAGACCAGCGGGGTGTCACCCTCGCCGGCCAGGGCGCGCTGCGCGGCGTCGATGATCCCGTTCAGCTCGTCGGCGACCCGGTCGTAGGTCGCGCGTGCCTCGCGGTGCACCCAGGCGATGGAGGAGCCGGGCAGGATGTCGTGGAACTGGTGCAGCAGCACCGTCTTCCAGACGCGGTCCAGGGCGTCGTACGGGTAGGGGAACCCGGCACGCACGGCCGCCGTGGCCGCCCACAGTTCGGCCTCGCGCAGCAGGTGTTCGCTGCGGCGGTTGCCCTGCTTGGTCCTGGCCTGGCTGGTGAGGGTGGCGCGGTGGAGTTCGAGGTAGAGCTCGCCGACCCAGACGGGCGGCCGCGGGTTCTCCGCCTCGGCCATCTCGAAGAAGGCCCCCGGGGTCTCCCAGGTGACGGTCGCCGAGCCCTCCAGGTCGCGCAGGCGGGCCGCCTTGGCGATCATCTCGCGGGTGGTGCCGCCGCCGCCGTCGCCCCAGCCGGTCGGGGCGAGGGAGTGCCGGGCGACGCCCTTGTCCTTGAAGTTGCGGGCGGCGTGCGCGATCTCGCTGCCCTTCATCGAGCAGTTGTAGGTGTCGACGGGTGGGAAGTGGGTGAAGATCCGGGTGCCGTCGATGCCCTCCCAGCGGAAGGTGTGGTGCGGGAACCTGTTCGTCTGCGACCAGGAGATCTTCTGCGTCAGCAGGTACTTGACTCCGGCCGCCTTGATGATCTGCGGCAGTCCGGCCGCGAAGCCGAAGGTGTCCGGGAGCCACGCCTCGTCGTTCTCGACACCGAACTCGTCGAGGAAGAACCGCTTGCCGTGCACGAACTGCCGGGCCATCGCCTCCGAGCCGGGCATGTTGGTGTCCGACTCCACCCACATGCCGCCGGTGGGCACGAACCGGCCGTCCGCCACGGCCTTCTTCACCCGCGCCCACACCTCGGGCCGGTGGTCGCGTACCCACGCCCACTGCTGGGCCTGCGACATGGCGAAGACGAAGTCCGGCTCGTCCTCCAGGAGCGCGGTCATGTTGGAGGCCGTACGGGCCACCTTGCGCACGGTCTCGCGCAGCGGCCACAGCCACGCCGAGTCGATGTGCGCGTGACCGACGGCGCTGATCCGGTGCGCCGAGGGGACGGCGGGGGCGGAGAGGACGCCGGCGAGGCGGGTACGGGCCTGTCCCGCGGTGCCGTTCACGTCCTGGAGGTCGACCGCGTCCAGCGCCTTGTCCACCGCGCGCAGGATCTCCCAGCGGCGCTGCGAGTCCACCGGCAGCTCGGCCATCAGCTCGCCGAGCACCTCGAGGTCGGTGACGAGGTTCCACACCGTCTCGTCGAAGACGGCGAGGTCCATGCGGGTGAGCGTGTACAGCGGTTCGCTGCCGGCGGTGTCCTTGTCGCCGAGCGGCGTGGGCACGAAGGGGCGGGCGCCGAAGATGACGGGGTTGGAGGCGGCCTCGACGTGCAGGCGCACCTCCTCGCCGCCCTCTGCGGGGGCACCGATCCGCACCCACTGGTTGCGGGGGTTGAGCCCCTTCACCGGAGTGCCGTCGGGGCGGTAGACCAGGCCCTCGCACTGGAAGCCGGGCATGTTCTCGTCGAAGCCGAGGTCGAGGACCGCCTCCACGGTCCTCCCGGCCCACTTCTCGGGCACGGTGCCGGTGACGCGGAACCAGCTGGTGCCCCAGGGAGCGCCCCAGCGGGCGCCCACCTCGATGGGCTCGGGGTCGGCCGCGAGTCCCTCGGCGACCGGCACGGGCTCGCCGGGGGCGTTCCACACCGCGACGTCCAGCGGCAGGGACTCGGGGTACACGGCGGGGCGGACGCGCTCGTCGAGGACGCGCCTGAGGCGGGCTTCGACCAGGTCGCGGTCGTCATGCATGCGGGTGCTCCGGGGTCGAGGGGGCGGGTGACGGCGAAAGTGCGGGTGGCTACCGGGGCGGCTGTTGCCAGAGGTGGGTCACGGTGGCGGTTCCGACGTGCTGTACAGCTCCCCCACCGTGCGCGCTTCGAACCGTGCGGCGCGCTCGCCGCGTTCGGGGCCTCGAGGTTTCGGGGCCTCGGTGCCTCGGGGCCGAAGGCAGCGTCGGATGTCAGGTCGCGTTCCGCGTTCCGCACTCCGGCCGAAGTCGCCTCCGCCGGAGCCGGTCGGCCGGTTCGGGCTCTCGACGCGGAGGGGCCCGGACGGGCAGAGTGCTTCCTGCGTACTCGCCAGTAATCCCGTTCCCCGCCACCCCGAGGAGCCCTCCGTGACCGACTGGGCCGGCCGCACCGCCGTAGAGATCGCAGCCGCCGTACGGGAGAAGCGGGCCACGCCCCGTGAGGTGGTGGCAGATCATCTGGCCCGTATCGCGCGGCTCGACGGCCGGGTCGGTGCCTTCCGCCTGGTGCGTGCCGAGGCGGCCCTCGCCGAGGCTGAGGAGGTGGGCGCCCGGGGCGGACTGGGCGAACTGCCGCTGGCCGGCGTGCCGGTGGCGGTGAAGGACAATCTCGCGGTGCGCGGCGAGTCCACGCGCAACGGCTCGGCCGCGACACCGGACACGCCCGCCGGTGAGGACCACCTCACCGTGGCCCGGCTGCGGGCGGCCGGCGCGGTGGTGGTGGGACTGACGAACGTGCCCGAGCTGTGCGTGTTCGGCACCACTGACGGCGTGCACGGCACCGCCCGCAACCCATGGGACCCGGCCCGCACGGCCGGCGGCTCCTCCGGCGGCAGCGCGGCCGCGGTCGCCGCCGGGATGGTGCCGATCGCGCTCGGCAACGACGGCATGGGCTCGCTGCGCATACCGGCGGCCAACTGCGGCCTGGTCACCATCAAACCGGGCCACGGGGTGGTGCCGGCCGGGACGGGCGACGGCGACTGGTTCGGCATGTCCGAGAACGGGCCGCTGGCCACGACGGTCGAGGACGCCCGCCTGATGCTCGCGGTCCTCGCGGACGACCTCGCGGACGGTGAACCGCCGCGCCGCGCGGGCTCCGGCACCCTCCGCGTCGCCGCCTCGCCGCGCAGCCCCCTGGCCGGTGTCACCGTCTCCCGCCCCTACGCGGAGGCCGTCCGCGAGGCGGCCGGGGTGCTGATGAAGGCCGGGCACCAGGTGCGCAGGGCCGACCCGCCCCGTCCGGCGTCGCTGGGCCTGACCGCCCTGACCCACTGGACGGCCGGTACGTCCGTGGACGCGCGGGACCTGGACCGGCGGCTGCTGGCCAGGCGGACCCGGGTGCACGCGGCCCTCGGGCGGCGTTTCGTACGCACGGTGGCCACCGGCAAGGGCAGGGAGGGGCTCCGCGGGCGCCTGGAGCCGTTCTTCCGCGAGTACGACGTCCTGCTCACCCCGGCGCTGGCCCGCCGTTCCCCCAAGGCGGGGCCCTGGCACGAGCGGGGCTGGCTGCGCAACATGGCGGCCAACTCCGCGTACTCGCCCTTCACCCCACCCTGGAACCTGACCGGCTGGCCCGCGCTGGTGGTCCCGTTCGGCACCCTGCCCTCGGGCGCCCCCCGCGCCGTACAGCTGGCGGGGCCGCCGGGGGCGGAGGCGGCGCTGCTGGAGCTGGCGGAGCGGATCGAGGAACTGCGTCCCTGGCGGCGGACGGCACCGCTGGACTGAGAGGCCCCTACAGCGCCCGGTGCATGATGTGCAGGCCGATCCGCCCGTGCCGCGGGTGGTCGAAGGCGTCCGGCACCGTGCCCAGGATCGTGAATCCGAGGGAGGTCCAGAGCTTCACGGCCGGGTTGGTCTCGACCACGGCGTTGAAGACCATGGCCCGGTATCCGTCCGTCCTGGCCGCTGCCAGGACGTGCTCGGCGAGGGCGCGGCCGGTGCCGCGGCCGGCCCGGTCGGGGTCGACCATGAATCCGGCGTTGGCCACGCGGGCGGCGGGGCCGCCGTAGTTGGGGGTGACATAGGCGGAGGCGACGACGGTGCCGGTGTCGTCCTCGGTGACGTAGACCCGTTTCGCGGGGCTCATCCACAGGGCCCGGGCGTCCTTCTCGGACGTGTCCGGGTCCCAGGCGTAGGTCTCGCCGGCCGCCACGATGCGGTGCCAGAAGGGCCAGATGTGCGGCCAGTCGTCGGCCGTCGCTTCCCTGATCAGCATGGGCGTGAGTCTCGCACGCCCATGCGGCCGGCAGGACCCGCGGGTGGCGCCGCGGGTCAGTCCACGCTGGGCAGGATGTGGGGCTCGGCGAGGTCCTCCTCGTACCCCGCGAGGCGGATCGGGGCGGACCGGGCCCACACGTCGAGGCTGCCGAGCTCTCCGGGCCGGCGGCCCGCACGCTCGGTGCGTTCCTTGGGGCGTTGCTCTGGATTCGTCGTCGTCTCCGGTGTCACCGCGCACTCCTTATGTGTCGGGTCACCCTCGGGGCCTGTCCCGCCAGTCTCCTGTCCGGCACCCGGCGCCCGCTCGGGTGTGGGTCGAATGCAGTTCGGACGCGGTGGCGCCGGTAACCCGTGCGAGAACAGGCCGTTGTGAACCGGCTTGTCCCATGACGGACCTTGGGTGTGGGTAGTGCCCTGTGCGGCCGCCCGTCCGCTTCAGACTAACCAAATGAGCGGGGGCGCGCTCTATGGGGCTCGAAACATGGGGGAACCATTGCCTTTCACTCCGCGTGCAGTTGACCCTGTTCCAGCCGGTTTCGCCCGCTTGTGCACTGTGTGCGACTCACCCGTTCGGCCCATATCTCCGATCACACCTTCGAATGTCGGCGACGACAGGGCGCACAGTTAAGTCGCCGTTGGCTGCGGCGCAAGCTCGTCATGGTCTGCTGCCGGTCGGCAACGGCTGTCTCGTGGGAGGACCGAGGCATGGAACTGCGCAGCGTCGAGGAGCTGATGGACCTGCTGTACGCCTGCCGGGGCGAACGGTCCGCCGCGGAGCACGGCAGCGGGTCCGCGGACCCGCACGGGCACGCGCTGCGGACCGCCGCGCTGCTGCGCCGGCGCCGCCCCGCCGACAAGGAACTCCAGGTGGCCGGTTTGGTGTCGCCCGTGGGCCGGCTGCTGTGGCCCGGCGACCCGGCCGGCCGGACCGCGGACGTGGTGCGACCGCTGCTCGGTTCGCGCGTCGCCCGCCTGCTGCGCCGGCACGCCCACCCGGACGCCTGGGCCCACGACGACGATCTGGTCAGCCTGCGCCAGGCCGACGAGGAGGCACGCACCACCGTCTTCGACGCCGGGGTCCTGGAGGACTGGCGCGCGGTACTGGAGCTGACGGCGGCGCGGAACTCGCGGCTGGGCGCGGTCGAGTGAGCCATCGCGGGCCCGGCCCCCCCCTCAGCGCCGCCCCGGCCCACCGCCGTAGGCCCGGCCCACCGCCGTAGGCCTCGGTAAGCCCGTCACCACTTGCCGGGTGCGTAGTCCTTGAGGAAGACGCCGTACAGGTCCTCGCCCGCCTCGCCTCGCACGATCGGGTCGTAGACACGGGCGGCGCCGTCGACCAGGTCGAGCGGGGCGTGGAAACCGGCCTCGGCCAGGCGCAGCTTGTCGTAGTGAGGACGCTCGTCGGTGATCCAGCCGGTGTCGACCGAGGTCATGAGGATGGCGTCGGTGTCGAACATCTCCTGGGCGCTGGTCCGCGTCACCATGTTCATGGCGGCCTTGGCCGCGTTGGTGTTCGGGTGGCCCGCGCCCTTGTAGCCGCGGGCGAACACGCCCTCCATGGCCGAGACGTTGACGACGTAGGCGCGCCCCGCGGACGCCTTGCGCGCGGCCTCGGCCATCGCCGGCCGCAGCGCGCTGATGAGGATGAACGGCGACGTGTAGTTGCACAGCTGGGTCTCGAGCAGTTCCACCGGGGAGATCTGCTCGATGGTCTGGACCCAGGTGTTGCTGTCGACGACGTCGGGGACCAGGCCGCCCGCGTCGATGGCGGTGCCCTCGCGGTGCCGGACCACACTGGCGTTGCCGGCGACCAGGGCGAGGTCGGCCACCTGCTGCGCGTCGAGCCCCGAGGCCCCGACGGGCAGCGCCGCCAGCCCGTCCACGGCACCGGAGTTGAAGGCGCCGATGACCTGGTGGGCGGGCAGTTCACCGGCCGGCAGCGGGGCGCTCTCGCCCTCGACGAGCGCGGCGTAGGCGGAGGGCAGGCGGCGCACGGTCTGGGTGGCGTTGTTGATCAGGATGTCGAGCGGGCCCTGCTCGGTGACCCGCTCGGCCAGGGCCACGGCCTGGGCCGGGTCGCGCAGGTCGATGCCGACGACCTCCAGGCGGTGGATCCACTGCGCGGAGTCGTCCATGGCCTTGAAGCGGCGGATGGCGTCCTTGGGGAAGCGGGTGGTGATCGTGGTGTGCGCGCCGTCGCGCAGCAGCCTCAGCGCGATGTACATGCCGATCTTGGCCCGGCCGCCGGTGAGCAGCGCGCGCTTGCCGGTGAGGTCGGCGCGGGCGTCGCGGCGGGCGCGGTTCTCGGCGGCGCAGCTCTGGCAGAGCTGGTGGTAGAAGTAGTCGACCTCGGTGTACCGCTGCTTGCAGATGTAGCAGGAGCGGGGGCGCTGGAGTATCCCCGCGATCGTGCCCTCCTCGGTGCGGGAGGAGGGCAGGATGCCTTCGGTCTCGTCGTCGATGCGCTCGGCGGAACCGGTGGCGGTGGCCTCGGTCACCGCCTTGTCGTGAGCGGTCTTGGCGGCCCGGCGCTCCTGACGGCGGCGCTGCTTGACCATCCGGTAGATGTGCGAGGTGGCCCGGCGGACCCGGATCGCGTCCGGGTGGTCGAGGTCGATCCCGTCGAGCTCCTCCAGCACGCTCAGGCAGACGGCGAGCCGCTCCGGGTCGATACCGGGGCCGTACGCCGCCTCGTCACCGGACGCGTATGCCGCCGCCTCGTCACCGGACTCGTACACCACCTCGTCCGTGGTCGCCGAACCGTCCTGTGTCACCGTCATCGCCGCTGCCGTTCCCTGGTCACGTCGCGGCGCTCCGAGACGCGTCCGCTTTCGAACAGCGGATTTTATTCGGCGCCGGGGCACGGAGCCAAACCCGTTCCCCTCAGGGACCGCAGGCGGTGAGCAATGTCTCCACCTCCTCGGCCAGGGCCAGGGCGAACCTGTCGAGGTCCGGCACCGCCTTCGCGTCGGCGACCAGGCCGTAGTGGACCTGTCCGCGGTACGTCGAGACGGCCACCGCCAGGGAGTGGCCGCGGGCCAGCGGCGCCAGCGGGTAGACCTCGGTGAGCGGGTGGCCCCCGAGCCGCAGGCCGAGGCTGGGCAGGGGCACGCTGGTGACCAGGATGTCGAACCAGAGCCGGGCCGCCTGCCCGACCAGCGGCCCGCCGAGCCGGTGGCCGAGTGCGGGCACGTGGTCGGCGAGCAGGGCGACGGCACCGGCCCCCCGGCCCGGCCCCGCGTCCTTGTTGCGGTCCATGGCGGTGCGGACCGCTTCGAGACGGGACAAGGGGTCGGGATCACCGACCGGAAGCCGTATCAGGTAGCCGGAGAGCCGGTTGCCCTGCGGGTGGGCGGCGCGCGGGCGGCGCTGGGCGACGGGGATCAGGGCGCGGGGCGCGACGCCCTCGCTGCCGTCGCCGCGCTCGTCCAGCCAGCGGCGCAGGGCGCCGGCGACGACCGCGATCAGGACGTCGTTGACGGTGCCGCCGACGGTCTTGCGTACCCGGTGCACGTCGTCGAGGTCGACGGCGACGCCCGCGGTGCGTCGGGTGCCGGAGGACGCCGCGGTGAGCGCGGCCGAGGAGCGCACGTCGAGGGTGGACAGGGCCGCGGCGGCGCCGATGTCGAGAGCGCGGCCCGCGTCGGACAGGGCGCCGCGCACCCGCCGGGGCAGTCCGCGCACGTCCGGCAGGAGACCGCGCACGTCCGGCAGGAGGCCGCGCGGGGGCTCCCCGGGGCGCGGCCTGGGCGCGGGCAGGTCCATCGGGTCGAGGATCCCCGCGGCGAGGGTCAGGGCCCGCAGGCCGTCGGCCAGGGCGTGATGGAACTTGAACAGCACGGCGAAGGAGTCGCCGTCCGCGCCCGGCAGCACATGGGCCTCCCAGGGCGGCCGGCCGCGCTCCAGCGGGCGTTCCATGAGGCGGCCCGCCCGGGCGTGGAAGTCCGTCGTCGGGGCGTGCAGCCGGATGTGGTCGAGCGGGTCGAAGCCGGGGTCGGGCTCGCGGGTCGCGCCGCCGAAGGCGAACGGCCGTCGCAGGGCGAGCGGCGGCTGCCACGTGTCCCGGATCCGCATCCGCAGTCCGGGCACCGCGGGGGCGCGGGCGGCGAGCAGGTCCGCCGCGTGGGCGCCCGCCGTGGGCGAGTGGGCCTCGAAGATCCCGACCGCGCCGAGGTGCATGGGGTGCTCGGCGGACTCGATGTTCCAGAACGCCAGGTCTAGGGGAGCGAGCGGATCAGGAGTCAAGGGCTTGCCTCGCAAGGACGACGCACGGACGACGGATGGACGACGGAGGGACGACGGATGGACAAGCAGTCAATCGCCCTCCGACGATTACGGTCAAGTACGATCGAGCTACGCACAGTTAACAGCAGATTAAAGTCCCGCTGCTGTGAGAGGGGTAGGACTCCAGGGACTCATGGGGCGCCTGTGCCCACGTCAGCGGTGGCGGCGCCGCCCGTGCGGTGTTTCCCCACCCGGACGGCTGCGGGCCGACCGTGTCTCGCTGACGTCCGCCGCCGGGGCGGTGCACAGCGGCGGCCGCTGTCACCACCCCGGCCACGCGCGGGCGCGGACGCCCGGGTGTCGGACGCGGACGCCCGGGTGTCGGACGCGGGCGCGCACGCGGATGCTCAGACTGCCGGACACCCCGCGGGAGTGGGCTGGGAGGCGTCGTGGATCAGGGCCTCGTGGGCGGCCTTCACCCGCTCGACGTCCGGCTTGAGGACCTTGCGGTCATAGGTCGTCAGGCCGTTCAGCTCGCCCTCGACGTCCGAGATCTGGGTGTAGACGGCACCGTTGCTGCCCCGGCAGACCAGGGCGCGCACCTCGTCGAGCTTGGTGAGGTAGTCGTCGGTGTACGTCTGGGGGTCGACGTCGACGTACGACTGCTGCACGGACCAGGCGTGTCCGGGCACCGCGAGACCGAGGCCGCCGTACTCGCCGGTGACCAGGGCGCGTTCGCCGTCCGGGGAGGGCGGCAGGGCGGGGCTCGGGTAGCCGTGCTCGTCCATGAGGTCGCCGGCGCCTCCGTCGGCCCCGAGGTTCAGGCCCGACTGGTTGTTGACGAGGCGGGTCGGGTCCCAGGCCTTGGCCTGCTCGGCGACGCGCTTGATGTCGTACTGCCCCCAGCCCTCGTTGAAGGTGACCCACATGATGATCGACGGGTGGCTGATGTGTTCGTCGATCATCTCCTTCATCTCACGCTCGAACCCGTCCCGGGAGGCGGCGTCCGGGTTCACCCCCGGCGTCATGGAGGGCATGTCCTGCCACACCATCAGGCCCAGCTTGTCGGCCCAGTAGAACCAGCGGTCCGGCTCGACCTTGATGTGCTTGCGCACGGAGTTGAAGCCGAGCTGCTTGTGCAGCTTCAGGTCGTACGCGAGGGCCTCGTCGGTGGGCGCGGTGTGCAGGCCGTCCGGCCAGAAGCCCTGGTCGAGGGTGGCCATCATGAAGACCGGTTCGCCGTTGAGGATCGTGCGCGGCACCCCGTTCACCTTCTCGACGGCGATGGAGCGCATCCCGAAGTAGCTCTCGACGCGGTCGCGTCCCACGGTGACCTCAAGGTCGTACAGGAACGGGTCGTCGGGTGACCACAGGCGAGGGTCGTGGATCTTCAGGGTCAGCGGCTCGCCGGTGCGTCCGCTCACCGTGGCGACCCTGCGGTGCCCCTCGTACGCCGTCGCCCTGACCCGTACGCCGTCGCGCACGCCCTTCGGCTCGACGGTCAGGGTGCCCGCGTCGACGTTCGGGGTCAGCTTCAGGGAGTCGACGTGGTCCGGGGCGACCGGCTCCATCCAGACCGTCTGCCAGATGCCGGAGCTGGGTGTGTACCAGATGCCGCTCGGGTCCAGGCTCTGCTTGCCGACCGGCGGGTTCTCGCCGCCCCGCGCGTCGGTCGGGTCGTAGACGCCGACGATCAGCTCCTGGGTGCGGCCCGGCTTCAGCGCGTCGGTGACGTCGGCGCCGAACTTGTCGTAGCCGCCCTTGTGCTCGGCGACCCTGGTGCCGTTGACGTACACCTCGGACTGCCAGTCGACGGCGCCGAAGTTGAGCTTCAGCCGCCGGCCGTGGCCGATGTGCCAGTTCGCCGGGACCGTGAAGGTGCGGCGGTACCACATGCGGTCCTCGTGCCGCTGGATGCCGGAGAGCTGTGACTCCACCGGGTACGGGACGAGGATGCGCTCCTTCAGGTTCTTGCCGACCGGCGGCTGCTCGCCCTCCTCGGCGGCGGCGAACTGCCAGCGGCCGTTGAGGTTGCGCCAGGCGTCACGGGTCAGCTGCGGACGCGGGTACTCCGGGAGGGCGTTGTCCGGGCCCACCTCCTCGGCCCAGTCGGTGCGCAGTTCGTGGGTGGAGTGGTTGCCGCCACTGCTCCAGAAGGCCTTGACAACGTTGCCCCCGGTGTCGGTGAGGCCGCCTTCCCCGTCGTAGCGGACGTCGGCGGTGCCCGGGGCGTCACCGTCCTTGTTGCCGACGACCGGCTGGTCGAGGGCGACGAGGAGGGCGGTGGGGTCGGCCGGGTCGACCTTCGCCTCGCCCAGGGGCCACTTGGCGCCGCCGATCACCGCTTCGAGGTGGTCGGCGAGACCGGCCGGGGCCGCGGCGAGCGGGCGCGGGAAGTCGAGCTCGAGGGTGCGGCCGGTGGCCTGGACGGTGGTCGCCGTCGCACCGTCGTAGTCGAAGCCGTCGGGCAGGCGGAACGCCGACTGCGGGACGGGCTCCTTGCTGCCGCCGGGCTCGGTCCAGCGCAGGTGGAGGTTGGAGCCTCCGTAGTGCTCGAAGTACTCCAGCTTGATGTCGTAGGACTGACCGGCGGTCAGCTCGACGGGCTGGGCGGTCTGCTCGCGGTCCCAGTCGTCGACCCAGTGGTCGATGGCGAGTTGCCCGCCGATCCAGAGGCGGAAGCCGTTGTCGCCGATGACCGAGAAGGTGTGGGCGCCGGTCTTCTCCGGCACCAGCTTGCCGGTCCAGCGGACGCTGACGTCGTCCGACTGCCCGGTGGCGAAGTTCAGCCGCGGCTCCAGGGTGTCGAAGTCGAGCTGCGGGTCGAAGCCGGTGGCCTTGAGCTCGTGGAAGTCGAAGGCTCCGGGGGCGGACTGGGTGTAGTACTCGCCCTTCAGGCCGTGGATCTCCGCGGCGTCGTCGTCGGCCGCGCTCGCGTTCGGCACGGCGGCGAGGCCGGCGACGCCGAGGGCGGCGGCGAGCAGTAACGCCAGTCGGTCTCTGAGTCGTTTGGTGCGCACTGACCCTCTCCTCGAGAACGGGTGGTGGCTGATGGCTCAGGTTCGGACATCGATGTCATGCGTTTTCACGCATGACATACATCGATGTAACAGCAGACGTGCAGTGGCATGACAACACGGATTCCGCTTGACGTCCAGGGACATGACAACAGCCCCGGACGCCTCGCGGCTGTCACGGGCATCGCGGGTGTCGCACGCCCTCTCGGCCGCCCACCCGCCGCGCCGCGTCTCTCGCCCCGCCGCGCCGGGTCACCCGTCTCGTCACGGCACCCGTCTCGTCACAGCACCCGCTGCCCCTTGCCGAGCGCGATCACGCCCCCCTTGGAGACGGTGTAGAGCTCGGCGTCCCGCTCCGGGTTGACGCCGACCGTCGCGCCCGGCGGCACGTCCACGTTCTTGTCCAGCACCGCCCCGCGCACGACCGCACCCCGGCCGACGTGCACGTTGTCGTGCAGCACCGAGCCCTGTACGACCGCTCCCGGGTCGACCACCACGCCCGGCGAGAGCACGGACCGGGTGACCTGCCCGCGGATCAGGCAGCCCGCGCTGATGATCGACTCGCCGGCGATGCCGCCGGCGTTGAAACGGGCGGGCGAGAGCTGGCCGGAGTGGGTGTAGACCGGCCAGTCCCGGTTGTAGAGGTTGAACGCGGGCCGCTCGGCGATCAGGTCCATGTGGGCGTCGTAGTAGGCGTCGAGGGTGCCGACGTCCCGCCAGTAGCCCTGGTCACCGGTGGTCTCCCCCGGCACGTGGTTGTCACTGAAGTCGTACAGCGCCGCCTCTCCCCGCTCGGTGAGCCGGGGCAGGATCGAACCGCCCATGTCGTGCACCGAGTTCTCGTCCTCGGCGTCCCGGTGCAGGGCTTCGACGAGGGCCTTGGTGGTGAAGACGTAGTTGCCCATCGAGGCGAGGACGCACGCGGGATCGTCGGGCAGTCCGGGAGGATCGGCGGGCTTCTCCAGGAAGCCGGTGACGGTCCGCCCGTCGGACCCCGGGGTGATCACGCCGAAGGAGGGCGACTGGGCGCGCGGGACCCGTATCCCGGCCACGGTCACGCCCGCGCCGGACTCGATGTGCTGGGCGAGCATCTGGCGCGGATCCATCCGGTACACGTGGTCGGCGCCGAAGACCGCGACGTACTCGGGCTGTTCGTCGTGCACCAGGTTCAGGGACTGCAGGATCGCGTCGGCGCTGCCCAGGTACCAGCGCGGACCCAGACGCTGCTGGGCGGGGACGGGGGTGACGTAGTTGCCCAGCAGGCTGGACATCCGCCAGGTGGTGGTGATGTGCCGGTCCAGGGAGTGCGACTTGTACTGGGTGAGGACGCAGATCCGCAGGATGTCGCCGTTGACCAGGTTGGACAGCACGAAGTCGACCAGCCGGTACGTGCCGCCGAAGGTGACCGCGGGTTTCGCGCGGTCCGCGGTCAGGGGCATCAGTCGCTTGCCCTCCCCGCCCGCCAGCACGATCCCGAGCACCGAAGGACCTCCACGACGCATGGCCGCTCCCCTCACCCTCGTTCACCCCCGGCTGCCCCTGGACGGGGCGGCCTAAGCCTGCTTGAGGATCTCCTCGTAGAGCCGGGCCGTGCGGCGGGCGACCGCGTCCCAGCCGAACTCGCCCACCGCGCGCTCCCGGCCCGCCTCGCCCATCCGCCGGGCGGCCTCCGGGTCGCCGAGGACGGAGTCCAGTGCCCGGGCGAGGCCCGCCTCGAAGGCGTCGTCCCGGTCGCGGTTCCCGTTGTCGTCCCGGTCGCGCTTCCCCTTGTCGTCGCCACCGTCGTCCTTGGGGACGAGGACCCCCGTCTCGCCGTCCGCCACGACCTCGGGGATGCCGCCGATCCGGGAGGCGACCACGGGCGTGCCGCAGGCCATCGCCTCCAGGTTGACGATGCCGAGGGGCTCGTACACGGAGGGACAGACGAAGACCGCGGCGTGGGTCAGCAACTGGATCACCTCCGGGCGCGGCAGCATGCGCGGGATCCAGTGCACGCCCTCGCGGGCGCGGCTCAGCTCGGCGAAGAGGTCGCGGAACTCCTGATCGATCTCGGGGGTGTCCGGGGCGCCGGCGCACAGCACGACCTGCGCTGCCGGGTCGATGCCCCGCACCGCGCGCAGCAGGTGCGGTACGCCCTTCTGGCGGGTGATGCGGCCGACGAACAGGACGTACGGGCGGGAGCGGTCCAGGCCGATCCGGTCCAGGGCGTCCACGGCGGGGTCGGGCCGGTAGAGGGCGGTGTCGATGCCGTTGTGCACGACGTGGACCCGGGAGGCGTCCAGCGCCGGGTAGCAGCCGAGGATGTCCTCGCGCATGGCGCCGGACACGGCTATCACCGCGTCGGCGGCCTCGACCGCGGTGCGCTCGGCCCAGCTGGAGAGGGCGTAACCGCCGCCGAGCTGTTCGGCCTTCCAGGGTCGCAGGGGCTCGAGCGAGTGGGCGGTCATGACGTGCGGCATCCCGTACAGGAGCTTGGCGAGGTGGCCGCCGAGGCTCGCGTACCAGGTGTGGGAGTGGACCAGTTCGCGGCCCTGGAGAGCGGCGGTCATGGCGAGGTCCACGGAGAAGGTGCGCAGCGCGTCGTTGGCGCCGTCGAGCGCGGACCAGGAGCGGTGCCGCAGCACGCCGTCGGCGCGGCCCTCGCCCCAGCAGTGCACGTCGAGGTCGACGAGGCGGGCGAGCTCCCGGGCGAGGAACTCGACGTGGACCCCCGCTCCGCCGTACACGTCCGGCGGGTACTCCCGGGTCAGCAGTCCCACACGCACCCGGAACCTCCCGTCTCGGCGGCTGGTCCCCTCATGGTCACTCAGACGAGGCGCCTGGGGAAGAGTGCCGGAGCTGCGGAGACCGGGGAGCGGGAGCCCCCGGGGGCCGGGGGAGCCCGGGGGCTGTGCGAACCACCGCGGTCGGGCAGACCCCGGCGACGGCTGGGCGGGACCCGGCGGTCAGGCAGACCCCGGCGGCCGGGAGAAGCAGCAGTCGCCGCAGACCCCTCCGGCGGGCACCCGGTAGTACAGGCAGCAGCTGCGGCGGCGGAAGGCCGTGCCGGTGAGGGTGCCGGTCCCCGCGAGCAAAGGGTGGGCGAGCAGACCTGCGGTCAGGGAGCGGGCACGGTCGGCGATGTCCGTACGGCCGTGGCGCCGGGCCCAGCCGTCCAGTTCACGGCCGGCGCCGGCGAGCGCGGAGGCCGCGTTCCCCCACAACAGGCCGGTCGCCACACGGTGCCGGGCGTGCAGTACCGCCGCCAGGGGGACCAGGTGACCTTGGAGCACGACCTCCGCGATCGTGGCGGCGTCACCCGGCAGGGCGCGCACCTCGGCCAGCCACAGGTCGTCGGGTGCGGTGGCGTCGGGGTCCCAGCGCAGCAGGGGCGGGGCGAGGTCGGGGACGCCGCCGTAGAGTGCGGCGCACCCCAGCGTCACCGACCACAGGCGGGCCGCGAGCCCCTGGTGGGCCACGGAGGCGGCGACGCGGGCCTCGGGGGCGCGCAGGGCGGCGGCGACCTTCTGGACGCGGAGGGCGAGCGGGTCCGCGCGCACCTGCACGTGAACGCCAGGCGTCACGTCTCCGTATTCCTGGGTGTACGCCTGTGCGAGGGTGGGGAGTCCTGGGGGCGGCAACGGCGACGTGTGCGGGGACGCGTGCGGCGACGTGTGCGGGGACGCGTGCGGCGACGTGGGCGGGGACGCGTGCGGCGACGTGGGCGGGGACGCGTGCGGCGACGTGGGCGGGGACGCGTGCGGCGACGTGGGCAGGACGGAGAAGGCGCCCAGCGGGCGGAGCGCGGCAAGGCCGGGGTCGAGGTCCACGGAGAGCAGTAATATCAAGGCCCTTAGGGGCACGGGTCGGGGGTCCGGTACTGAAGACGCCCACCCTGGGGAGGACGGCGCCGCCCTCGTACTCCATCGGCAGTAGGACCCAATGAGTGCTCAGGGACGACGACGGGAAGACGCTGAGAAGGCATCGTGTTGTCCATGGAAGACGACCGTTCGCCGCGCCGGGCCCAGCGCCCCCGCCTCACGCAGAGGAGCAGCCGATGAGCGCCCTCGCGTTTTCCGTGCTGCTGTCGCTCGTCTCCGCCGTGGCGTACGCGGGCGGAGCGATCGTGCAGGAGCGGGTCGCGGCGTCCTCCCCAGGTGCTCAGTACGCTCCGCTGCGCCGGCCCGGGTGGTGGGCGGCGGTCGGTCTCAACGGCCTCGGTGGCCTGCTGCACGTCGTGGCCCTCGCCCTCGGCCCGCTGAGCCTGGTGCAGCCGCTGGGCGCGCTCACCATCGTGTTCGCGCTGCCCATGGCGGCGCTGTTCGTGGGCCGCAAGGCCGGCGCGACGGCCTGGCGGGGCGCGCTCATGGCGACGGTCGGTCTCGCGGGTCTGCTGTCCCTGGTCGGCGCGTCCGACGCGCAGTCGCTGGACTCGGGGCAGCGGGTGGGTGCGGCCGTCGTCACCGGTGGTGCGGTCGTGGTGCTCATGATCGCCGGCCGGGCCGTCCACCGGCACCCGGCGGTGCGCAGCATCCTGCTGGCAACCGCTTCCGGCATAGCCTTCGGCATGTCCTCCGTCTTCACCAAGACGGTCGCGGTGGGCTGGTCCGGGGGCGTGTCGACCGCCGACCTGCCGTCCCTGGCCGTGATCGGCGTGCTCGCCACGGCCGGCATGCTGCTGTCGCAGGCCTCCTACCGAGGCGCCGGCCTCGCCGCCCCGCTGGCCACGCTCACGGTGGTGAACCCGGTGGTGGCCGCCGTGGTCGGCATCACGATGTTCGGCGAAACCTTCCGCTACGGCACGACCGGCACCGCGCTCGCCCTGAGCTGCGGTGTGGTGGCCGCGGGCGGGCTCATCCTGCTGACGACGGAACGCATCGCGCGGGAGGCAGCCGAGGAGGCCATGGCGCCCACCGGCCAGGAGGCCGCCCTTGCGCCGACGGCCGGAGCGGCGACGACCACCGGAGCGGCGGGGCCCGAAGCGGCGCGGCCCGAAGCGAGGGCGGTCGGAACGACGGCGCCCGGAGCGGCGACGACGGGAACGAGGACGGCCGGGTCGGCGTCAGCGTCGGAGTCGGTCGAGGACGCGCTGGCGCGGGAAGGGCTCGGGCAGCGGGTCACCCCGCCGGCCGACAAGGTCTTCCTGCCCTCCCCCGCGCCCCCGCCGGACACGGCCCCCGCCGAGGAGACGTTCGAGACCCGGGAGCCGACCGAGAGCAGCGACACGCAACTCTCCGCCGGCCCGCTCTCCTACGGCCCCTTCTACGGTGGTCCGTTCGTTCCGCCGCCCGTCCTCGGCCGGGAGCGGATCAGATCCTGACTCCGCCGGCCCGCAGATACGCCACCGGGTCGACGTCGGAACCGAAGCCGGGCCCCGTCCGCACCTCGAAGTGCAGATGCGGGCCCGTGCTGTTGCCGGTGGAGCCCGAGCGGCCGATGCGCTGGCCGGCGCCCACGGACTGACCGTCCTTCACGGAGATCGCCGAGAGATGGGCGTACTGCGAGTAGCGGCCGTCGCCGTGCCGGACGATCACCTGATAGCCGTAGGAGCCGGCCCAGCCCGCGCTGACGACCTGGCCCGCCGCGACCGACTTGACCGAGGTGCCGGTGGCGACGGGGAAGTCGACGCCGGTGTGGTAGCCCTTGGACCAGGAGGAGCCCGCCTGGTGGTACGGCGTGCCGGTGGGCGCGTCGACGGGGGCGAAGACGCTTTGGCGGTTGGCGGCCTTCTCGGTCTTGGTGGCCTTCTCCGCCTTCTCCGCCTTCTCGGCCTGCTTCGCCCTGTCCTCGCCGCTGTCGGAGGGCGCCGACTTCTTCTGCTGCTTCTGCCGCGGCTTGGCGGGCGCCTGCTCGGTCTCCTTCGCCTTCGCCTTGGGCTTCGAGGACGTCCTGGGCTTCTCGGCCGTCCTCGACTCGGAGCGGGGCGCCGCGGCGGCCCCCTCGCCGCGCAGCGCCAGGCGCTGGCCCGGCACGATCAGGTCGGGGTCCGTTCCGATCGCGTCGCGGTTGGCCTCGTACAGCCCCTGCCACCCGCCCCGGACCTGCCGGGTGTCCGCGATGCCCGAGAGGGTGTCGCCGGTGATCACCGTGTACATCTTGCCCTTGCCGGCCCGGGACTGCGGCGTGGTCTGGGGCTGGACGTCCTTCACCGAGTCGGCCTTCTCGGCAGACTTCTCGACGCCCTTCTTGACGGCCTTCTCGGCGGACTTCTCTGCCGTCTCGCGCGCGTCCTTCCCGGAGCCGGCGTCCCCGGCCGGCCGGATGTCGGGCGTGCCACCGCCCCGGGTCAGCCCGGCCCGCTCGGAGCACACCGGCCAGGCGCCGGGGCCCTGCCCGTCGAGTACCTTCTCGGCGACGGCGATCTGCTGGTCCTTGGTGGCCAGGTCCGCCCGCGGGGCGTACTCGGCGCCACCGAACGCCTCCCAGGTGGACTGGGTGAACTGCAGCCCGCCGTAGTAGCCGTTGCCCGTGTTGATGTCCCAGTCGTTGGTGGACTCGCAGGCCGCGACCTTGTCCCAGGTCTCCACGTCGGCCGCGTGCACCGTGCCGGTACCGATGAGCGGGAGCGCCAGTCCCGCACCGCCCGCGGTGACGGTCAGTGAGGCTCGGTTGATCCTGTTCGGCTGATACCGGCGGTGCCGACCGCGTACGGCCATGGATATCCCCCTCGACATTGCGTCAGGAGGGGCAAAAGTAAGCGCTGCTAACAGGCCATGACAAGACGGCAATCGGCCGCTTGGTCACGCCAAGTGGCCAAGAAGAGGTACCCGTTGGCCGGATGCGGCGTTCACCCACTGAGGCGGCGGGCCTCTCCCGTGCGTACTGGAGACCGCCGGGCCAGGAAGTGCGACCGGCGTACCGGCACGTCAGGATGGTCGAGCGGCGAAACCGGCGATACTGGCGGACACGACCGGCACCACAGACACAGGGCACCACAGACACCAAGGTCACTAGGAGCCAACCCAATGAGCACTACAGCGCAGATCGGCGTCACGGGTCTCGCGGTCATGGGCCGCAACCTCGCCCGCAACTTCGCCCGCAACGGCTACACGGTCGCGGTGCACAACCGGACCGCGTCGCGCACGCACGCGCTGGTGGAGGAGTTCGGGAGCGAGGGCGACTTCGTCGCGGCCGAGACCGCCAAGGAATTCGTGGCGGCGCTGGAGCGGCCGCGGCGCCTGGTGATCATGGTGAAGGCCGGCGACCCGACCGACGCGGTGATCCAGGAGTTCGCCCCGCTGCTGGAGCCCGGTGACATGATCATCGACGGCGGCAACGCCCACTTCGCGGACACCCGGCGCCGGGAACGCGAGCTGCGCGAGCAGGGCATCCACTTCGTCGGCACCGGCATCTCGGGCGGCGAGGAGGGCGCGCTCAACGGCCCGAGCATCATGCCGGGCGGCTCGAAGGAGTCGTACGCATCGCTCGGCCCCATGCTGGAGAAGATCTCCGCGAAGGCGGCGGACGGAGCGCCCTGCGTGACTCACGTCGGCCCCGACGGCGCCGGGCACTTCGTGAAGATGGTGCACAACGGCATCGAGTACGCCGACATGCAGCTGATCGGCGAGGCGTACCAGCTCCTGCGCGATGTCGCCGGGTACTCCCCCGCACAGATCGCGGACATCTTCCGCACCTGGAACACCGGTCGCCTGGACTCGTACCTGATCGAGATCACGGCGGAGGTCCTGTCGCACGTGGACGGGGCGACGGGCAAGCCGTTCGTGGACGTGGTGGTCGATCAGGCGGAGCAGAAGGGCACGGGCCGCTGGACGGTGCAGATCGCACTGGATCTGGGCGTCCCGGTGTCCGGCATCGCGGAGGCGGTCTTCGCCCGCTCGCTGTCCGGGCACGCGGCCCTGCGGGACGCCTCACGCGGCCTGGCGGGTCCGAAGGCGTCGCCGCTGGGCGAGGCGGAGGCGGGTGCCTTCGCCGACCGGGTGGAGCAGGCGCTGTACGCGTCGAAGATCGTGTCGTACACGCAGGGCTTCCACGAGATCGCGGCGGGCAGCGAGGAGTACGACTGGGACATCGACCTGGGCGCGGTCTCCGCACTGTGGCGCGGCGGCTGCATCATCCGCGCGGCCTTCCTCGACCGCATCCGCGCCGCGTACGACGCCCGGCCGGACCTGCCGAGCCTGCTGTCGGACGAGACGTTCGCGCGGGAGATCGCCGACACCCAGGACGACTGGCGCGAGGTCCTCGTCGCCGCGACCCGTCAGGGCGTGCCGACACCCGGCTTCGCCGCGGCCCTCGCCTACTACGACGCCCTGCGCGCGGAGCGGCTGCCCGCCGCGCTGACGCAGGGCCAACGGGACTTCTTCGGGGCGCACACGTACCGGCGGACCGACCGGGACGGTGCGTTCCACACGCTGTGGGGCGGGGACCGGTCCGAGGTCACCGCGTAGTCGTACACGCGGGTGACCGGGCAGGGACGGTGGATCAGGTGAGCGGCGGCCCCGGTTCCGGGTCGGGCACCGGCTCCGGCCCCGGCGGGATCGGCGACGGGGAGGGCTCGGGGGGACCCGGGTGCGGAGGCGGCGGGGTCGGCTGCGGGCCTGGTCCCGGAGGCTGAGGTGTGGGTTCGGGCCCGGGGCCCGGAGGCGTCGGTTCCGGCCCGGGCGGCGGAGAGGGTGTGGGGGCGGGCCCCGGGGGCGGCACCGGGTGCGGTTCCGGGTCCGGCCCTGGGGCGGGCCCCGGAGTCGGTCCCGGTGGGACGGGATCCGGGTACGGGTTCGTCATGGCGCTGTCCTCCGGCCAGTCGGTCGACATCGGCTCTGGACTTGTCCCCCGCCTACCCGACCGCGGCATCCCCACTCACCCCTCCGCGGGAACGCCCGGGCCCAGGTGGCCCACCGTGCCGGGCGGCGCGGGCAGCACGGGCGACTACCCGAGGCGCGCCGCTGCCGCCCCGGCGGCCAGTCCCGGCGCGGGGCTGGCCAGTACCGGGACCGCGGCCCTGGCCGACTCCCGGGCCGGCGCCATGGAGGCCTGCGCCAGGACGATCGCGTCGGCATGGGTGACGGCGTCGGCCGCCTCGGCCACCAGCCGCAGGTAGCCCTCGGTGTCGCCGGCCTCGAACCGCGGCCAGGCGCCGTCGACCAGAAGGGTACGGACCTCGACGGAGCGGCCGGCCCGCCGAGCCTCCTCCCCGATCAGGGCCACCGTCGGCGTGAGCGTGCTCTCCAGGGCGGCGAGGACGACGACGCGCGGACCGGCGGCCACCGCGGCGGCGGCCATCGGCCGGTCGACCCGCAGCACCGGCACCCCTGCCCCGTGGGCTGCCGCCTCGGCGACGGCGCCGATGGTCGAACAGGTGCACAGTACGGCCCGCGCGCCCTCGGCGACGGCCTGCCGCAACCGAGCCCGGACATCCTCCGTCACCGCCTCCGGCCCCTCGCGCCGCGCCCGGTCCAGCAGCTCGGCGTCGACGTGATGCCGCAGTTCCAGCCCTGGATGCGCCTCGTCACGCAGGGCGTCGAAGACCGGAACATGAACGGGCGAGGTGTGCAGCAGCGCCAGCACGTGTCCCCCCTCGGGTCAGAAGCGTGCGGGATGCGCCACGAGCCACTCCCGCGCCGCGCGCAGCAGCTCGGGACCGGCCGCGGGCGCCTCGTCCGGATGACGCTCGGCCCACCTCACGACATACGAACACAGGGGGGCGACAGCGACGCCCTCGCGCCGCGCGACGGAATACAGCTCACGCGCCAGCGAACCCGCGATGCCCTGCCCCTCGCGGGCCGGCTCGACGACGGTGTGCACGGGGACGAGGGCGCGCCCGGGGGCGTCCAGCACGAAGTACTCGATGCGGCCGACGACCTCGCCGCCTGCGACCGCCTCCAGACGGCCCGCCGCCCGCTCGTCCCGGATCTCGATGTCGCTCACGGCCACGCTCCTCGTCCGCGCGGGTTCGGTCACGTCAGGCCGACACGGCCTGCGGGCTGCGCTCCTGGTCCGAGCCCGGCACCGGCTCGGACGCGTCGGCACCCAGGGCGACGATACGGTTCTCGCCGTCCACATGCACGACCCGCGGCTTCAGCGACCGCGCCTCGGCGTCGGTGACCTGGGCGTAGCTGATGAGGATCACCAGGTCGCCGGGGTGCACGAGATGCGCCGCGGCCCCGTTGATCCCGATCACGCCGGAACCGCGCTCGCCCTCGATGACGTACGTCTCCAGCCGGGCACCGTTGGTGATGTCCACGATGTGCACAAGCTCGCCGGGCAGCAGATCGGCGGCATCCAGCAGATCGGCGTCGATGGTCACCGAGCCGACGTAGTGCAGGTCGGCCTGGGTGACGGTGGCACGGTGGATCTTGGACTTGAATACTGTACGAAACACGAAGAAACTCCCGATTCGTCTGCTCCCTGCCTGCTTCTGCAGGTCAAGGGCGTCGTCCGGAGGGTACATCGATTGGCGTGTCTGGTCAGCTGTCGCCAGATGTTGAAGGACTCACACTGACCCGTTGCTGACTTTCCTGACGCCGCGCCAGGATGATGGGCACGATTGACGGAAATTTCGGCGTGCTTCGGTCCAGTCGATGTCGAGCGTCTGAAGGAGCGCCTTGACCGGCTGGGCACCGGAATGCCAAGCTGCCTGGCCTCAGAGGATCCGCACGCATCGCGGCGGCACAAGCACAGCCCGCCGCGTCGCAGTAACCGCAGGGCTCTTCAGCCGCGCACCTGCACCGAGCATCGCCCGCCTCGCTCGCGACCCACTGCGTTCCCTCGTCAGCAACTCCGTGGCCGTCGGGATCATCTTCCAGGTCCACTCCGACGCCACTTCGGTCTCCGTCGGCGGTCGCCGAAGAAGTTGGGCTTCTTCTAACAACGCGCAAGGGCGCTCGAACTGGGCTATAGACGGGCCGGCCATGTCCTCGAACGGTGAGTGACTCCTCATTGAAGTCCGTGGCCGACTAACCGGAAGGGCCACCCCGGAGGATTCCGAGGCGGCCCTCAGGCACTGCGGAAGACGAGGGGGGTCAAGCCCGCTTAATCGCCTCGGCCCTGCCTTGCCACTCCTCGAGCACGGTCACACTCCGGAACATGGTCTGAAGAGACCGACCGATCCGCCGGGCCGGTCCACGCAGGTGTCGGCTGGAAGCACCGAACAGGTCGATCAGTGCCATCACCTCCTGGAAGCCGATCGTCACGGTCTGCATGTTCGGGGAAGCTGTCGCCACCTGGTTGAGAACCTCCAGCGTGCCGTCCGGCCATTCACCGCGCGGCGTGTCAGCCGCCCACTCCAGGAACGCGCCGAACGCCCCGACGCCGGCACCCATGCGCTCCGCGAAGCGTTCGGCCGCTGCTTCAAGGTCGCCGACCGGCCCGTCGATGGCCTTGGCCAGCCGATTGATCACCGCCAGCTTCGAGCTCATCGAAGCCCCCGGATGGCTGACGCGGGCCATGTCCTCCGCGATCAGCTCCATCATCGCTCCAAGATCCGACAAGGCGGATTCCACGTCGGCGATGTCCGCCGAAATGGCCTCCAGTTGGGCCTCGGCTTCGACGGCCAGGTCGAACAGGCCGGGCCCGTCGTCGTGCCCGCATGCCGGTTCCGCGCGAGTTGGCGCCATCGGCCGGGAAGGGTCAACCGCGGCAGCCGCCTCGCGTAAGGCATCGATCAGTAGCATCGTGAGCTGCTGCCGGGCTGTGAGCGCGCCGTCCGGGTGGGACGCAAGCTCGATGGAAGGAGTCCCGCCCGCTCTGGAAGGAGTGACGGATCCCTGGGTGACGTGGACGGTGCACCGACCGAGTGCGTGTCGCATGCCCAGCCCGAAGGACAGTTCCTCGTCGTGTCCGCTGAGGTCCACCACGACGACGTCCACTTCGGTGAGCAGGCGCAGCAACTGGTCCGCGGGCAACCCGGCATCGGTGAGTGCGTCCGCTCGGAGGAGGGTGAGACCGAGCTGTTCACACGTGGGGCGCACGACGTCTTCGTAGAAGACCGTGGCCCGTTGTCGCCCGTCCGGTACGGATCGGCCGGACGGGTCGGCGGGGATGGTCGATGCCCCGATGGCGAGGCAGGTAGGCATGGCGCCTCCTTCAGAGAGATTCACTGGGGTGATGCGTCGGTGACAGGCGGCCGACGGATGGGAGAGCAGATCAGTCGAAGAGGGTGAGCGCTATGCCGTCGGCGATCTCGTCGGCGAAGACGGGGCGTTCCTCAATGCCCAAGGCGCGCAGCAGATCCACGGTGAGCACCCGGTGGCGCCGGCCGACCCGGACCGTGTCACAGGGGAAGGCTTCGCGGGCGACGAGCCTGTAGGCGGTGCTCAGGCACATGCCGAACGCCCTGGCCGCTGTCCTGAGGTCCACGCTGACCGGCAGGTTGAAGATCTCGCGGAAGGTGAGAGGTGTCTTCACGTGGTCGTTCACCCTTTCCTCCCGCTCCGCCGCAGGGAGATCGTCGCGACCTGCCTGCCCCGGCCCGAGTGCGCGGTGCCCGCAGCCGTGCCGGCCAGGCCCCAGGCCTGTGCGAGTGCGCCGATCCGCACGCCTTCCACACGGTGGGCGGGGACGGTGATCCGGCGACTGGCCGAGAGCGCGGTCCGGCCCGCGGGTGGGTCGTAATCCACCTGCCAGGGATCGTCCGTGTCCGTGTCGAGGGGAATGCCTCCGACACCTTCCACGTCGTCCACAGCCGTTTCCGGGCGGGCTCGGCGGAACACGGTCCAGGCGCGCGAGCAGGCCGAGCGAAACACCCGGTCTCCGGGGTCCGGGGTATGTGCCCCGACCTCCGTCAGGGCTTCGAGATAGCACGCGACGAGTTCAGCCTCGACGTCTTCTCGTTCCGCGCGGAAGTACCAGGTGATCCTGAACGCGGTGCGGCGGAGACCTGGCAAGCCCAGCCACACCACTGCCGACGGCCAGTCGGAGCGGTCGGCATCCATACGCAGGCGTTCCGCGATCTGGTGCCACAGGGCGTTACGCACAGCGGGTTCCACGCAGCGGTCGTACAGCATCTCCCGGGCCTGCTCCAGGGCGATGGGAACGCCCGCTCCTTCTGATCCCGTAAAGAGCCGCAGCTCGGGCACCGGATACCGGCCTGCCCACTGACATTCGACAGTGGTGAAGACGCCGGGGTGAGGGGGAAGCAACACGATTCCTCCTGGTCAATCCGTTGGGGTGGCCGGGGTCCTACTGCGCCACGCGGTCAGCAGGCGCACCGCCAGTTCCTTGCCGGGCATGGCGTCCGGGCCGCGTTCGACGGCCAGGAGCCATCGGAGGAAGCCGGGCTGCCGGGCTGCCACCAGGCGCGTGAGCAGTTCCTCCAGAGCCGGATCGGGCCGCGACGCACCATCGGCTTCGCGGCACCAGGCCAGGAGGACGTCGCGCATGGACGGGTAGGCGGTCGACTCGTCGAGGGCGTGGCCGATCAGTTGGACCATGCCGGAGGCCGTCTCGGCGCCGGCGAGGATCTGGCCGCGGCACCATGCGAGGTCCTTCCCGGCCATGGCGGGGAAAATGAGGGCCACCAACCGGGCCGGGACACCGTCGGAGCCGGCCCAGTCCCGAAACCTGTCCAGGACGGTTCTCCTGGTCCGGGAGTCGCCCACCGAGAAGCGTTGCACCAGCGCCTCGGCGACGGCGGTGGCAACGGCAACGTCGTCCGCGTCGTCGCTCAGCGTCTCCATGAGCCTGTGCAGCAATCGAAGGGCCTGCCCGTCCGTGAAGCGGCCGCGGTCCGGGTGGCAGGCATACGCGACCACTTTCCGCAGGGCCGCTTCCGGTGCGGCGCTCCACTGTTCGAGTAGGTCGTCCGCCTTCGCCGCCACTGCCGCGTCGCGGACGGCCGTGCCCAGGCAGCGGGCGGCCACCTCGACGGCCGGAGGACACTGGGCCAGCGCCAGAGATCGCAGGAACTCCAGGGTCCGCCCGCCGGACGCCACGGCCATCGCGGCGGCTGCCCGCCCGGCCCGTTCGATCTGGTCCGGTGCGTATCCGGTGCCTGCGAGCCACGGGTGCAGCAGGGGCAGCAGGTCCGTGTGCTCACGGCAAAGGGCCTCCCACACCGCGTCGCCCACGGCCGGCCAGAAGAATGACAGGGTGTCCGTGGCGTCCGTCGCGTCAGTCCCTGACTGTCGCGTACGTCGCGCCGCCAGGGCACGCAGGGTCTCGGTCATGGGCCGCCGACCGGCCGTCACGGCCTGCTGACAGAACGGGCTCCGCTCTGCGGGCTCCCTCTCCGGTCCGACGCCCGCCGACGCCAGCAGGTCCTCCGCCCGCTCCATGACAACGCCGTGGTCGAGTCCGCCGTAGACGCTGAGGGAGAGCAGGTGGGCAAGGAGTACGGGGTTTTCCCGCGCCCGGCCCACCAGTTCCGGGGCCTCCACCCGGGCCAGGGCCTGCAGCACCTCGGCGCAGGAGGCGCCACCGCTCCCCAGTCGGGCCACGACGTCCGCGGCCTGTGCCGCATGCCGGGGCGGCAGCTCCATTGGCAGCAACTCGCCGAAGAGGTCCGGTCCCAGGGATCGCAGCAAGCGTGAGCGCCTGTCCTCGTCGGGGCAGAGGTCCGTGAGATGGGCCGCGAAGACCTTCCGGGGATCCGGCGGCAGGTGGCGCAGGACCGGCGTGCCCAGGTGGTCCTCCAGGGCGGTGGGCAGACCGGGGGCGTCCGCCAGCACGATAAGGAGACGCGCACCGGCCTCCGCCAATGGTGCTTCCAGCCTGGAGAGGTCCCAAGGGCGGAGGGCGAAGGGATCCGCGAGTTCCATCACCAGGTAGCCGTGCACTCCTCTCGGGCGCGGCATCCACCGGGTAAGATCGACGGCCCCGTCCACCTGGACCAGCGCCGCATCCTCCCTGCCGTGGGCCAGCAGGTTGAGGGCATGTGTCTCCCGGCCGGTCCCCGGTGCTCCGACGAGCACGGAGACACCGGAGTCGAGTGCCGCGAGGGCGTCCTCGAAGCCGGGGGGCGGCACGAAACGGCGCCTCGCCGCCCTCAGGCCCTTCGCCCGCACGGGCCCCTGTCGCATCGGTCCCGCGAGAGGACCACCGTCCGACGAGGCGGACACGATCTGCCGCTGATCTCCCGCCACCAGGCCGGTGTTGACGGTACCGTTCGGCGCGACGACCACCATGTCCCGTCTGGCGGCCAGGGCTGCTACGACGAGGGAGTCGAGTTCGTCGGTCCGAAGAGTCTCAGACGTCACCGTCGGCTCCGCTGCGGGCACGGCCGGAAAACTTGATGGTGGTGACGTGTTGGCCGCCATGGACGGTGCCGGTGTTGATGATCCCTCGCTCGGCGTTCAACACCGTGGTGGGAGCGGCTTCCGGGTGCTCGGCGGCATCCCGCTCCTCGTGGCGGTCGCCTTCTGTCAGGGGTACCGGTCGCCGGCGGTCAAACGGGATCACACGGTTCTCGTTCAGGAATTCCTCTGCTCGCATGTCGTCCTTTCTGAGCGATCGGGACGCCCGAGGGGTTCTCGTTGCGTCAATTCCTGGCCCCCCTGAGACTCCCGCACCCGGGCATGGCCGTCTGCTTTCAAAATGCGTACGGGCAGTGGCTGTGGTCACATGCTCGGGACCATGCGGAGCGTGGTGCGCAGCAGGACGTGGAGCACGGACACAACGGGAAGGGCACGCTGCCGTGAAAGCAGCGTGCCCGTTTGTGTATTCGACCGTCGAATGCGGCTTCTTCGATCAGATGGCCACACCGGGAACCTGACGTCCCAGCGCGGAGATGCGGTCACGCAGAAGGTAGGAGATCTCCTTCCTTTCCTGCTCGGAGAGCGTGCCGAGTAAAGAGGCCAGTTCCTCCTGCCAGTCGGAGCGCGGCGCGCTCAGGAGGTCCTGGTGCTCGACCGACCAGTCCAGCACCTGCCTGACCTGATCGGGATGCCTGAGCAGCCAGAGCGCTGCCAGCGAGACCGGGCCGGAGTGGAGTGCCTGGAGGCAGAACTCGTACTCGCCACGCCGGCTGGTCGTCCAGGAGTAGGAGACTCCCTCGTCGTCCGGCCGACCGAGGAGGAGTTCCTCACCGGTCTCCCGAAGCCGGACGTCGAACACCCGATAGCTCAGGCCCGTTTCCTCCACGCGCTGCGGCACACCGAGATGCTGCATGATCTCCGGAGCCCCGAGCCCGTTGCCCGCGCACGTCTGTGTGTCGGCCAGCCAGCGCAGGGCCCGCGTGAGATGGGTGCGGATCACATGCCAGCCGTGCAGGGTCTTCGTGCGTACGACGCGCACCGGATCGTGCACCCACCACGACACCCACAGGTCCACCGATTCCGTGCCGTACACCGTGGGCAGGCCGACGGCCTGGGTGTCCACGTGCTCGGTCACGTCCACGCGGAAGACATCGGTATAGCTGCCGCCCAGAGCGGGCGCCGCGGCCTCGTCGGGCGTCGGCACATGTGCGCCGGAGGTTTCGGGGTCTCCACAGCGGCCGAGGACGTAATGGTCACCGGCGGAGTCCCTGAGTACGAGCGACCAGTCCGTCGCGGCGGACCAGCGGTGGCTGAGGATTTCCCGCCAGGGCGGTCTGACCGTCCGGAGATAGAGGCGCTCGGCCGATTCGTCACTCATGCCGTCCCTCCTTTTCGTCACTCATGCCGCCTCCCCTTGTTCGCCGCTGCGCCATCTGTCGAGCGCGGTCCGTGCGATATCCCGCCCGGCCCAGCCGACGGTGTCTCCTTGGTCCATCTCGACGAAGAGCCGCAATTCGCCGTATTGCATGGATCGGGCCAAAGTGGTGAACAGATTCTCCACCGCGCGGAACAGCGACTCGTCCCAGCGCCCCCCGTCGGCCCATCGCAGCAAGGCGGCGCAGGTCAGGTCGAAGGAGCTGTCGGTGTTCAGTGCCCGTCCGATCACTTCCGCGATCAGCCGCCCTTGGCGGGTCCCTCCGGCAAGGTGCTGCTGGAACCATTGTGGGTCCTGCACCAACTGGCCGAACAAAGAGAGAATTTGTTCCGTGTCGGCCTGTTCCTCGCCCAGCCATTGCATAAGACGGTCGAACACGTTCTTCTCGTTGCCCGCCTGGAACAGGCGGGCGACCGCCACCCGCACTGCCAGGCGGACCCGGGCCTGTCCGTCGTCCTCCCGGTCATGCGTCCGTACACCCTGCAGGAGGGTGCTGAGCAGTCGCAGGGCGGCATCGGGACGTGACAGCCCGAACTCCACACCGCATGCGTAGGCCACCGTGGTCCTCAGCTGCGGGCTGACCGCCAGACTCCAGCGATGAAGTCGATAGCGCACCTCTGCAACCAGTACAGGGTCCTCGGCCGCGATGCCGAGGGCGTGTGCCGCGATGAGGCGGCTGGTGGTGCGCTCGGACTCGGCGAGGGTCTGGACGTGGCGCAGCGCCCGACGTCCGCCTCCCCAGCTGGCTGCCCTCCCCATGACCCGGCCCACCGGCTCGGTCAGTTCGCTGTCGCGATGCACCTCGCTCAGCCATCTGACGAGCAGGTCCGACAGCGTCCCGTACTCACGCCATACGTGTCTGAGCACGGCCTCGGCCTGTCGGTGTCTGATGAAGACGACCGGTTCTACGCTGTGCGCGTAGTCATCCCCCATGCGGATCTCACGGGTCTGCCGGGTGGCACGGACGGCATGCAGCAGCTCCGTCAGAGAACGCCGGAAGACGAAGTTCGGGTTGGGCCGCTCGGTATTCTCGGCGCCCGACGAATCGGTGGCCGGCAGCGCGGCCATCAGACGCCCCTCGGACAGCGCCATCAGTCGGCCGGCTTCCTCCCTGACGATCCGGTGGCCCAGTCCTTCGTAGACACAGATGGCCAGCAGCAGAGACAGGGCGTCCGGGTCGTCGCGCAGCTCACGGATTAATTCCGGTACTTCCTGCTCGACCCGATGGCTGAGCCGCGCCCCGAGGTCGCCGAGAGCCGTCGCGTCACCGTCGGCCGACACAATGGCCGTGACCAGCTCGACTACCTCGGCCGGCACCAGCTCGGGAGCCAGGAGTTCTCCCAGCTCGTGGCGGTCCAGTGCGGCCAGCAGCCGCTCCCGCTCTCGCTGGTCCGGCACCACGGCTTCGAAGCGGCTGCCGAACACCGAGCTGGCCGGCGGCGGTTGGCAGGTGATAGGAGTGACGTGCAGGTCCTGTTCGAGGCGGCGCAGCAGGGCCGTGTCGTCAGGAAGGACGATCACCATGCGCGCACCGGCGTTCTTCAGCAGGGAACGCACATGACCGAGCACGCCGGGCCCGAACGGCCGGGACGGGAACAGTCCGTCCACGAGGTAGCCGCGCGCCGAGGCGTCTGTGGGACGCCAACGGTCCAGTTCCGTGACGCTGTCCAGGGCCCGCAGCGGGGCCCCTTCCCCACAGCACGCACGCAGCAGGTTGAGCGCCGCGGTGCGGCGGCCGGATCCCGGTCGGCCGGCCAGGAAGAGCAGCCCCCTATCCAGCTCGCTCAAGGCGCTCCCGAACCATTCTGGTTCCGCGAACCCGAATGCGGCGGCTCGCATCTCGGTCTCGGGGATCGGCCCCTCGCGCACCCTCGCCGCCCGAGCTGTCCGCCGGTCGTCCGTCCGCTTGTTGTACACACGTTGACCACCGTGGACGGAGCCCGCGTTGAGGTTTGCGTTCGGGGCGTACACGAACGGACCTCGGGTACCGGTGGCTCCGCCGATGGCGTCGAACAACTCGTAGACGTCGTGCTCCGGTTCCGTACGCGGTGACTTGCCCTCGGGTGGGACCTCGGGCGCCCCGGGCAGTTCGGTGCGCGCCGCCCCTTCGTCCGACGTCACGGTCGTCCCTGGTACTTGTCGCCATGGACCTGGTCGCCCTGGAAACCTCGGACGCGATGGGCCTTGCTTCCTTCGACGTGATCACCGGCGACGTTGTGGTTCGACACGCTCTGCCCGCCCTGCACCGTACCCGTGTTGATGTTGCCGTGGGGAGCGCTGTTGCTCACAGGAGGGCCCTGCGTGCCGGCGGTCTCCCGCGGACGGGCATCCTCCCACAGAGGGCTCTCGGCGGCCGGGTCGGCCAGGGCCGCCTCCTCGTACAGCGGTCCGGACGGCTGGGGTACGTAGATCCACGCCTGTTGGGCGAATGGCTTACCGTCGACTGTCGCGGCCACCTCCACGAAGTGGTCGGGATGACGCCCGGTGTACCCACTGGCGACGGCGTCCTCGTAGCAGCGCTGGGAGAGGATGGCCGCGAGGTGGGTGATGTTCTCCTTGTGCGAGGCGAGCACGGCCTTGACGGGGTGGCAGTCGAGGAGCCGGTGCGTGTCATTTCGCGCCGTTCCGTTCCCGCTGAACTCGTCGCCGGTGTCCGGCAGGGGGCCGATGTGCAGACTGGCTCGGAGCCTGATGGGTACGGCGCCGTAGGACAGGACGTTGTAGTCGGTGAGGACGTCCTGGAGGGTGAGCAGTAGGGGGTGGATCACGAAGGGCATCAGGGCGGGGTCGAATCCGAAGACGTAGCCGTCGCCGGTCGAGGCGGGGAACTTGCGGTCGTCCCAGAGCTCCTCAAGACCCGCCCTGGTCAAGGCGGTCTTGAGGAGTTCGGGAATGGCACGGCTGATGGCCTCGTGCTCGATGGCCGGATGCCCCGTGAATCCCTTGGCGTCCACGGCCAGGATCCCCCGATAGGCGGGCAGCGCACGGCTGCGGGTGTGAGGCCCAGCGCTGCTCTGGGCCGATTCGCTGAAGAACTCGCGCATGTGTCACTCCTCCGTGAAGTCCCGTCCGGCCGTCAGGAGCCGGACGGTGGCATGGGCGTTCGACGTGCCAGCCAGTCGAAGCTTCACAGCGGACGCACGAAGGCTCCGCCCCAGGAACGCGTACAACATGTGACGTGGGGCACGCTACTGTCACTCGTCAGATGGCAGACCGAGGGTCCGCCGCAGGGCTTTCACACCGGTGACATGGATGCGGTTCCTCGCGAACTGCACCTGGTCCGGACCCAGATGCCTCAGGGCCTTGCTGACGGTGTCGCGGCTCACTCCGATGTGCTGGGCCAACTCCTCCCTGGTCAGGGCGAAGGAACGCACACCGCCGGAAACCTTGACCAGACGGAGCAGCGCCACGGCAAGACGTTCGTGCACGGCCCCGTCGTAGACTTCGGTCTGCTCGCGCAGCCGACTGGACGCGAGCGTCGCGAGTGGATACGCAAGCTGATATTCACGCACAAAGCGGTGGAAGTCTTCGGCGGGGACCACAGATGCTTTGCATTCGCTCATCGTTCGCACATCGGCCAGCCTCTCTCCGCCATGCTGGAGCGCCATCTCCCCCAAGATCTCCCCGGGGCCTCGGAACGCCAGCAGTCGCTGCCGCCCGTCGCGGTCCGTGCGGACCACTTTCACCATTCCACTGATCAGGGCGAGCACATGAGTCCCTCGTGTCCCCTGTCTCAAGAGGATTTCCGCCGGCGCGTAGGTCCAGCACGGGTAGCGGATCAGTCCTGTCCACGTCTCCTTCGACACTAAGTCCTGGAGAGTCCGCACCGAGAAAGCACGATCTTCGCTCATGCGATCACGCTAGGAGAGTCGGCTACTGAACCACCGCGGAATGCATCATTCCGCGGTGGCAGCGATGCGATCGGCCGGAACTATTCCATGTGGCGGAATCACTCTCCTTGACTACTGAACGCCTTACTCACTCGCAATGCAGGGTTGAGAGCGGGAGGCAATTGCCCGAACTTTGGCCTCCGCGCCGACCTGGGCGGTCGCCGGAAGCCAGCGCTGGAAGTTGTCGCTTCTGCTGACAGACGTCTGCCGCAGGGACAGCACCGGTCCCGAGCCGATGCTGTCAGCACTGGTGGTCAATGGATCCAGCCGGAAGCCTTCCGAGCAATTCTTCGAGCTGGCCGTTACCGAGTTCCAGCGTCGAACCCGGACTGAACGTGGGAGTGGGAGCGGGATACAGTGGTTGACCGTTACCGCAGCACGGTTTCGCCGTGAGTCCACTGCGGGGAATCGCTCGGCTGCCCCGCACCTCCGCCGTGCAGGGCAGCCACCCACCGTTGACGGCTCCGGGCTGGAACCTGCCGGCTACACGGCATCCTCTCGTTGCAACGGCGGTAGAGGGGACGCGATGACCACCTCTCAGGCGTTCTCGTCATGGATCCGCGCACTCAGATCCTCCGCCCACTCCAGCGCCCACGCCTTGAGTTCTTCAATCTGCCGGGAGGTGAGCCCGTACGCGGTGTAGTCCTCATCCTCGTACCAGTCCGCGCCGATCAGCCGATCCCGGAGGTCTTCGAAGCTGAACTCGTCGTGGGCGCGACGGCGGCCCAGGGATTCGAGGTCGGCGGTAGAGCGGTGGCGGGAGGCGGCCTGGACATCGATGAGGTCGCGGACGGTGCCGCGGTCGGCGAGGGCACGGACCTTGGTGCCGATCACGTCGTCGAGGGAAAGAACGGGGCCGTAGGGGGTCTGGGCAGGCGGAGCCCAGAACGCCTCCTTGAGGACGTCGACCTCACACTCCTCGCCGGTGTCCGGATCGGTGACGAGGAACCGGCCGCTGAGCGGATCGGTCTGGACGTGCGTGGTCCGCCATCCGCGCGCGCTGAGGCCGGCTGTGAGTGAGGCGACGATCTCCTGCATCGGAGCGGGGTTCTCGGTGGCGACGTCGAGGTCACGGCTGAAGCGTTCGACCAGGCCGTGGGCCTGCACGGCGTATCCGCCGGTGAGGACCAGAGGGTAGGGGGAGCCGAGGTCTAGGATGTCGGCGAGGAGACGCTCGTGGAGCGGAGTGAGCTTCACGCGGCTGTCGTGTCAGCGAGAGCGGTGCGGCGCAGCTCAGGGAAGGCGTCCTCCCAGACCTCGCGGATGTAGGGACTGATCAAGCGCCGCAGCACGGGCCACTGCTCGGTGAGCAGCTGGTGGTGCAGGAGGGCCACCAGGTCCTCACTCAGTCCTTCGGCGAGGACGGTCCGGTAGAGCGTCATGCGGGACTTCGGACGGTCCAGGCTGTAGCTCGTCCGCCCGGACCAGACGATGTGGAGCGGCAGGTCCACGTTGCCCTCGACGGGGCCGGCCAGCTCCTGCAAGCGCTCGGGCAGTCGGCTGCGGTAGCGGTCCCGCAGCACCTCGGCGCGGGGTGCGGTGATCGTCGTGTCCATGCATCCAGTATCGCTGCTGGGAGGCGACGGCATGGCGGATACGGGGGCTCCCCTGTCGAACGTACAGGTCGGGCGGCCGACCGCCCTTCCCTCGGACATCTCACCCAGTGGACGCTTAGCACATCATCGCCTACCCGCGCAGGCCCTCCGGTGGCGCGGCAACCGGCTGCCCTGCAGACCCAGGACCAGCCCCGCTCGCGGGCGCGGGTGATCATGACGCACTAGGTCACGCGGAGGGCCGTCACAGTGGAGTCGGCTTCGGTCTCGGTGTCGGAGATGACCGGGGCGGGCGAGGTCGCAGTAGCGGCCGGAGGGGGCAGACGGCATCCACAAGGCACGTCCCTTCGGCCCCGACGCAGCCCACTCACTCCGGACCATGCCGCAGACGAGCTGCCGGGTAACGCACCGAACGTCCCAAGCGGGAGCCACGCGCCTGTGTCCAGGCCCCCGCCGTGGCAGCCACCAGGTCAGCAAGCTGGGATGCTCCCGCGCCCGATGCTGACCGTTTGCTGACCTGAGCGGGGCCATCAAGCCTCTGACCTGCAAAAACACCCAAACGCTAGATCTTGGACTTGAACATGGTACGAAACACGGAGAAACTCCCGATTTGTCTGCTCCCTGCCTGCTGCTGCGGGTCAAGGGCGATGTCCGCAGAATACAACCATTGGCAGGTGCGGTCATCCGGCGCCGGGTGTTTCAGGACTCACGCTGACGTGTTGCTGACTGTCGTGGGGGGATCGAGGGGAGGCCGCACTGATCCAACCGGCGGCTCCGACCCCGAGGGGTGCAAGTACCTGATTGCCAACCGGCACTTCCTACGTGAAGCAGTCGCTGAGTGCCGAGACGGGCAACGCCCCCGTAGGGCCGCGAATTTCGGCGGGTGCGCGCAGGCCCGCGGGACGTGCTTCACCGCGGCGCCTGGCGGCGTTGGCCATGAGCAGCCCTCCGAACGAGAGTGCCCCACGAAGACGTAGGGCCCCTTCTCACCTGCCCGCTCCAGCGCCGTGAGCAGTTCGACGGCCTCTGTCGCCGTCGCGCGCGGGAACGGGCCCGGGTCTCTCCAGCCGGACCCCGGACGGTCCACCAGGACCGAGCGCGTCTGTTCCCGCGCCAGCGCGTACAGCCGGTACATGACGTACCCGCCGGTGTGGCCGCCCGGCCCCGGACCACTGTACTGTCAGACCGGACCGGTGCCCTTCGCGGGCGCGAGACGCGCCGTCACGTCCGCGACCACTTCGGCCTCACGGGCCACGAGGTAGAAGTGGTCCCCGGTGAACGGGCGGAGCTCGAAGGAGCCCGGGGCAGTGAGGCCGGACCAGGCGAGGACGCCACCGACCGCGCAACTCGGGTCGTCCTGGCCGACGTACGCGGTGATCGGTGCCTTGACCGGAGTCGGATCCGAGGGCTGGTACCCCTCGATCAGCCGGTAGTCCGATCGGAGGGTGGGAAGCAACAACTCCCGCAGTTCCGGGAGGTCGTAGGCTTCCGAGTGCATGTCTCCGAGGCGCCGGACATGGGCGATCAGGGTGTCGTCGTCGACCTCGTGCAGGTCAGACCGTTTGGGCCACTGAGGGGCTTCGTGTGCGGAGACCAGCAGGTGCTCGGGGACGATGCCGCGGCCCTCCAGCCGCAGGGCCACCTCGTAGGCGACGCAGGCGCCCATGCTGTGCCCGAAGAGTGCCAGCGGTCGGTCGAGCCAGGGCCGCAGTGCGGTCTCGATCGTGTCGGCCAGGGTGGCCATGTCCTCGATGCGGGCTTCCGCGATCCGGTCCTGACGGCCGGGGTACCGCACGGCCAGCACCTCGACGTCCGACGGCAGCAGGGCGGGCCAGCCGTGGAACAGCTGTGCCGTGCCGCCGGCGTGCGGAAAACACAGCAGTCGGAGCTTGGGGTCCGCCGCACGCCGGTGGACACGGAACCACTTCTTCGCGTCGGTCCCCGTCATCGCTGACGGAACCGGCGGGACACGTTCGGGGTCTGCGCTGCGCGGCGCGGGCGGTCGGTCACGTCGGGTTGTTTCCAGGGACCGTCTTCCCGCATGAGTTCCGCGGAATGCAGGGGGGTTCCCGTCGCTGACATCTGGCCTGTCTCCATCAGGGTTTCGTCTTCGTCGTGCCTTTTCCCGGCCCGGTCTCCGTGCCCGTGCCCGCGAAGACTCCATCGGACGAGCCCGGTGTCGGACCGAGGGGCGGTCGGGGGGGGCTCAGCGCGTCTTGGTGGCGACCGACGCGGTGCTACGGGCCTTACCGGCGGGCTTGCTCCGACCGCCGGTCTGTTCCCGGCCCGTGGTGCCGTCCTCCGGGGTGCCGGCGTCGTGCCCGGCTCCTCGTGGAGCGTGGACCGCGCGCATCTCGGCGCTCGCCTCGGCAGCGATGTCCTGGATTCCCTCGCCGGCTTCGTGGACGGCCTTCTGGACCTCGAGTCCCAGGCCCACTGACGCTTTGACGATCCCTCGCACCAAGGGCTTGCCCACCCGCTTCACCAGAGACGCGGTGACCAGACCGATCAGGAAAGGAGGCACTACAGGCAGCATGGCACAACATCCTTCTCTTCTGTCGAGGAGATGATGATTGACAACACAACGGTGAAGGGCACGACGAAACTGAAGCGATCGGTCGGAGATTCGACGAGATGGACGAACTCCGCATCAGCGGACCCACACCCTCCCATCGCAAGAGATTATCGGATTCCGAGCAAACGGCTGCGAATCCCCCATAACCTTCACCCGTTCGAGTGGAACCAGTTCTACAAACCCATCTGCGGACAATGTGTGAGCGACGGCTCGAACGCATGTCGGGCGGTGTCGCTCGGACGGGGGAAATCGACCGGCGCGTCCGTGTCCGGCCCCGAAAAGCCCGGACGCCGCCGTCGATCGCGGTGGCACGATGAACGCCATGCACCGCCGAACCGTGTCGTTTCCCAGGGCTCGGGCGGTCGTGGCCGTGGCCGCCGTGTCAGCCCTTGTGGCCGGTTGCCGCGGCGACGTGTCATCGGTGCGCACTCCCGTGGTCGTGGGCGGCACCGTCACCATCGCCACCGCCTCCGAGATCCCGAGCTTCGACCCGTACTCGCAGTTCGGCCTCTCACTGGCTCCTTATGCCTACGACTCGTTGGTCGACGTGGCGCGGGACGGGCGTGTGGTGTCGTCCCTGGCCGAGAGATGGCGGGCCGGGGCCACTTCGGCGATTTTCACCCTGCGCAAGGGAGTGACCTGCTCCGACGGTACGGCCCTGACGGCGTCCGGGGTGGCCCGGTCGCTGCGCCATGCCGGCGATCCCGGCAACCGGCTCGTCGGCGCCCGGACCGCCCTGCCCGGTGTGCCGTTCACGGTGTCGGCCGACGACGCGACGCGGGCGGTGTCGGTGCGGACGGCATCGCCGTACAGCTTCATCGTGCGGACGATCGGCCTCCTGCCCGTCGTCTGCCCGGCCGGGCTGGCGGACCCCGGCGCACTGGGCAGGAGGTCGGCGGGCACCGGCCCGTACGTGCTGAGCGACTACGCCTCGGGGGGCCCGTATGTCTTCACACGGCGCAGGGGTTACGCCTGGGGGCCGGGGGGAGCGGACAACGCGGCTCCGGGGCAGCCGGAGCGGATCGTGGTGAGGGTGGTTCCGCAGGAGTCCACCGTGGCGAACCTGCTGCTCACGGGCGGAGTGAACATCGCCATGGTGACCGGCCCGGACCGCGCGCGGCTGACCGGCCACGGCCTGGCCACCACCCAGGTGCCGACCGTGGTGGGGCTGACGTTCTTCAACGAGCGCTCCGACCGGCCCTTGAGCGATCCCGCGCTGCGCCGGGCACTGGTGGCGGCCCTGGACCGCAAGGGCCTCGCCAATGTGGCGATCGGTGGCGACGGTACGCCCGCGCGCCATCTCACCGCCTCGGACTCGCTCTGCCACTCGGACGTGGCCGCGGAGAACCTGCCCTCGCACAGCGCCGTACGGGCCCTGCGCGCCGCGGGCTGGACGAAGAACGCGCGAGGCAGGCTGGTCAAGCGGGGCCGACCGCTGAGTCTGCGGGTGCTCAGCAGCGCCGACTTCGGCTCGACCCTTCCGTCGGTCGCGGAACTCATGGCCGTGACGTGGCAGGCGCTGGGCGTGGACGTCGACCTCGTCGGCGAGAGCGGCAACGCGGTGGTCCACGCCATGTACACCAGCGGCGACTTCGACGTCGTGGTCGGCAGCTCGCCGGGGCCGCAACTGCCCGCGCAGCTCGTCCCGTACTTCTCCGGCCCGCCGTCGTCGGGAGAACTGAACTTCGCGCATGTCACCAACCCCGCCTACGACCGCTTCGTCGCCCGAGCGCTGCGCTCCCCCGACTCGGCCGGCTGCGCGGACTGGAACAGGGCCGCCGCGGCGCTTCTCCGCTCGGCCGACGTGCTGCCCGTCGCCGACGGCACGAGCACGGTGTACGGCCACCGGACGACCTTCACCGTCGCACCCGGCGGCCGGATCGTGCCGACCAGCATCCGCCTGCACAGATGACCGTGGCGGACGCGCCGTTCGGACCCGCCAGTCGAGGAGACGCCCATGACGACCGTGTCCGCACGGCTCGGTGCCCCACTCCGGCTCCACCCGTGGGTGGTGTTCTGCTGCCGACGCGCGGCACGGCTGGTCGTCTCGCTCTTCGTGGTCGTCACCGCTTCCTTCGCAATGATCCGGCTGATCCCCGGGGACCCGGTCCGGGCCGCGCTGGGCATGGACGCCCCGCCGGACCTGGTGGCGGCGAAGCGGCACGAACTCGGTCTGGACCGCAGCCTGCCGCGACAGTACTGGGAGCACCTCCCGCGGATCGCCCGCGGCGACCTAGGGGTCTCGCTGGTCTCCGGCGAGCCGGTGGCCGGGCTGGTCGGATCACGCCTGCCGGCCACCCTGATGCTCGCCGTCCTGGCCTTCGCCTGCGTCCTCGTCGTCGCCCTCCCCGGGGGAATGCTCGCCGCTGTGTGGACGCGCGGAGGGCGACGCCCACGGACGGAACTGGCGTTCACCGCGACCACCTCGGTCCTGGCGGGCGTGCCGGACTTCGTCCTCGCCACCGGTCTCACCGCGGGACTGTCGGTCGCCCTGCCCCTCTTTCCCGTCGCCGGCGACCTCGGTCCCCGGTCCTACGTGCTGCCCGTGCTCGCGCTGGCGCTCGCTCCGACGGCGGTCCTGCTGCGGATCGTGCGGGTGGAGACGCTCAAGGTCCTCGCCGCGGACTACGTGCGCACCGCCCGCGCGAAACGGCTGTCCGCCGTCCGGCTCCACCTGTGCCACGTGGCGCCGAACGCGCTGACCGCGTCGCTGACGTTCACCGGCAATCTGCTGCCGGCACTGATCGCGGGGACCGTGCTGGTCGAGAAGGTGTTCGCCTGGCCGGGCATCGGTTCGGTGATGGCACAGTCCGTGGCCGCGCAGGACTACGCGGTCGTCGAGGCGTCGGTCCTGGTGCTCGGCTCGTCGGTCCTCGTGGTGAACTTCCTGGTCGATCTCGCCCTCGCGCTGCTCGACCCCCGTTCGGTCATCCGGAAGACGTGATCCGATGGTGCTGCCCTCTCCCTCCGCGGCCTCCTCTCCCCCGTCCTCGCCGTCCCCCGCCCGCGGCCGGTCGCGCGCGTTCCGGTCGGGCTGGGCCACCCCCATGGGCGTGATCACCCTGGTGATGCTCGGGTCGCTCGCCGTCCTGGCCGTCGCCGGGGTGGTGCTGTGGGGGCAGGAGGCCGACCGGCCGGACCCGTCGGCGGTGCTGCGCGGGTCCACCTCGGAGCATCCGCTCGGCACGGACCATCTCGGGCGCGACCAGCTCGCCCGGCTGCTCTCGGCGACCTGGCCCTCCCTGCTGCCGGCCGTCACGGCCACGCTCCTCGGGGCGGCCGCCGGCATCACGCTCGGTGCGCTCACTGCCGTGGTGGGCGGGCGTGCCGCCCGCCTGCTGGGAGCGCTGATCAACCTCCTGCTGGCCTTTCCCGCGATCCTCGTCGCGATGTTCCTCGCGGCCCTGACCGGGGCGGGCACGGGCGGTGCGGTGGTCGCCCTCGCCGTCGCCTCCGCCCCGGGCTTCGCCCGGGTCACGCAGACCCTGGCCGCCCAGGTGGCCGGGACCGACTTCATGGCCGCGGCACGCGTGCTCGGTCTGCGCCGTCCCCGGCTCCTGCTGCGCCATGTCCTGCCCCACATCGCCGAGCCGCTGTTGCTCAACGTCACGGTCGCCGCCGGCTCGGCGCTCGTGGCGCTGTCGGGACTGAGCTTCCTCGGGCTGGGAGTGCGGCCCCCCTCGTACGACTGGGGGCTCCTGCTGAACCAGGGACTGAACCGCATCTACACCGAACCGCTGCCCGCCGTGGCGCCCGGCATCGCCATCGTCTACGCCGCGGTCGCGTTCCAGCTGCTCGGCGAGGTGCTGGCCACAGCCGCCGCACGACGAACCCGCCCTCAGCCGGAGGAGGAGCCCGCGGCTCGGCCGGCGCGCACCGACCACCCGGCAGACCCGGACCACGTACTGGAGGTGGACGATCTGCGGGTCGCCCTCCCCACCGCGGACGGGGTGGTCCGGCCCGTCCGCGGTGTCAGCCTCACCCTGCGGCGTGGCGAGATGCTCGGGCTGGTCGGCGAGTCCGGCTCCGGCAAGTCGCTGACGGCGCTCGCCATCGCCGACCTGCTGCCGGACGGCGCCCGTGCGACCTGGGGCACCCACCGGTTCCTCGGCGCGGACGTCGAGTCGTTGACCCGCGAGGAACGGCGCGGGCAGCTGGCGACCGGGATGGCGTTGGTCTTCCAGAACCCTGCCTCGGCCTTCAACCCGTCGCTGCGCGTCGGAACGCAGATGACGGAGGCCGTGCGCACACACCGTGGTACCCCTCGTGCCGAGGCCGTCGATCAGGCGCTGACCCAGCTTCACCGGGTCGCACTGCCCGCCGGGCGCCGGTTGCTCCGGGCCCGTCCCTTCCAGCTCTCCGGCGGTCAGCGCCAGCGAGTGGCGATCGCCGCGGCTTCGATGACGCGCCCCGACCTCATCATCGCGGACGAACCGACGACGGCCCTGGACGTGACCGTGCAGCGGCAGATCATGGACCTGCTCCGCCGGGTCCGGCACGACGACGCCACGGCGATCCTGTTCATCAGCCACGACGTCGCCCTGGTGGCCGACTCCTGCGACCGGGTCCTGGTCATGTACGGCGGGACGATCGTGGAGAACCTTCCCGCCCATGAGCTCGCGACGGGCGCACGGCATCCGTACACGCGGATGCTCGTCACCTCGGTCCCGGACCTGGCCGCGGAGAACGACCGTCCGCTACGGGCCATCGAGGGAAGGCCGCCCGATCCGTCCGGTACGGCCCCGGGCTGCGCGTTCCGGGACCGCTGTCCCCATCGGCTGGACCGGTGCGCGGTGGAGAGCCCGGTGTTGTCCCCGCTCGGCCCGCGGCACGAGGTCGCCTGCTGGCAACCGCCGCCCGCGGCACCGTCCGGTGAGCGGCATCAGACCCAGGAGGCACAGAAGTGAGGACGGAGTCGGGGCTGGCGCTGTACGACGTCACCGTTCACCATCACGGACCGCTCGGCCCGATCACGGCCGTGGACCGCGTGTCGCTGGACGTTCCCCAAGGCACGACGGTCGGTCTGGTGGGCGAGTCCGGGTCGGGGAAGTCCACGCTGGCACGAGCGGTCGTCGGGCTGGGCCCCCCGCACGCCGGGCGGATCACCGTGGGAGGGCGGGAGTACGGTGGGCGCCGGACGGCCGACCGGCGCAGGCTGGGACGGCAGGTCCAACTGGTGTTCCAGGACCCGGACACGGCGTTGGACCCGCGTATGACGGTCCGGCAGTCGATCGCCGAAGCGGCCGGGGCGTTCGTCCGGCTGGACCGCCGCGGCCGGGAACAGCGCGTCGGCGAACTGCTGGAACTGGTCGGCCTGGACGCCGACTGCGCCGGCCGGCTGCCGCGGCAGCTCTCGGGCGGCCAGCGCCAACGCGTGGCCGTCGCCCGCGCGCTCGCCGTCGATCCGGCGGTGCTCATCGCCGACGAGGTCACCTCGGCGCTCGACATGTCGGTCCGGGCGGCGATGCTCACGGTGCTCCGGGATCTGCAGCGGCGCATGGGCTTCGCCATGCTGTTCATCAGCCATGACCTCGCCGCCGTCCGCCATGTGTCGGACGTCGTCGCCGTGATGTACCTCGGCCGGATCGTCGAGACCGCCGCCACCGGCAGCCTGTTGAGCGGTCCTCGGCATCCCTACACCCGAGCGCTGCTGTCCGCCGTGCCGAGTCTGCACACCGGCACACGCCCGGCCGGGGAACCCCCTCTCGCCGGTGAGGCGCCCGACCCCGCGTCGCCACCGGCCGGGTGCCGCTTCCATCCGCGCTGCCCGGTCGGACCGGACCGGCGTGCCGGACGGGACCTCTGCGTCTCACGGGACCCGCAGCGGGACGCGGCCGGTCAACCGCATCGCGCCGCCTGCCACTTCCCGTACAGCGCCGACGACCTCCTGCCCAGGGCCCGCCGGGCTCCGCGGCACGTGAAGGGCGACCGGGCCGCGGGAGCCCCCGAGGACCGGCCGCGATGACGGCCGGCCCGCTGAAGCCGGACGCGGTCTACCGGCGGCCGCGCGCCGACGCCGAGCCGAGCTTGCAGTTCAGCACCGACAAGAAGGTCGGGAGCTTCGCCACCGCGGACTCGGGAACCGGGGTGACCTGGACCGTGTCCCGCACCACGTCCTTCACCACGAGCTTGTAGGTGCCGTCCTCCCGGACGAGTTCGGCGGCGTAGAGCAGTGTTTCCACCAGAGGTCCTTCGGGTTGTGTCGTGCGAGTCGTGTGACGGGGTCAGGCTCCGTTGAGCCAGGCGTTCCAGGCCTGGGAGGCCGGTTCGGCGTTCGCGTCCTCGGCGAACAGGTGGTGGCCCAGCCAGATCGGCCAGTTCCAGGAGCTGCCGTTGAAGAAGCGGTACAGCGCGTCCGGTCCTCGCAGGCCGACGAAGTCGGGGTCCAGCCAGTCCACGACCACCTCCGTCGGGCCGTCGTCCGTACCCGGGAGGTCGAGTGTGACCCGGTCGCCGACGGCCGAGTCGTCGTCGAGGCCGAGGCGTCGGCGCAGCGCGGTGAAGTCGGCGGGGTCGTCGGTGCGTTCGGCGCGGGAGGCCCTGGCGTAGACGGCGGGGCGGCCGGCGAAGTGGCTCAGGTACTGGGCGAGGGAGTGCTGGTAGAAGTCGACGTACTTCTCGGCGGCGTCCGTCTTGGTGTCCCACTCCCAGGTGTCGTCGACGACCCCCGTGTGCACCCAGTGGATCCCCATCCGCAGGCGGCTCGCGCCTCCGTCGGCGGGCTCGACGCGGTAGGTGAGGGTGTTGGAGAATCCGCCGTCCTGCGTCGCCCGGACCGCGAAGTGGCTCGGCGGCTCCCACGCCACGACGGTGCTGTCGCCGCGCGTCACCCTGCCGCCGACGCCCGGCTCGACCTCCATGGGGTACAGCCAGCCGAGGTTGCCGGTGCCGGTGGCGACCGCGTCCCAGACCCGTTCGGGTGTGGCGGGCAGGTCCTGTTCCCGGCGGACCTGGAACTCTCGCGCCATGGTCACTTCTCCTTCGTCGTCGTTCATGGGGCACATGGGTCGGATGGGTCACATGGATCGATAGGTGAGCGGGAGTGCGGTGAGCCGCCGCTGCAACGGGTTGGGCCGCCAGTCGAGGACCGTGCCGTCGGCCAGCCGCAGGTGCGGCAGCCGGCGGACCAGCGTGCCGACGGCCACCTCTGCCTGGAGCTTGGCCAGCGGGCCGCCGAGGCAGAAGTGGGGGCCGTTGCCGAAGCTGAGGGGCCGGCTGCCGGAGCGGGTCAGATCGAGCTCGTCGGGGTCCTGGAAGCGCTCGGGGTCCCGGTTGGTCGCGGCGAGGAACAGGTAGACCAGCTCCCCCTCGCGCAGCGTCCGGCCTCCAATCGTGATGTCCTCGGCGACGACCCGGACGATGGCCTGGGTCGGCGTGTCGTAGCGGGCGAGCTCCTCGACGGCGGGGCGGACCAGCGCCGGGTCGGCGCGCAGCCGGGCCAGTTGGCCGGGGTGGCGCAGCAGGGCGAGCATGCCGTTGCCGACCAGGTGGGTGGTGGTCTCGTCGCCGGCGGTGATCAGGACGAAGCAGGTGGACAGCAGTTCGGAGTCGGTGAGCCGGTCGTCCTGGGCCTGGGTGGCGACCAGGGCGCTGATGAGGTCGTCACCGGGGTCGGCCCGGCGGCGGCGGACGAGCCGGGCGAGGTACTCCTCGTACTGTTCGATCGCCGCCTCGGACTTGTCGATGTCCTCGCTCAGCCGGCCGAAGCGCTGGAACCAGGTCCTGACCTGCGGGAGGTCCTCGGGCGGGATGCCGAAGAGTGCACAGACGACCGACAGCGGCAGCGGGGAGGCGACCGCCTCGATCAGGTCCATGGTCGGCCCGGCGTCGACCGCCTCGTCGACGAGCCGGTCGACGATTCCCTGGACGCGGTCGCGCAGGGCTTCGACGCGCCGGGCGGTGAAGGCCCGGTTCGCCAGCTTGCGCAGCCGGGCGTGGTCCGGCGGGTCGGTGTTGCTCATCACCCGGCCGAGCCGGTCGGTGAGCCGGCTGAAGGCCTTGAGGTCGCCGCCGAGCGCGCTGTAGGCGCGGGTCATCCTGTCCCGGTCGTTGGAGAGCCGCAGGTCGCCCAGTGCCGCCTCGACGTCGGCGTACCGGGTGAGGTACCAGATGCCCTGGGCGCTGCGGTGGACCGGGTCCTCGCGTCGCATGCGGGCGTAGAACGGGTACGGGTCACGGCGGGCCTCGTCCGTGAGCAGGGCCGCGGCGAGGTCGTCGGACCGGGCGGGGCCCGCGCTGTCGCGGGCCCCGCCGGTGGTGGTCTCGGTCAGGTTCACTGCGTACCGCGCTACTGCTGGGCGTTCATGGCGTCGGCGAGGCTCTTGGGCCGCATGTCGGTCCAGGACCGCTCGACGTACTCCAGGCAGGCGGCGTGGGTGTCGGGGCCGTGGGCGACGGTCCAGCCGGCGGGGACGTCGGCGAACCGCGGCCAGAGCGAGTGCTGGTTCTCGTCGTTGACGAGCACGAGGAAGGTGCCGTCCTGGTCCTCGAACGGGTTGGTCATGGGTCAGTCCTCCTGGAGGGAAAGGGTGGTGTCACCGGTGGTCTCGGCCAGGCGGGCGGCCAGGATCGGTCCGATCTGGGCCAGCGAGCCGGATTCGGTCATCTTGTTGTGCCGGGTGGTGATCTCGTGCGACTCGACGCGGCCCGTGAGGTAGGGGCGCCAGGTCTCGGGTCCGGCGTCGTCCCCGCCGCGGTCGATGGTCGAGTTGAACAGCAGCAGGTCGCCGTCGAACTCGCCGGGGACGAAGTCGACCGCCAGCTTCGCGTTGTTGATCATGATGTGGACGATGACCTCGATCTGCTGCTCCGTCAGGCCCTGCAGCGCGCTGCCCCGCCGGTTCAGGACCTCGGCGACCTCGGCGTAGGTCAGCTCCCGGTCGCCCAGTTCGTCCGGGTCCACGTCGAGCACACCGACGAGTACGTCTCGCTCGGTGGGCACGGGCGTCTCCTCGAACCGCACGTCCTTCACCGGGTAGGCGTCGAGGATGGCCAGCAGCGCGGTCCGTTCGCCGCGCGCCTGGAGCTCGCAGGCGAGCGCGTGGGCGATCAGCCCGCCGGCTGACCAGCCGAGCAGCAGGTACGGGCCCTGGGGCTGGATCTCGCGGATCTGGTCGGCGTAGTCCGCCGCCATCTCCTCGAAGGACGTCGGCAGGGGTTCGGGGCGGCCGAGGCCGCGCGCCTGGATCGCGTAGACCGGGTGCTGGGGGCCGATGTGGTTCAGCAGTCCGCTGTACGACCAGCTGATGCCGCCGCCGGGGTGGACGCAGAACAGCGGCGTGCCGGTGCCGGTGGACCGCAGCGGCAGCACCACGTCCAGCGCGTCGGCGGGGTCGTCCATGACCAGGCGCTCGGTGAGACCGGCCACGGTCGGCGCCTCGAACAGCATGCGCAGGCCCAGCTCCAGGCCGAGCGTCTCGCGGACGCGGGAGGCCAGGCGGGCGGCGAGCAGCGAGTGCCCGCCCAGGTCGAAGAAGTTGTCGTCGATGCGCACCTGCTCCCGGCCGAGGACCTCGGCGAAGAGGTCGCACAGCAGTTGCTCCCGCGGCGTCCGGGGGCCGCGTCCGGCGCCCGTCGCCCCGTACTCGGGGGCGGGCAGGGCGGCCCGGTCCAGCTTGCCGTTGGCGGTCAACGGCAGCGTGTCCAGGACGACGAAGGCCGACGGCACCATGTAGTCGGGCAGTTCGCGGCGCAGGCGCCCCGAGAGCTCGCCCGCCTCGGGCACGCCCTCGGGCGCGGGTACCAGGTAGGCGACGAGGCGCTTGTCGCCGGGCCGGTCCTCGCGTGCGACGACGGCCGCCTGTGCGACGCCCGGGGAGCTCGCGAGGATCGCCTCGATCTCTCCGGGCTCGATGCGCAGGCCGCGGAGCTTGACCTGGTGGTCGGTCCGGCCGGCGAAGTCCAGTGTGCCGTCGGCCGCCCACCGTGCCAGGTCGCCGGTGCGGTACATGCGGCTTCCGGGCGGCCCGTACGGGTCGGCGGTGAAGCGCTCCGCCGTCAGGCCGGGCCGGCCGAGGTAGCCCCGGGCCACGCCCGTCCCCGCGAGGTACAGCTCGCCGACCAGGCCCGTGGGCGCCGGCCTCAGGTGGTCGTCGAGCACGTAGGCGCGCATGTTCGCCATCGGCCCGCCGATCGGCACGGTCGCGGCGTGCTCGGGGAGGTCGTGCACCGGGTGGCAGGTGGCCAGGGTCGTCGCCTCGGTGGGCCCGTAGCCGTTGACCACCTCGATGCCGGGGCAGGCTTCCAGTACGCGGGCGACGGCGGCCGGGGAGACCACGTCACCGCCGGTCCACACCTCTCGGACCCCCGCGAGCAGGTCCGGCCGTTCCTCGGCGACCAGGCGGAACAGGCCGGCCGTCAGCCACAGTCCGGTCACTCCGTGCGTGCTGATCGTGTGCTGCAGCAGATCCAGGTCGAGCCGCTCGGGTGGTGCGACCACAACCGTGCCACCGCTCAGCAGCGGCACCCACAGCTCGTAGGTCGAGAGGTCGAAGGCGGTCGGGGAGTGCATGAGCACCCGCGCGTGTCCGCCGCCGTGCCATTCGGGGGTGAGCGCGAGGCCCACGACGTCCCGGTGGGTGACGGCCACGCCCTTCGGCCGGCCGGTCGAGCCGGAGGTGTACATCACGTACGCCAACTGCCGCTGACCGCAATGCGCTTCGACGCCGGACGAGTCGGTTTCCCCCTCGGTCAGCGCGGTCAGTACGTCCTCGGTGAGGACCAGGCCGGCCCCGGCCTCCTGGAGGATCAGGTCGATCCGGGTCTGCGGGAAGCGCGAGTCGAGGGGCACATAGGCGCCGCCCGCCTTGGTGATCGCCACGAGCGCCACGACCAGGTCCGCCGAGCGGTCCAGCAGTACCGCGACCGGTGTCTCCGCTCGTACGCCCTGGCGGATCAGTGCCCGCGCGAGACGGTTGGACCGCTGGTCGAGTTCCCGGTAGGTCAGCTCGGCCCCGCCCGCCACCACGGCCACCGCGTCCGGGGTGGCGCGCACCTGGCGGGTGAACAGCTCCGGCAGGGCGGCCTCGGGCAGCTCGGCGGCGGTGCCGGTGGACGCGGACAGCAGACGGCCGCGTTCCTCGTGCGACAGGATGTCGATGTGGCTGATCGGGCGGCCGGGGTCGGCGGCCGCCGCGTGCAGCAGCCGTGCCCAGCGGGCGAACAGCAGCTCCACGGTGTCCGGGTCGAACAGGTCGGTGGCGTACTCCACCGCGCCGACCAGGCCGTCGGGGCCGCCGTCCGCACGGAACCGCTCGGCCAGGCTGAAGGTCAGGTCGACCCGCGAGGTCCCGGTCGACGCCTCCAGGTGGCCGGTCGACAGGCCCGGCAGCGCGAACTCGCCCACCGGCGCGTTCTGCAGGGCGAGCATGACCTGGAACAGCGGGTGGTGCGACAGTGAACGGGCCGGGTTGACCACCTCGACCAGGTACTCGAACGGCACGTCCTGGTGGTCGTACGCGGCGAGCGCCTTCTGCCGCACCTGGTCGAGCAGTTCGGCGAAGCCGGGATCGCCGCTCGTGTCGGTGCGCAGTACCAGGGTGTTGACGAAGAAGCCGACGAGTTCGTCCAGCGCCTGGTCGGTGCGGCCGGCGATCGGGCTGCCGATCGGGATGTCGGTGCCGGCGCCGAGCCTGGTGAGCAGCGCGGCGAGGCCGGCCTGGAGCACCATGAACATGCTGGCGCCGCGAGCGGCGGCCAGGTCGCGCAGTGCCTGGTGCAGTTCCGCGTCGAGCGCGACCACGACGCGGCTGCCCCGCTGGGTGGCGACCGGCGGCCGGGGCCGGTCGGCGGGCAGTGGTACCTGCTGCGGGATGCCCGCCAGTTCGTCCCTCCAGTAGGCCAGTTGCCGGGCGAAGAGGCTGTCCGGGTCGGTGGTGTCGCCGAGCAGGTCGCGTTGCCAGCACGTGTAGTCGGCGTACTGCACCGGCAGCGGGGACCACTGCGGGCCCTCGCCACGGCGACGTGCCGTGTAGGCGGCCGCGAGGTCGCCGGAGAGCGGTCCCATGGACCAGCCGTCGGCGGCGATGTGGTGCACGACGACCAGCAGCACGTGCCGGTCGGGCGCGAGCGCGTACAGCTCGGCCCGGACGGGCGGCTGAGCCGCCAGGTCGAAGCCCAGCCGTGCGGTCCGGGCCAGGCGCTCGGCCAGTCCGCCCTCGTCGAGCTCGATCACCGGCAGTTCCGGATACGCCTGCTCGGCGCTCAGTACGACCTGGTACGGGACGCCGTCCGTCTCGCGGAAGACCGTCCGCAGGCTCTCGTGCCGGGCGATGACGTCCGCGAGCGCGGCGTGCAGGGCCGGGCGGTCGAGTTCGCCGGTCAGGCTCAGCGCGAGCGGCATGTTGTAGGTGGCGCTCGGCCCGTCCATCCGGTGCAGGAACCACAGGCGGCGCTGGGCGAAGGACAGCTCCACGTGTTCGGGGCGCGGCCGGGCGGTCAGCGCGGGCCGCGCCGTGCCGGAACCGTCGAGGCGGGCCGCCAGTCCGGCCACCGTCGGTGCCTCGAACAGCGTCCGCACTTCCAGCTCCGCGCCGAGGGCCGCCCGGACGCGGGAGGCGAGGCGGGTGGCCAGGAGTGAGTGTCCGCCCAGATCGAAGAAGCTGTCCTCGACGCCGACCTGGGCGAGGCCCAGCACCTCGGCGAACAGTTCGGCGAGGAGCTGTTCCTGCGGGGTGCGCGGCGCCCGACCGGCTCCGGCCGGGCCGAGGCCGGGCGCGGGCAGTGCGCGGCGGTCGAGCTTGCCACTGGTGGTCAGCGGCAGCGTCTCCAGCGCCACGAACGCCGACGGGACCAGGTAGTCGGGCAGTCGCCCGCGCAGCCATGCGCGGAGTTCGCCGATGAGGGCGCCGGTGCCCCGGCTGCCGGTCGGGCGGTTGGTCAGCGCCGACAGCGGCGTGCCGGTGGCGAGGGCCGACCGGTACGGCTCGACCGGGGAGCCGTGACGCGCCCGCGGGTCGGCGAAGACGACGTCCACGGCGTCGTCCGCGGTGGCCGACCAGGTGACGCCGACCCAGCGGTCGAACTCCAGCCCGAGGGCCTGGAAGTCCTCCGGGTCGGGAAGTTCGCTCTCCTCCGGGCCGTGCAGCCGCTCCAGCAGCTCGGTGAGCGAGTCGTCGCCGTTCTGTACGGCGCGGGCCAGGGCGGACTCGCGCACCACACGGCGGTTCGGCACCCCGGTGATCCGCAGCAGGTCCGCGCGCGGCCGGGCCAGCCGCTCACGCAGTTCGTCCAGTCCGGTGACCTGCCGCCCCCACGCCAGCTCGACGGGCCGGCTGGGAACCGCCGGAGTGAGCGGCCGCTTGTGCAGCGTCACGTCGTAGCGGTGTCGGGTGAGTTCGTTGTGGTGGCGGCCGCGCTTGACCTCCACGGTCACCGCTCCGATGTCCGTACCGCGCTCCCGCAGGACGGTGAAGAAGTCCGGGTCGACCAGGAGTTCCTTCTCCACCCTGACGGCCTGCTCCACCGCGCGGCGCACCGCCGCGAGATCGCCGTCGGCGCCGGTCCGGTGCAGCTGGACCGCGGTGGCCAGCGGGCGCAGCAGCCGCAGGTTGCGGATGTCGCCGACGAAGAGTGTGCCGCCGGGCGCGAGCAGCCGCATCAGCTTTTCGATCACGTCCGCGAGGTAGTCGGCGGACGGGAAGTACTGCACCACCGAGTTGATCACGATCGTGTCGAAGTGCCCGGCCGGCAGGCCGTCGGTGTCGTGCGCCGGGCGGGTCCGCAGCAGGACACGCTCGGCCAGGCCGGCCTGGCGGGCCACCTGTGCGGTCAGCGCGTCGATCGCCGTGGCGGAGAAGTCCGTCGCCCAGTAGGTCTCGCAGTGCGGTGCGATCCGCGAGAGCAGCAGTCCGGTTCCGACGCCGACCTCCAGTACCCGGCGGGGGCGCAGGGCCAGGATGCGGGCCACGGTGGCGTCCCGCCATTCCCGCATCTGCTCGACGGGGATCGGGCTCGCGTCGTAGCTGCTGTTCCAGCCGATGAAGTTCTGGCCGAAGCCGGCTCCCTCGGGGGTGATGGGCAGGGCGTCGTAGATGTTCCGCCACTCGCCCACGTGGTCCGTTTCCAGGCCACTGTCGCGGTCCTCGTCCTGCTGCGGGACGACGTAGCCGACGAGCCGGTCGTCCTGGGCGAGGACGGCGGCCCGGGCCACGGCGGGGTGCTCGGCCAGGGCCGCCTCGACCTCGCCGGGCTCGATCCGGAAGCCGCGCACCTTCACCTGGTCGTCGGCGCGGCCGACGTATTCCAGTTGCCCGTCTCCCAGCCAGCGCACCAGGTCTCCGGTGCGGTACATGCGCTCACCGGACCCGAACGGGCAGGCGACGAACCGTGCGGCCGTCAGGCCCGGCCGGTCCAGGTAGCCGCGTGCCAGTCCCGCGCCCGCGACGTACAGCTCCCCCGCCACGCCCGGTGGCACCGGTCGCAGCCGCTCGTCCAGGACATACACCCGGGCGTTGGCGATCGGACGGCCGATCGGCGGCACGCCCGTTCCCGGCGACAGCGGGTCGCTCATCGTCGCGCACACGGTGGTCTCGGTCGGACCGTACGCGTTGACCATCCGGCGTCCGGACGCCCAGCGGTCCACCAGCTCCGGCGGGCACGCCTCACCCGCCACCACCAGCGTCGACACCTGTACCGAGTCCTCCGGCACGGCGGCGAGGACGGACGGCGGCACGGTCACGTGGGTGACCGCGAGGTCCCGGTCGGTCAGCGCGGCGACGGGGCCGGCCGTCGAGGGCAGCACCAGGGCCGCGCCGCGCAGCAGGGCGGTGAAGATCTCCGACACCGAGGCGTCGAAGCTGGGCGAGGCGAACTGGAGTACCCGGCTGTCGGGTTCGATCGCGAAGCGCTCGATCTGTGCGGCGACCAGGCTGGCGACGCCGCCGTGGCCGACGACGACGCCCTTGGGCCGGCCGGTCGAGCCCGAGGTGTAGATCACGTAGGCCGGATGCCGGACGTCGAGGGCGACCACGGGGTCGGTCTCGGGCCATGCGGTCACCTCGGTCACCAGCGCCGGGTCGTCGACCATCAGTGCCGGCCGGGCGTCCGCCAGCATGTAGTCGATCCGCGCCCGCGGGTACGCCGGATCCACGGGCAGGTAGGCGGCTCCGGCCTTCAGCACGCCCAGGACGGCCACCACGGACTCCACCGAGCGGGGCAGGGCCACGGCCACGGTCTGCTCCGGGCCGACGCCCCGGGCGATCAGCGCGTGCGCGAACCGGTTCGCGCGGGCGTTCAGCTGCCGGTACGTCAACGCGTCGTCGCCGCGCACCAGTGCGACCGTGTCGGGTGTCGCCGCCACCTGGGCCGCGAACGCCTGCGGCACCGGGACGGCCGCCACCTCCCGGGCGGTCTCGTTGCCCCGCTCCAGCAGACGGTGCCGTTCGTCGGCGTCGAGGAGATCGATCCGTCCGATCTCCCGGTCCGGGTCGGCGGTGACCGCCTCCAGGAGGCGCGTCCAGCGCCCGGCGAGCGCCGCGACCGTCGAGCGGTCGAACAGTTCGGTGGCGTACTCGACCGCGCCGACGATCCCCGCCGGGCTGCCGTCGGAACCGAACTGCTCGACGAGGCTCACGCCGAGGTCGAACTTGGCCGACTTGGTGTCCACCGCGTAGGTGGCGACGTCCAGGCCCGGCAGGGAGAACCGGCCCATCGGAGCGTTCTGCACGGCCAGGATCGTCTGGAACAGGGGGTGGTGGGACAGTGACCGGGACGGGTTCAGGACCTCCACCAGGTGCTCGAACGGCACGTCCTGGTGCGCGTACGCCGACAGCGCCGTCTCCCGCACCCGCCCCAGCAACTCGGTGAAGCTCGGGTCCCCGCTCGTGTCGGTGCGCAGCACCAGCGTGTTCACGAAGAACCCGACCAGCTCGTCCAGCGCCTCGTCGGTACGCCCCGCGACCGGACTCCCGATCGCGATGTCCGTCCCCGCGCCCAGCCGCGTGTACAGCGCCGCCAACGCCGCCTGGAGCACCATGAACAGGCTCGTGCCGGACCTGCGGGCCAAATCCAGTACGGAAGCGTGCAGTTCGGGGCTCAGCTCCAGGCCGACGTGGTCGCCGCGCCATCCGGCCACGGCCGGCCTCGGCCGGTCGGTGGGCAGCCGGAGCAGCTCCGGCAGGTCGGACAGCTGCCCCTTCCAGTAGTCGAGCTGCTCGGCGAACCGGCTCCCGCGGTCGGCGGCGTCGCCGAGCAGGTCGCGCTGCCACAGCGTGTAGTCCGCGTACTGCACCGGCAGGGCCGCCCAGTGCGGGGCGCGGCCTTCGCACCGGGCGGCGTACGCCTCGGCCAGGTCGCGTGCCAGCGGGCCGGTCGACCAGCCGTCACCGGCGATGTGGTGCATCACCAGCAGCAGTACGTGCGCGTCCGGTGCCAGGGCGAACAGCTCCGCCCGCAGGGGCGCTTCGGCCTCCAGGTCGAACGGCTGTCGAGCGGACTCGGCCAGCCGCTCGGGCAGTCCGGCCTCCGACACGTCGATGAGCCGCGCCCGGGGCCGGGCCTCGGCCGGGTCGAGGACGGTCTGCCGGGGTACGCCGTCGACCTCCGGGAAGACCGTCCGCAGGCTCTCGTGCCGGGTGACCACGTCGGCCAGTGCCTCGTCGAGTGCCGTCCGGTCGAGCCTTCCCGTCAACCGGAGTGCCAGTGGGATGTGGTAGGTCGCGGCGGCACCGTCCATGCGGTGCAGGAACCACAGGCGGCGCTGGGCGAAGGACAGCGGCACCGCCTGAGGCCGCGCGCGCGTGGTCAGCGCCGGGCGGGCGCGGCCGGCCTCGGTCAGCGCCTCGGTCAGGCCCTCCACGGTGGGCGCCTGGAACAGCGCGCGCAGCCCCAGCTCCACACCGAGCACCGAGCGGACCCGCGCGGCCAGCCGGGTGGCGAGCAGGGAATGCCCGCCCAGCTCGAAGAAGTCCTCGTCGGCCCCGACCCGGGGCACGCCCAGCACCTCGGCGAACAGCTCGCACAGGATCTGCTCCTGCGGCGTGCGCGGCGCCCGGCCGCCGGTGGCCGCACCCGGCTCGGGCACGGGCAGCGCCGCCCGGTCCAGCTTCCCGTTCGGCGTCAGCGGCAACACGTCCAGCAGCACGAACGCGGACGGCACCAGGTAGTCGGGCAGCCGGTCCCGCAGGTACGCCGCCAGCTCCGCGGGGCGGACGGCGGCATCGGGACGGGCCGAGACGTAGCCGATGAGCCGGTCGTCCCGGGCGAGCACGGCGGCCCGGGCGACGCCCGGGTGCTCGGCCAGCGCCGCCTCGACCTCGCCGAGTTCGACGCGGAAGCCGCGCACCTTCACCTGGTCGTCGCTACGGCCGACGTACTCCAGCTCGCCGTCGGTCCGGCGGCGCACCACGTCTCCGGTGCGGTACATCCGCGCACCCGCCGGGCCGAACGGGCAGGCGACGAACCGCCCGGCCGTCAGAGCGGGCCGGTTCAGGTACCCGCGCGCCAGGCCCGGGCCGGCGACGTACAGCTCCCCGGCCACCCCCGGCGGGACGATGCGCAGCCGCTCGTCGAGGACGTACACCCGAAAGCCCGCGACCGGCCGGCCGATGGGCGGTGCACCGGTCCCCGGGGACAGTGGATCGCTCATGGTCGCGCACACCGTCGTCTCCGTCGGCCCGTACGCGTTGATCATCCGCCTGCCCGGTGCCCACCGCGCCACCAGTTCCGGCGCGCAGGCCTCTCCCGCGACCACCAGGGTGCCGGCCGTGAGGTCGGCGCTCTCCACGGCGGCCAGGGCCGAGGGCGGAAGCGTCACGTGGGTGATGTCGAGCCGGCGGTCCGTCAGGGCCTCCAGTGGCGTCTCGGACGGGGCCAGGACGAGGGCGGCGCCGGTGAGCACGGCACCGCACAGGTCCCAGAAGGACGCGTCGAAGCTGGGCGAGGCGAACTGGAGGACCCGGCTGCCCGGGGCCACGCCGAGCCGGTCGGCCTGCGCCGCCACCAGGCACGACACGCCGGTGTGGCTCACCACGACGCCCTTGGGCCGGCCCGTCGACCCCGAGGTGTAGATCACGTAGGCCGGATGCCGGGCGTCCACCACGACACCGGGATCGGTCTCCGGCAGGCCGGAAGCCTCTGCCACCAGCGCCGGATCGTCGACCACCACGGCCGGCCGCGCGTCGTCCAGCATGAACGCGATCCGTGCCGCCGGGTACGCCGGGTCCACCGGCAGGTACGCGGCCCCGGCCTTCAGCACCCCCAGGACCGCCACCACCGACTCCACCGAACGCGGCAACGCCACCGCCACGACCTGCTCCGGGCCGACGCCCCGGGCGATCAGCGCGTGCGCGAACCGGTTCGCGCGGGCGTTCAGCCGCCGATACGTCAACTCGACGTCGCCACTCACCAGCGCGACCGCGTCCGGTACCGCCGCCACCCGCGCCGCGAACAGCTCCGTCACGCTCGCCCCGGCCGTCTCACCCTCGGGGGCGGGCAGCAACTCGCGGCGCTCCTCGGCGGACAGCAGGTCGATCCCGCCGATCGGCTGGTCGGGCGCGGCGGCGGCAGCGGCCAGCAGCCTTGTCCACCGGGCGACCAGTGCCTCGACGGTCGAGCGGTCGAACAGGTCGGTGCTGTACTCGACCGCACCGCTGAGCCCGGCCGGCCTGCCGTCCGGCCCGTGCTCCTCCGCGAACCCGAAGGTCAGGTCGAGCCGCGCGGTCCCGGTGAGCACGGGAACGCCGGAGACCGTCAGCCCCGGCAGCTCGAAGTCGCCGCCCGGCGCGTTCTGCACGACGAGGCCGGTCTGGAACAGCGGGTGGTGGGACAGTGACCGGGACGGGTTCAGCGCCTCCACCAGGTGCTCGAACGGCACGTCCTGGTGCGCGTACGCCGACAGCGCCGTCTCCCGCACCCGCCCCAGCAACTCGGTGAAGCTCGGGTCCCCGCTCGTGTCGGTGCGCAGCACCAGCGTGTTGATGAAGAACCCGACCAGCTCGTCCAGCGCCTCGTCGGTACGCCCCGCGACCGGACTCCCGATCGGGATGTCCGTGCCCGCGCCCAGCCGCGTGTACAGCGCGGCGAGCGCGGCCTGGAGCACCATGAACAGGGTCGCTCCCGAGCGGCGCGCCACCTCCACCAGTGCCGCGTGCAGTGCGGCGTCGATCCGGACCTCCAGCAGGTCCCCGCCGTACGACATGGTGGCCGGACGCGGCCGGTCGGCGGGCAGCCGCACCTGCTCGGGCAGCCCGGCCAGCGCCTCCTTCCAGTAGGCGACCTGGCGGGCGAACAGGCTGTCCGTGTCGTGCTCGTCGCCGAGGATCTCGTGTTGCCACAGGGTGTAGTCGCCGTACGTCACCGGCAGCGGCGGCCAGGCCGGCGCCCCGCCGCCCCGCCGGGTGGTGTAGGCGGTCGCCAGGTCACGGGCCAGGGGGCCCATGGACCAGCCGTCCCCGACGATGTGGTGCATGACCAGCAGCAGCACGTGCTCGTCCGGCGCGAGCGCGAACAGCTCCGCCCGCAGCGGCACTTCGGAGGTCAGGTCGAACGCCCGTACCGCCGCCTCGCGCAGCAGGGCGGGCACCTCCGCCTCGTCCGCCGCGCGTACGGTCAGCGGGACAGGGCCCTCGGTGGCGTCCACCACCCGCTGGCGCGGGATTCCGGCGGTGTGCGGGAAGACCGTGCGCAGCGTCTCGTGCCGGGCCACCACGTCGGACAGCGCGGTGCTCAGCGCGGCCCGGTCGAGGTGACCGGACAGGCGCAGGGCGAGCGGCATGTGGTAGGTGGCGCTCGGCGCCCCGAACTGCTGGAGGAACCAGAGCCGGCGCTGGGCGAACGACAGCGGCATCGGTTCGGTGCGGGGCCTGGGTACCAGTGCCTGCCGCGCGGTGCCGGCGTCGTGCAGCCCGGCGGCCAGTTGGGCGGGTGTCGGGGTGCGGAAGAGGGAACGCAGTTCCAGCTCGACGCCGAGGGTCGCCCGGACCCGCGAGACCAGCCGGGTGGCGAGCAGGGAATGCCCGCCCAGCTCGAAGAAGCCGTCGTCGACCCCGACCCGGGCCACGCCCAGCACCTCGGCGAACAGCTCGCACAGGATCTGCTCCTGCGGCGTGCGCGGCGCCCGGCCGCCGGTGGCCGTACCCGGCTCGGGCACGGGCAGCGCCGCCCGGTCCAGCTTCCCGTTCGGCGTCAGCGGCAACACGTCCAGCAGCACGAACGCGGACGGCACCAGGTGGTCCGGCACCCGCTCACGCAGGTACGCCGCCAGCTCCGCCACGGTGATCCGGGCCCCGGCCAGGGGGACCGCGTAGGCGACGATCCGGTCCTCACGGGCGAGCACCGCGACCTGTGCGAGCCCCGGGTGCGCGGCCAGCTCGGCCTCGATCTCGCCCGGCTCGACCCGGAAGCCGCGGACCTTCACCTGGTGGTCCACCCGGCCCGCGAACTCCAGCTCGCCGTCCGCGCGCCAGCGGACCAGGTCACCGGTGCGGTACATCAGGGTGCCGGCCGGGCCGTGGGGGTCGGCGACGAACCGCGTGGCGGTGAGCCCGGGCCGGTTCAGGTAGCCGCGGGCGAGGCCCGCCCCGGCGAGGTACAGCTCACCCAGGACGCCGGGGGCGACCGGCCGCAGGGCCGGATCCAGCACGTAGGCGCGGCAGTTGGCGATCGGCCGGCCGATCGGTACCGGCAGCGGGCAGTCGGCGGGGTCCGCCGGCAGCCGGTAGGCGGTGATCACATGGGTCTCGGCGGGGCCGTAGTGGTTGTGCAGCTCCCGGCCGGGCCGCCTGCTCCGGAAGCGGCGTACGACACCGCCGAGGCGCATCGCCTCGCCGGCCTGCGCGATCAGCCGCAGCTCCGGCAGCTCGAGACCGGCCTCCTCGGCGGCCTCGGCCAGCGCCTCGACCACCAGGTTGGGGGCGAACAGCTCCTCGACCCCGTGCCGGTCCAGCCAGTGGGCGAACAGTTCGGCACTGCGCCGCTGCTCCTCGGTCGGCACCACCAGGGTCTTGCCGTACAGCAGCGCGGAGAGCGTCTCCTGCACCGAGACGTCGAAGCTGATCGCGGTGAACTGCGCGGTACGTGTGCCGGGTTCGCCACCGACGGACCCGTGGTGCCACGTCAGCAGGTTCAGCAGCCCGGCGGCGGGCATCACCACGGCCTTGGGCCTGCCGGTGGAACCCGAGGTGTAGATGACGTAGGCCGGATGGCGCGCGTCCACGGGGACGGCCGGATCGTGCTCGGGCAGTTCCCCGTCCGGTGTGACGGCCGCGAGGTCGTCGAGCACCACGGCCGGCCGGGCGTCCTCCAGCATGTACGCGATACGGGCGGCCGGGTACTCCGGGTCGACCGGGAGGTACGCCGCGCCCGTCTTGAGGACCGCCAGGACGGCGATCACCAGCTCGGCGGAGCGCGGCAGCCGCAGGGCCACGACCTGCTCCGGCCCCGCCCCGCGCGCGATCAGCGCGTGCGCCAGGCGGTTGGCCCTGCGGTCCAGCTCCCGGTAGGTCAGCACGGTGTCCTCGAACACCACCGCCGGCGCCTCGGGGGTCGACCGTACCTGCGCCGCGAAGAGAGCGGGCAGGGCGGCCTCGTGAGCCGGGCGGGCGGTGTCGTTGCGTACGACCAGCAGCTCGTGGCGCTCCTCGGGGGTGAGGACGTCGATCCGGCTCAGCGGCCGGTCCGGGTCGGCGACCGCCGACGCCAGCAGGCGCAGCCACCGGGCGGCCAGTGCCTCCACCGTGGCGGGGTCGAAGAGGTCGGTGCTGTACTCGACCCGTCCGACGATGCCCTCGGCCGGTCCGCCGGTGCCGCCGCGTTCCAGCAGGTGGAAGCCGAGGTCGAACATCGCCGTCGGCGTCCGCACGAGGAGGATCTCGGCGTCCAGGCCGCTCAGGGCGAACTCGGTGCGGGGCACGTTCTGCAGCGCGAGAGCCACCTGGAACAGCGGCTGACGGGCGAGCGACCGGGACGGGTTGAGTGCCTCGACCACGTGCTCGAACGGCAGGTCCTGGTGCGCGTACGCGGCCAGCGCGCCCTCGCGGACCCGGCCCAGCAGCTCGGCGAAGGTCGGGTCACCACTGGTGTCCGTCCGGAGCACCAGGGTGTTGACGAAGAACCCGACGAGGTCGTCCAGGGCCTGGTCGGTCCGGCCGGCGATCAGGCCGCCCACCGGGATGTCCTCTCCCGCGCCGAGCTTGTCCAGCAGCGCCGTCAACGCGGCCTGCAGCACCATGTACACGCTGGCGCCGTGCTCCCGGCCCAGGCGGACCAGACCGGCGTGCAGTTCGGCGTCCAGTTCGATCGCGAAATGGCCACCGGAGCAGGAGGGGGCCGCGGGTCGCGGGCGGTCGGCGGGGAGCCGGATCTGCTCCGGCAGGTTCGCCAGCCGCTCGGTCCAGTAGGCCTGCTGGCGGGCGAACAGGCTGTCCGGGTCGGCCGGATCGCCGAGCAGCTCGCGCTGCCACAGGGTGTAGTCGGCGTACTGCACGGGCAACGGGTTCCACCGCGGCTCCTCGCCCTGGCGGCGTGCCTCGTACGCGGTGGCCAGGTCCGCGGCCAGCGGGCCCAGCGACCAGCCGTCACCGGCGATGTGGTGCATCACCAGGAGCAGCACGTGCTCGTCCGCCGAGATCTCGAACACCTCGACGCGCAGCGGTGGTTCGTCCGCGAGGTCGAATCCCCGCGCCGCGGCCTCCGTCAGCAGTTCCGGCAGGGCCTTCTCGTCGGCCGGGGTGACCGCCGGCCTCGGGCGTGCCTGTGCGACGTCCAGCACCCGCTGGTGGGGCACGCCGTCCACGGCCGGGAAGACAGTGCGCAGGGTCTCGTGCCGGCCCACGACATCGCCCAGCGCCGCCTCCAGGGCCGCCCGGTCCAGCGGGCCCGTCAGCCGCCAGGCGAGCGGCATGTTGTAGACCGAGACGGCGTCCTCCATCTGGCGCAGGAACCAGAGCCTGTGCTGGGCGGACGACAGCGGCACCAGCTCGGGCCGCTCCACCCGCCCCAGGGCGAGCCGGGCCCGGTCGGCGTCACCCAGCGCGGCGGCCAGCCCGCTCACCGTCGGGGTCTGGAACAAGGTGCGCAGCGCCAGTTCCACGCCCAGGGCCGCACGGACCCGGGCCACCAGCCGGGTGGCGAGCAGGGAGTGCCCGCCCAGGTCGAAGAAGTCGTCGTCGGCCCCGACCCGGGGCAGGTCCAGCACCTCGGCGAACAGCTCCGCCAGCACCTGTTCCTGGGGAGTGCGCGGGGCCCGGCCGGACCGCGTCGCGGTGGCCTCGGGCTCGGGCAGGGCGCGCCGGTCCAGCTTGCCGCTGGCGTTCAGCGGCAGGGTGTCGAGGAGGACGAACACGGCGGGCACCATGTAGTCGGGCAGCCGCTCCCGCAGGTGCGCCCGCAGGTCCTCCGGCCGCAGTTCCGCCCCGGTGGCGGGCACCGGGTAGGCCACCAGGCGGGCGTCCCCCGCCCGGTCCTGCCGGACGATCACGGCGGCCCGCGCGATTCGCGGGTGTTCCGCCAGAGCCGCCTCGATCTCGCCGAGCTCGATCCGGAAGCCCCGGACCTTGACCTGGTCGTCGGTACGGCCGAGGAACTCCAGATTCCCGTCCGGTCCCCACCGCACCAGGTCACCGGTGCGGTACATCCTCGTACCGGCCGGCCCGAACGGGTCGGCCACGAAGCGTTCCGCGGTCAGGCCCGGCCGGTTCAGGTAGCCGCGCGCCAGCCCCGCCCCGGCGATGTACAGCTCACCGGCCACACCCGCGGGCACCGGCTGCAACGCGGCGTCGAGCACGTGCAGCCGGGCCCCGCCGAGCGGTCGGCCGATCACCTGGCGCGGGCTCGACTCCAGCGGCGCGCAGACCGAGTCGACGGTGCACTCGGCCGGCCCGTAGTAGTTCAGGGAGAACACCCCGTCGGCCGCCCGCAGCCGCTCCCACAGCCGCTCGGGAACGGTCTCCCCGCCCAGGCCGATGAACGAGGGACGCCACCGCGGATGGTCCAACAGGCCTTGTTCCACGAGTACGTGCAGGTAGGACGGGGTGCCGCCGACAGAGTGCAGTCCGACCCGCGAGGCGTACCGGAGGTAGGCGTCCGGATCGGTCCAGGTCGCCTCGTCCAGCACGTGCAGCTCGTGGCCGGCGTAGAGGGCGAACAGCTGGTCGCAGGAGGCGTCGAACGACACGGACGTGGTCAGCCCGATCCGCATCCGCTCCCCCGTCCGGAACACCAGCGGGCACTGGTGGGCGAACAGGTTGGACAGGCCGCCGTGCGTCGCCACCACACCCTTGGGCCTGCCGGTGGAACCGGAGGTGTAGATGACGTAGACGGGGTGCCCCGGATCGATGGCCACCGCGGGGTCCGTCGACGGGCACCCGGCCACCAGCGCGGCCGTGTCCGGCTCGTCGGTCACCAGCCACCCGGCGGGACCGGTCTCAGGCAGTCGGCCGCGGGTGCGGGCGTCGGTCACCCCCAGGACCGGCCGGGCGTCGCCGAGCATGTACGCGATCCGCGCGGCCGGGTACTCCGGGTCGACCGGGAGGTAGGCGGCGCCGGTCTTCAGCACCGCGAGGATGGCCACCACCAGCTCGGCCGACCTCGGCAGGGCCACCGCCACCAGACGTTCCGGCCCCGCGCCCCGCTCGATCAGCGCGTGCGCCAGCCGGTTCGCCCGCGCGTCCAGTTCCGCATAGGTCAGCGAGGCTTCGGGCCCCACCACCGCGACGGCCTTCGGGGTGGCGCGCACCTGAGCCCGGAACAGTCCGGGCAGGCTCTCGGTGAAGGTGTGGGCCGCCGGGCCGGTGCCCAGTGTCGTCAGCTCACCGCGCTCCTCGTCGGTGAGCAGACCGACTCGGCTGAGCCGCGACCGCGGGTCGGCGACCACGGCGCGCAGCAGCCGGACCCATCGCCCGAACATCGTCTCGACGGTGGCCGGGTCGTACAGGTCGCCGGTGTACTCGACGGACCCGTCGATGCCCTCCGGGGAGCCGTCCTCCGCGTACCGCTCGGACATGGTGAAGATCAGGTCGAGCTTGGCGGTGGTCGTCTTCGACGGCATGTCGCCGACGCGCAGACCGGGCGGCGCGAAGTCGGCCCGGGGCGCGTTCTGCAGTACCAGCATGACCTGGAACAGCGGATGGTGCGCCAGCGACCGGACCGGGTTGAGGACCTCGACCAGGTGCTCGAAGGGAAGGTCCTGGTGCGCGTACCCGGCCAGCGCGGTCTCCCGGACCCGGCCCAGCAGTTCGGCGAACGTGGGATCACCCGAGGTGTCGGTACGGAACACCAGGGTGTTGACGAAGTAGCCGACCAGCTCGTCCTGCGCCTGGTCGGTCCGGCCCGCGACGGGGCTGCCGACCGGGATGTCGTCGCCCGCCCCGAGCTTGCTCAGCAGCACCGCCAGTCCTGCCTGGAGCACCATGAACAGACTGGTGCCGTGTGCGCGGGCGAGCTCGCGCAGCCCGCGGTGCAGCTCGGCGTCCAGCTCGGCCGGGACGGACCCGCCCCGGTGCGAGGCGACCGCCGGGCGGGGCCGGTCGCCGGGCAGCTGGAGCCGCTCGGGCAGATCGGCCAGCTGCCGGGTCCAGTAGGCCGCCTGGCGGGCGAACAGGCTGTCCCCGTCGGCCGCGTCACCGAGCAGCTCGTGCTGCCACAGGGTGTAGTCGGCGTACTGGACCGGCAGCTGGGCCCACCGCGGTTCCTCGCCGCGGCGGCGGGCCGCGTAGGCGGTGGTCAGTCCGTGCGCGAGCGGGCCCAGCGACCAGCCGTCACCCGCGATGTGGTGGAGCACCACCTGGAAGACGTGCTCGTCGTCGGCCAGCTCGAACAGGGCGGCGCGCAGTGGCACATCGACCGCCAGGTCGAACCGGCGGGCCTTCGCCTCCGCCATGACGGCCGGCAGCTCGGCCTCGGTCGTCCGGCTCACGAGCAGCCGCGGGCGGGCCGCCACGAGGTCCAGCACCCGCTGGTACGGCACGCCGTCCACCGCGGGGAAGACGGTGCGCAGGCTCTCGTGCCGGGCCACCACGTCCGCCACGGCGGCCTCCAGGGCCCGACGGTCCAGATCGCCGGACAGCCGCCAGGCCAGGGAGATGTGGTAGTTGGCGCCGGCGTCCTCGAGTTGGTGCAGGAACCACAGCCGTCGCTGCGCGAACGAGAGCGGGATCGCCTCGGGGCGCTCGCGCCGTGCCAGGGCGGCCTGCGCCGGTCCGGCCGCCACCAGGGCGGCGGCCAGGCCGGCCGGGGTGGGTGCCTCGAACAGGGCGCGCAGTGGCATTTCCACACCGAGCGTCGCGCGGATCCGGGCGGCCAGGCGGGTGGCCAGCAGCGAGTGCCCGCCCAGGTCGAAGAAGCCGTCCTCGACGCCGGCCGATGCCACGCCCAGTACCTCGGCGAACAGCTCGCACAGGATCTGCTCCTGCGGGGTGCGCGGCGCGCGTGCGGTGGTCGCCGGGGCGAGGTCGGCGGCGGGCAGGGCCCGCTGGTCGAGCTTTCCGTTGGCGGTCAGCGGCAGCGCGTCCAGCGCGACGAACGCCGACGGCACCATGTACTGCGGCAACCGCTCGCGCAGATACGCGCGCAGGTCGGCCGGGCTCGGCGCGTCACCCGCGGCCGGCACCAGGTACGTGACCAGCCGGGTGTCGTCGGCCCGGTCCTGCCGGGCCAGGACGGCGACCTGGGCGACGCCGGGGTGCGCGGCCAGCGCGGCCTCGATCTCGCCGAGCTCGATCCGGAAGCCGCGCACCTTCACCTGCTGGTCGGCGCGGCCGGCGTAGCGCAGGCCGCCGTCCGCCGCGCGGCGCACCACGTCGCCGCTGCGGTACATCCGCGATCCCGGCGGTCCGAACGGGTCGGCCACGAACCGCCCGGCGGTCAGGCCGGGCCGGTGGAGGTAGCCGCGCGCCAGGCCGGCGCCCGCGACGTACAGCTCGCCGGGCACGCCCGGGGGGACCGGGCGCAGGTGGGCGTCCAGCACGTACGTCCGCAGATGCGGAAGGGCCGCGCCGATCCGACCGGCGGTGGTCTCGGCCCGGTCGAGCGCCGCGTGGGTGACGTGCACCGTGGTCTCGGTGATGCCGTACATGTTGACCAGCCGCGGCGCGTCGTCCGGGTGCCGCTCGTACCAGCTCGCCAGCCGGGCGTGCTCCAGCGCCTCACCGCCGAACACCACGGTGCGCAGCGCGAGCGCGCGGCCGGTCTCCGGGGACTCCGCGTCCGCCTGCATCAGCTGGTAGAACGCGGACGGCGTCTGGTTGAGCACGGTCACCCGTTCGCGGGCGAGGAGTTCCAGGAAGCGGCCGGGCGAGCGGCTGGTCTCGTGGTCCACGACCACCAGACGGCCACCGTGCAGCAGCGGCCCCCACAGCTCCCACACCGAGAAGTCGAAGGCGTAGGAGTGGAAGAGCGTCCAGACGTCCTCGGCGGAGAAGCCGAACAGCTTCTCGGTGGCGCCGAACAGCCGCACCACGTTCCGGTGCGTGACCACCACGCCCTTGGGGGCGCCGGTGGAGCCGGAGGTGTAGATGACGTAGGCGGCGTGGTCCGGGTCGGGGGAGAGCTCCGGGTCCGTGTCCGGCAGCGCGTCCAGGTCGGCGGTGTCCAGCAGCAGCCGGTCCACCGGGTCCGCGCCCGGCAGGTCGCCGGTCCGGCTCGTGGTCACCAGGAGCGCGGGCCTGGCGTCCCGGAGCAGGTAGCTGATCCGGGCGGCCGGGTACTCCGGGTCCACCGGGAGGTAGGCGCCGCCCGCCTTCAGCACGGCGAGCACCGCCACGACCTGCTCCGCCGAGCGCGGCAGGGCCAGCGCCACCCGCTGCTCCGGGCCCACCCCCCGGTCGATCAGGGCGTGCGCGAGCCGGTTCGCGCGGGCGTTCAGCTCGCCGTACGTCAGGGTGACCTCGCCGTCCGTGAGGGCGACGGCGGCCGGGTTCGCCCGTACCCGCCGCTCGAACAGCTCGGTCAGGCTGCTCGCCGGGGGCCTCCCGCTCCGGTCGGTGGGCGCCGGGAGCAGCGCGCGGAGCTCTTCGGCGGACAGCACGTCCACCTGCCCGATCCTCCGGCCCGGGTCGGCGACGACGGCGCGCAGCAGCCGCAGCCACCGCTCGACGATCCCGGTCACGGTGGGCTCGTCGAACAGGTCGGTGCTGTACTCCACCACGCCCGACAGGCCGTCCTCACCGGGCTGTTCGGCCAGGACGAAGGTCAGGTCGCACTTGGCCGTCCCGGTGTGGACCAGGTCGGTCGCGACCCGCAGCCGGGGCAGGTCGAAGGTGCCGAGGGGCGCGTTCTGCAACGCGAGCATGGTCTGGAACAGCGGGTGGTGCGCCAGCGACCGGGACGGGTTCAGCGCCTCCACCAGGTGCTCGAAGGGCACGTCCTGGTGCGCGTACGCGGCCAGCGCGTCGGTGCGCACCCTGGCCAGCAGTTCGGTGAACGACGGGTCGCCGGAGAGGTCGGTGCGCAGCACCAGGGTGTTGACGAAGAAGCCGATCAGCTCGTCCGCGGCTTCGTCGGTGCGCCCGGCGATCGGTGTGCCCACGGGTACGTCGGTGCCCGCGCCCAGCTTGCCCAGCAGGGCGGCCAGGCCGGCCTGGAGCACCATGTAGAGGCTGGCCCCGCCCTCGCGGGCGAGCGTCCGCAGGCCCTGGTGCAGTTCGGCGTCGATCCGCACCGGCAGGTGGGCGCCCCGGTAGGACATCGCGGCCGGCCGGGGCCGGTCGAACGGCAGCTCCACCTGCTCGGGGAGCCCGGCCAACCGCTCACTCCAGTAGGCGAGCTGGTTGTTCAGGAGGCTGCCTCGGTCCGAGCCGTCGCCGAGCAGGTCCCGCTGCCAGAGGGCGTAGTCGGCGTACTGGACCGGCAGCGGCGACCACTGCGGCTTCGCGCCCTCGGCTCGGGCCGCGTAGGCGGTCGTGAGGTCCCGTGAGAGTGGCCCCATGGACCAGCCGTCGCCGGCGATGTGGTGGACCACCAGCAGCAGCACGTGCTCCTCGGACGTCAGCCGGAGGAGTTCGGCGCGCAGCGGCGTTTCCTCGGCGAGGTCGAACCCGTACCGGGCCGCCTGCGCGAGCCGCTCCGGCAGCTCGCGTTCGCCGGTCTCGGTCATCCGCAGCCGAGGCCGGGCCTGTGCCGCGTCGAGTACCCGCTGGCAGGGCACGCCGTCGATCGCGGGGAAGACGGTGCGCAGGCTCTCGTGCCGCTCGACCACGTCCGCCAGGGCTTCTTCCAGGGCCCGCTGGTCGAGGTTCCCGGACAGCCGCAGGGCCAGCGGGATGTTGTAGGTGGCGCTCGGGCCCTCCATGCTGTGCAGGAACCACAACCGGCGCTGCGCGAAGGACAGGGGGACCGCGTCGGGCCGTTCGCGCGGGGCCAGTGCCGGGCGGGCCCGGCCCGCGACATCCACGGCCGCCGCCAGTTCCGCCACCGTCGGCGCGTCGAACATGTCGCCGAGCCGCAGCTCCACGCCGAGGATCGAGCGGATCCGGGCGACCAGCCGGGTGGCCAGCAGGGAGTGCCCGCCGAGGTCGAAGAAGTTGTCGTCCGTCCCGGGGCCGGCCACCCCGAGCACCTCGGCGAAGAGCCCGGCGAGCAGGTGCTCGGTCGGGGTGCGCGGGGCACGGCCCGGCGCGGCGGGCTCCCGCTCGGGCGCCGGGAGGGCCCGCCGGTCGAGCTTGCCGTTGGGGGTCAGCGGCAGCGCGTCCAGCAGTACGTACGCGGTCGGCACCATCTGCCGGGGCAGCCGGTCCCGCAGGTGGTCGCGCAGGGCGGCGTCCGTCACGGTGGAGCCGGGTTCCGGCACCGCGTAGGCGACCAGCCGGGGTCCGGCCTCGGTGCGCACCAGCACGGCGGCCCGGGCGACCTGCGGGTGCTCGGTGAGAACGGCCTCGATCTCACCGAGCTCGATCCGGAAGCCGCGGATCTTGACCTGGTCGTCGGTGCGGCCGAGGAACTCCAGGTTCCCGGCCGCGTCCCAGCGCACCAGGTCCCCGGTGCGGTACATCCGCGACCCGCTCGGCCCGAAGGGGTCCGCGACGAACCGCGCGGCGGTCGGCCCCGGCCGGTTCAGGTAGCCGCGGGCCAGACCCGCGCCCGCGATGTACAGCTCACCGGCCGTACCGGCCGGCAGTGGCCGCAGGGCGCCGTCGAGCACGTACAGCCGGGCGTTGGCGACCGGCCTGCCGATCACCGGGCGCGGGCTCGACTCCAGCGACGCGACCGCGGAGTTGACGGTGCATTCGGACGGTCCGTAGAGGTTGAGGCAGGTCACGCCCCGGGCCGCACGCAGCTGCTCCCACAGGCGCTCCGGGACGGCCTCGCCGCCCGCCCCGACAACCGCCGGGCGCCTTCGGGGGTCGCTCAGCAGCCCGTGCGAGAGGAGCTCCTGGAGGTAGGACGGGGTGGCTTCGAGGTAGTCCAGTCCGTGGCGCGCCGTGTAGCCGACGAGGGCGCCGGGGTCGGTCCAGGTCGCGTGTTCCAGGACGTGCAGCTCGTGCCCCTCGAACAGGGCGAACAGCTGGTTCCAGGAGGCGTCGAAGGAGACCGAGGTGGTCAGCGCCACCCGCAGCCGCCGTCGCGTCCTCAGCACCGGCGCGAAGTGTGTCTGCCGGAGGTCGGTGAACAGGTCGAGCAGGCCGCCGTGGGTCGGCAGCACGCCCTTGGGCCGTCCGGTGCTGCCGGAGGTGTGGATGACGTACGCCGGGAGCCGCGGGTCGATGGCCACCATCGGGTCGGCCGCCGGGCAGCCGGCCACCAGGGCGGCCGTCTCCGGGTCGTCGAGCACCAGCCGGTCGACGGGCCCGGTCTCCGGCAGCCTCTCCTCGCTGCGGGAGTCCGTGACCAGCAGGACCGGCCGGGCGTCGTCGAGCAGGTACGCGATCCGGGCGGCCGGGTACTCGGGGTCGACCGGTACGTACGCCGCCCCGGTCTTCAGCACCGCGAGGATCGCCACGACCAGGTCCGCCGAGCGCGGCAGGGCCACCGCGACCAGCCGTTCCGGGCCGGCTCCGCGGGCGATCAGGGCGTGCGCCAGCCGGTTGGTCCGCGCGTCCAGTTCCGCGTACGTCGTCGAGACGTCGCCGCACACCAGCGCGACCAGGTCCCCGGTCGCGCGGACGTGCTCCCGGAACAGCGCCGGCAGGTTCGTGGCCGGGGCCGGGGCGACCGGCCCGGCGCCGAGCACCGCGAGTTCGCGGCGCTCCTCGGCGGTGAGCAGTTCGATCCGGCCCACCGGCTCGTCCTGGTCGCAGTCCGCGAGGGTGTCCAGCAGCGCGAGCAGCCGCCGCTGGTGGTCGGCGAGGTCGCCGGGTCCGTACGCCTGCGGCGCGCCGTGCAGCCGGAGCAGCGGCGGGTTGCCGTCCCGGTAGTCGAAGAACCAGACGGCGAGGTCGGTGGTCGACCCGGACACGAAGTGGTGCACGGAGGCCGGGTGCCCGGCGAAGCTCGGCCGGGAGTGGAAGGCCATGATGTTGACGACGAGCGGGAACGCCGTCCCGATACCGCCGGGGACTCCGAGGTCCCGCAGCAGGTCCTCGCTGCGGTAACGCTCGTGCGCGACGGCCGTGTCGACCTCCCGCGCCGATTGGGCGACGAGTTCGCGCCAGGGCATGTCCGGCCGCACCGTCAGCCGCAGCGGCACCACGTTGGACGTCGTGCCGGGCACCGCCGTCAGGTCGCGGTCGGCGCCCCGGCGGGCGGTGACGGGCAGGGCGAGCACCACGTCCTGGTCGCCGGTCAGCCGGTGGGCGTAGAGCGCCGTCGCCGCGACCAGCAGCCGGGACCACCGGACGCCGGAACGTGCCGCCGCCGCCCGCAGGGCGTCCGGGCGGCGCAGTTCCCGCTCCCCGGCCATCCGCAGGGCGCGGTGCGGGTCGGTCGTGGAGGTGTCGGTGAGCCGGGTCGGGGCGGGCCGGTCGGCGTAGCGCTCGGTCCAGTGGGCGCGGTCGGCGGCGAAGTCGGTGGAGGCGCGGTAGGAGACGTCGCTTTCGACCAGGTCCCGCAGCGGACCGAACGGGCAGGGGGGTACGGCGCCGCCCTCGGCCAGTGCCGAGTACACCTCGCCGACGCGCTGTCGGAGCATGGAGCCGCTGATCGCGTCCAGCACCACGTGGTGGTAGTTCAGGTACCAGAGGTACTCCGTCGGCCCCGCCTTGATCAGCGCGTGGCCGAACAACGGGTCCCGGGCGAGGTCCAGCGGGCGCGAGAGGTCCCGCTCCATCCATTCCAGGGCCGCCGTCCGGGGGTCGGGCTCCCCACTGAGGTCGAGGTGGGCCGGAGCCCAGTCCCAGCTCTCCCGGAGGATCTGGCGCGGGCCGTCGCCGTCGTCGACGAAGGTCACGTGCAGGGCGTCGACCTCGTCGACCGCCAGGCGCAGCGCCGTCTCGAACAGGTCCCGGTCCACCGGCCCGTGGATCTCCAGGCACTCGCCGACGCGGTAGCCCGGAATCGGCGTGCGGGAGCTCTGCTCGGCGAGCCAGATCTCGCGCTGGGCCGCTGTCAGGGGAAGGGCGTCACCGTCGCGACGGGACATGGGGATACCTCCGAAAGTGTGGGCAGGCGTGGTGGCGGGGCACGCCGGAGCGCGCCGACCGCGGTGTCGTCACGCGGTCGGCCGGCCGGGGTCCGCGGTCAGGCGGCGGGTTCGCCGGCCTGGAGTTGCCATAGGGACGCGTAGAGTCCGCGCCGTGCGAGGAGTTCGTCGTGGGTGCCCTGCTCGGCCACGACTCCGCCCTGGTCCATGACGTAGATGCGGTCGGCGTGGCGGACGGTGGAGAGCCGGTGGGCGATGATCAGCATGGTCCGGTCGGCCGCGAAGCCGCGGAGTGTGCGCTGGATGGCGGCCTCGGTCTCGTTGTCCACGGCGGAGGTCGCTTCGTCGAGGATCACGACCGGCGCGTCCTTGAGGATCGCGCGGGCCAGCGCGATCCGCTGTCGCTGTCCGCCGGAGAGCGCGGCACCGCGTTCGCCGATCACCGTCTCGTAGCCGTCCGGCAGCGCCGCGACGAAGGTGTGGGCCTCGGCCTTCATGGCCGCCTCGACCACTGCCTCGTCCGAGGCGTCGAAGCTTCCGTAGCGGATGTTGTCGGCGATGGTGCCGTCGAAGAGGAACGGGTCCTGGGCGACGAACCCGACGGCGTGGCGCAGGTCGTGCCGCGACAGTTCGCGCACGTCCCGGCCGTCGAGCAGTACGCTGCCGAGGTCCACGTCCTGGAACCGCATCAGCAGTCGGGCGATCGTGGTCTTGCCCGAGCCGGTGGCGCCGACGAGGGCGGTGACCTGCCCGGCCGGGATGGTCATCGAGAGGTCTTCCAGTGCCGGCGTCCGACCGGGGTAGGCGAAGGACACGTGGTCCAGGGCGATCTCGCCGCGCACCTCGCCGACGTCGACCGTTCCGCCGGTGCCGTCGGCCTCGACGGGCAGGGCACGCAGTCGCTGGACCCGGTCGTAGGAGGCGAGTGTGCGCTGGTACTGGTCGACGATGCCGCCGAGCCGGCTCATCCGCATCAGCAGCATCTGGGGCAGCCCGATCAGCGGGCTGAACACCTCGAAGCGCAGGGAGCCGTTGAGCACGGACCGGCCGCCGATCAGCAGCGTGCCGGCCATCGAGGCGGTGGTGCAGGCCCGGACGGTCTCGGCGTGCCGGATCGTGCTGCGGTCGGTCCGTCGACTGCTCTCCTGGGCCGCCTCGCTCAACTCGTCGATGCGCTCGGCCTCGTGGTCCTCGGTGCAGAAGCTCTTCACGGTGGCGCCGGCCTCCAGCGAGTTGATCACCTGGCTGCCCAGCCGGGCCCGCCGCTCGCCGGTGACGGCGTAGTCGGCCGCGGCCTTGTCCTGGTGGCGCAGCGACAGCCAGGCGACGACCGGGATGGGCAGGAACGCGATCCAGGCGATCTGGGGGGCCAGCAGCAGGAACGCCGGTACCAGCAGGGCCAGGCTGGTGCCCAGTTGCAGCACTTCGTTGGCCGGGCCGGCGAAGAAGGCGCCCAGCTGGCCGACGTCGTCGGTGAGCGCGCCGGCCACCCGGGTGGTCCGCTCGCCCTCCAGGTGCCCCAGTTCGAGGTGCTGGACATGTCGGTACGTACGGCTCCGCCAGTCGTGCTCGATGTCCTGGCCGAGCCGGCGCCACTGGAGGCTGGAGGCGTAGGAGAGGCCCGCCACGGCGGCGCACGCGGCGGCCACCAGTCCGGCGAGGCCCAGGAGTTGGGCGGACGCGGTGGTCAGTCCGAGGCGTGCCAGCGGAGCTGCCTCGCCCTTGATGAGGACGAGTCCGGTCCAGCCGAGGAAGGTGCCGAGCGCCATCTCCGAGACCTGGCAGGCGACGGACAGGGCAGCGGCACGGGTGAGGCGGCGGCGGTGCGGTCCGACGATCTCCAGCAGGGGGTGCCGGTCGGCGCCGGACCCGGCCGCGTTCCGGGACGCGTCGGCCGTTGTGTCCCATGCCTTCCTGAGAACGGCCGCGGTCGCCGCGGTGACCCCGCCCAACGCCACCAACTGCCTGCTCAGCGTCGATCCCTTGATCAACGCGATCCCTGCCGCGATCCCTCCGCCGACCGCGAGCACCGGTCGTACGACCAGGCCGCGGTCCGCCCGGGGGGCCGGTGCGGCGGCGGGCCGGGCCGGCGCCGCCCCCGTTCCGGTCGGGGCGCCCGCGATCAGGGTGACGGCTCTGCGGACGATTCGGCCGACGTCTGTGGCGTGCACCCGCGCTTCGTGCCGGACGAGCACCCCGCCGGTGACGGGGTTGGCCTGAGCCTCGGTGATTCCGGGAACGCGGCGCAGCGCGGCGGTGAGGACCTCGGCCGTCCGTGGCCGTCCGAGCACCAGCCTGACGTCCCAGCGCTGGCGTCCCGGTGTGACCGAGCGCGGACGCGCGTCCACTTCCACGGAGCGGGTTTCTGCTACGGCGCCCAGTAGCGATGACATGCGTACGATCACCTGTTCACGGAGGTCACGGATAGTCCGTCAACGGGCGCGGCGGAAATCGGCGCACGGCGGATTACTGCGACAGAGCGAAATGTCCGAGGGGAGTGGAGGTACGGCCGAAAGGCCAACGGCCGACCACCGCGAGGGCCCGTCTTCCGCGGTCGGCGGCAAGACGCGCCCAGGCGACGGAAAGGGCCGCGCGTCAGGGCGTCTTGCCGGCGCTGGTGCTCGTGCTCGTGCGGGTCCTCGGGATCCTGCTCTCGCTCTCGACCCGGTCGCCCGCCTTGTCCTTCTCGCCCTTTGAGGCCGCGCCCTCGGTGGGCGGGTGAACGTCGGCGGAGGCGATCTGCGACGCCATCACGTCGGCGGCCACCTCGGCCGCGAGGTCGTTGATGTTCTCTCCGGCCGCGTGGGCCGCTTTCTTCACTTCCATGACGACACCGACGGATGTCGTGACGACACCTCGCACCAGTGGTTTGAAGAGACGCTTGGCCAGGGGCGCGGCGATGAGACCGATGAGGAACGGCGGAACGATGGGGGGCATGATGCTCCAACCTCTTTACGCAGAGCAGATTCACTCAGAGCAGATGTACGACAGGGCGCCCGGGGCTTCGTGCACCCCGAGCAGGCACAGCGGGGAGGGCGGAATCATCCACCTCCGGGGTTTTCACGTCCCGTGCCGGACGGCCTGCCGGGTTGGAATTCCTTGCCGATGCGGTGAACCGTCCGCTCCTGGATCACCGTAGTCGAGCCATGTCCGGCGAGGCCAAACGGTCCCAGCGGTTTCACTCGTGCGAGTGTTATTCCTGCTCGGAGCGCTGCGGACGCGGTAAAAGGCACTCACTAAGCGACGCGTTTTCCCGGAGAACCGATTCCTCTCTTGCACGGACGAGTGAACCACCGGCCGACCGCTGGCGCACCGGCTGCCGTGAACATCAGCATGACCGGCATGGCCATCACGTATCCCCGAGCTGAGCGGGCTGCCCGGGCCCGGGCAGCCGAAGCCCAGCTCGCCGCCGACGGAATCGACGGGGTGGTGTTCGGCTGGGTCGACAACGCCGGGCTCACCCGGGTGAAGTCCGTCCCGCTCGCCCAGCTCGCACACGCCGCCGAGTACGGCGTCGGCGCCGCGCCCTGCTTCGACGTCTCCCTGGTGGACGACTCCTTCACCGCCGCGCCTTCGAGTACCGGCCCGGTGGGCGACCTGCGGCTCGTCCCCGACCTGGATCGGCTCGTCCCGCTCGCCGCCCAGCCCGGCTGGGCCTGGGCTCCGGCCGACCGCTACGCCCAGGACGGCACCCCGCATCCCGGCTGCCAGCGCGGCTTCGCCCGCCGGGTCACCGAGGCCGCCGAACGGCGCGGGCTCTCGGTGCAGGCCGGCATCGAGGTCGAGTGGGTGGCGGCCGACGCCGCCGGGGACCCCGCGACGCTCGCGCCGGCGTACGGGATGACCCGCTTCATCGAGCACTCCGACTACCTGCGGGAGGTGCTGCGCGCCCTCACCGACCAGGGACTGACCGTGCTTCAGCTCCACCCCGAGTACGCCGCCGGGCAGTTCGAGGTCTCGGTCGCCGCCGAGGGACCGGTCGAGGCGGCCGACACCACGATGCTGGTACGCCACACCGTCCGGGCCGTCTCCGCCCGGCACGGCCTGCGGGTCTCGTACGCGCCCGTCTTCACCGAAGGCTCCCTCGGCAACGGCAGCCACCTGCACCTCAGCCTCTGGCGACAGGGCCGCAACCTCGCGCACGGCGGCCCCGGCCGGCACGGGCTGCACCTCGACGCCGAGCGGTTCCTCGCGGGCGTACTGGCCGAGCTGCCCGCCCTGCTCGCCCTCGGCGCGCCCAGCGTCGCGTCCTACCTCCGGCTGGTCCCCTCGCGCTTCGCCGGGGCCTACCGCTGCTGGGGCCTGGAGAACCGTGAGGCGGCGCTGCGCCTGATCACCGGCTCCGCCGCCGGGCAGGCCAACGCCGAGTTCAAGTGCTTCGACGCCGCCGCCAACCCGTACCTCGTGGTCGGCGGCGTACTGGCCGCCGGGCTCGCCGGCCTGGAGTCCGGCCTGCCCCTTCCGCCCGAGACCCCGAGCGATCCCGCCGCCCTCGTCCCCGCCTCCCTCGGCCCCGCCGAGCGCCTCCCGGCGAGCCTGTTGGAGGCGATCGACGCGTACGAGAAGTCCGCGCTGCTGCGGCAGGCGCTCGGTCCCGAGTTGTACGAGGCCGTACTGGCCGTCCGGCAGGCGGAGGCGAAGCTGTTCTCGGGGCACACGGACGCGGACCTCATCGAGGCCGTCCGCTGGCGCTACTGACGAGCAGCCGTTCCGCTCCTCGGGCTCCCGGTCGATGAGCGGTCGAAGACCCGTGGTTCAGCTCACGTCGGCTCCGGGTGAGGGCCCGAGAGCGGGGTCGTCAGCAGCGGGGCCCAGCGGCTTCGCCATGTACACCGCCTCGGCGCCATAACTCGCGGGCGGCGCGACCTCGGGCCGGGTGCGGTAACCCAGCCCGGTCCAGAACGCCTTGGAGCCGCACACGGAGACCAGTGCGACAGACCGGTAGTGGGCCGCCCGGCCGGTCTCCTCCAGGTGCCGCACCATCCGGCGGGCCATGCCCCGGCCGCGCACGCGCTCGCCGATCGCCAAGTCGTGGAGGTGCAGGTTGCTCCCCCGGCCGCTCTCCTGTGCCGGGCCTCCGTCGGCCCGACGCAGGTCCGGGCAGCAAAACAGCGGGTACGGCAGTGCGAGCAAGTAGCCGCCGAAGCCGCCCGCGTGCTCCAGCACGAAGCAGGTCGTGGGTGAGGCCCGGTGCCGGGAGCGCAGCGCCTCCCGCCCCTCGGACAGGCCGCCAGCGGCGTAGGCGCGTTCCTCGAGCGCGACCACGTCGTCCCAGTCCTCTTCCCGGAGCAGCCGGATCCGGGTGGCGGTCATGCGTCTCCTCCGTCCGGAGTCCGGCCGCCGACGCAGGTGTACGGCAGCGGCGCGAAGCCGTTGAAGCCGCGGGTGGCGTAGGCGGTGGCGTACGCGCCGCAGGAGTGGACCCACACCGGGTCGCCGGAGGCGATCGCACGGGGGACCCGTACCGGACTGCCCTCCTGGGCGTACGCGTCGTCGCTGTCGCAGGTCGGGCCGGCCACCACCGCGTCGACGAACTGCCCGCCGCGCTGGGCGGGGAACTCCAGGCGGTATTTCAACTGGTCCATTTCGTAGAGGCCGTTGAACTTGCCGCAGCTCAGATAGAGCCAGTCCTCACGGGTGCCGTCGAGCCGGTGCCGGGAGGTGAGCCGCGCCACGTGGGCGCGGATCGCTCCGTGGTCGGCGACCAGGTGGCGGCCGGGTTCCAGCAGGAAGTCCAGCGGGGCGGCGTTGACGGCGCGCAGCCGTTCCATGCCTTCACGGATCGCCGTGAACATCTTGTCCAGCGGCGGTACCAGCGGCCGGCCGCGCCGGTCGAGGACGCCGAGGGCGGGCAGTCCGCCGCCGAGGTTGATCCGCTCCGGGGTGATGCCGCGCCGGCTGAGCGCCTTCAGGACAGCGGCCAGCGAGTCGATCGCCGCGACCCAGGCTTCGGCGGTCATCTGCTGGGAGCCGACGTGCACGGACAGACCGGAGGGCACCAGCCCGACGGTGCGGGCGGCGTCGAGCACCCTCGGCGCGTCCTCGGGCGAGCAGCCGAATTTGCGGCTGAGACCCCACAGCGCACCCTCGCCGGTGCTCGCGATCCGGCAGAACACTCGTGATCCCGGGGCGTGTTCGGCGATCGCCACGACGTCCTCAAGGCAGTCGGTGGCGAAGTCGCGCACTCCCAGCCGGTAGGCCTCGGCGATGTTGCGGTCGGACTTGACGGTGTTGCCGTAGTGAATCATCCCGGGGGCCACCCCGGCGCGTAGCGCCTGGGCGACCTCCTGCGGGCTCGCCGTGTCGAAGCCGGAACCGAGCCGGGCGAGGTGACCGAGCACCTCGTCCACCGGACAGGACTTCATCGCGAAACGGATGGCGACACCGGGAAGTTCGGCGCACAGGGCGGCGTACTGGCGACCGATGCCGTCCAGGTCGTAGATGATGGCGTCCTCGGTGGCGGCGGCGAGCGCGGCACGCAGGGCGGGGTGGTCGTGCTGGACGGAGAGGGGCGCGCCGGACGCGTTCGAGGTAGCCGGTGCGGTCGGGGCGCCGTGGCCGGTTCTGCCGTGATCGGCTGCCCGGCGGGGTCCGGCGATCTGGTGCGGTCCGGTGATCTGAGGCCTCACGTGTGAACTTTCGGTACGACTGGGCAAAGGGGCGCCAAGGGCCTGCTGGCACGCAGGAGAGCAAGCAAGGGAGCCCAGAGGCCGGCTGTGACGCCCGACCTGGACTCCCTCCACTGCGCACTCTAGGCATTTCCGGAACCCTCGCCCGCACCCGCTGCGCACCCCGCGCCACGTGCCAGGTGGGGGCACGGCGCCGCCGTGGAGGACGTGTCCACACATGCCCCGCGGCGTCTCCCAGCCCCTGAATCACCCGAACGGCGTCGGTGCGGACCCCCTCCGCCTTGACGATCGGGTGCCACCGAACTCTGTCGGACAACTTCTGGAATATCGGCCGTCTGAATATCGGTACCGATTCCCCGGCCACAGCTGCACCTCAAAGGATGCCGGGTCAAGGAGTTGGGCATTTCCTCACGCTCACGAATTAACGCGTGCAGTCACATCCCGGGCTCCCGTGGGACGATTCGGCGGGGTTGGCGATCGACAGTTCAAGGGACGCCGAACCATTCGCGTCCGGTAAGGAAGGGAACGGATATGGGATTTCCTCAGGGTGAACCGATCGTGTCCGAGCGGAGCACTACGACATGACCGTCACCGAGGAGCGGACCCTGTTCCACCAGACCGGTGCCGGTCTGCCCGTGCCGTTCGCCATCGCCGGGACCGGGATGCACCTGCCACCGGCGGTCGTCACCAACCAGGAACTCACCCGCACCCTGGACACCAGCGACGAATGGATCACCAGCCGCACCGGCATCCGTGAACGCCGTCGCCTGGCACCACACTTGGCGACCTCCGACATGTGCGTCGCCGCCGCCGCCCCCGCACTGGACTCCGCCGGTATCACGCCCGCCCAACTGGACGCGGTCATCGTTGCCACCTACACCGGGGACCAGCCGCTCCCGTCGACCGCGCTGATCGTCAAGGACGCCCTCGGTGCCCACCGCGCCCTGTCCCTGGACGTCACCCAAGCCGCCTGCGCCTCCGGCATCCAGGCCATGCTGATCGCCGCGCACCTTCTGCAGAACCCCTCCATCACCACCATCCTGCTTCTCGCGGCCGACTGCGCCTCCAGGGTCACCGACCCCACCGATCGCACCACCGGCGTCTTCTTCGGTGACGCCGCGGCAGCCGTCGTCCTCACCCGCAGGGACACCTCCGGAGCGGGCCTGCTCTCCTACGACCTGGGCTCCCAGTTGTCCTACGGCGTCCAGATCCCCGCCGGAGGCTCCCGACTGCCGACCACCGCGGCCACCGTCACCGCGGGCGAGCACTACCTGCGCATGGACGGCCGAGCCGTCTGGAACGCCGCTACCACACGCCTGCCCGAGAGCATCACCAGCGCCGCCCACCGCGCCGGCATGCCGGTCGACCGGATCCGGTACTTCTTCCTGCACCAGGCCAACCTGAACATCCTCACCGAAACCATGGCCGCGCTGGACATCCCCCACGAGCGGGCCCCCGTCACAGTCGACCGACTGGGCAACACCGGATCAGCCGGCCTGTTCACCGCGCTTCACTCCACCATCACCGAAGGGGCTCTGGCCCCGGGAGACATCTACGTGCTCTCCGGGATCGGCGCGGGCTTCCAGTGGGGATCACTCTGTCTCCGGCACGTCTGACGGCCCACAGAGCCTGGCCAAGTGGAGGGCCGGGGAGCAGCGGTACCCCACCGGGAGGGCATTCGCGGCTATTGCGGCGGAAGGCGTGAGCCGGTGCGCAAGTCGCCGCCGTTCGTGGGGTGATGCCGGTGGCGGAGCGCGATCGCGCGCCGGTACGGTCGATCTTCACGGTGCGTCGGAGGGAAGGGTCGACATCCATGCTGCCCATGACGGTGTTCCGCACCGCGGACCTGCCGCGCGGTGAACGGTTCGATGCCTGGCGGGACTGCATGGACCGCACCATCGCGCCGATGGAGATCGTCTGCGACCGGCCCGCCGAGTTCACGGCCAGCCAGCACCTGCTGCGGCTCGGTCCGCTGGTCGTGTGGCGAACCACGTTCCGGCCGTGCCACAACCGGCGAAGAGCCGTCGACATCCGCAGGTCGGACCCGGAGCTGTACCACCTCACGCTGGTCCTGCCCGGCAGCGTGCCCCTCAGCACCGAGCAGGCCGGCAACAGCGGCATACACCATGCCCACGATCTCTACGTGATCGACACCTCCGTCCCGTGCGAGGTCGGGTCGCCGTTCGGCGACTCCCCGTTGGTGGCCATCGGGCTGGAGATACCCAAGGCACTGATGCCCCTCTCCCCCGCCCCCCGCCGCCACATCGACCGGCTGCTCGGGCGGCGCCTGTCCGGCCGGCGCGGCTTCGGGCTGCTGGTCGCGCAGACGCTGACCCAGCTCTTCGGCGAGGAGGGCGGCTACCGCCCGTCGGACAGCCGTCGGCTCGCCACGCTGCTCGTCGACCTGGTGACCGGGATGCTGGCGCACGAGTCCGAAACGTCGGCCGAGCTTGCGGACGAGAGCCGCGAGCGTGCCCTGGTGCTCCACGTCCGTGAACACATCCAGCGGAATCTGCACGACCCCGGGCTCTCCCCGGCCACCGTCGCCGCCGCCCACCACCTCTCCACCCGCCAGCTCCACCGGCTCTTCGAAACCGAGGACGAGACGGTGGCGGGGCTGATCCGCGCAGGCCGCCTCGATGCCGCCCGACGGGACCTCAGCGACCCCGCACACCGCGCGGTCCCCGCCGGCCGCGTCGCCGTCCGCTGGGGCTTCACGTCAGCGGCCCACTTCAGCCGGGCCTTCCGCGACGCCCACGGCGTCCCGCCGGGCGAGTACCGGCGGCGCGCTCTGGAGGTGGTGGAATGAGCTCGCCCGGGCCGGCGGGGCCCGGGCGAGCTCAGCTGTCAGCCGTCGGGCGTCAGGCCCGTCCCTGGCTGGACTGGATCGCGTCCGTGCCGTTGCCGTCGAACAACTTGACGGAGACGTAGGTGCCTTCGGGGATGTCCAGGTCGACGGTGCGGACATCGATCGTCTTCGCGGTGCCGGGCGCCTTGTACACCGACGACTTTCCGCCCGACCACGTCACCTGGGCGTAGAGAGCGTCACCGTCGTTCTTCGTGTCGTAGATCCAGAGCTTCTCGTCCAGGGGGTGGAACTCGACCTTGCCCACGATGTTGGAGGCAGTCCCCACCGTCGCCAGTATCTTGACGCCCACGCCTCCGGCGTCCTTGTGGAAGTAGGTCCCGTCGATCAGATCGCCGTGCGTGCACGGGCAGTTGTCCGTCGCCTGCCGGGTGACGTAGGTCCTCGGGTCGGGGTCGTACGCCTGCGCGGGGGTCGCGGCGACGCTGGTGAGCAATGTCGCGGCCGCGAGTGTCGCTCCGGACGTGAGCGCTGTGACCCTGCTTCGAATGCGCATGCTGGTGCACTCCTGGTGTCGGTGTCATCGGCGTGTCGGTGACGTCGGTGCGCTCGGCACGATCTGTGGTGTGCGCGGAACACGCCCGTGACCGTCTGCCGAGCCCCGACAGCTCGACGATGGCACGGTGGCGAGCCGCCCGGTGCGGGAGCGGACTGCCTGGCGCGGATGATCAAAGCGAGCCCGGCTTCCTGGCACTGATCGTCAACGGAGGGCAACGGGGACGTGTCGTTCGCGGGTGGGAGGCGCGCGATGTCGACGACGGGCCGTCCGTCCGTCGCGACCCGTACGGTTTCCGCGGGGGCCCTCTGGTCAAGGAGCCGTGCCTTGCGGACACTTCCCTCCCACTCCCACTCCCGCTCCAGCTCCGAGCCGAGTTCCCGTCCCACCAGCCGCTCGCGGGCGGTGGCGTCGGAGGCGGTGAGCGGGACTCCTGTGATACGCGCTCCCGCCCCCAGGGCACGTTCGGACATGCCCGTCGCCTCCGGCAGCACACTCATGGTGTTCGTAGGGATCAGGCGTCGGCAGCCGCGCTCGGCGAAGTTCGCCCACACGGCGGTCAGGTTGCTCTCGGTGATCTCCGCGCGGTGCGGGTCTCCCTCCGGAGCCGGATGCACCTGGCCCATGAAGTCGCCGTCGACGATCGCGTGAGCGAGCGGCTCGGAGCGCAGCAGCGCCGAAACCTCGCAGCCCACCGTCGTCTTGCCGACACCGGCTCGGCCTGCGACGAGCAGTACGTCCGCGTGGTCCATGAGGGCAGCGTGCCGGCGGCGGCCACCTCACGCGATCCGTTTTCGTACCCGGTCAGCGAGCCCGCCCCGCCGTCGCCGTTCGTCAGTCCCTGCCGATGACGATCACCTCGTCCTCGGCCGTCCACCGGCGTCGCTCGTCCTTGGGCGGATTGATCCGCACGCCGCCGGAGCTCGTCTGCGAAAGGTCGTGGTTCCGGTAACCGATGGCGCATTCGCTCCGGCGACGTGCCGCGGCCACCACCGTGGCGAAGGACGTCTCGCTGCCTGGCAGCACGTAGTCAGTGGCCGGCCGCAGGCGGACCCCGGTGCCGTCGGCGGAGAACAGCTCCTCGAACACCGCCGCCAGATGCCGGTTCTGGGAGATCTGTGTCATGAGGAGACCGATGAGCTTGCCGCTGATGATCACGTCGGCTCCGGGGCTGATGGGGGCCAGCGCCCGGTTCCGGTCGTCGATCAGTTCGGTGACCACCGGCAGTTCACGCCCGGTGGACTCCTCCAGTTGACGCAGGAGCAGGAGGGTGACGAGCGTGCGGTTGTCGGGTTCGTCCGGCGGCTGTCCCGGGACGGGGTCACGGCCGAGCACGATCACGCTGTCGTAGGAGTGCACGTCCAGGACTCGCAGGGTCTCGGGACGGGTGATGTCCCCGTGCCGCAGGGTCAGGCTCAGGCCGGTCCCGCCGCACTCGTCGGTTTCGCTCACCTGCCGGATCGTCGCCTCCCCGTGTTCCGCCACCACGTCGACAACAGATCCGGGCCGAGCGCGGCGGCGCAGTTGGTCGACCATGAGTGGCGCTCGGCGGTTCCAGCCCAGCAGGAGGACCCGCTCCGCTCGCGCGGGCGTCGCCGGGCCGGACGCCATCGCCGTCTCCTCGGCCAACTCCTCGCAGCCGTCCAGCCGGACCGTGTCGTCGTCGTGGGAAATGACGACGAGCAGGTCGTCCGGAGCGATGGGCGTCCGTGGCGGCGGGTTGAGCATGGGGGTGCCTCCTCGCACCAGTCCGACGACGCTCGACGTCGAGTAGGACAGCAGCGTGTCGCCGAACGGGCGGCCGACCAGGGCGGGCTCGGTGACCAGGTAGAACTCGTCGCCGGCGAAGTCGAGCAGTTCCTGGTGGACGAGGGAGATCCCGGGGCGGCGGGCAGCCTGGACGATCAGCCGGGCGGTGACGGTGTCGCTCTCCAGGACGACGCCGCCCGGTCCGGCGGCGAGCCGCGCGGCCAGGCGGTACCGGTCGTCGCGGAGGGCGGCGACGACGGGCGGGCGGGTCTTCTCCCCGGCCAGGGCTGCCCGGAGGGCCAGCAGTGTCTTGACCACCTCGGCGTCGGCGTCCGGCTCGTCGTGGGGCAGGATCAGCACGACACCGGCCGTGGCAGGGCTGGTCAGAGGGAGCACGGCCGGGTCGGTGGTGGGGCCGCTGCGGCAGATCAGCCGCGTACGGCCGAGAGAGCCCACCTTCGTGCCCAGTGCCTCTTCCATGACGGTCTTGTCCCGGTCGGCCAGCACCACCACCGCCGCACGCCGCTGGTTGGCGTTGGCGGCCACCAGCTCGCTCACGACGGTGAAGACCTGTTCCGACCATCCGAGGATCACGGCGTGCCCCTGTTCGAGCACGGTGGAACGGCCCCGCCGCAGCGCGGTGAGCCGCTCCGTGAGCGCCGTCGTGATCAGGCCGACGAGCGTCGAGACGTACAGCAGGGTGACCAGTGCGAGCAGCACCGACATCATCGCCCGCAGTGGCGTGCCCGTCGCACCGCCCAGCCGCATCGTCTCCCCGGTGAGGCGCCATACCTGCGCCAACCGGTCCCGCGGGGACGCCGGCGCGTCGGGGTCGGTCCACACCATCACCGCACTGGCCGGTACGACGACGGCCAGGCACAGCAGTGCCATCCAGCCGACGAGAGCCGCGGCACCGCGGGTCAGCGTGCTGTCGAACCAGTAACGGGCTCTGTCTCCGAACAGCGTGTGCCGCCGCGCCACCCTTCCCCCCTCCGTCGCCTCGCACTCTCGCGAGGGCGCGTCGGCGCCGCGTACGCGATGCGCCGCGCAGGCCCGCCGGGGAGTGCGATGTGGATACGCACGTCGCAGTCTGGAGGACCGATCACAGCGGCAGACGGAGATCCCTCCGCGTTCATCCCTTCGGGTCTACCGAGTCGTGCCTCTCCTGTCCGACGGCGTGGCGCGGGGACGGCGGACGGCCGCTGTAGGCCCGGGCCACCCAGCTCTGCAGGTGCGGGGCCTGCGCCAGGAGGTTCCGGTAGACGCGGACGGCGTGGTGGTGCAGCGCCTCGGCCACCGCCGGCTCGACGGCCTCCTGGCGCCAGACGAGCAGATGGCGCTGCCAGAGGGGGTCCCCGGCCAGCGGTTTGACCAGGACTCCGTCGATGGGGCGGATGGTCGGCTGCACCACGGCCACCCCGAGACCCATGGCGATCATCGCCTGCAGTTGTTCGAGGATGTGGAACTCGTGCGTGCTCGCGGGGGCGAAGCCCGCGGCGTCGCACGCGTCGTAGAAGGCGGCGGGCCACCCCACTCCGTCGTCGGAGGAGACGAACCAGGTGTCCTCGGACAGGTCCTCCAGCGGGACTTCCACGCGGTGTGCCAGGGGGTGGCCGGAGTGCACGGCCACGAAGACCGGAACGGTGTTGATGGCGCGGTGCGCCAAGGAGTCGGAGTGCCGTAGGGGCAGGCCGGGATAGTCCATGCCGAGTGCCGCGTCGAGTTCACCGGCCTCCAGGAGCCTGAGGAGCTCGCCGGTGGCGTACACGCCGCAGACGGAGACCGTGAGGTCCGGGCACCCTTCGCGCAGGTTGCCCAGCAGGTCGGGCAGTACGGGGGTGTTGGTGACTCCCAGCCGCAGGGTGCGGCCTCCGGCTCCCGGCGAACCGTTGCCGTGCCGCCGGCCGAGCGCCTCGGCCCGGGACAGCACGTCCCGGGCCTGGCTGACGACCTCGACGCCGTACGCGGTCAGTTCCACGCCCGTGTTGCTGCGTACGAAGAGCCCTTCGCCGAGCAGTCGCTCGATGCGGCGCAGCTGGGTACTCAGCGCGGGCTGCGTGAAGCCGAGTACGGCAGCGGCCCGTCCGACACTGCCGGAGTCCGCGATCGCGCACAGGACCCTCAGATGACGCAGCTCAAGTTCCACAGCACACACCTCGACGCTCGGGAAGCCGGACCATTATGCGACGGAAGGACGGGCGGACGGACGGACGGACGGATGCGGCTTCCTCGCCTCCGGGTCCGGGCACTGAGGGCCGGTGTCCCAGGCGCTGTGCGGCGGGCCGGTCGGAGGGCCGGCCTTATGCCTCGTCCGCCCGTTCTCCTATGGCCGGACCCGTTGTCCGAGCGGATCCGGTCGTGGAAATCTCCACCTTGCGCGCTCACTCCCCTGGAGCGCGGACCTCGTCACCGGTCACCGGTCACCGCCCGCCGCGCCCGCCCACGGCGGTTCGGGGACATCATCTTCCGAGGAGACGCGCCATGCCCTCCCCCCAGCTCCGCTTCACCCTCGAGGCAACCGCGGCCGCGGTCCGCGGCGCCCGCCACCGTGTCTTGGCGGCCGTGGTCTCGCTGGGGGTGCCCATGGACGAGGACCTGCTCTTCCGTGTGGAAGTGGTGGCCTCGGAACTGCTCACCAACGGGCTGCGGCACGCCGGCGGACCCCTGACCGTCGAGGTGTCGTGGGAGCCGGGTCTGCTCGTCGTCGCGGTGCTCGACGGCAGCAGGGTACTGCCGGGCCGCCGCGAGGCGGACGGCGACCGTGAAGGGGGCCGTGGTCTGGTCCTCGTCGACGGGCTCTGCCTGCTGCACGGCGCCGAGCGCACCGCCGACGGCAAGCGCTGCTGGGCCGTCGTACCGGTCCCGGCGCCGGCCGGGCGGAGCCCCGAAGCGGTGTTCGAGCGCGGTCGCGACGGCGGTGATCCGGAGCTCTCCGGGCTCTGGTCGATCACTCCCGGCGGAGCCGAACTGCTGATGAGGCTGCTTCCGGCGACGTACGCGCCGGAGCCGTGACGCGCCTCACCCGGACGGTGCCCCGGTGCCGTCGGGCATTCACGTACCCACACATCGAGGTGATTCAGCGATGGAACAGCACAACGGCCCGCCCGGGCCGGACGGTCGCGGCGGCGGGGCCCACGCCCCGGCGCACGATCCCTTCCTCGGCGGATGGGCGGACACGGACACGAGACCGCCGCCGTTGTCGGGGGCGGCGTGGGCGGCCAAGCGGCGCTCGGCCGTGTCCGAGCGGTTCCCCGGCGAGCGGATCGTCGTGCCGTCGGGCGGGCTGAAGGTCCGCAGCAACGACTTCGACCACGCCTTTCGCCCCCACTCGGCGTTCATCCACCTCACCGGTGAGCAGGGCACGCAGGCGGTCCCGGACAGCGTGCTCGTCTTCGAACCGACCGGCAGCGGGCACGCGGTCACACTGTTCACGCGGCCGCGATCGCCACGTCACGGCGGGCCGCACGGCGCGGAGTTCCACAGCGACCGGCGGTACGGCGAGTTCTGGGTGGGACGGCGCCGGACACTGACCGGGACGGCGGACGCCCTCGGCGTCGAGGTCGCCGCCCGCGACGACCTGGAGCGGGCCCTCGCGCACCGTGTCCCGACCCGGGTGGTGCGCGGGCAGGACGCGCTGGTCGACACACTGGTACCGCGCAGCGACCCGGCGGAGGCCGAACTGGCCGGTTTTCTGGCGGAGTTGCGGCTGGTCAAGGACGAGTGGGAGATCGAGCAGCTCCGTGCCGCCGTGGGCAGTACGGTCGCCGGGTTCCACGACGTCGTGGGTGAACTGCCGTACGCCACCCGTCTGGCGCGGGGTGAGCGCTGGATCGAGGGCACCTTCAACCGGCGCGCCCGGCTGGACGGTCACGGCCTGGGTTTCGAGACCATCGCGGCGGCCGGGGCGCACGCCTGCGTTCTGCACTGGATGCGCAACGACGGCCCGGTGCGGGACGGTGACCTGCTGCTGCTCGACGCCGGGGTCGAGGCCGACTCCTTCCACACGGGCGACGTCACCCGGACACTGCCGGTCGGCGGCCGCTTCACCGATGCCCAACGACGCGTGTACGACCTGGTGTTCGCGGCCCAGTCGGCCGGCATCGCCGCGCTGCGGCCCGGCGCCCGGTACCGAGACTTCCACGAGGCCGCGATGCGCGTCATCGCCGAAGGGCTCGACGGCTGGGGTCTGCGACCGCCCGGCGGTACGGCGTCGACCCCCGTGTCCGAGCGGTACCGCCGGTACACGGTGTGCGGCTCGGGCCACATGCTCGGCCTGGACTGCCACGACTGCACCGGCGCCCGCGACGAGACCTACCGGGACGGGACGCTGGAGTCCGGTCATGTCCTCACCGTCGAACCGGGCCTGTACTTCCAGCCCGACGATCTGACGGTGCCCGGGGGACTGCGTGGTATCGGCGTGCGGATCGAGGACGACTTCGTCGTCACGGCCGACGGAGTGGTGTGCCTGTCGTCGGGTCTGCCGCGCGGTGCCGACGAGGTGGAGGAGTGGGTGGCGGCGTCCCGTTGAGCGCGGGAGCGCGTGGAGGTTTCCGGGTCCGAGCCCGGGGCCGAGTCCGGACAACGTGACATTGTATGGTGGGAGGTGATCGGACCGAGGGCTCGGAGGAGCGCGGATGCCTCATCTCACATCACGGACGATCTCGGTCCAGACACACCTGCGCGACCAGGTGGCCGACGCGCTCCGGGCCGCGCTCATCGCCGGTGAACTGCGTCCGGGTGTCGTCTACTCCGCCCCCGCCCTGGCGGCCGAGCTGGGTGTCTCCGCGACTCCGGTCCGGGAGGCCATGCTCGATCTGGCCCGGGAGGGTCTGGTCGAGGCGGTCCGCAACAAGGGGTTCCGCATCACCGAGATGACGGACCAGGACCTCGACGAGTTCACGGAGATCCGTACACTCATCGAGGTTCCCGTCGTGGGCAGGGTCGCCGGGACGGCGTCCGCGGAGCAGTTGGAGGCGCTGCGCCCGCTCGCGCGCGAGATCGTGACGGCGGCCCGGAAGCAGGACATCCTCAAGTACCTGGAAGCCGATCACCGGTTCCATCTCGAACTGCTGTCGCTCGCCGGGAACCAGCACCTCGTCGAGGTGGTGGCCGACCTGCGCAAACGGTCGCGACTGTACGGGCTCGGCCACCTCAACGAGTCCGGGCACCTGGTGGCCTCCGCGCAGGAGCACGTCGAGCTGCTCGACCTGATGGTGGCCGGCCGGGTGCGGGAGGCCGAGGAGTGCATGCGCCGCCACCTCGCGCACATCCGCACCCTGTGGGCGGGCGGATCGGCGGACGGATCGGCCACGGATCCGGTGGACGGTTCGGCCGGCACCCAGGGCGGCGAGCAGTCGCCCAGGGCCGGCACGCGATAGGTCCCGCGCACATCCCCGGGCGACGGACTTGCGCGGCCCGTCCGCGCCCGTCGCACGGCGCCAACCCGACCGTCACCGGCCGCCGGTGACGGTCCCGTCGTATCCGACGGGGCCACAGTCACCTCGCGGCAACCGCGTACCCGGGCAGGCCGGTTCGCGTCCCACGCTCTGACCGGGCGACTCGCCCTTCGCCAGGTTCCCTGCTCCGCACCCGTCCACCAGGCGGCAACCGCTCGTTCGGTCAGACGGCTTCCCCGAGCCATGTCACCTGTGCAATGGTACATGTCACAGGTCAGTCGTGGGCATGCCAAGCAAGCACTCTGCCGGCGTTCCGTTCAGCCGAAGGCGCGGCCCTCTCCCCCGACTTCGAGACCCGTCAGTTCACCCCATCGGTCGCGCCGTCGCGTGACCCGATCCCCTCATGGGAGGCACCAGTGAGAACCACCCTCGTCCGGCGAGGTCTGGGTGCGGTACTGCCCCTGACCCTCGCCTGGGCACTGGGCGCGAGTCTGCTCGCCCACCCGGCCGACGCCCGGACCGGCACCTCCGCGCCTGCCGCGTACGCCTCGTCCCTGGGCGAGCGGCACTCCGGTCCCGCGCCCGCGGCGCGGACCGCCACCGCTGACGGCGCACACGTCGGCGAGGGACGCCTGAAGGCATCCGACATACCCCCGTTGGCGGCGAGCAAGGAGGTGCTCAAGCAGCCCTACGGCAGGGCCGCGACGCCACCGCCCCGGCCCTCCGCGTCGAAGGACGCCGCCACCGACCGCGGCCGGAGCGCGACGAAGTCCGCCGCCTGCGACGCGTCCGACTTCACCAGCCGTACCGGCGGCGAACTGGTGCGGCAGATCAAGGCGTCCACGGCCGACTGCGTCAACACCCTGTTCGGCCTGACCGGCTCCGACGCCCACGGCGCTTTCCGCGAGGCCCAGATGGTCTCCGTCGCGGGCGCGGTGCGCGACGGTTCGGCGTCCTACCCCGGTGACGCCAGTACCGGCATGCCCCAGCTCGTGCTGTACCTGCGGGCCGGTTACTACGTCCAGTACTACGACCCGGACGCCGTCGGCGCCTACGGCGACACCCTGCGGACCGCGATCCGCTCGGGTCTGGACGCGTTCTTCGCCAGCGCCCACTCGCACGACGTCACGGACGCCAACGGCGAGACCCTCGCCGAGGCCGTCACCCTCATCGACAGCGCCGAGGAGAACGCCCGCTACATCCCCGTACTGAAGCGGCTGCTGGCGGACTACGACTCGTCGTGGAACGCCTCCTGGTGGATGCTCAACGCGGTCAACAACGTGTACACGGTCACCTTCCGCGGTCATCAGGTGCCCGCGTTCGTCGCCGCGGTGGAGTCCGACCCCGGCCTGGTCGACGCGCTGTACGGCTTCGCCTCCCGCCACCTCGCGCTGCTCGGGACCGACCAGTCCTACCTCACGTCGAACGCCGGACGTGAACTCGGCCGGTTCCTCCAGCATCCGGCCCTGCTCTCCAAGGTCCGTCCGCTCGCGGCCGGTCTGCTGAACTCGTCCTCGATCAAGGGCACCACCGCCCCGCTCTGGGTCGGCGTCGCCGAGATGACCGACTACTACGACCGGGCCCACTGCGCCTACTACGGCACCTGCGACCTGCCGGGCCAACTGGCGGAGGCCGTACTGCCGGTGACGTACGCCTGCGGCTCCGGCATCACCATCAAGGCGCAGCAGATGACGTCGGCCGAGCTGTCGTCCAGCTGTGGCAGCATGCGCGAGCAGGACGCCTACTTCCACAGCGTCGCCCAGGACAGCGGCCCGGTCGCGGACGACCGCAACGACACCCTCGAGGTCGTCGTCTTCGACTCCGGCACCGACTACCAGACCTACGCCGGCGCCCTGTACGGAATCGACACCAACAACGGCGGGATGTACCTCGAAGGCAACCCGGCGGCAGTCGGCAACCAGCCCCGCTTCATCGCCTACGAGGCCGAGTGGCTGCGTCCGGACTTCCAGATCTGGAACCTGAACCACGAGTACACCCACTACCTCGACGGCCGGTTCGACATGTACGGCGACTTCACCGCCAATGTCAGCACCCCGACCATCTGGTGGATCGAGGGCTTCGCCGAATACGTCTCCTACTCCTACCGCGGTGTCGCCTACGACGAGGCGACGGCCGAGGCGGGCCGCGGCACGTACGCCCTGAGCACCCTGTTCGACACCACCTACAGTCACGACACGACCCGTGTGTACCGCTGGGGCTACCTCGCCGTCCGGTACATGCTGGAGAAGCACCCCGACGACATGCGGACGGTGCTCGGCCACTACCGCTCCGGCGACTGGAACGCCGCACGCACCCACCTGACCCGCACCATCGGAAGCCGCTACGACGCCGACTGGTCGGCGTGGCTGGCCGACTGCGCGGCAGGTGACTGCGGCGGGGGCACCAACCCGCCCGGCAACAAGGTCCCGACCGCGGCGTTCGACGCGACGGTGCAGGGCTTGACGGCCACGTTCGCCGACCGTTCCACCGACTCCGACGGCACCGTCGTCTCCCGGTCGTGGGACTTCGGCGACGGCACCACCTCGACCGCCTCCAGCCCCGCCAAGACGTACGGGACGGCGGGAACGTACAGCGTCCGGCTCACCGTCACCGACGACAGGGGCGCGACCGGCGCGGTCACCGAGTCCGTCACGGTGGGCTCCGACGGCGGCGCCGTGACCGAGTGCGCCGACCGGGACGCCAGGGTCCTGGGCCGCGACTGCCGGCGGAGCGACCGGTCCGCCGGCACGGGTGACAACGACTACCTGTACCTCCATCTGCCGTCCGGTGTGGACCGGTTGACGATCACCACGTCCGGCGGCACCGGTGACGCCGACCTGTACTACGACGGCGCCGGCTGGGCCACGAACACGAGCCACACCGCCCGCGCGACCGGCGGCGGCAACACGCACACGCTGACCGTCACCAGCCCACCGGCCGGCTACAACTACATCACCTTGCACGGGGTGCGGGACTTCTCCGGAGTCACCGTGACCACCCGGTACTGACCGGAACCGCTCCCGTGCGCCGCGCGACGGCGCACGGGAGCACTCAGAGCGTGAAGCCGGCCGGGTACGGGTCCGACGGGTCGAGCAGGTACTGCGCGGTGCCGGTGATCCAGGCGCGTCCGGTGACGGACGGCAGAACGGCCGGCCGGTCCCCGACCGTCGTCTCGCCGAGTAGGCGGCCGGTGAACCGGGAGCCGATGAAGGACTCGTTGACGAAGTCCCGGCCGACCGGCAGCCTGCCGCGGGCGTGCAGCTGCGCCATCCGGGCGCTGGTGCCCGTGCCGCACGGCGACCGGTCGAACCATCCCGGATGGATCGCCATGGCGTGCCGCGAGTGCTCCGCGGTCGATCCGGGGGCTTCCAGATAGACGTGGTGGCAGACGTCGATGGCGGGATTCTCGGGGTGGGTCACCGGGTTTTGCGCGTTGATCGCGTCCATGACGGCCAGGCCGGCGTCGAGCATCCGCTGCTTCTGCGCCCGTTCGAAGGGGATCCCGAGATCCTCCAGCCGGACGAAGGCGTAGAAGTTGCCGCCGTAGGCGATGTCGTAGCGCGCCGGGCCGTAGCCCTCGACGTCGACGACCTGGTCGAGCGCGTGGCAGTACGACGCCACGTTCTCCAGGGTCACCGATTCGGCGTGACCGTCGCGCACCCGGACCCGGGCCGTGACCAGCCCCGCGGGGGTGTCGAGACGGACCAGGGTCTCCGGCTCGACGGCCTCGACCATGCCCGTCTCGACGAGGACCGTCGCGACGCCGATGGTGCCGTGTCCGCACATCGGCAGGCAGCCGGACACCTCGATGTACAGGACTCCGTAGTCCGCGTCCGGACGGGTCGGTGGCTGCAGGATCGCACCGGACATCGACGCGTGTCCGCGCGGTTCGCACATGAGCAGGGTGCGCAGGTGGTCGCGTTCGGCGATGAAGCGCTGCCGCCGTTCGAACATGGTCGCGCCGGGAAGGACACCGACGCCGCCGGTGATGACCCGGGTGGGCATGCCCTCGGTGTGGGAGTCGACGGCGTGGTAGCAGACGCCCGAGCGCATCGTCAGTCGGTCCCGGCGTCGATGAGTGCCTGGGTGTCGGCGCGCACGACGGCCTCGGTCTGAGGGGTGAGCGGCTGCCGGGGCGGGCGGCAGCCGCCGCCGCGCCGGCCGGTCATGTCCTGGCCGAGCTTGATGGCCTGGACGAATTCGGTCCTGCTGTCCCAGCGCAGGATGGGATGGAGCCGGCGGTAGAGCGGCAGGGCCGTCTCCAGGTCGCCGGCGACCGCCGCCTCGTACAGGGCGAGGCAGGCTCGGGGGAAGACCTGCGGATAGCCGGCGACCCAGCCCCTGGCGCCGGCGACGGCGACCTCCAGCACGGTGTCGTCGGTGCCGATCAGGAGGTCGAGGCCGGGCGCCAGCTCGGCGATCTCGTAGCAGCGCCGGACGTCCCCGGAGAACTCCTTGACCCCGACGATGAACCCTTCGGCGTGCAGTTTGGCCAGCAGCTCCGGGCGCAGGTCGACCTTGGTGTCGATGGGGTTGTTGTACGCGGTGACGGGGAGGCCGGCCGAGGCCACCAGCTCGTAGTGCTCCAGGACGGCGCGGTCGTCGGCACGGTAGGCGTTGGGCGGCAGGCACATGACGGCCTGGCAGCCGGCGTCCCTGGCGAACTCGGCGTGCCGCCTGGCCTCGACGCCGCCGTAGGCGCCGACGCCCGGCATGACGGTGAAGCCCTCGGGGGCGCTCGCGACGGCCGTCTCGACGACGCGGTCGCGCTCCTCGTACGTCAGCGTCTGGTACTCCCCCAGCGACCCGTTCGGCGCGACGCCGTGCAGCCCCTGCTCGGCGAGGTGGGCGACGCTGTCCGCGTAGGCGCCGTAGTCGACCTGGAGACCGGTGGTGAACGGCAGACTCGTCGCGACGACGACACCGTGCCAGGGCTTGCGGTTCCCGCTCATGGGCTGCTCCTTCTGGGTTCTCGCTGGTCTGACTGTGTTCTCGCGGGTCCTTGCGTGTTCTTGCTGGTCCGTGCGTGTTCTCACTGGTCCTTGCGTGTTCTCACTGGCGTGCGTCCAGATCCGCCAGCGCGCCGAGGGTGACGGGCGTCGCGATGATCCGTTCCGCGGGTGCGTAGACCCGGTCCGCCGCCGCGAGGCAGTGCACGGCGGGCCCGCAGATCCTGCCCTGGCACCACCCCATGCCGGCCCGGGTCAGCTGTTTGACCTGCCGGTGGTCGTGGGCCCCGCCCTCGGCGCGGGCGGCGCGGACCGCGCCCGCGGTCACCTCCTCGCACCGGCACACGACGGTCTCGTCGGTCAGCCACGCGGGCCATGCGCGGGGAAGGGGGTGGGCGAGGGCCATCGCCCGGGCGAAGGCGCGGTGCCTGGCCACCGTGGCGCGCACCGCGGCCAGGCGCCTGCCGCGCGGTACGGCGGGTGCCGCGCCATCGGCGAGGACCGACGCGGCGGCGAGGCGGCCCTCGGCGAGGGCGAGGGGTGCTCCGCCGACGCCGCAGACCTCGCCGGCCGCGTAGAGGCCGGGGACGGTGGTGCGCTGCCCGTCGTCCACGGTGACGACCGCGTTGCCGTCGGCGGAGTCGGTGAGGGCGCAGCCGAGGGGGGTCAGCAGGTCGAGTTGGGGTGCGAAACCCCAGCCGACGCCCACGGCGTCGACGTCGACGCGTCGCTGCGTGCCGGGGCGCGGGGCGCCGTCGGGGGTGAGCGAGGCGATGCGGACCGAGGTCACCCGGTCGGTTCCCTCGGCGCCGACGATGGCCGTGCGTGGGCGGATCCGTACGCCGTGGCGGGCGAGGGCGGCACCGTAGCGCGCTCCTTCGGCCCACTTGTCGGGGTTGCGCAGCAGCGGGCCGGGGTGCCGCAGCCACGCCATCGGGTGGGCGGCCTCGCACACGGCGACGACCTCGGCTCCGCGGGCGGCGAGGCCTGCGGCGACCGGCAGCAGGAACGGACCGGTGCCGCCGAGTGCCACCCGGCGGCCCGCTGTGACTCCGCCGCCCTTGAGCAGGGCCTGGAGGCCGCCGATGGTGAGCACACCGGGCAGGTCCCAGCCGGGGAAGGGCAGTTGACGGTCGTAGGCCCCCGTCGCCACGAGCAGCCGGGGTGCGCGCAGGGTGACGGCGGACTCCTCGGGGGCCTGGCGCCGGTCGACGGCGTGCACCGTGAAGGCGTCGGCGTCCCGGGTCACGGACCAGACGTGGTGCGCCGGGCGGAGGTCGAGCCGGCCCCGGTCCCGGCCCGTGGACAGTGCCTCGGTCAGGCCGCGGTAGGTGCGCAGCCCGTGATGGAGGTCGCCGGTGGGGACGGCCGCCCGGGCGTGCTCCGGCGGGTGCCGCCAGTACTGGCCGCCGGCGGTGGTGCCCGAGTCGACGAGCACGACGCGCAGTCCGCCGGCCAGGGCGGTGGCCGTCGCGGCCATGCCGGCCGGCCCGGCGCCCACGACGAGAAGGTCCGCCGCTTCACTCGTCGCCGTCTCGCCATTCCCCGCGTCATCCGGTTCGGTCATCGTCGTCCTCCCGGGTCATGACGGTCATGTCCGTGCGTGCCGGTACCAGGCAGGCGCGCTGTCCCGCGGTCCCGTCGATGGTCACGAGGCAGTCGAAGCAGACGCCGATCCCGCAGAAGACACCACGTGGGCGGCCGCCGACGCGAGTGGTGCGCCAGGCGACGCGGCCCGCGGCCACGAGGGCGGCGGCGACGGTCTGTCCTTCGACGAACGGCAGTGGTTCGCCGTCGACGGTGATCCGGCTCACTGGAGGTCACCTCCGGTGGTGAGGAAACGATCGGGCAGGAGTCCGGTGTGCGCCGCCGGATCGGCTCCGCGCCAGGAGCGGCCGAGCAGGTGGGCCGTCACGAGGGCGCCGGTGGCGGGGGCGAGGCCGATGCCCGCGCCCTCGTGACCACAGGCGTGGACGACTCCCGGGGCCCGCGGGTCCGGTCCGACGACCGGCAGGTGGTCCGGGCAGTACGGGCGGAAGCCCCGGTAGGCGCGGATCAGGTGGGTGTCCCGCAGGAAGGGGAAGAGGGCGCACGCCTGTGCGGCGAGCCGGGTGATCACGGCGGGGTTCACGGTGGTGTCGAAACCGACGCGTTCCCGGCTGGCGCCGATGAGGATCGTGCCGCCGCGGGTGCCCTCGACGACGCAGGAGGTCTCCAGTCCGGCGTCACCGGAGGCGACGTTGGCGACGTAGTCGGCCGAGTAGACCTTGTGCCGGACCATCGGTGGCAGCGGTTCGGTGACGAGGACGAAGCCGCGCCGCGGGAGTACCTCGACGGGTGCGCCCAGCAGGCGGCCGACCTCGCCGCCCCAGGTGCCGGCGGCGTTGACGACGGCTTCGGCACTCAGCATCTCACCGGTGGCCGTCCGGACGCCGGTGACCTCGCCGTTTCGGCCGGTGACGGCGCCGACGACCTCTCCCGTGCGGAAGCGGGCCCCGCGCTCCATGGCGGCGCGCAGCAGGGCGGCGGCTGCCAGGACGGGCTGCACCTGGGCGTCCTGGGGGTAGTGGACGCCGCCGGGGATTCCGGGGGCGAGGTGGGGCTCGAGGTCGTGGACGCGGTCGACCGGTTCGACGCGGACGCCGGCCGCGGCCTGTCGGGCGGCGAACTCGCCGAGCGCCGTGAGGGCTTCCGGGGTGCTCGCCACCACCAGGCCGCCCTTGGCCTCCAGTTCGAAGGTCTCCGGTCCGAGTTCCTGGCCGGCCTCGTCCCACAGCGCGCGGCTCAGGCGGGCCAGTTCGAGTTCGGGGCCCGGTTCCTTGTCGGACAGGAGGACGTTGCCCTCCCCCCGGCTCGTCGTGCCGGCGCCGACGGGTCCGCGGTCGACGACCGTGACGTCCAGGCCCGCCGAGGCGGCGTGGAAGGCACACGCGGCGCCGACGACGCCCGCGCCCACGACGACGACCTTCGAAGTCATCGATCCCGCCCCCTCGACGCATTGGGCCTCAGTGCAATGTCACATGACATCGCTCAGGTTATACATCTGTTCGGCCGCGCACAATGACGCCCTCGATCGAGATGACGCCCCCGATCGAGCTGGCCGCCGGACGCGAAAGGACCACCCTGCCGGCGGTTCCCGGTAGCATCGGTGTCATGTCTGCCGCTTCGTGCGCGGCTTGTGCCGCGGTGACGAGGGCGCTCCGCTAGCGGCGGGGCGTTCGTCTCACTCTCGTTGAACGTGTCGTCGCTTCGTGGTCGAACCGGAGCGGCACTTTCGTGCTGCTCGGAACTTCTTCTGAGCAACGGAGCGTTTTCGGTGTCTTCAGGCATCCTCTTCGCGCGCCGGGACGCGTCGTCCCCGGTGCGTGCGTGGCTGGCCCTGTGCTGCATGGCCATGCTGCAGTTCTTCATCGCGGTCGACGTCACCGTGGTCAATGTCGCCCTGCCCTCGATCGGCGCCGACTTCGGCGTCGACGGTCACGCGCTGACCTGGGTCGTGGTCGGGTACACGATCACCGGTGGCGGGCTGCTGATGCTCGGCGGCCGGCTGGGCGACGTACTCGGCAGGCGCCGCGTCCTCCTGCTCGGCACGGCTCTCTTCGGTGCCGCTTCTCTGCTGGCCGGGCTCGCACCCTCCTTCGCCCTGCTGGTGACAGCGAGACTGCTGCAGGGCGTCGGTGAGGCGATCGCGCTTCCCGCCGCGATGGCGGTGATCGTGCTCAGGTTCCCCGAAGGGCCGAGCAGGTCGCGGGCGTTGAGCGTGTGGGCGGCCGTCGCGAGCTGTGGCCTCGTTCTCGGGTTCGTGGTCTCCGGTTTCATCACCGAGCTGCTCGGCTGGCGGTGGATCTTCCTGGTGTCCGTGCCCTTCATCCTGGTGGTGCTCGCGGCGGCGGTCTTCCTCGTGCCGGGCGAACGGCCTTCCGGGTCGGCGGCGTTGGATCTTCCCGGCTCGTTCCTGCTGGTCGCGGCTCCGCTGCTGTTCACCCTCGGGGTCGTCGAGGCGGGCGAGGGGGACGGCACGATGCCGTGGTTGCCTCCGGTGGCGCTGGTGGGCGCGGTAGTGGCCGGGGCCCTGTTCGTCGGGGTCGAGCGGCGTGCACGCGATCCGCTGGTGCCGCCGCGGTTCTTCCGCAACCGTCCACGTGTCCTGGCCAACCTGGCCACCGCTCTGGTGAGCGCGGCGCTGTCGACCTCGTTCCTGCTGTTCACCTACTACCTTCAGGACCGGTTGGGTGCCGGTCCGCTCCGGGCCGGGCTGACCATGCTGCCTTTGGCCGTGTCACTGATCGGGGCCTCCGTGCTGGTCCCGCGGTTGCTCGGACGGTGGGGCGCCCGGGCCTGTGTCCTTTGGGGAATCGGTTTCACCGGGCTGGCGATGGCCGCCATCGCCCTGGTCTCCCACTTCGACGCCACCGGTCCGGCGATGATCCCGGCCATGGTGTTCATCGCCGCCGGGATGGGGTTCGGGATCGTCGGGCTTCAGTACGTCGCGGTGACCGGAGTGACCGAGGACGATGCCGGCATCGCCTCCGGCGTGCAGCGCGCCGCCGACCAACTGGGCGGGGCCACCGGGGTCACGGTCTACGTCGGCCTGGGGTTCGCTCCGGCCATGGGAGGCATCGACCCCTACCTCGCCAGTAGCGTCCTGTCCGTCGTCGGGCTCGCCGTGGCCGGTCTCGTCACCTGGCGGATCTCCATGCCCGCCACGCCGACGGAGGAAGCGCTCGGCTGACCTCGGACAGGTCCGCGCCACGGCCTTGCGAGCGGGTCGGAGCTCGCAAGGCCGTGGCGCGAGGTGGGCCGACCCCGCCAAAGGAGGCGGGGACGGCCACGGGACGGACGCTGAGGCGGGGTCAGTTGCGCCAGGTGTCGTTCAGAGTGATCTTGGTGGACGTGGTGGTCGCGGTGCGGTTGGCGCCGCTCTCCCAGGTCACGTTCCCTGACTCGTCCTTGCGGATGTACTTGTACGCGAAGGACGTGCCTTCGGGGAGTTCCACGTCCAGTTTCCACACCGGGTAGGCGGCCGGGTCGAGCTTGTGGGCGCTGCCCGGGTTCCAGTTGCCCAGTTCGGGCCTGTTGCCGGTCACGTAGATGTTCTGGCCCAGGTTGGTCGTGGCGTTGACGGCGAAGGACACGCCGGAGGTCGCCGGGTCGGGATCGGGGTCGGATCCGCCGCCGCAGGTGCGGGCACCGACATGCAGGGCCACGGCCGTGTTGGCGCCGAGGGTGGCGGTGAACCTGCCGGATCCGTCCACGGTGACGCCCTTGCCGGACTGGACGTCGCAGTAGTCGCCGGCGGGCAGCGACGTCTGGAACGTACGGCTCAGCGAGGAGCCCTCGTGGTTGATGGCGACGTACGCCTTGCTGCCGCGGCCGAAGGCGATCCGGTCGCCGCCGTTGTCCCACCAGTCGGTCACCGACTGGCCGCGAGCGGTGTTGCGGAGGCCGACCATGGAGGAGATCTCGCGCCAGGCGTGCTGGCACTTCCAGCCGTCGCTGTAGCAGGCGTTCACCTGACCGCCGCTCGGCGGGCCCGCGTCGCGGTCGGAGAACTCGTAGCCGGAGTGCACGTCGGGGCTGCCGTACGGCCAGGCCAGCATGAACACGTGGGCGAGCGTGTAGTTGGCACCGTCCTTGTAGCTGAGGGTGTCACCGCCGCGCTCGGTGTCGTGGTTGGCGACGAAGACGTTGGACTTGTCCGAGGCCATGTAGCCCCAGCCCTCGCCGAAGTTCTTCAGGTGGGCGAGGTTCTCGCTGTTGAAGACACGCTTGAGGTCGCGTCCGTAGCGGAACTCCTGTACGTCGCCGCTGCCGAGGTACTCGGACGGGGAGACCGCCTCGCCGGCGCCGTGGATGGCCTCGTGCTTCCAGTACACGTTCGGGTCGCTGAGCCGGGACTTGATGTTGGCCAGGTCGCCCGCGGCCATGTGCTTGGCCGCGTCGATCCGGAAGCCGTCGACGCCCAGGGACAGCAGGCCGTTGAGATAGCCGGCGATCCTGCCCCGTACGTAGTCCTCACCGGTGTCCAGGTCCGCGAGCCCGACCAGCTCGCAGTCCTGGACGTTGAAGCGGTTGCGGTAGTCGTTGATCTCCGAGGTGCAGCTGTCGAAGTCGGGCGCCGAGTAGATGCCCGGATAGTTGTACTTCGTGTACGCCGAGCCGCCGGTCCCGGTGCCGTTGCCGGCCGACATGTGGTTGATGACCGAGTCGGCGATGACCTTCACACCCGCCGCGTGGCACGTGTCGACCATGCTCCTGAACTGCCCGCGGTCCCCGAGGCGGCCCGCGATCCTGTAGCTGACCGGCTGGTACGAGGTCCACCACTGTCCGCCCTGGATGTGTTCCTGTGGCGGGGAGACCTGGACGAAGCCGTAGCCGGCCGGGCCGAGGGTGTCGGTGCACGCCTTGGCGACGGAGTCGAACTTCCACTCGAACATCACCGCGGTGACGTCCTTGTCGCCGGGCGGTGACGCCTGTGCCGGTGCCGCGGTGACGAGGAGGCTGCCGGCCACGCCGGCGGTGAGGGCGAGCGCTGCCGCGGTGCTTCTTCGCGCTCTGCTGGTGCTCCCGTGCATGAGGTCTCCCGTGTGAGGGTGCGGGGTCGCGTCGGGTGCCGACCGACGACTGACTGGGGAGTCGGCACACCCTTGCAATACGTTGCTGCAAGATGACTGCAAGGTGTTGCGGTCGTGACCGTAAGGGCGCCGTTCAACTACCGTCAACCCTTTGGACGAGTCCGGTCGAAGACATGACTTGGCATCAGGCGCGTTGCTCGTCGACGCTGTCGCGCGGGTGACGGAGAGGCGGTGTGCAGCGCGACCCCTTCACGGCGGCGGCACGCACGGGTAGCTTCTCGCCACCGTAATCACTTTCTGCAAATTGCCGTTCATTCTTTCAACGCTGGGCGATCGAGCCGGCCGCGTCCGCGCCACCTGCCCCACTCGGCTCCCGCTGGCCGCCGTGGCGCACGCGGCACCTCCGACGGACCGGCGAGCCCCTCCGCCCGCCCCACCCCCTCCGCCTCCCCCTGACGGGCACCCCCTTGGCGCGGCTCATTAATTCATATTTAATCGGCTGAGCTGGTCGTTGTGCCGGACGTGCCGTCTCATCCCCACCCCCGGGCAGGAGTGTTTCCCTTGAAGATCACCCGCGTCGAGACCTTCGCCGTTCCGCCCCGCTGGCTGCTGTGCCGAGTCGAGACCGACGAGGGCCTCGTCGGCTGGGGCGAGCCGGTCGTCGAGGGACGGGCCGCCACCGTACGCACCGCGGTGCGTGAACTGGCCGAACTCCTCGTCGGACAGGACCCGTCGCGCATCGAGGACCACTGGCAGGTGATGACGAAAGGCTCCTTCTACCGGGGCGGTCCGGTGCTCTCCAGTGCCGTCGCGGGACTGGACCAGGCGCTGTGGGACATCGCGGGCAAGAGGTTCGGCGCCCCGGTCCATGTGCTGCTCGGGGGCCCGGTGCGCGACCGTGTGCGGGCCTACAGCTGGGTGGGCGGCGACGAGCCCGCCGAGGTGTCGGACGCCGTCGCGGCTCAGGTGGAAGCCGGCTTCACGGCGGTCAAGATGAACGCGTGCGGCAGGATGAACCGCCTGGCCACGACGCGTGACATCGACGACATGGTGGGGCGGGCGAGCGCGGCACGAGAGGTGCTGGGGCCCGACAGGGACTTCGCCGTCGACTTCCACGGGCGTTTCACCCTGGCCAACGCGCGCAAGGTGCTGCCGCACCTCGCCCCCTTCAACCCCCTCTTCGCGGAGGAGGCGGTGCTGCCCGAGTACACCCACCTGCTGGGAGACCTGGTGGCCGGTTCGCCGGTGCCCCTCGCCACCGGCGAGCGGCTGTACTCCCGCACCGACGCCCTGCCCGCCCTCCAGGCCGGAGTCGCCGTCCTCCAGCCCGACCTCTCCCACGCGGGCGGCATCTCCGAGGTGCGCCGCATCGCCGCGCTCGCGGAGACCTTCGACGTCCCCGTCGCGCCGCACTGCCCGCTCGGCCCGGTGTCCCTGGCGGCGAGCCTGCAGATCGCCTTCAGCACGCCCAACTTCCTCATCCAGGAACAGAGCATCGGCATCCACTACAACCAGGGTGCCGAAGTCCTCGACTACGTCGTCGACCCCGAGGTGTTCCGTTTCCACGACGGTTGCTTCCCGCGCCCCACCGCACCGGGACTGGGCATCGAGGTCGACGAGAAGGCCGTACGGGCGGCCGACAACAGCGCCCCCGACTGGCGGGGGCCCGTCTGGCGGCACCCGGACGGCTCGTTCGCCGAGTGGTGACGACGCCTGTGTCCGCACGCGCGCCGCACCGCACCGCACCCGCATGCGCACCCACACCCACACCCGCACATGACCGTCTTCTCACGCACCGGAGCCGTCCCGTGGACCTGACCGATTTCACCGCCCGCCTGAGCCGTGACCGGCTCGCCGCCATCGTGCGGGGACGCTCGGCGGACGCCGCCCTGCGCACCGTGCTCACACTCGTCGAGGAAGGTGTCGGCCTCGTCGAGGTCTCCCTCAGCACGGACGACGCCTGCGGCGTGATCGCCAGGGCCGCCCGCGCGGTGGGCGGGGACGCCGGCGTCGGCGTCGGCACGGTCGTCGCCCGGGACGACCTGCTCCGTGCCCAGGACGCCGGCGCCACCTGGGTGGTCACCCCGGCCGGCGGCGAGGTGGTCTCCGCCGCCGCCCAGCAGGGACTGCCCGTCCTGGCGGGAGCCCTCACCCCCACCGAGGCCGCCGCCGCCATGGCCGCGGGCGCCACCGCGGTGAAGCTCTTCCCCGCCTCTCTGGGCGGGCCCGCCTACCTCCGGGCGCTCAAGGACCCCTTCCCCGACATGCCGCTGGTACCGGTCGGCGGAGTGGACGCGGACCTCGCGCCGGACTACTTCGCGGCCGGCGCTCTCGCGGTCGGAGTCGGCTCACCGCTCGTCGGCGACGCGGCCCACGGCGGAGACCTGGACGGACTGCGCGAGCGGGCCCGCCGCTTTCGCGCGGTGTGCCGGGGAGAGGAAGTGGGCGCATGACCTCCCGGACGGACATCCCGGCACCCGGGCCGCGGCACACGTCGGCCGATGTCCTGACCTTCGGCGAGACGATGCTGTCCCTGCAGACCGAGGGCCCGCTGACCGCCGGGGGCGCGGCCCGCACCGCGGTGGCCGGCGCCGAGTCGAACGTCGCCGTCGGCCTGGCCCGCCTGGGCCACCGTGTGTCCTGGGCCGGCCGACTGGGCGCGGACGAACCGGCCCGCCTGATCCTGCGCACCCTGCGGGGCGAGGGCGTGGACGTGCGGCACGCCACCGCCGACCCCGACGCGCCCACGGGCGCCCTGATGCGTGAACGTCTCGTGGCCGACGTCGCGCGTGTGCACTACTGGCGCGCCGGGTCGGCCGCCTCCCGGCAGCGGCCCGAGCACCTCGCCGCCGCGCTGACCGCCGGCGCCCGCGTCCTGCATGTCACCGGCATCACCTGCGCCCTCGGCCCCGGACCGCTCTCCACAGTGACCGGTGCGGTCCAGTACGCACGCGAGCACGGCTGGACGGTGGTGCTGGACGTCAACCACCGGGCCCGCCTGTGGAGCGGGGAGGAGGCGGCACCCGTCCTGCGCGAACTCCGCGGCAGCGTCGACGTCCTGATCGCCTCGGACGACGAACTTCCCCTGATCGCGGGGCTCGACGGCACCGACGAAGCCGCGCGGGTGTCGGAGCTGCTGTCCGCCGGAGCACGCGAAGTGGTGGTCAAACGAGGCGGCGACGGCGCCGACCTGTACGGCGCTGACGGCCGGCGTCTGCACCAGCCCGCCCACCGCGTCCCGGTCCTCGACACGGTCGGTGCCGGCGACGCGTTCTGCGCCGGATACCTCTCGGGCCTCCTGGACGGCCTCGCACCCGCCGACCGGCTGCGGCGGGCGGGCGCCACCGGTGCTTTCGCGGTAGCCTCCCGCGGTGACTGGGAAGGGCTGCCGCACCGCGACGAACTCGCCCTCCTGGACGCCCCGCACGGCAGCGCCGTCCGCTGACCGTCGACCGGTCGCGATTCATCGCCAGGGCGGCGGCCCTGGCGGCCGTCGAGGTGTGTTCGCGCACAACGCTCCAGCGGTGGACTCCCGAACGCCGCCGCGAGAAGCTCGGCGCCGGATCGGCCGCCGGCCCGGCCAGGGCTCACCGGCCCTTTCACATCGAGGAGAACCGCATGGCGTCCTACTCCGGCCGCGGCGTGCACGGACAGGTCGTGCACAAGCTGGGCGCGCGCATCGTGGGAGGCGGGATCGCCCAGGGCGAGATCCTGGACATCGGCGCGCTCGGGGCCGAACTGGACGTCAGTCTGACCGTCATGCGAGAGGCGTTGAAGGTCCTCGCCGGCAAGGGGCTGACCGACGCGCGGCAGAAGCGCGGTACCTACGTCAGGGACCGGGCGCACTGGAACCTGCTCGACGCCGACGTGATCCGATGGCGCATGGAGACGGGTGACGGCGGACCGTTGCTGCGCGACCTCGCCGACGTGCGTTCCATCGTCGAGCCCGCCGCGGCGCAGCGGGCCGCCCTGCATCGTACCGACGCCGATCTGACCGCCCTCGAGACCGCGCTCGACGCCATGGGGCGGGCCCGGTCGGACTCCGCCGCCGCGGCGGAGGCGGACGCCGCCTTCCACCGAGCGCTGCTGGCCGCCACCGGCAACGAGATGCTCCGCAGGATGGACCTGCTCCTGGAGCCAGGTCTCCGGGAACGCGACCGCATGGTCCACTCGAGCGGTGACGCCGACGATCCCGTGCCCAGCCACCGCGCCGTCCTCGACGCCGTCCGGGACCGGGACCCGGCCCGCGCCGAGCTGGCCATGCTGGATCTGCTGGCCAAGGCCGCCGCGGACGTCGACCACATGACGCACACTTCGGGCACCGTGCCGAGCCCCTGACGCCCCGGCCGCGTGCCGGGCCCGTGCCGGGCCCGGCGACCGCGCGCGCCACCCCGCGGTACCCCACCGCCGCCCCCGCGGTGCCCCACCGCCGCCCTCGCACCGGGCACCACCGCCGCCCCGCTCAGGGTCCTCGCGCTTCCCGGCCCGCTCGGCCCGCTGCCGGCCGGGGTGCGGCTGGAGGATGAGCGGGAAAGCTCCCCGTCGGTCGGTGGGTAGTACGGTGTCGCCGGTGAAGATCAGCCATCTACGCCGCTCTCCTCGGGACGGGCATCCGTCCTCGGCCTGGACCCGGGGGCGGGTCGTCGCCGTCCTCGCGGTCCTGACCGCGCTCCTGCTGACATGCCACGGGGCGGTTCCCAACCGGGTGGGCGGGCTGGGCAGTCTGCTGGAGTCGTTCCTGCCGTGGCTCGGCGTGGTGGTCGTGGTGCTGCTCGTCCTGGCGCTGGTGCGCCGTTCGGCCCTCGCGCTGGTGGCCCTGCTCCTGCCGGTCGCGGCCTGGGCGTATCTCTTCGGCGGTCTGCTCCTGCCCGCGCCGGAGCCCGGCGCCGACGACCTGGTCGTGGTGCAGCACAACGTCAGCGACGAGAACCGTGATCCCTCGGGCACGGCCCGTGCCCTGGCGGATGCCGGGCCCGACCTGATAGCGCTCCAGGAGCTGGTGCCCCCGGCGATCGGGGTGTACGAGCAGACTCTCGCCCCGGACTACCCGTACCGGACGGTGCAGGGCACCGTCGGACTCTGGTCGAAGCATCCGCTGGCCGATGCCGGGCCACTGGACATCAAGCCCCGGGGCATCGAGGAGGAGTGGAACCGCGGGCTGCGGGCCGTGGCGCACACTCCGCACGGTGCGGCCGCCGTCTACGTCGCGCACCTGCCCTCGGTCCGTGTCCGGGCGAGCGGCCTCGCGTCGTCCTGGCGTGACGAGAGCGCCGGCCTGCTGGGCGACGCTGTCGCGGCCGAGGAACTGAACACGGTGATCCTGCTGGGCGACCTCAACGGCACGGTCGACGACCGCGCGCTGGAGCCGCTGACCGAACGCCTGGAAGTGGCCGAACGGGGCGTCGCCCTGAGCTTCCCCGCCGCCTTCCCGCTGGCCCGGATCGACCAGGTCATGGCCCGCGACGCGCGCGTCGGCCACATCCGCGCCCTGCCCGCCACCGGCAGCGATCACCTCCCGGTGGCCGCCCGGATCACTCTGGACTGAAGGGGCGGATGCCTCACAGCCGGACGCAACGGTCTCCACAGGGCTGGACAGCAAGCCGCTTGCGGGGCTTGCGTTAGCCTTTCGTGTGTGACGCGACGACTTGCTCAGGTGGCGAAGAAGGTTGGGGTCAGCGAGGCCACGGTCAGCCGGGTACTCAATGGCAAGCCCGGTGTTTCCGAGGCGACCCGGCAGTCCGTGCTGAGCGCGTTGGACGTTCTCGGCTACGAGCGGCCGACGCAGCTGCGGGGTGAGCGGGCGCGGCTGGTGGGCCTGGTGCTGCCCGAGTTGCAGAACCCGATCTTCCCGGCGTTGGCCGAGGTCATCGGTGGCGCCCTGGCCCAGCAGGGGCTGACGCCGGTGCTGTGCACGCAGACCAAGGGCGGTGTCTCCGAGGCCGACTACGTCGAACTGCTCCTGCAGCAGCAGGTATCCGGCGTGGTGTTCGCCGGCGGCTTGTTCGCTCAGGCGGACGCCCCGCACGATCACTACCGGCTGCTCGCGGAGCGCAACATCCCGGTGGTGCTGATCAACGCCTCCATCGCGGACCTCGACTTCCCGTGCATCGCCTGCGACGACGCGGTGGCCGTGGAGCAGTCCTGGCGGCACCTCGCGTCCCTCGGGCACGAGCGGATCGGTCTGGTGCTCGGTCCCGGCGACCACGTCCCCTCCCGCCGGAAGCTCGCCGCCGCCCACGAAGCGGCCACGGCCATGCACGCGCAACTGCCCGAAGAGTTCGTCGAACGGTCCATGTTCTCCCTGGAGGGCGGCCAGGCCGCCACCGCCCGCCTGCTGGAACGCGGAGTCACCGGCATCATCTGCGCCAGCGACCCCCTCGCCCTCGGCGCCATCCGCGCCGCCCGCCGGCGCGGACTCCACGTCCCCCACGACATCTCCGTCGTCGGCTACGACGACTCCGCCTTCATGACCTGCACCGAACCCCCGCTCACCACCGTCCGCCAACCCATCGAAGCCATGGGACGCGCCGCCGTCGACCTCCTCTGCGCCCAGATCCAGGGCACCGAAGTACCCCACGGAGAGCTGCTCTTCGAACCCGAACTCGTCGTCCGCGGCTCCACGGCACAGGCATCCGCCAAGTAGGCGGGCCGGCAGGACAGCAGGACTCTCCCCTAGGCCGGGCCCCGCAAGTCTCTTGCGGGAATTGGCAGTGGCTTGCGGCTGTCCGACGTAGCTCGTGAAAGCCGCTGATCCGGGGAGCACTCGGGGATTGCCCGGACATCACTGAGAGCACACCACCCCGTCCAGTGCTGATTTCGCGCTGCCTTCTCTGTGGACGACTCGACAGTTCTCTGCAACTCTCTGAGCGCTCGACGTAAATGGCGGATAAATTCGAGCGTCCGCCCGATGAGCGCATCCGACTGAGCCGTGTCTCGTGGCCGTGCGGCGCGAGGCGGAGATCGGGGACAGAACAGATGAGAATCCGGAACCGGAGATCACGTGCTCTGTGCACCGTGGTCGCGACCAGTCTGCTGGCGCTGGGTGGGCCGTTGCTGTCGGCCTCGGCAGCCGGTGGACCCAACATCGCCGTGGGAGACCCCACGGCGGCGAGCAGCTCGCACGGCGAGTACGGCGCCGCCAACATCACCGACGGCGACCAGGGTTCGTACTGGCAGAGCGATGGTGGCAGCCTGCCCCAGTGGGTCCAGACCGACCTCGGAGCCACCGAGCGGATCGACGAGGTCGTCCTGCGACTGCCCGCCGGCTGGGAGAGCCGCGACCAGACGCTCTCCGTGCAGGGAAGCGCCGACGGCACGAGCTTCAGCACTCTGAAGAGCTCCGCCACCTACGCCTTCGAGCCGGGGTCGGGCAACACGGTCACCGTGAGCTTCCCCGCCGCCCGTATGCGGTTCGTACGGGTCGATGTCACCGCGAACACCGGGTGGCGGGCGGCCCAGCTCTCCGAGCTGGAGGTGCACGCGGCCGGCGAGTCGTCCACGAACCTCGCCGCCGGCCGCCGGCTGACCGCCGGCAGTTCCGCGGGGGCGTACTCACCCGCGAACGGCAACGACGGGAACAAGGCCACCTACTGGGAGAGCGCCAACAACGACCTGCCGCAGTGGCTCCAAGCCGACCTCGGCTCGTCCCGTCGGATCGACCGCGTCGTGCTGCGGCTGCCGGACGGCTGGCCGGCCCGCAGCCAGACGCTGAAGATCCAGAGCAGCGACAACGGCTCGGACCTCACCGACCTGACCACCGCCGAGGCGCACACCTTCGACGGGGCGGGCGGCCAGTCGGCCACGATCACCTTCGACGCGACCACCGCGCGGTACGTGCGCGTCCTGGTGACGGCCAACACCGGTCAGCCCGCCGCCCAGGTCTCCGAGCTGGAGGTCTACGGCCCGGCGACCGGCGACACGCAGGCCCCGACCGCGCCCGCGAACCTCGCCCTCACCGAGCCGGCGACCGGTCAGGTCAGACTGACCTGGAACGAGGCGACGGACGACACGGCCGTCACGGGCTACGACATCTACGCCAACGGCGACCTGCTGACCACGGTCGCGGGCGACGTCACCACCTACACCGACACCCGGCCGGCCGACGCGACGGTCACCTACCACGTGCGGGCCAAGGACGCGGCCGGCAACCAGTCGGGCAACAGCAACCCGGTCACCCGCCGCGCCGACACCGGAGACACGCAGGCGCCGACCGCGCCCGCGAACCTCGCCCTGACCGAGCCGGCCGCCGGTCGGATCAAGCTGACCTGGACCGCCTCGACGGACGACACGGCCGTCACCGGCTACGACATCTACGCCGACAACAAGCTGCGCAAGAGCGTCGCCGGTGACGTCACCACCTACACCGACACCCAGCCGGCGTCCGCGAACGTGACCTACCACGTGCGGGCGAAGGACGCGGCCGGCAACCAGTCGGGCACCAGCAACGCGGTGACCCGCACCGGCAGCGGAGGAGGGTCGAACCTGGCCGTCGGCAAGCCGATCAGCGCCTCGTCCTTCATCCACACCTACGCCGCCCGGAACGCCAACGACAACAGCACGTCGACCTACTGGGAGGGGGCGGCGGGCAGCTACCCGAACACGCTCACCCTGGAGCTGGGCGCCGACGCGGACGTCGACGGTGTCGTCCTCAAGCTCAACCCCGACACCGGCTGGTCCAAGCGCACCCAGAACATCCAGGTGCTCGGACGGGAGCAGGACGCGTCCGGCTTCACCACTCTGGTGACCGCGAAGGACTACGTCTTCGACCCGGCGAGCGGCGGCAACAGCGTGACCGTACCCGTCGACGACCGGGTCGCCGACGTCCAGCTCAGGTTCACGTCCAACACCGGGGCGACGGCCGGGCAGATCGCCGAGTTCCAGGTCATCGGCGCCCCGGCCCCCAACCCCGACCTGGAGGTGACGAAGCTGACCAACTCCCCCGCCTCGCCCGTCGAGTCGGACGGGATCACCGTGTCCGCCACCGTCCGCAACAGCGGCCCGGCGAACGCCCCGGCCGGCACGGTCGCCCTGCGGCTGGGCGACACCGAGGTCGCCACCGCCGAGGTCGGCGCCCTGGAGGCCGGCGCGCAGAGCACGGTCAGCGCGTCCATCGGGGCACGCGAGGCCGGTTCCTACGAACTGAGCGCGGTCGCCGACGAGGCGAACGAGATCACCGAGCGGAACGAGACCAACAACACCTACACGCGGCCCGAACCGCTGGTGGTCAAGCCCGTCCAGAGCTCCGACCTGGTCGCCGCGACGGTCACCACCTCGCCCTCCAGCCCGGCCGCCGGTGACGACGTGACCTTCAAGGCCGCCCTGAAGAACCAGGGCACCCAGGACTCGGCGGGCGGCGGCCACGCGGTGACGCTCGCCCTGGTCGACTCCAAGGGCATCACGGTCGAGACCCTGACCGGCGCGCACTCCGGGATCATCGCCGCCGGCACCACGGCCCCGGCCGTGAGCCTCGGCACCTGGAAGGCGGCCAACGGCTCGTACACCCTGAAGGTCACGGTCGCCGACGACGCGAACGAGCTGCCGGTCAAGCGGGAGAACAACACCTCCACGCAGCCGCTGTTCGTCGGGCGCGGCGCCGACATGCCGTACGACATGTACGAGGCGGAGGACGGCACGGTCGGCGGCGGCGCCAAGGTGGTCGGGCCCAACCGGACCATCGGCGACATCGCCGGCGAGGCGTCCGGCCGCGAGGCCGTGCACCTCGACGCCACCGGTGAGTACGTCGAGTTCACCACGAAGGCCGAGACCAACACCCTGGTGACCCGCTTCTCCGTCCCGGACGCGCCGGGCGGCGGCGGCATCGACTCGACGATCAACGTGTACGTCGACGGCGTCATGAAGAAGGCGCTGCCGCTCACCTCGAAGTACGCCTGGCTGTACGGCAACGAGGCGGCGCCCGGCAACTCCCCCGGCGCGGGCGCGCCACGTCACATCTACGACGAGGCCCACATCATGCTGGGCGGGACCGTCCCGGCGGGCAGCAGGATCCGGCTTCAGAAGGACGCAGCGAACACCACCGACTACGCGATCGACTTCGTCAGCCTGGAGCAGGTCGCCCCGGTGGCCAACCCCGACCCGGCGGCGTACGCGGTGCCCACCGGATTCACGCACCAGGACGTGCAGAACGCGCTCGACCGGGTGCGCATGGACGCCTCCGGGAAGCTGGTCGGTGTGTACCTGCCGCCCGGCGACTACCAGACGTCCAGCAAGTTCCAGGTGTACGGCAAGGCGGTCAAGGTGGTGGGCGCCGGTCCGTGGTTCACCCAGTTCCACGCGCCCACGACGCAGGACAACACCGATGTCGGCTTCCGCGCCGACGCCACGGCGAAGGGCTCGTCCTTCTCGGACTTCGCCTACTTCGGCAACTACACGTCCCGCATCGACGGGCCGGGCAAGGTGTTCGACTTCTCCAACGTGTCGGACATCGTGATCGGCAACATCTGGAACGAGCACATGGTGTGTCTCTACTGGGGCGCCAACACGGACCGGGTCACGATCAAGAACTCCCGGATCCGCAACATGTTCGCCGACGGCGTCAACATGACCAACGGCTCGACCGACAACCTCGTGTCCAACAACGACGCCCGGGCGACCGGGGACGACAGCTTCGCGCTGTTCTCCGCGATCGACGCGGGCGGCGCGGACATGAAGAACAACCTCTACGAGAACCTCTCGTCGACGCTGACCTGGCGCGCCGCGGGTCTCGCCGTCTACGGCGGCTACAACAACACCTTCCGCAACATCCACATCGCGGACACCCTGGTCTACTCGGGCATCACCATCAGCTCGCTGGACTTCGGGTACCCGATGAACGGCTTCGGCACCGATCCGACGAACTTCGAGAACATCTCGATCGTCCGGGCCGGCGGGCACTTCTGGGGCAACCAGACCTTCCCGGGCATCTGGGTGTTCTCGGCGTCCAAGGTGTTCCAGGGGATCCGGGTCAGCGACGTCGACATCGTCGACCCGACGTACAGCGGGATCATGTTCCAGACGAACTACGTGGGAGGGCAGCCGCAGTTCCCGATCAAGGACACGGTCTTCACCGATGTCACCATCTCGGGCGCGCGCGAGAGCGGTGACGCGTTCGACGCCAAGTCCGGTTTCGGCCTCTGGGCCAACGAGATGCCCGAGGCGAATCAGGGCCCGGCGGTCGGTGAGGTCGTCTTCAACGGGCTGAAGTTCAGCGACAACGCCGTGGACATACGCAACACGACGTCCACCTTCAAGATCATCAGGAACCCGTAGGCCGGCGCCGGCACGGCGACGGTCGTGTCGGACGGGTCAAAGACTGGCGCAAACCTCTTGCGGAGGCTTGCGCTAGTCTTGCGTATGTGACGCGACGACTTGCTCAAGTAGCGAAAAAGGTTGGGGTCAGCGAGGCCACGGTCAGCCGGGTACTCAACGACAAACCGGGGGTCTCGGAGGCGACCCGGCAGTCCGTGCTGAGCGCGTTGGACGTTCTCGGCTACGAGCGGCCGACGCAGCTGCGGGGTGAGCGGGCGCGGCTGGTGGGCCTGGTGCTGCCCGAGTTGCAGAACCCGATCTTCCCCGCGTTCGCCGAGGTCATCGGTGGCGCCCTGGCCCAGCAGGGGCTGACGCCGGTGCTGTGCACCCAGACCAAGGGCGGTGTCTCCGAGGCCGACTACGTCGAACTGCTCCTGCAACAGCAGGTATCCGGCGTGGTGTTCGCCGGCGGTGGGCTGTTCGCTCAGGCGGACGCCCCGCACGATCACTACCGGCTGCTCGCCGAGCGCAACATCCCGGTGGTGCTGATCAACGCCTCCATCGCGGACCTCGACTTTCCCTGTATCGCCTGCGACGACGCGGTGGCCGTCGAGCAGTCCTGGCGCCACCTCGCGTCCCTCGGCCACGAGCGGATCGGTCTGGTGCTCGGCCCCGGCGACCACATCCCCTCCCGCCGGAAGCTCGCCGCCGCCCACGAAGCGGCCACGGCCATGCACGCGCAACTGCCCGAAGAGTTCGTCGAACGGTCCATGTTCTCCCTGGAGGGCGGCCAGGCCGCCACCGCCCGCCTGCTGGAACGCGGAGTCACCGGCATCATCTGCGCCAGCGACCCCCTCGCCCTCGGCGCCATCCGCGCCGCCCGCCGACGCGGACTCCACGTCCCCCACGACATCTCCGTCGTCGGCTACGACGACTCCGCCTTCATGACCTGCACCGAACCCCCGCTCACCACCGTCCGCCAACCCATCGAAGCCATGGGACGCGCCGCCGTCGACCTCCTCTGCGCCCAGATCCAGGGCACCGAAGTACCCCACCGGGAACTGCTCTTCGAACCCGAACTCGTCGTCCGCGGCTCCACGGCACAGGCATCCGTCGAGTAACCGCGCCCCAACACCTTCGGCTGACTGTCCAACAATTACAAAATCAGCGCGAGATATTGCGCGCTCTTGTTCGCGGTGGTTGAGTGAGCGGCGCCCCACAACGCATCGGCGGTGGGGCGCCTTCCACGTTCATGCCCGAGGGGGACCACCCATGAGAAGTGCTCGGCTCCGCCGTACCCGTCGTGCCGGCGCCATCACGCTCGTCTCCGCTCTCACCCTGACCGCTCTGGCCGCCTGCGGCACGAGCAGCAGTGACGACGGCGGCGGTTCCGAAGGCAGCGGCGGGTCCTCCGACCCGGCTGCTCCACTGGACCCGAAGACGAAGGTGACCATCACCATCGACTGCATGCCCCCGGCCGCGAAGGCGGCGGAGCTGAAGGAGTGGAAGGAGGACGTCAAGGAGTTCAACAAGACGTACCCCAACGTCACCATCGAGGGCCGCTCCACCCCGGGCCAGTGCCTGGAGCCGCCGCGGTTCACCGCGATGCTCAAGGCCAAGTCGCAGCCCGACGTCTTCTACACGTACTTCACCGACCTGCCCCAGGTGCTGGACAACGACGGCGCCGAGGACATCACCGCGTACGTCGACGACAGGACCGTGCCGGCCCTGAAGGACATCGATCCGAACGTCCTCGGCTCGCTCAAGCACGAGAACAAGCTCTACGGCCTGCCCGAGAGCAACTACACGATGGGCCTGCTGATCAACCGCAAGCTCTTCGAGGAGGCCGGACTCGACCCGGACGCCCCGCCGCGCACCTGGGCCGAGGTCCGCACCGCCGCCAGGAAGATCGCCGACCTGGGCGAGGGGATCGCCGGCTTCGGCGAGTACAGCGCGGGCAACACCGGCGGCTGGCACTTCACCGCCCAGATGTACAGCCTGGGCGGCGAGGTCGTGGACGCGAGCGGCAAGAAGGCGGCGTTCAACGACGAGCTGGGCAAGCAGGTCGCGGAGAACCTCCACGCCATGCGCTGGGAGGACCAGAGCATGGGCAAGACCCAGCTGCTCAAGTGGGGCGACCTGCAGAAGCAGATCGCCACCGACAAGCTCGGCATGTTCCTCGCCGCGCCCGACGACATCACGTACATGGTGCAGCAACTCGGCGCCGACTACGAGAACTTCGGCATGGGCCCGATCCCGGGCGCGAAGAACACCCTGGCCGGGGGCAACGGCTACATGATCAAGGAGGGCATCTCCCCGGACAAGGTGAAGGCGGCCGTCGCCTGGCTGGACTTCAAGAACCTCACCGTCGGCCAGGGACAGTTCGACTGGGCCCGCAAGAAGACCGACAAGCTGCCGGTCGGCCTCCCGCAGCCCAACTTCTGGCTCAACGAGTTGAAGAAGAAGGACGACGCGGCCCGGATCGAGCACGCCACCATGCCGGTCGAGAACTTCAAGACGTTCATGGACAACCCGGTCCCGGGCAAGGCCGAGCCGCCGAAGGCGCAGGAGGTCTACAAGGTCCTGGACAACGTGATGTCCGGCATCCTCACCAACGAGGACGCCGACGTCGACAAGCTGCTCTCCACGGCGGAGCAGCAGGTCGACCAGGTTCTGGCCACGCAGTGACCGGCTCCTCGGGGGGCGGGCCGTACCGCTCCCCGGGGCCCATGAGATCAGTCCCAAGGAGCGACGATGTCGGCCCCCAGCCTGACCCCGAGCAAGGCGGCGAGATCCCGCCACTCCCAGCCGCCGCCGGCCGGCCCGCCCTCGCCCGGCGGGCCCTTCGGCAGGAACCTCAGACGCAATCTCACCGCGCACGGCTTCCTGATCGGGGCGGTCCTCTGCTTCGCGTTCTTCTCCTGGTACCCCATGGTCCGGGAGTTCTTCCTCGCCTTCCAGAAGACGGACCAGGGCGAGGTCTCCTGGGTCGGTCTGGACAACCTGCGCACGGTCTTCAACGACCCCGCCTTCTGGCAGGCGTGGCGCAACACGCTGCTGTTCACCGTGCTGGCCCTCGTCTTCGGCTTCGCCGTGCCCTTCGCGGTCGCCCTCGTCATCAACGAACTCCGGCACGGCAAGGGCTATCTGCGACTGCTGGTCTATCTGCCGGTGATGCTGCCCCCGGTCGCCGCCGTGCTGCTCTTCAAGTACCTGTACGACCCCGGATACGGCCTGCTCAACGAGTTGTCCGGCTTCTTCGGGCTGCCCGAACAGCAGTGGCTGCAGGATCCCGACCTGTCCATGCTCTCCGTGGTCATCGCGTCGACCTGGATGAACATGGGCGGCGCGGCGCTGATCTACCTCGCCGCGCTCCAGGGCATCCCCGGTGAGCTGTACGAGGCGGCGGAGCTCGACGGGGCCGGGCTGCTGCGCAAGATCTGGCACGTGACGATCCCGCAGACCCGTCTCATCCTCTCCCTGATGCTGCTCATGCAGATCATCGCCACGATGCAGGTCTTCGTGGAACCCTTCCTGCTCACCGGCGGCGCCGGTCCCGAGGGCTCGACCACCACCGTCGTCTACCTCATCTACCAGTACGCCTTCAACTTCAACGACTACGGCGCCGCGGCGGCCCTCGGCCTGCTGCTCCTCGTACTCCTCGCCGGCTTCTCGGCGGCGTACGTGAAGCTCAGCCGCGCCGAGGACGAGTAGAGAGCCCGGGGGAAACCACAGATGTCCACACGCACGCTCATCTCACCGGCCCAACTCGCCAGGCCCCGCGGCAAGATCCTCTACTGGGTGACGTTCGGCGGTGTCGTCACGCTCTTCACCGTGGTCTTCCTCGGCCCGATGTACTGGATGATCTCCAGTGGCTTCAAGGACACCCAGGAAGTCGTCCGGACACCTCCGACGCTGGTTCCCGAGTCGTTCGAACCCGACAACTACGCGCAGGCGTGGAATGTCATGGACCTGGCCGGCCTGCTGGGGAACACGCTGTTCTACGCGTTCGGCGCGCTGGCCTTCCAACTGGTCCTCGACGTGGCCGCGGCGTACTCCCTGTCCAAGCTCCGCCCCGTCTTCGGCAAGGCCATCCTGGGCATGATGCTGGCGACGCTGATGATCCCGGCGACGGTGCTGGTCGTGCCGCAGTACCTGACGGTGCTCGACGTGCCGCTGTTCGAACGCAACCTGCTCAACACACCGTGGGCGATCTGGTTGCCCTCGGTGACCAACGCCTTCAACATCTTCCTGCTGAAGCGGTTCTTCGACTCGATCCCGAGGGAGCTGCTGGACGCCGCGTCCATGGACGGCGCCTCGCCCATGCGCACCCTGTGGTCGATCGTGCTGCCCATCTCGCGGCCGATCCTCGGCGTGGTGTCCATCTTCGCGATCGTGGGCGTCTGGAAGGACTTCCTCTGGCCCATGCTGACACTGCCCGACCCGGCCAAGCAGACGCTGAACGTCGGCATCTACTCCCTTTCCAACGGAGTGCCCGTCAACGTGCTGATCGCCGCGCTCACCATGGCCTCGCTGCCGACCCTGATCATCTTCCTGATCTTCCAGCGCAACATCATGGGCGGACTCACCGCCGGCGGACTCAAGGGCTGAGGCACTGCGCCCGTCTCCCTCCCCGCCCGCCCGACCGGCTCGTCCCCGTCAACCTTCGCCGCCGGCCCGTCCGACGCCCCGCCCATCCGGACCGGCGGCGAAGATCCACCCTGCCCGAAAGGACCGTCACGTGGCAGACCCCACTTCGCACCGCACCGAGAACTGGTGGCGCGACGCCGTCATCTACCAGGTGTACCCCCGCAGTTTCGCCGACGGCGACGGCGACGGCACCGGTGACCTCGCGGGCGTCCGGGCGAGACTGCCGTACCTCGCCGAACTCGGTGTCGACGCCGTCTGGTTCACCCCCTGGTACGTCTCACCGCTCGTCGACGGCGGCTACGACGTGGCCGACTACCGCACGATCGACCCGGCCTTCGGCACCCTCGGCGAGGCCGAGAAGCTGATCGCCGAGGCGCGGGAGCTGGGCATCCGCACCATCGTCGACATCGTCCCCAACCACGTCTCGGACCAGCACGCCTGGTTCCGGGCGGCGCTGGCCGCCGGCCCGGGCAGCGCGGAGCGGGAGCGCTTCCACTTCCGTCCCGGGCGCGGGGAGCACGGCGAACTGCCGCCCAACAACTGGCCCTCCCAGTTCTCCGGCCGCACCTGGACCCGCGTCCCGGACGGCGAGTGGTACCTCCACCTCTTCACGCCCGAACAGCCCGACCTCAACTGGGCTCACCCCGAGGTGCGCCAGGAACACGAGGACGTCCTGCGCTTCTGGTTCGAGCGCGGTGTCGCCGGTGTACGCATCGACTCCGCCGCGCTGCTCGCCAAGGACCCCGCGCTCGCGGACTTCGAGGAGGGCGTCGACCCGCACCCCTACATCGACCAGGACGAACTGCACGACATCTACCGCTCCTGGCGGGCCGTCGCCGACGAGTACGGGGGCGTCTTCGTGGGTGAGGTGTGGCTGCCCGACGCGGAGCGCTTCGCCCGCTACCTGAGGCCCGACGAGCTGCACACCGCCTTCAACTTCAACTTCCTGTCCTGCCCCTGGGACGCGGACCGGCTGCGCCGCGCCATCGACGACACCCTGGCCGAGCACGCCCCGGTCGGCGCCCCCGCCACCTGGGTGCTCTGCAACCACGACGTGACCCGCACCGTGACCCGGTACGGCCGTGCGGACACCGGCTTCGACTTCGCGAAGAAGGCCTTCGGCACCCCGGCCGACCTCGCCCTCGGGACCCGGCGCGCCCGGGCCGCCGCGCTGCTGACGCTGGCCCTGCCCGGGTCGGTCTACCTGTACCAGGGGGAGGAACTCGGTCTGCCCGAGGCGGACGTACCGCTCGACCGGATCCAGGATCCGATGCACTTCCGTTCCGGGGGCACCGATCCGGGCCGGGACGGCTGCCGCGTCCCGCTGCCGTGGTCGGCCGACGCCCCGTACTGCGGTTTCGGCTCCGAGGCGGAGCCCTGGCTGCCGCAGCCGGCCGGCTGGTCGGCGTACGCGGCAAACCGCCAGAGCACCGACCCGGAGTCGATGCTCGCGCTCTACCGCCGGGCACTGCGCCTGCGGCGCTCCGCCGACGGTTTCGGGGACGGTTTCGGCGACGGCCCGTTCGGCTGGCTGCCCGCGCCGGACGGCGTCCTCGCGTTCCGGCGCGCGGGCGGCCTGATCTGCGTCGTCAACCTGTCCCCCGGGCCGGTCGGGCTGCCCGCGCACAGCACGCTCCTGCTCCGCAGCGGGCCGCTCGACGCCGACGGCCGGCTCCCGGGGGACACGGCGGTGTGGCTGCGCGCCTGACGCGCCCGGGCGGTGCGCCGGCCGGTGCACCGCCGTCGCCGGTCGCCCCGAGGCAGGGCAGAATCGGGGCAGGACGCTGTGGGAGGAGGCGACGCGTGCGGGAACGACCGTGGCCGCGCGGGCTCCGCCGGCCTCCCGAGACCGTCGTGGGCGGCCGCCGGGCGCTGAAGGCGGCCCTGCGGCCGGTGACCGAGGCGGTGCTCGCCCGGCGTCGGCTGGCCTGGCTGAACGAGGCCGGTATGCGCATCGGGACCACGCTGGACCTGCGGCGCACGGCCGAGGAGCTGGCCGGCTTCACCGTGCCCGAACTGGCCGACGGGTGTGCGGTGGACCTGCTGGAGTCGGTGCTCCGGTTCCAGCAGGGCGATCACTTCGAGGGGGCGGCGGGCACCCCCGAGCTCCGGGCCATGGCGGTCTCGGAGGTCCCGGGGCTGAACCTGGCACCGGACCCGGTGGGCGAGGTGTCGGTGTACACCGCCGACCGGCTGGTGCGCACCTGCCTGACCACCCGCAAGCCGGTGCTGGTCACCCGTATGGAGCCGTCCGACTTCCACGCCGTCGCGCCCACTCCCGAGGCGGCCGACCTCATGCGGCGCGCGGGCGTGCACTCCTACCTCGCGGTACCGCTGATCGCCCGCGGGGTGCTGCTGGGCCTGGCCGACCTCGTCCGGGCCGGCAGCCGGACACCGTTCACGCATGCCGACGTGGCCCTGGTGATGGAGCTGGCGTCCAGGGCCGCCGTGTACATCGACAACGCCCGGCTCTACGGGCGGGAGCGCGAGCACGTGGTCACGCTCCAGCGGGCCCTGCTCCCCCGGTCCAGCCCGAGCACACCGGGGCTGGAGGTGTCCTCGTGCTACGACCCGGCCGGTGATCCGGCCGCCGTGGGCGGCGACTGGTTCGACGTGGTCGCGCTGCCCAGCGGCCGTACCGCGCTGATGGTGGGCGACGTGATGGGGCGCGGCCTGGCCGCCGCCGCGACCATGGGCCGGCTGCGCACGGTGGCCCGGACTCTGATGGCCCTCGACATCGCGCCCGAGCGGCTGCTGGCCCGGCTGGACCTGGCCGCCCGCGACCTGGAGGAGGACCAGGTCGCCACCTGTCTGTGCGCGGTGTACGACCCGTGCGGCAGCACCTTCCGCATCGCCAGCGCCGGTCATCCGCCGCCGCTGCTGACCGGGTCCGACGGCACCACGTCGTTCCTGGACGTGCCCGCCGGGGCGCCGCTGGGGACCGGGGTGATCCCGTACGACCCGATCGACTGCCCGGTGCCCGAGCGGGGGCGGCTGACGCTGTACACGGACGGCCTGATCAGGTCGCGCACCGCCGGGCTCGCCTCCCAGATGGAGCGGCTGCGCGAGGCGGTCGGCGCGGGGGTGCCCGGGGACGGCGCGGTGTGCCGGGCGGTCACCGAGCGGGTCGGCGGCGACCGGTCCGACGACGCGATCGTCCTGATCGCCGCCGCCCGTCCGCTCGCTCCGGAGGGTGATGTGTACGTACGGACCCTGCCGCCGGACGGCACGGCCGCCGGGCAGGCCCGTACGGCGGTGCGCGAGCAACTGGTGCGGTGGGGCCTGGGGGATCTCGTCGACTCGACGGAGCTGGTGGTCAGCGAGCTGGTCGGCAATGCCCTGAGGTACGGCAACGCCCCTGGTGAGCTGCGGCTGCTGCGGCACGAGCGGCGGTTGTCGGTGGAGGTCTCCGACTCCGGGCCGGACCTGCCGCAGATCCAGCGCGCGGACGTGAGCGACGAGAGCGGGCGCGGTCTCCAGCTGATCAACATGATGTGCCGGAGCTGGGGCTCGTGCCGGACGCCCGAGGGGAAGGTCGTGTGGGCCGAGCAGGACCTGCCCGTGCGGGGCGGGCCGGCCGGCCCGCGGTAGCGCCCGCGCCGTGCTTTTCCGCACCGCCCCCTCCCTGGCTCCCTGCGCCCCTACGCCGCCGTTCCCGCCTTCTCCGCCTTCCTCGCCTTCTCCAGCGTCCCCGCCTTCTCCGCCTTCTCCGGTGTCCGCCGCCCGAACTGGGTGCGGTGCAGTTGGGCGTAGCGGCCGCCGGCCGTCAGGAGTTCGTCGTGGGTGCCGCGTTCGACGATGCGGCCCGACTCGACCACCAGGATCTGGTCGGCCGCACGGATCGTGGACAGCCGGTGCGCGATCACGACGGCCGTCCTGCCCTCCAGGGCCTCGGTGAGGGCCTCCTGGACGGCCGCCTCGGAGGTGTTGTCGAGGTGGGCGGTGGCCTCGTCGAGGATGACGACGCGCTGGCGGGCCAGCAGCAGCCGGGCGATGGTCATGCGCTGGCGCTCCCCGCCGGAGAGCCGGTAGCCGCGTTCGCCGACCACGGTGTCGAGGCCGTCGGGCAGGGAGCGTACGAGGTCGGTCAGGCGGGCTCGGCGCAGCGCGTCCCACAGTTCGGTGTCGGTGGCTTCGGGGCGGGCCAACAGCAGGTTGGCGCGGACGGTGTCGTGGAAGAGGTGGCCGTCCTGCGTGACCATGCCGACGGTGTCGCGCAGGGAACGGGCGCCCAGGTCGCGGACGTCGACGCCGCCGACGCGCACGGTGCCGCCGTCGGCGTCGTACAGGCGCGGCAGCAGCCCCGCGATGGTCGACTTGCCGGCGCCGGAGGAGCCGACGAGCGCGACGGTCTGGCCGGGTTCGGCGCGGAAGGAGAGGCCGTGCAGGACCTCGTCGCCGCCCCGGGTGTCCAGGGAGGCGACCTCCTCGAGGGAAGCCAGGGAGACCTTGTCGGCGGACGGGTAGCCGAAGCGGACGTCGTCGAACTCGACGGCGACCGGGCCGTCGGGGACGGGGCGGGCGTCGGGCTTCTCGTCGATCAGCGGGGTCAGGTCCAGCACCTCGAAGACCCGCTCGAAGCTGACCAGGGCGCTCATGACCTCCACGCGGGCCCCGGCGAGCGCGGTGAGCGGCGCGTACAGCCGGGTCAGCAGGAGCGCGAGCGCCACGACGGCGCCCGGGTCCAGGGTGCCGCGCAGGGCGAACCAGCCGCCGAGGCCGTAGACGAGAGCCAGGGCGAGGGCGGAGACCAGGGTGAGGGCGGTGATGAACGCCGCCTGGGCGGTGGCGGTGCGCACCCCGATGTCCGCGACGCGGCGGGCGCGGTCGGCGAACTCGGCCGACTCGTCCTCGGGGCGGCCGAACAGCTTGATCAGCGTGGCGCCGGGGGCCGAGAAGCGCTCGGTCATACGGGTGCCCATGGCGGCGTTGAGGGTGGCGGCCTCGCGCTGCATGAGGGCCATGCGACGGCCCATGCGCCGGGCGGGGAGCACGAACACCGGGAGCAGCGCCAGCGCGAGGAGGGTGATCTGCCAGGAGAGGGTGAGCATGACGGCGAGGGTGAGCAGCAGCGTGACCAGGTTGCTGACCACGCCGGACAGGGTGTTGCTGAAGGCCCGCTGGGCGCCGATGACGTCGTTGTTGAGACGGGAGACCAGCGCTCCCGTACGAGTACGTGTGAAGAACGCGACCGGCATGCGCTGCACATGATCGAACACAGCCGTGCGCAGATCGAGGATGAGTCCCTCGCCGAGCCTCGCCGAGAGTCTGCGGGAGAGGATGCCGAGCGCCGCCTCGGCGACCGCGATGAGTGCGATGAGGAGGGCGAGGCGTACGACGGTGCCCTCGTCGTCGCCGGACACGATCGTGTCCACGACGCGGCCGGCCAGGACGGGGGTGGCGACGGCGAGCAGTGCCGTCGCCACCCCGAGCAGGACGAACCGGGCGATGCTGCGGCGGTGCGGGCGGGCGAAGGCGCCGATACGGCGCAGTGTGGCGCGGGCGAGGGGTCGGCGTTCCTGCTCGGCGTTCATGACGCTGTGCAGCTGGGTCCAGGCTGTGGTCTCCATGCTCATGCGAGTGACGGTAGAACCTCGATCAACCTTGAGGTCAAGGACCGACGGCCCGCCATCCGTAAGCCGTCGTCCGCGCGTCGGCCACCCGTAGTTGGCGCCGCGGGGGGAATGTCTTGTGGTGTGACAGCGGTACAACTCCCCGAGCCGGCCGTCTCCGGCCGCGTCCCCGGCCGTCCGCCCGTCCGCCGCGACGGCCGTGTCCGCCTGGTCCGGCGGGTCTTCTGCGTGCTTCCGCCGCTGTTGGTCACGGTGGTCGCGGTGCGGCACCGGTCCGTGCTCGCCGAGGGCTTCGGCCATCTCGCCACGGCCCGGTGGCCCTGGTTGCTGGCCGCGGCCTGCGCGACCTGTCTGACCTGGGTCGCCGCGGCCTGCACCCGGCAGGGCGCCGTGGTGGAGCGACTGCCCCGGCGGCGGCTGCTCGCCACACAGTTCGCGGCGGGCGCGGCCAACCACCTGCTGCCGACGGGGCTGGGCGCGAGCGCGGTCAACCTGCGGTTCATGGCGGTGTGCGGGCTGCCGCTCGCCCGTTCCTCGGCCGCGCTCGCCCTGTATCTGCTGGCGGAGAGCGTCGGGCGCGTCGCCCTGCTGGGCGTCCTGCTGATCGCGTTCCCCGGCGCGCTGCGGTTCGGCACGCTGCTGCCCGAGGGGGCCGCGGGGCCGCTGCTGATCGCCGCGGGCGCGGTGCCGGTGGTGGCGGCGGGCGTGCTCGTGCTGGTGCCGCGGCTGCGTACGGCGGTGGTCTCCTTCCTGCGGACGGCGCTGGGCGAGGCGCGCTCGGTGCACACCCGCCCGGCGCGGGCGCTGGCGCTGTGGGGCGGCGCGTTCACCTTCCCCGCACTCCAGGCGGCGGCGCTGGTCCTGGTGGGGCGGTCGCTGGGGCTGCCGGTGCCGGCCGCGCACATGGCGGTGGCGTATCTGGCGGCGACGGTCGCGGTGGCGCTGGTGCCCACGCCGGGCGGTATCGGTTCGGTGGAGGCGGCGCTGGTCGTGGCGCTGGTGGCGGCGGGCGGCCCGGCGGCCGTGGCCACCGCGGTGGTGCTCGCGTTCCGGCTGATGACCGTGTGGCTGCCGCTGCTGCCGGGGGCGCTGACGCTGGCCGCGCTGGTACGGATGAGGGTGATCTGAGGCCGAAACGCCTCGCCATGCTCCTCCGCGCTCCTGTGCGCGGTACCGACCACTGCTCGGGATACGGCAGGATGAACGGTCGCGCCGGTCGAACTGCCTTGCGGGCCGGGGCGATCGCGCATTCCCAGTCCAGCAGGTATCGAGCAGGTGACGACGTGACGAGACTTCACATCCGGCCGTCGGCGAGGGACTTCGCCGCGGCCGTGCCCCTTGGAGGTGGCCGGTGACGGACGACCCGACCATGGACCACCTGGTACCCGCCGGCATCGCGCTGGCGGCGGGCCTCCTGGGCGCGTTCCTGCTGCGCGTGCTGCTGCGCTGGCTGGCCGGACACGCCGGGCGCACCCGCTGGGGCGGCGACGACGTCATCGTGGCGGCGCTGCGCACCGTGGCGCCGTGGGCGGCGGTCGCGGGCGGCGTGGCGGGTGCGGCCGCGGCGCTGCCGCTGACGCGGGCGGTGCAGCACGGCGTCAACCAGGTGCTGACGATGCTGCTGATCTTCGTGGTGACGGTGTCGGCGGCCCGGGTGGTCGCCGGTCTGGTGCGCACGGTGACGCTGTCCCGCTCCGGGGTCGCCGGGTCGGCCACCATCTTCGTCAACATCACCCGCATCCTGGTGCTCTCCATCGGCTTCCTGGTGATGCTGCAGTCGGTGGGCATCTCCATAGCGCCGCTGCTCACCGCCCTGGGTGTCGGCGGTCTGGCCGTCGCGCTGGCCCTTCAGGACACGCTGGCCAACCTCTTCGCGGGCGTCCACATCCTGGCCTCGAAGACCGTGCAGCCGGGTGACTACATCCAGCTCAGCAGCGGCGAGGAGGGCTATGTCGAGGACATCAACTGGCGGCAGACCACCGTCCGCGAGCTGTCCAACAACCTGGTCGTGATCCCGAACGGCCAGCTCGCGAAGTCGAACATGACCAACTTCATGCGGCCCGAGCAGCAGATGACCATCCTGGTCCAGGTCGGCGTCTCCTACGACAGTGATCTGGAGCACGTGGAGCGGGTGACGACCGAGGTGGTCGCCGAGGTGATGACCGAGATCACCGGCGCGGTGCCGGAGCACGAGCCCGCGGTGCGCTTCCACACGTTCGGCGACTCGCGGATCGGCTTCACGGTGATCCTGGGCGTCGGCGAGTTCAGCGACCAGTACCGGATCAAGCACGAGTTCATCAAGCGCCTGCACCGGCGCTACCGCGAGGAGGACATCCGTATTCCGGCGCCCGCCCGGAGGGTCGCGCTCCAGCAGGGGACCGTGGTGTTCCCGCAGCAGCGGGCGGGCGAGGACGTCGTCCCGCTCGGCTGATCCCCACTGATACGCCCCCCGTTCACCGGGCCCTTCGCCTCTCGCGTCACCCACCCACTCACCGATTCGTCCATTTGTTCGACAGGGGTCGCGCGGCCGGTTGTCCGGAATCTCCGCACGGCCCCTGTCGAGCCCGGGGCGATCACGAGATATCTTGATGTCGAGCAATGTTGCAGACGTGGAGCGGAGCACCCGGTGACTGACTCGACCATCATCTATACACACACTGACGAGGCCCCGGCCCTGGCGACGTATTCGTTCCTGCCGGTGGTCCGGGCATACGCCTCGCAGGCGGGTGTCGCGGTCGAGACCCGCGACATCTCGCTGGCCGGCCGCATCATCGCCCTGTTCCCGGAGTACCTGACCGAGGACCAGCGCATCCCGGACGCCCTCGCGGAGCTCGGCGAGCTCGCCAAGACCCCCGCGGCCAACATCATCAAGCTGCCGAACATCTCGGCGTCCATCCCGCAGCTCAAGGCCGCGATCGCCGAGCTGCAGGGCCAGGGCTACGCGCTGCCGGCCTACCCGGACGACCCGAAGACCGACGAGGAGCGCGACATCCGCGCCCGCTACGACAAGGTCAAGGGCTCCGCGGTCAACCCGGTCCTGCGCGAGGGCAACTCCGACCGCCGCGCCCCGGCCTCGGTGAAGAACTACGCCAAGAACCACCCGCACCGCATGGGCGCCTGGACCGCCGAGTCCAGGACGAACGTCGCGACCATGGGCGAGAACGACTTCCGCTCCACCGAGAAGTCCACGGTGATCACCGAGGACGGCACGCTGCGGATCGAGCTGGTCGGCGACGACGGCACCACCACGGTGCTGCGCGAGTCCGTCCCCGTGAAGAAGGACGAGGTCGTCGACGCCTCCGTGCTGCGCGTCGCCGCGCTGCGCGAGTTCCTCACGGCCCAGATCGCCCGCGCCAAGTCCGAGGGCATCCTGTACTCCGTGCACCTGAAGGCCACGATGATGAAGGTCTCCGACCCGATCATCTTCGGCCACGTGGTCCGTGCCTTCTTCCCGAAGACCTTCGCCCAGTACGGCGAGGCGCTCGCCCAGGCCGGCCTCACCCCGAACGACGGCCTGGGCGGCATCTACAAGGGCCTCGAGTCCCTGCCCGAGGGCGCCGAGATCAAGGCCTCCTTCGACGCCGAGCTCGCCGAGGGCCCGGAGCTGGCGATGGTCGACTCCGACAAGGGCATCAGCAACCTGCACGTGCCCTCCGACGTCATCATCGACGCCTCCATGCCGGCCATGATCCGCACCTCCGGCCACATGTGGGGCCCGGACGGCCAGGAGCAGGACGCCCTCGCCGTCATCCCGGACTCCTCCTACGCCGGGGTGTACCAGGCCGTCATCGAGGACTGCCGCGCCAACGGCGCCTACGACCCCTCCACCATGGGCTCGGTCCCGAACGTCGGCCTCATGGCACAGAAGGCCGAGGAGTACGGCAGCCACGACAAGACCTTCGAGATCCCGGGCACGGGCACGGTCCGCCTGGTCGACCAGAACGGCACCGCCGTCCTGGAGCAGACGGTCTCCGCCGGTGACATCTTCCGCGCCTGCCAGACCAAGGACGCCCCGATCCGCGACTGGGTCAAGCTGGCCGTCACCCGCGCCCGCGCCACCGGCGACCCGGCCGTCTTCTGGCTGGACGAGGGCCGCGCCCACGACGCCAACCTGATCGCCAAGGTCAAGGCGTACCTGCCGGAGCACGACACCGAGGGCCTGGACATCCGGATCCTCGACCCCGTGGAGGCGACCAAGCTGTCGGTGGAGCGCATCCGCCGCGGTGAGAACACCATCTCCGTCACCGGCAACGTGCTGCGCGACTACCTGACCGACCTGTTCCCGATCCTGGAGCTGGGCACCAGCGCCAAGATGCTGTCGGTCGTCCCGCTGATGGCGGGCGGCGGCCTCTTCGAGACCGGCGCCGGCGGTTCCGCGCCCAAGCACGTGCAGCAGCTGGTCAAGGAGGACTACCTGCGCTGGGACTCCCTCGGTGAGTTCTTCGCCCTGGTGCCGTCCCTGGAGCAGTACGCCGAGGTCACGGGCAACGCCCGCGCCAAGGTCCTCGCCGACGCCCTCGACCGCGCCACGGCGACCTTCCTCAACGAGGACAAGTCGCCGACCCGTCGCGTCGGTGGCATCGACAACCGCGGCAGCCACTTCTTCCTGTCCCTGTACTGGGCGCAGGAGCTGGCCAAGCAGACCGACGACGCCGACCTGGCGAAGGCCTTCGCCCCGTTCGCCGAGTCGCTGGCCGCGAGTGAGCAGCGCATCGTCGACGAGCTGAACGCCGTCCAGGGCAAGCCGGCCGAGATCGGCGGCTACTACCAGCCCGACCCGGCCAAGGCCGCCGAGGTCATGCGCCCGTCGGCCACGTGGAACGAGGCGCTGGCGTCCCTCGCCTGATCCTCGGCCCGCCCGACGGCCCACGGCACCCCGTCTCCGTTCGCACGGAGGCGGGGTGCCGTCCGTCTCGTCCCCTCGTCTTCGTGGAGCAAGCCCCATGTCCGACGCCCCCGCGTCCTTCGAGATCGTCCCCGGCGCCCCCGCGTCGCCCGTGATCCTCCACGTGCCGCACTCCTCGCGGCGGATACCCGCCGACGTCCGCCCCGGCATCGTCCTGGACGACGCGGCGCTGGAGCGCGAGCTGGACCACATCACCGACTCGCACACCGCCCGGATCGCCGGGACGGCGGCCGGGACGGCGCGCCTCACGCCCTGGCGCTTCGTCAACGGGACCTCGCGGCTGGTCGTCGACCCGGAGCGGTTCCCGGACGAGCGGGAGGAGATGACGGCCGTCGGAATGGGCGCCGTGTACACGCGCACATCGCACCGTGAGGTCCTGCGGCCCGAGGGCACCGACCCGGAACCGCTGATCGAGCGGTACTTCCGGCCGTACGCGCGGGCGATGACCGAGGCGGTCGCCGGCCGGCTCGCGGCCACCGGACGGGCCGTGATCATCGACGTGCACTCCTACCCCACCGAGCCGCTCCCCTACGAGCTGCACGGCGAGGGCCCGCGCCCGCCGGTCTGCCTGGGCACCGACGAGTTCCACACGCCGTCCGAGCTGCTCGCCGCCGCCCGGGAGGCGTTCGCCCCGTGCGGGGAGACGGGACTGGACAGCCCGTTCAGCGGGGCGTACGTGCCGTTGGACTTCTACGGGAAGCGGCGCGAGGTCGTCGCCCTGATGGTGGAGATCCGCCGGGACACCTACATGACCGAGCCGGGCGGTCCGGCCGGGCCCGGCCTGTCGCGCCTCGCCGGGTCACTGGCGGCGCTCGTCGACGCCGTGTCGGACTGACCACCGGGGCCGGCCACCGTCCGCCCACCGTCCGCCCACCGTCCGCCCACCGGCTGGAGCACTCCCGCGCGACAGCCGCCCCGGGGCACGGTGAGGGTGGGTGCATGACGCAGGAGACCACCACGCCGACCGGCCAGTCCCCGCCCCCGGTACGGGAGTGGCCCGCCCTCGATCTGGACGGTCCTCGGTTCGACCCGGTCCTCGCCGATCTGATGCGCGAGGGGCCGCTGACCCGCGTACGGCTGCCGCACGGCGAGGGCTGGGCGTGGCTGGCCACCCGGTACGACGACGTGAAGGCGATCACCAACGATCCGCGGTTCGGGCGGGCGGAGGTGACGAAGCGCCAGGTCACGCGGCTCGCCCCGCACTTCAAGCCACGCCCCGGCTCGCTCGCCTTCGCCGACCAGCCCGACCACAACCGGCTGCGACGCGCGGTCGCGGGGGCCTTCACCGTGGGCGCGGCGAAGAAGCTGCGGCCCCGGGCGCAGGAGATCCTCGACGGCCTGGTGGACGGGGTCGTCCGGGACGGGCCGCCGGCGGACCTGGTCGAGCGGGTCCTGGAGCCCTTCCCGATCGCCGTGGTCAGCGAGGTGATGGGGGTGCCGGCCGCCGACCGGGAGCGCGTGCACGCGTGGACTCGGCAGATCATCTCCACCTCGGGCGGCGCCGAGGCCGCCGAGCGGGCGAAGCAGGGCCTGTACGGGTGGATCACGCAGACCGTCCGGGCCCGCGCCGACGGCACCGGCGACGACGTGTACTCGATGCTCGGCGCCGCCGTGGGCCGCGGAGAGGTCGACGAGACGGAGGCGGTGGGCCTGGCCGGGCCGCTGCAGATCGGCGGCGAGGCCGTCACCCACAACGTGGGGCAGATGCTGTACCTGCTGCTGACCCGCCCCGAGCTGATGGCCCGGATGCGGGAGCGTCCCGAGGCGCGGGGCAAGGCCCTGGACGAGCTGCTGCGCTGGATCTCGCACCGGACCTCGGTGGGGCTCGCCCGCATCGCCCTGGAGGACGTCGACGTGCACGGGGTGCGCGTCGGTGCCGGCGATCCCGTGTACGTGTCCTACCTCGCCGCCAACCGGGACCCGGACGTCTTCCCCGACCCCGACCGGATCGACTTCGACCGCGATCCCAACCCGCACCTGGCCTTCGGCAACGGGCACCACTTCTGCACGGGTGCCGTCCTCGCCCGGACGCAGACCGAGCTGCTCGTCGACACGCTGCTGGAGCGGCTGCCGGGGCTGCGGCTCGCGGTCCCCGCCGACCAGGTGGCCTGGCGCCGCAAGACCATGATCCGCGGGCCGCGCACCCTGCCCTGCGTCTGGTCCGGGGCCAGGTACTGACAGGTGGCGGGCTCAGGCGCGCAGCCACTCCGTCACGACCACCTCCCGGCCGGTCAGCAGCCGCAGCGCGAACGGGCCGGTGGGCGGGGCCTCGCCGGTGAACCGGCCCATGTCGTCCGCCGCCAGCCGGGCATGGGCCAGCGGCCCGCTCAGCACCTCGATCCGGGCCGGGCCCGGCGGCAGCACCTGGCCGATCAGGCCGTCCGCGGTCACCTCGACGTCGACGGTCACCTCGTCCGCGCGGAAGGTCAGCATCCGCGGCGGGTCCGTCTCACCTCTGACCGGGATGCCGTCGACCAGCGAGTCGAAGGTCAGCTCGGCGACGCGGGCGTCCAGGTCGTGCAGCGCGAAGGCGTCGACGGCGACCTGCCGCAGTCCGGCCGGGACCGGGTCGAGGATCGCCGCGGCCTGCCGGAGCTCCTCCTCCAGGAGACCGGTGGCGAGTTCGTCGTCCGAGAAGGCCTGATCGGACCGTTCGTCCCCGAAGTCGTCGTGCCTGTCGCTCATATCGTCCCCCGTGCCTCTAGACGGGCGCGCAGCCGGCGCAGACAGCGCTGGCGCATCGGCCCGATGCTGCCCACCGCGATTCCCAGCGCGGCGGACACCTCCTGGTAACTGGGCGGCGGCGAGGAGATCAGTACCCGCAGCAACTGGCGGCACCGCTCGCCCATCTGCTCGAACTCCTGCCACAGCCGACGCACGCGCTCGGTCTGCGCGGCGGCTTCCTCGGAGTCGAGCACCGACTCCTCGGGCGTACGCTCCTCGCTCGGCCGGTCGAGCAGCTGCGGGTCGTCGGTCGGTGTCCACCGCCTCGACGCCTTGAGCAGCTTCAGGCACTCGTGCCGTGCCGTGCTCGCCAGCCAGGAACCGGTCTTCTCCGGTTCGCGGATCCGCCCCAGGTGCTGGGCGAACTTGAACCAGGCGGTCTGGTACACCTCGTGCGCGTCGGCGTCGGACAGCCCGTGGGCGCGTACGACGGACCACACCAGCGGGCCCAGCCCGTCCACCAGTGACTTCCAGGCGGCCGCGTCCCCGTCGGCGGCCAACTGGACGAGCACCCCGACATCTGCACGGTCCACGGTCCCACCCCTCGTGTACGACACGCCATCGTACGCCGTGGAGTGGGTGGTTCCGCCCGGCATCGGGCCGCTCACGCCCCATCGGACGGCGGGTCGAGGGTGACCGGGCTCCAGGTGGGCGGCAGCAGCGCGGGCACGTGCGCCCCGCGCACTTCCGCGTACTCGGTGTTGGCCCTGAGCAGTTGCTCGCGGGCCGCGCGCGGGTCCCGCTCCTCGTGCTCCGTCATGTGGGAGGCGACCAGGCCCGCGACCACGGGGGTGGCGAAGGAGGTGCCGCTCCACTGCGCGTGCCCCTCGAACATCACCTGGTCCGGCTTGGCGGGTGCCTCGCCGGGCTCGCTGAGCACCCCGTGGTGCCGGGGGTACTGGCAGGTGCAGGCGTAGGCGAAGCCGTACCGGCAGGCGTCGTAGGTGGAGTGCTGGTAGACGTACGGCACGGGTGTTCTGAAGCCGGTGAAGGCGCTGGTGAGGCGCTCGCCCGGGGCGTAAACCTTGACCCAGCCGCCGTGGTTGCTGAAGCAGGCTCCGAACTCGCCGTCGCCGCGCAGCGCGCCGACAGACAGGACGGAGTTCTCCCAGCCGGGCAGATCCGCGTAGGCGGCGGGCCAGAAGGGCGTGGCGCTGGCGTTGTTGCCGGCGGCCGCGACCAGCAGGGTGCGCTGTTCGCGCAGTTCCTCCATGAAGGCGTGGACGCCGAGCAGGCCGTCGGTGCGGCCGTTGGAGGTGCCGGCGGAGAGGCTGAGGACCTCGGGCCAGCCGCCCCGGTCGACGGCCTCGAAGAGCTTCTCGCCCAGCTCCGACTCCAGGATGGCGCCCGCGTCGTTGAGGGTGCCCAGGACGGTGACCTCGGTGTTGGGGGCGACGGCGGCGACGAGTCCGGCGATGAAGGTGCCGTGGCCGACGTACTGCTGGAGGACGCCGTCGTCGTCGCACTCCCTGATCTGGGCGTCGCCGTCGGTGTGGGCCAGCATGGGGCAGGACCGGTAGTCGTGCATGAGGCCGGTGTCGACGACGAGGACGCCGACGGCGGTCCGGGCGTCGTACGGCGTCTCGGCGGCGGCCGGGTTCGGCGGTTCGCTGACGGGTACGGGGACGGGTTCGTCGCCGGGGCAGGCGTTGACCGCGATGGAGACCACGTGGTTGCGGCTGATCAGGCGGCGGCCGGCGCGTCCTTCCATCGTCCTGAGGGAGCGCATGGCGTGGGCGACGGTGGGGTCGCCGCCCCGGCCGCCCTCGCCGGGGTCGGCGACCTGGATGCGGGTGATGCCGGTGCGGTTGGACTCGGGGCTCGCCCGGCGTACGTGGTCCGGGGTGAGGTCGGCCATCGCGGTGAAGTGGTCGCGCACGGTGTCCTCGACGATGCGGGCCTCCTCGCCGTCGCGGGCGAGGACGACGCCCTTCTCGTAGAAGAACTCGGCCGAGTCGTCCGGCCCCATCGCCAGAGGGACGCCCGGCATCGAGCGCTGGATCTGGTCGAACTGTTCGCGGAATCTCTGTGGTGCCATGGCATTTCCTCCACTGGGGCGGCGCTGGTGGCGACGGTCGCGCCGACAGTCTCGGCCACGGTCTCGGCGACGGTCGTCAATCAGAGTCCGGGGGTGGCTGATTGATACAGACTCGAACCTGTGTGGCGCGGTTGCGGAGCACTACCATCCGTGGGGTGACAGCGGGAAACGACTCGGTTCTCCAACTGCTGCCGATGGTGTTCGCCGCCCCGGGCGAGGCGCTGGCGCGGGCGGAGGAACTGCTCAGGGCCGACCCCTCACCGCTGCACGCCTCGATCGCCCATCAGGTGATCGGCATCTGGCAGCGGGACTTCGGCGACACCCGGCGGGCCCTGGCCCATCTGCGGCGGGCCCGCGACCTCGCGGCCCGCGCGGACTCCGCCGAACGGGAGGCGGACGTACTGGCCACGCTCGGGGTGGCGCTGGTGCACTCCGGACGCACCCGGGAGGGCCTCGCGGCGTTCGAGCGGGGGGTGGCGCGCGGCACCGGGCACACCCGGGCGCGGGTGCTGTACCGGCGTGCGTACGTGTGGTGGGTGCTGGGCCGGCACGGCGAGGCGCTGGAGGACGTACGACGGGCGATCCAGGTGCTGCGGCAGGTGGACGACGTGATCTGGACGGCACGGGCGCTGACCCTGCGGGCCACCGTGCACCTGGCGCTGGGCGCGGTGGACCGGGCGGACGCCGACTTCACCGCGGCGGAGGCGCTGTGGGACACCACGGGACAGGAGCACGACAAGGCCGACGCGGTGGAGAGCCGGGGGCTCGCGGCGTTCCGGTCCGGTGACGTGCCGGCGGCGCTGCGGCTGCTGGACGAGGCCGAGGAGCGGTACGCCGAGCTGGGCACGCCGACGTTCATGCTCACCATCCGGCGCTGCGAGGTGCTGATGGCGGCGGGGCTCGCTCCGGAGGCACTGACCGAGGCGGACGGGGCGATCGCCGCGCTGGACGGGATCGGCGGGCAGTCCACCCGCAAGGCGGAGCTGCTGCTGGTCGCGGCGCGGGCGGCGCGGCTGGCGGGCGATCCGCAGACCGCGCTCGCGCGCGCGGCGGTCGCCGTACGGCTGTTCGCCGGGCAGCGGCGCACCTGGTACGAGACACACGCCCGGCTGGTGCTGATCGAGGCGCGGGTCGCGACGGGGCGCGGGTCGGGACGGCTGGTCGCGGACGCGGCCGCGGTGGCGGAGCGGCTGGCGGCCTTCGGTGCGCCGGCCGCGCCGGAGGCGTCGCTGCTCGCGGGCCGGATCGCGCTGGGTCTCGGCTGGACGGCGGACGCGGAACGGCACCTGGCGGTCGCCGCGCGCAGTCGGCACGGCGGGCCGCCGCTGGCGCGGATGACGGGCTGGGCGGCGCAGGCGCTGCGCGCGCGGGCGGCCGGTTCGGCGCGGGGCGTGCTGGAGGCCTGCCGGCGGGGTCTGGACGTCCTCGACGACCACCGGATGACGCTGGGGGCCTCGGAGCTGAGGGCACGGGCGACCGCGCAGGGGGCGGAGCTGGCGGCACTGGCGCAGCGGGCGAGTCTGGTCTCGGGCGGGCCGCGGCGGCTGCTGGTGTGGAGCGAGCGCTGGCGGGCGACGGTGCTGTCCGCGCCGCCGACCCGGCCGCCGGCCGACCCCGCGCTGCTGAGCGGCATGACGGCGTTCCGTGAGATCGCCGCGCGCGCGGAGGCGGCCCGGACGGACGGTGGCCGGCCCGTGCCCGCGCTGGAGCGCGAACAGCGGCGCCTGGAGCGGGAGATCCGCTCCCGCACCCTGCACATGCGGGGCGAGGCGCCCGGCGACGGCGACCGGTTCGACGTGGGACGCCTGCTGCGGCGGCTGGGCGACGACGTGCGGCTGGTGGAGCTGGCCGTGCTGGACGGACGGGTGCACGTACTGCTGTGCGGGCAGGGCAGGGTACGACGGTTCGAGGCGGGGCTGCTGGCCGAGGCGGAGCGGGAGGCCGAGCACGTGCAGGCCGGGCTGCGGCGGCTGGCGCACCCGGGTGCGGAGGCCCGGCTGCCCCTGGTGGAGGCGGCGGGCGCGCGCCTCCAGGAACTTCTGCTGGGTCCCGCCGCGGAGCACCTGGGCTCCGGCCCGGTCGTCGTGGTCCCGCCGGGCCGGCTGCACCGGGTGCCGTGGGCCCTGCTGCCCGCCCTGCGCGAACGGGTCCTGAGCGTGTCGCCGTCGGCGAGCAGCTGGCTGCGCGCCAAGGAGACCACTCCCCCGCCCGGCGGCCGCCAGGTCCTGGTACGCGGGCCGGGGCTGGCGAGCGGCGGGGCCGAGGTGCCGGAACTCGCCGACCGGTACGGGGCGGCGTCGCGGACGTCCGACACCGAGGGCGGTGTGGGGGGCGGTGTCGAGGAGGCGTGGGTGCCGTCGCCCCGGGACGGGCACGGGGACCCGACCGCGCCGGAGGGCCCCGGGGCAGGCATGCCCCCGGCCGATGGCCGGTACGCGGGTCCCACGCCGTCGGCTGCCGCCGGGACCCCCGGCCCGCGTGCCGCCGGCCGCCGGTCTCCGCAGGACGACGCGGCGCCGGCCCTTTCACCCGCCGGACGCAGCGGCGGAACGGCCCGCCCGTCGGACGGAGACGGACGCGCACCGGCACCGCGGCGGCCCGACGACTCGACCGGGGCCTGTGCGGAGGCCTGTGCCGGGTCCTGTACGGCGGCCCGCACCGGGGCCTGTGCCGGGGCCTGTGCCGAGGACGGTGCCGACAGGACGCGGGAACACCCCGCGCGCGACCGGGATGCCGCCACGGCGACGCCGGGCGCGGCACGCGGGGCGCGGCACGCCCGCCCGGAGGGGAGCGTCGGGCGGCGCGGCGGGGCCACCGTGCTGGAGGGGGACGCCGCGCGGGTGCCGCGGGTGTTGCGGGAGCTGGACGGGGCCGCGTTGGCGCACATCGCCGCGCACGGGACGTTCCGCGCGGACAGCCCCTTGTTCTCGTCGCTGCGGATGGCGGACGGGCCGCTCATCGTGCACGACTTCGAGCGCCTGGACCGCAGCCCGTACCGGATCATCCTGTCCTGCTGCGACACGGCCCGGTTCGCGTCGGTCGGGGCGGACGAGCTGCTCGGGCTGGTCACCGCGCTGCTGCCGCTGGGCACGGCCGGGGTGGTGGCGTGCAGCGCGCCGGTCAACGACGCGGCGGTGGTGCCGCTGATGCTGGCGCTGCACAAGGGGCTGGACGCGGGGCTGTCCCTGGCGGAGGCGCTGCGCGACGCGCGGGCGGCGCTGCCGGACGACTCCGTGCACCAGGCCACGGGATGGGCGTTCTCCGCGTTCGGGGCGGCCTGAGGACCACCCGCCCGCCACGGCGTCAGGCGGGTTGCGGCTCGGGCAGCTCCATCAGCCAGGGCAGCGCGCCCCGGTCTCCGGCGCCGAGGCGGGTGTAGGCGCCGTAGAGGTGGTTGCCGACCGTGCGGACGGAGAGGGTGAGTCTCTCCGCGATCTGCCGGTTGCTCAGGCCGGCGGCGGCCAGCGTGACGATCTGCCGCTGGCGGGCGGTGAGTTCACCGAGCGCCGGACCGGACAGCGCGGGGGTGCGGGCGCCCTGGCAGCGCCGGGCGAGGGCGACGGCCCGGGTGCGGGCGGTACGGGCCGCGCCCGGGTCGCGGTGGACGCGTACGGCCTGGGCGTGCGCCTCGGCCGCGAAGAGCAGGAACCCGCGGCGCTCCAGTTCCCCGGCCACCCGGTCCAGCGCCGGTCCGTCGCCCCGCGTGAGGGCGTCGGCGTGCGCGGCGAAGACACCGGTGAGCCGGCCGGCCGCCCACTCGGGGGCACCGAGCCGGACGGCGTCGTACGGGTCCCCGGCGCCGGCGGCCGCCCGGACCGCCTCGTCGAGGTCGCCGCGGGCGGCGGCCGCCCAGGCCGCGGCCGCCCCGCGGCTCTCCGCCGTCGCGTCTCCCGACTGGGCGGCGGCCAGGGCGAGTTCCTCATGGCAGAGTGCGTCGTCGGGGCTGGCGCGCAGGCCCTCGCGGGCCCAGGCCGCGGCCTCGTACAGCCGGCCGCGCAGGCGTGCGAACCGGGCGCGCAGCGCCGCGTAACCCGCCGGCAGCGGCGCGCCCTCGGCCGCCAGCCACTCCCCCACGGGCGTGTCCAACGCCCGTACGTCGGCCCGCTCGACGCACAGGGCCAGCGCCTCCTCCTCCGCGGCCAGGGCGGGGCCGCACTGGTCCGGGGTGCGGGCCAGGCGCCGGGACCGCAGCCGTCCGGCGGCGGCGCGCAGCACCGGGCCGTGCAGCGGGTGGGCGAGACGCGTGGCGCCGTGGTCGTCGACGGTGACCAGGCCCTCGGCCTCCAGCCGCTCCAGGGTCCATACGTCGAAGGTGTCCAGGTCGAGGGGGAGCGGCTCGGCGAAGGCGAGGCGTTCGAGCGTCTCGCGCTCCTCGACGCGGGCGCGGTCCAGGACATGGGCGGTCCGCTCCCGTACGGTCGCGGTGACCGGCACCGGCCCACGCCACGCCCGCCGGCCCGTGTCCGGGACCGGGGTGAGCAGCCCTTGCTCGCTCACGGCGGTCAACAGCTCGCGCAGCAGCCGCAGATCGCCCTGGCACAGGCGGTGCAGCCGGTCGGCGGTGAGCGGCTCCAGGGCGCTGTCCGCACCGGCCGCGAGCAGTTCGGCGGTGTCCTCGCGGGGCAGCGGCTCCAGGGCGAGGCGCGGCAACAGCTCGCCGGACCACAGCCGGGACACTGCGCCCGGCGCGGGGACGCCCTCCGTGGCGACGACCAGGAGCCGGGTACGGCCGTGCACGGCGAGCTGGTGCACGAGGGCGGCGGAGGCGTCGTCGAGCAGGTGCGCGTCGTCGACCAGCAGCAGCCGTACACCGGACAGGAGGTGGACAGCTCGGTGCAGGGTGACGCTCTCGGGCAGCAGGTGGGCGAAGGCGGCGAAGGGAATCTGCCGGGTCTCGGGCGTCCCGGCCGCCCTGGCGCAGTCGGTGCCGCGGACGGCCTCCGTCACGAGCCTGGTCTTGCCGCAGCCGGCCGGGCCCGTCACCACGATGCCGCCACGCCCGGCGGTCACGGACCGGCGCACCAGCTCCAGTTCGTCACCCCGCCCGGTGAACGGCCAGGGTGTCCGAAGCGTCTTGGCGTCCCGCAGAGAAGTCGTCACGGGAACAGGAGTCGGCATACTCATTCCTGATACAGGGCGACTTGAGTACCCCCCGACTCAGGCGCCCGGACCGGGCCGGACGGCAGTCTGGGGCCATGACCGCACGCTACTGCTCGCTCGCGCAGCAGCCTCCCCCCGCGTTCGCGCCGGGGCTGGCCGCCGAGCGCCTCGCCGCGCTCGTCGGCGGGCAGCGGATGTGGGTCAACGGCACCGTGCTGCACTACTGCTTCCTGGGCGGCGACACCGACTCCTCCGTCGTTCCCATGCCGGGCACGGGCCGGCCGCGACGGGTGTCGTGGGTGGGCACCGACGAGCAGCGGGACGTGGTGCGCGACTGCTTCCGGGAATGGCAGGACCTCGGGATCGGGCTGGTCCTCGCCGAGGTCGGCGACCGCTCGGAGGCGGAGCTGCGCATCGGCTTCCAGCCCGGCGACGGGTCCTGGTCGGCGGTGGGCAAGGACGCGCTCCGGGTCGGTCTGAACGACCGTACGATGAACTTCGGCTGGGACCTGACCGCGTCCGGGGAGCGCGCGACGGCTCTGCACCAGATCGGGCACGCGCTCGGCATGCTGCACGAGCACCAGAGCCCGTTCGCGGGCATCCTCTGGGACGACGAGGCCGTCTACGCCGAACTGGCGGGCCCGCCGAACCACTGGAGCCGGGAGCGGACCTTCCACAACATCCTGCGCAAGCTCGACACCGACGAGGTCAACGGTCCGGTCTGGGACCCGCAGTCGATCATGGAGTACGCCTTCCCGTCAGGGCTGATACTGGAGCCCGAGCACTACCGCTCGGGCCTGCGTCCCCCCGGCACCCTCTCCGCCGCCGACAAGGAGTTCGCCCTGCGCTGGTACCCGCCCGTCGGCCGGCCGGGGCCCCTGGTGCCGTTCCGTTCGGTGCCGCTCGGGCTCGGACCGGGCGAGCAGGCCGACTTCCGGGTGGACCCGCCGGAGACCCGGGAGTACTCCGTGGGCACCTTCGGTGACAGCGACGCCGTCGTCGTGATCTTCGAGGAGCGGGACGGTGTGCCCCGCTACCTCGCCGGTCTGGACGACGGGGGAACGCCCCGCAACGCCACGATCAGGGCCCGTTTCGTCAAGGGCCGCCGCTATGTCGTCCGGGTGCGTCTGTACTCCTCCTGGGGTGCGGGCGAGACGGCGGTCATGTGCTGGTGACCGCCGGCTGAACGCACCGGGCCACGACCGGCCACAGTCCGGCGCCGGGGGTGGACGGCCGGGGACGCCACCTTTCGGGGGAAGGGTGACGTCTCCGGCCACGCGGCGCCCGCCGCACGGGGGTCGACGGGCGCCGCCGCCGACCGGCGCAGGCGCGAAGGCGGCTCCGTTCGCGGAGCCGCCTTCGTGTGCGTGGGTCGCCTTCGTGCGCCTGGGTCGCCTTCGCGCGTGCGCGTGCCGCACCCAGTCCCCCGCGCTCGGCCTCGGCGGTGAGCAGCGAGGTGCAGGCGGTCACGCCTGGCCCACGGAAATGATCAAGGGCCGGTTCCGGATACCTCCGAAACCGGCCCTGACCTTCGACTCTCACGAGTCGGGACGACAGGATTTGAACCTGCGACCCCTTGACCCCCAGTCAAGTGCGCTACCAAGCTGCGCCACGTCCCGGTGCGCGTCCCACGTTCTGTGCTTCTCGTGTGATCGCGCAGGTCGACCCTACCTCATCCGCGGAGTGGGGCGGAGCCGCCGCCCGTCCCGCCACGCGGCGTCCGGCGACGTACGGGAGGCATGCTTCACAGCGCCGGCCGTCCCGATGATCACATCGCGAGACGGCTTTGCGTCGCCCCGCGCACCAGGCGTTTCCTCGCACGGTGCGAACCGAACGACCCGAACGACCCGAACACCTCGGCAACGACGTCAACGACGCCACCGGCGACCGCTCCGCGCGGCGTGCCGTCACCGTCTTCCCGGTCCTCGTCCTCGCGGCCGGCGCCCTCGGCCTGCTGCTCCCCGGGAGTTTCACCGGGTGGAGCGAGTCGGTGCCGTACCTCCTGGGTGTCGTGATGTTCTGCATGGGCATCACCATGACCCCGGAGGACTTCCGCGGGGTCGCCAAGCGTCCCTGGGCGGTGGCCCTCGGCCTGGTCGCGCACTACGTCATCATGCCCGGGCTCGGCTGGGCCGTAGCCCACCTGCTCGACCTGCCGCCGCAGCTCGCCGCCGGTGTGATCCTCGTCGGCTGCGCGCCCAGCGGCACGGCGTCCAACGTGGTGACGTACCTGGCCCGGGGTGACGTGGCCCTGTCGGTCTCCGTCGCGACCGTCTCGACGCTCGTCGCCCCGCTGGTCACTCCGCCGCTGACGCTGCTGCTGGCCGGCGAGTACCTGCCGGTGGACGCGGGGTCCATGGTCACCGACATCCTCAAGACGGTGCTGCTGCCGGTCCTGGCGGGCCTGGCCGTACGGCTGCTGGCGGGGCGGTACGTGGAGCGGGCGCTGCCGGCGCTGCCCTGGCTGTCCGCGCTGACGATCTCGGTGATCGTGGCGGTGGTGGTGGCGGGCAGCGCCGACGCGATCAAGTCGGCCGCCGGGCTGGTGTTCGTCGCCGTGGTGCTGCACAACGGCCTCGGACTGGCGCTCGGTTACGGCGCCGGGCGCCTCGGCCGGCTCGGTGAACCGGCGAGCCGTGCCATGGCCTTCGAGGTCGGCATGCAGAACTCCGGCCTCGCGGCCTCTCTGGCCACCGCCCACTTCAGCCCGCTGGCGGCGCTGCCGGCGGCGGTCTTCTCCGTCTGGCACAACGTCTCCGGCGCCGTGGCCGCGGCGTGGCTGTCCCGCCGGCGGCGCTGAGAACCGCGGCCGGCGGGACGAGGGGTCACCCCCGGGCCCGGTCGTCGGTCAGGGGGCTCCGGCCGGGCCCGGGCCGGGCCGGCGCCGGTTCGCGCACCATGAAGACGTCCACGCGATCCTCGCTCTCGACGGTGAACCCGTGCCGCTCGTACAGCCGTCGGGCCGGACTGCCCCGCAGCACGTTCAGCCGGACGAGGTCACCGCTCCGGTCGCACCGCTCCAGCAGCCCGCGCAGTACGCCCGTGCCGATGCCGCTGCCCTGGAGCTCCGGGGCGAGGTAGAAGTGCTCCAGCCACCGGGCGTCCCCGGCCGGTCGCAGTGCCACGCAGCCGGCGAACGCGCCCTCCACCTCGATCACCCAGGTGTGCGCCCGGTCGAACCCGTCCCGCAGCCGCTGTCGCACCCGCTGCTCGTCGTACCGTCCGAGCCGCTCCAGGTCGGCACGCAACACCACGGCACGCAACCCGGCGACGTTCTCGATGTCCGACTCCGTCGCCTGTCGCAGGCCCCAGTCCGCCATGATCGCCACGCTACCGCGACGGGCCCCTCCCGGTTTCGGGCGGCCCCGTGCGACCCCCTGTCGCCTCCGCGCCGGGCGACCGGCGGAGTGCCGTGGGTGTGGAAGGAGGTGATGGTCCTGAGACCCCGGGCCTCCGAGCATTTGTCCTGTCAAAAGGTTGACATGATGCGGCCGCTCCGCCCAGGGTGGGCGGGACAGAGCAGGGACCGGTCCGAAGAGGGGCTTTCATGGTGGATGCGCTGGGTGTCGCCGTCGTCGGTTTCGGCTGGATGGGCCGGGTGCACACCCAGGCGTACGCCCGTGTCCGGCACCACTATCCGCGGCTCCCCCTGCGCCCGGAGCTCGTGACGGTCGCCGATGAGGTGCCGGGGCGGGCCGAGGAGGCCGCCGCCCGGTTCGGGTTCGCTTCGGCGACCCGGGACTGGCGCGACGTGGCCGCCGACCCTCGGGTGGGGGCGGTCAGCATCACCGCTCCCAACTTCCTGCACCGCGAGATCGCCGTCGCGATGGCCGAGGCCGGCAAGCACATCTGGATCGAGAAGCCGGTCGGCCTGAGCGCCGGGGACGCCCGGACGGTGGCGGACGCGGTCGCCAAGGCCGGAGTCCAGGGCACGGTCGGCTTCAACTACCGCAACGCGCCCGCCGTCGAGGCCGCCCGCGAACTGATCGCGTCCGGCGGGATCGGCAGCGTCACACATGTCCGTATCCGTCTCTTCAGCGACTACGCCGCCCATCCCGAGTCCGCGCTGACCTGGCGCTACGAGCGGGAGCGCGGCGGCAGCGGGGTTCTCGGGGACCTGGCCTCGCACGGCGTCGACCTGGCCCGCTTCCTGCTCGGCGACATCGCGTCCCTGACCGCCGACACAGCGGTCTTCCTGCCCGAGCGGGCCCGCCCGGCCACCGCCACGGCCGGCCACTCCCGGGCCGCGGGCGGCGAGCCGGGCCACGTCGAGAACGAGGACTACGTCAACTGCCTGCTGCGCTTCGCCTCCGGCGCCCGCGGAGTCCTGGAGGCCTGCCGGGTCTCGGTCGGTGAACAGAACAACTACGGCTTCGAGGTGCACGGCACCAAGGGCGCGGTCTTCTGGGACTTCCGCCGCATGAACGAACTGGGCGTCAGCCGCGGCACGGAGTACCAGGACCAGCCGGTCAGCACCGTCTACGTCGGCCCCGGACACGGCGAGTTCGCCGCCTTCCAGCCCGGTGCCGCGAACGCCATGGGCTACGACGATCTCAAGGTGGTGGAGGCCCACCGCTTCCTGCGCTCGATCGCGGAGGACACGCCGTACGGCGCCACCCTGCCGGATGCGGTGCACAGCGCGGCCGTACTGGACGCGATGGCTCGGTCGGCCGAGCGCCGCGCGTGGGTCGAGGTCCGCCCCGAGGAGTGAGGGCGGACCGCCGGCGCGGCATCCGGCGGGGCACCACCGGCACGGTCGGCGGAGTACCACCGGCGCGGAGCACCATCAGCACCGTCGGCGGAGCACCACCGGCACCGTCGCCCACACCGGTCGGCGCGCTCGCGGCGCGCTCCCGTCACCGCAGCCCCCGCCCCCCGTCACCAGGCGCGGCACCCACGCACAAGGAGCGAAGAGAACCATGCGTATCGGAATCCTCGGCCTCGGCCGCATCGGCGCCTTCCACGCCGAGACCCTCTCCGGACTCGACGCCGTCGACTCGCTCGTCGTCGCCGACCCGTTCGCGGACGCCGCGAGGGCCGCCGCCGAGCGGTTCGGCGCCGAGGTGGTGGACTCGCCCGAGGCAGTGCTGGCCGCCGGGGTGGACGGGGTGGTCGTCGCGGCGGCGACCGATGCCCACCCGCCGTTGATCCTGGCCGCCGTCGAGGCCGGGGTCCCCGTCTTCTGCGAGAAGCCGGTCGCGCGCACCATGGCGGAGGGCGTCGAGGTGCTCAAGGCGGTCGCGGGCCATGACGTGCCGGTCCAGATCGGCTACAACCGCCGCTTCGACGCCGGGTTCGTCGCCGCGCGGACGGCCGTGCAGGGAGGCGAGCTGGGCAAGCTGCACACCGTGCGGTCGACCACCCTGGACCCGGCGCCGCCGCCGGCCGCGTACATCGCCGCATCCGGAGGCATCTTCCGCGACTGCTCGGTGCACGACTTCGACATCATCCGCTGGGTGACCGGCCGCGAGGTGACCGAGGTGTACGCCGTCGGCGGCAACCGCGGCGCCGACTTCATCAAGGACGCGGGCGACGCCGACACCACCGGCGCGATCCTCACGCTGGACGACGGCACGATCGCGATGGTCTCCAACAGCCGGCACAACGCGCGCGGTCACGACGTCCGCATGGAGATCCACGGTTTCGCCGACTCCATCGCCGTCGGCCTGGAGGACAAGCTGCCGCTGCGTTCGGTCGAGCCCGGCGTGACCTTCCCGGCCGGCACTCCGCACGACTTCTTCATGGACCGCTTCGCCGCCGCCTACCGCGCCGAACTCACCGCGTTCACCGAGGTCGTCGCCGGCACCCGCCCCTCCCCCTGCACGATCGAGGACGCGCTGGAGGCGGGCTGGACCGCCGAGGCGTGCACGCTGTCGCTGCGCGAGCACCGGCCTGTCACGCTCGCGGAGGTACGGCGCGGATGAGCGGATGAGCCGGGCGTGCGGGGCGGCGGGCGTACGGGGCGGGGGCCGGAGCGTGCGAGGCGGGGGCCACGGTCAGCTCGCCGGCTCTCCGATGTCCACCATCCAGGAGACGCCGAACCGGTCCGTGCACATGCCGAAGACGTCGCCCCACATCTGCTTCTCCAGCGGCACGGCGACGGAGCCGCCCTCGGACAGCTTCTCCCAGTAGCCGCGCAGCTCGGTCTCGTCGTCGCCGCTGAGGCTCACCGAGAAGGTGTTCCCCGGGCTGTGCGTCATCCCGGGCGGGGTGTCGGCGCCCATCAGGGTGAAGCCGTCAGGTGTCTCCAGCATGCCGTGCATGATCTTGTCGGCGTGAGGGCTGTCGGAGTCTCCGAACGCTCCGAAGGTGCTCAGCTCCAGGGTGCCGCCGAACACCTGCTCGTAGAACTCCATGGCCTGCCGGGCATCGCCGTCGAAGCTGAGGTAGGGATTGAGACGTGAGGTCATGACTGCCTCCCGTAACGGGACGAAGTGCCAGTGCTGTGCACGCTAACGCGCGCCACTGACAACGGCCCGCCGAGCGGCGCGCCGGCGGCACCCGTCCCCCGGCGCGGACGGCCTCAGGCGCCGCAGGAGCGCAGGAACCCGCGGGTGCGGACGGCGATGGGCAAAGGCTTGTCGGGCTCGCAGGGGTACATGTCCTGCTCGACGATGGCGAACAGGTCCACGCCCAGCTTCTGGGCCGCCGTGAGCACCGGGCCCAGCTCGGGTACGCCGGTGGGCGGTTCGCACATCACCCCTTGCCGCACGGCCGGCCCGAACGGCACCCCGCCCGCCCGTACCTCGGCGAGGATCTCCGGGTCCACCTGCTTGAGGTGCAGGTAACCGACGCGCTCGCCGTACGTCTCGATCAGCTTGACGCTGTCGCCGCCGCAGTAGGCGTAGTGGCCGGTGTCCAGGCAGAGGCTGACCAGGTCGGAGTCGGTGGAGTCGAGGAAGCGCTCGACGTGCTCCTCGGTGTCGATGTGGGTGTCGGCGTGCGGGTGGACGACGATGTCGAGGCCGTACGTCTCCCGCACCTCGTGGCCGAGGCGTTCCATGCCCCGGGTCAGGTGGGTCCACTGCTCGCCGGTCAGCTCCGGCGGCTCCAGGATCTCGGCGGTCTTGTCGTCGCGCCAGAAGGACGGGATGACGACGAGGTGCTCCGCGTCCATCGCCTGGGTGAGGGCGGCGACCCGGCCGACCTGCTCCCAGGTGGCGTCCCATTCGGACGGGCCGCGGTGCAGGCCGCAGAAGATGGTGCCCGCGGAGACCTTGAGGCCGCGCCGCGTCACCTCGTCCGCGAGCCGGGCCGGGTCGGTGGGGAGGTAGCCGTAGGGGCCCAGCTCGATCCACTCGTACCCGGCCTCGGTGACCTCGTCGAGGAAGCGTTCCCAGGGCACCTGCCGGGGGTCGTCGGGGAACCAGACGCCCCAGGAGTCGGGGGCCGAGCCGACGCGGATACGGTCCAGGGCAGAGGGCATGTCAGGCCTTCCCTTCGACGGTGCCGGAAGCAGCGGTGTCGGACACGGAGGAGTCCGGCGCGGCCGTGTCGGACTCGGCCGTGTCGGGCGTGGTGGTGTCCGGCGTGGTGGTGTCGGGGTCGGCGGCGTCGGGCGTGGTGGTGTCCGGCCCCGTCTCCGGCTCCGGCTCCGGCAGCGCCTCCACGTCGACCCCGCCGACCTGCGCCAGTTCGTGCTTGAGGGCGGCGAGTTCGGCGCCGCCCGCCATGTGGTTGGTGAGTTCCTCGAGGGTGATGCCGGCGCGGGCGGCACTGAGTTCGAGGGTGCCCAGGCGCAGCACGCTGAAGTGGTCGCCGACCAGGTAGGCGTGGTGCGGGTTGTGGGTGATGAAGATGACGCCGAGGCCGCGTTCGCGGGCCGCGGCGATGTACTTGAGGACGACGCCGGACTGTTTGACGCCGAGGGCGGCGGTGGGTTCGTCGAGGATGAGGACGCGGGCGCCGAAGTAGACGGCGCGGGCGATGGCGACACACTGGCGCTGGCCGCCGGAAAGGGTGCCGATGGGCTGTTCGAGGTCGTCCAGGACGATGCCCATGTTGCGCAGTTCCTCGTCGGCGGTCCGCTTCATGCGGGCGATGTCGAGGCGGCGGACGGGCCAGGGGCCCTTGGTCATCTCGGAGCCGAGGAAGAAGTTGCGCCACACCGGCATCAGCGGGATCGTGGCGAGGTCCTGATAGACGGTGGCGATGCCCCGGGCGAGGGCATCGCGCGGGGTGGTGAAGCGCACCGCCTCGCCGTCGACGAGGAAGTCGCCCTCGGTGTGCTGGTGCAGCCCGGAGATGATCTTGATGAGGGTGGACTTGCCGGCGCCGTTGTCGCCGAGCACGCAGGTCACCCTGCCGGGCTGGACGGCGAGGTCGACGCCGTGCAGGGCGCGGATGTTGCCGTAGGCCTTGCCCGCGCCGCGCAGTTCGACGATCGGCCGGCCGGTTTCGGGCGCGGTGTCCGCGAGGACGGCCCCGTGGGTGGCGGGGGTGCCGGGGGTCTTGCTGGTCATTTCCGATCACCTCCGGGTCGCCGCGCGGCGGACCCACAGATTGATGAGTACGGCGCCGAGGAGCATCACGCCGAGGAAGGCCTTGAACCAGTCGGGGTTCCAGCCGGCGAAGACGATGCCCTGGTTCACCATGCCGAACATGAAGGCGCCGAAGACCGGGCCGATGGCGGAACCGTAGCCGCCGGTCAGCAGACAGCCGCCGATCACCGCCGCGGCGATGTAGATCAGCTCCTGTCCGACGCCCTCGCCGGACTGCACGGTGTTGAAGGAGAAGAGCTGGTGCATGCCGACGAACCAGGCACCGAAGCCGACGAGCATGAACAGCGTGATCTTGGTGAAGGTGACGGGGACGCCGACCGCGCGGGCGGACTCCCGGCTGCCGCCGACCGCGAAGATCCAGTTGCCGTACTTGGTGCGCAGCAGCACCCAGGTGGCCAGGGCGGCGAAGACCAGCCACCACACCACGGTGATCTTGACCTGGACGCCGCCGACGTCGAAGGACGAGGCGAAGAGCGCCTTGGCCTGCTCGAAGCCGTCCATGTCGCTGATGTCGTCGGTGGCGACGTTGCCGGTGACGAGTTTGGTGACGGCGAGGTTGACGCCCTGGAGGATCAGGAAGGTGCCGAGCGTCACGAGGAAGCTCGGCAGGCCGGTCTTCGTCAGCACCCAGCCGTTGAACGCGCCGACGGCGAGGGAGACGACGAGGGCGAGGACCACGCCCATCCAGACGTTCATGGTCAGCTGGTAGCTGAGCATGGCGGCGGTGAGCGCGGAGGTGACCACGGCGACACCGGCCGACAGGTCGAACTCGCCGCCGATCATCAGCAGGGCCACCGGCAGCGCCATGATGCCGATGGTGGAGGACTGGTACAGGACCGTCGCCATGGAGCCGCCGTCGCGGACCGTGGGGGCGGCGATCAGGAAGAAGACGAACACGGCGACGGCGCCGAGGAAGACCCCGACCTCGGGCCGCGCGAGCAGCCGCAGCGCCATGGAGCGCTGCCGGGTCCGTCCGTCGGTCCGCCCCGGGCCGGGGGCCGGCGGTGCGGTCACCGCCGGCTCGGCCTGTCGGGTCGTGCTCATCACCGGGTGCCCTTCGAGGCGAACTCGGCGACGGCCTTCACATTGGACTCGTCGACGAAGGCGGGGCCGGTCAGCACCGGCTGCTCACCGCCGCCGCTGTAGTTGCCGTTGTTCTTGTAGAGCCACAGGCCGTCGACCGCGAGGTAGCCCTGGAGGTAGGGCTGCTGGTCGACGGCGAACTCGATGTCGCCCTTCTCGATGGCGCCGGTCAGTTCCTTGTTGAGGTCGAAGGTGGCGATCTTGGCCTTGCTGCCGCCCTCGGCCACCGACTGCACGGCGGTCATGGCGAACGGGGCGCCGAGGGTGACGAGGTGGTCGATGTCGGCGTCCTGCTTGAGCTTGGCGGTGATGGTCGACTTCACCGAGGGCATGTCGGTGCCGTTGACGTAGAGGTTCTCGATCGAGCCCTCGAAGGTCTTCTTCACGCCGTCGCAGCGCTGGGTGAGGCCGACGTTGCCCTGTTCGTGGATCACGCAGACGGCGTTCTTGGCGCCGTCCTCGTTCAGCCGCTTGCCGAGCGCCTCGCCGGCCACGGTCTCGTCCTGGCCGAAGAACTCCAGCAGGCCGAGCTTCTTCCAGTCCGCGAGGCCGGAGTTGAGCCCGACCACGGGTATGCCGGCCTTCTCGGCCTTGCCGAGGACGCTTCTGAGCGCGTCCGGTTTGGCGAGGGTGACGGCGATGCCGTCGACCTTCTGGTCGATCGCGTTCTGCACCAGGTTGGCCTGGTTGCCCGCGCTCGGGTCGGCGGAGTAGACCAGCTTGATGTTGTCCTTGGCCGCGGCGGCCTCCGCTCCCTTGCGGACGATGTCCCAGAAGGTGTCGCCGGCCGCCTGGTGGGTGACCAGGGCGACGGTCATGCGGGGGGTGTTCGCCTTGCCCGCGGAGGCGCCCGAGTCACCCTTCTCGTCGGCCTCCTTCCCGCCCGAGCTGCTCGAGCAGCCGGCGAGGGTCAGGGCCGCGGCGGCGGCCAGGGCCACGGCGGGGGCGAATCCGCGGGAGCGGGCGTGCGAAGAGCGGTCCATCTTTCCTGCACCTCACTGTGCGACTGTGCGACGGGAAGCCGTGTGCCAGACCGGAGAAGAACGGCTGTTGCGCTGGGACCGGATACAAGTCCTTGAGGCGTCCGCTGTCAATACTTTGTCAAGACATCACTTCACTCGCAGGTCCGAATGTAAGTACAAAGTATTGACACGGTCGCCTCGGAGTCATACACCTGGGAGGCGGCAGGCCCCCCGCCCAGCCCGAGGAGCGTCGCACATGGCCGAGTCAGTCCCGCGTTTCGATCTGATCACGATGGGCCGCATCGGGGTCGATCTCTATCCCTTGCAGACGGGCGTACCCCTGGCGGAGGTTGAGACCTTCGGCAAGTTTCTCGGCGGTTCGGCCGCCAACGTGGCGGTGGCCGCCGCCCGTCTCGGCCGCGCCACGGCCGTCATCACCCGCACGGGCGACGACCCGTTCGGCGGCTATCTGCACCGGGCGCTGCGGGAGTTCGGCGTCGACGACCGCTGGGTCACCCCGGTCTCCGCCTACCCGACCCCCGTGACGTTCTGCGAGATCTTCCCGCCGGACGACTTCCCGCTGTACTTCTACCGCCGCCCCAAGGCCCCCGACCTGGAGATCCGCCCGGAGGAGCTGGACCTCGACGCGATCCGCGCGGCCGCCGTCTTCTGGATCACCGGCACCGGACTGAGCGAGGAGCCGAGCCGTACGGCCACCCTGGCCGCCCTCGCCCACCGCGCCAAGGCCGGCACCACGGTCTTCGACCTGGACTGGCGCCCGATGTTCTGGGCCGACCCCGACCAGGCCCGCCCGTACTACGCCGAGGCGCTCCGGCACGCGACCGTCGCGGTCGGCAACCTCGACGAGTGCGAGATCGCCACGGGCGTACGCGAGCCGCGTGCCTGCGCCGAGGCACTGCTGGCGGCCGGTGTCGAGCTGGCCGTCGTCAAGCAGGGCCCGAAGGGCGTCCTCGCCGTGCACCGCGACGGCCGGAGCGCCGAGGTTCCGCCGGTGCCGGTCGAGGTGGTCAACGGCCTCGGCGCGGGCGACGCGTTCGGCGGCTCGCTCTGCCACGGTCTGCTCCTGGGCCGGGACCTGGAGCGGACCATGCGGTACGCCAACGCGGCCGGCGCCCTGGTCGCCTCCCGTCTCGCCTGCTCCTCCGCGATGCCCACCGAGGCCGAGGTCGACGACCTCCTCGCGCGAGCCACTCCCTGAACGGAGCAACGCCTTGTCCCTCAGTATCCCCGACCTCACCACGGTCAGAGTCCGGCATCCGGAGGCCATCGCCGAGGCGGCGGCCCGCCGGGTACGCCGCCCGCTGGTCGGCGGCTCCGGCCGCCTGATGATCGTGGCCGCCGACCATCCGGCGCGCGGCGCGCTCGGCGTCGGCGACCGCGGGCTCGCCATGGCCAACCGGGCCGACCTGCTGGAACGCCTGTGCACCGCGCTCTCCCGGCCCGGCGTCGACGGAGTACTCGCCACCGCCGACGTGCTGGAGGACCTGCTGCTGCTCGGGGTGCTGGAGAACAAGGTCGTCATGGGCTCGATGAACCGCGGCGGCCTCGCGGGCGCCGCCTTCGAGATGGACGACCGCTTCACCGGCCACCGCGCCGAGGACATCGCCCGCCTGCGCTTCGACGCGGGCAAGCTGCTGCTGCGCATCGACTACGACGACCCCGGCTCGCTGGCCACGCTGGAGGCGAGCGCCCGTGCGGTCGACGCCATGGCCACACACGGACTGCCGCTGTTCGTCGAGCCGTTCATCTCCCGCCGGGTCGGGGGCCGGGTCCGCAACGACCTGTCCGCCGAGGCCGTCACCCGCTCCGTCGCCATCGCCTCGGGCCTGGGCGGCACCTCCGCCTACACCTGGCTGAAACTGCCCGTCACACACGATCCGGACGACATGGGCGAGGTCCTGGAGACCTCCACGCTGCCGGCCGTCCTGCTCGGCGGTGACATAGGCGGCTCACCGGCGGACCAGACCGCCGCGTACGAGCGCTGGCGCAAGGCGCTCAGACTGCCCACCGTGCAGGGCATGGTCGTCGGCCGCTCGCTGCTCTACCCGGCCGAGGGCAGCGTGGAACAGGCGGTGGACACGGCGGTAGGACTGCTGTGACCCACGAGGGGACCCACCCGGCGACGCACGCGGCAACTCACGAGAGCAGGGACGAGGAGAGGGACGAGGAGATGACGTACCACCTTCCGGCGGGCCAGGCCGAGAACGGCGACCTGGCCGTCGACGTGACGCCCGAGAAGGCCGGCTGGGGCCACTCCAGCCTTCGGGTGCTCCGCCTGCCCCCCGGCGGCAGCCACACCTTCGACAGCGGCGACAGCGAGTGGATCGTCCTCCCGCTCAGCGGCGGCTGCACCGTCGCCACGGCGGACGACTTCGGCCAGAACACCTTCGAACTCGACGGCCGCGACAGCGTGTTCAGTGGCGTCAGCGACTTCGCGTACGTACCGCGCGACTCCCGTACGACGGTGACCTCGGCCGGCGGCGGCCGGTTCGCCCTCACCGGCGCCCGCTGCACCCGCCGCCTGCCCGCCCGCTACGGCCCGGCGTCCTCGGTGCCGGTGGAGCTGCGGGGCACCGGGAACTGCTCACGGCAGGTCAACAACTTCGGGGCGGCGGCCCCCGCCGGAGGCGGTGGTGAACAGGGTTTCGAGTGCGACAAACTCATCGCGGTCGAGGTGATCACCCCGGGCGGGAACTGGTCCTCCTACCCGCCGCACAAGCACGACGAGCACCGTCCCGGAAAGGAGTCGGTGCTGGAGGAGATCTACTACTTCGAGTTCGCCGGACACGAAGGCGTCCCCGGCCTCGGCTACCAGCGGGTCTCGCCCTCCGGGCAGGGGCGGGGCACCGACGTACTGGCCGAAGTCCGTGACGGGGACGTCGTGTTGATCCCCGACGGCTGGCACGGGCCGTCGATGGCCACCCCCGGCCACCACATGTACTACCTCAACGTCATGGCCGGCCCGGGGACCGAACGCGCCTGGCTGATCCGCGACCACCCCGACCACGCCTGGATCCGCGACACCTGGCCGGACCGGCCCGTCGATCCCCGGCTCCCCCTCTACACCGCACCGGAGAGGTCCGCATGAGCGCCGTCACCCGCCGACTGACCACCGCCCAGGCCCTGGTGCGCTTCCTGGCCGCCCAGTACACCGAACGCGACGGCGTACGACGCCGGCTGATCACCGGCACCTGGGGCATCTTCGGCCACGGCAACGTGGCCGGCCTCGGCCAGGCACTCGTCGAGCACGCCACCGTGCCCGGTGGAGGGGCGTCTCCCGCTCCCCCCGTCATGCCGTACCACCAGGGCCGCAGCGAACAGGCCATGGTGCACGCGGCCGTCGGCCACGCCCGCCAGCTGAACCGCCTGTCCGCGCAGGCGGTGACGACGTCCATCGGTCCCGGCGCCACCAACCTGGTCACCGGCGCCGCCCTGGCCACCGTCAACCGCCTGCCGGTCCTTCTCCTGCCCGGCGACTACTTCGCCTCGCACGCCGCCGACCCCCTGCTCCAGCAGCTGGAACACCCGGTCGAGGCCGACGTGTCCGTCAACGACACCCTGCGCCCCGTGTCCCGGTACTTCGACCGCGTCACCCGTCCCGAGGCCCTCGTCGCCTCCGCGCTCCAGGCGATGCGCGTGCTGACCGACCCGGCCGAGACCGGCGCGGTCACCCTCGCGCTCCCCCAGGACGTGCAGGCCGAGGCGTACGACTGGCCCCGGGAGTTCTTCGCCGACCGTGTCTGGCGGGTACGCCGTCCGGCCCCCGACCCGGCGGAGCTGGCCGAGGCGGTCCGCGCGATCCGCGCCGCCGGGCGCCCCCTGATCGTCGCGGGCGGCGGCGTCCACCACAGCGAGGCCGAGGACGCTCTGAAGGCGCTCGTCGACGCCACCGGCATCCCCGTCGCCTCCACCCAGGCCGGCAAGGGCGCCCTGCGCCACGACCACCCGGCCGACCTCGGCGGCATCGGCCACACCGGCACAACCGTCAGCGACGACCTCGCCCGCACCGCCGACCTGGTGATCGGCGTCGGCACCCGCTACACAGACTTCACCACCGCCTCCGGGACCCTCTTCCAGCGCCCGGAGGTGCGCTTCCTCAACCTCAACATCACCGCCTTCGACGCCCACAAGCTCGCCGCCCGCACCCTGGTCTGCGACGCCCGGGCGGGGCTCACGGCACTGACCGAGGCACTGTCCGGCCACCGGGTGGACGCGTCGTACGAGGCCGAGTACCGGAGTGGCAGGGCCCGCTGGGAGGCGACGGTGGAGGCTGCCTTCCGCGCCGACGACGACGGTGCCGTGCCGACCCAGACGCAGGTGCTGGGCGCGCTGGACGCGGTCGTCGGCGACGAGGACGTGGTGATCAACGCGGCCGGCTCGCTCCCCGGCGACCTGCACAAGCTGTGGCGCGCCCGCTCCCCGCGCCAGTACCACCTGGAGTACGGCTACTCCTGCATGGGCTACGAGATCCCGGCCGCGCTCGGCGTCCAGCAGGCCGCGCCCGGCACCCCGGTGTGGGCCCTGGTCGGCGACGGCACGTACCTGATGAACCCGACGGAGATCGTCACCGCCGTCCAGGAGAACCTGCCGGTCAAGCTGGTCCTGGTGCAGAACCACGGCTACGCCTCCATCGGCGGCCTGTCCGAGTCGGTGGGCGCCGAGCGCTTCGGCACGGCGTACCGCCACCGGGCCGCCGACGGCACCTTCACGGGCGACCCGCTCCCCGTCGACCTCGCCGCCAACGCGGCCAGCCTCGGCATGGACGTACTGCGCGCCAAGACGGTGCGCGAGCTGCGCGAGGCCCTGCGGGCGGCCCGCTCGTCGGACCGTCCGACATGCGTCTACGTGGAGACCGACCCGGCGTCGACCGCTCCCGGGGCCGAGGCCTGGTGGGACGTGCCGGTGGCCGAGGTGTCCGACCGCGAGGCCGCCACCCGCGCCCGCACGGAGTACGAGCGTGCGGTCGCCGATCGCCGCCGCCACCTCTGACACGCCGTCACCTACACAAGGGAGGCACGTCCATGGCGAGAACCGGCGACCCCGCACGTGCGGTGACCGTCCCCGCGCTCAGCACCCTGGAGTTCACCCTGGACCGGGGCAGCCCGGTGCCGCTGTACCACCAGCTCGCCCGGCAGTTGGAGGCGGCGATAGAACAGGGTGTCCTCGCCCCGGGAAACCTGCTGGGCAACGAGGTGGACCTCTCCGTCCGCCTCGGCCTGTCCCGCCCGACCGTCCGCCAGGCCATCCAGTCCCTGGTCGACAAGGGGCTCCTGGTCCGGCGGCGCGGAGTCGGCACGCAGGTGGTGCACAGCCAGGTCAGGCGCCACCTGGAGCTGAGCAGCCTCTACGACGACCTGGAGGCGGCCGGACAGGGACCCGGCACGCGGGTGGTGCGCAAGGAGGGCGTCCCCGCCCCCGCCGACGTGGCGGCGGCCCTCGGCGTCGCGGAGGGGGGCGAGGTCACCGTCCTGGAGCGGCTGCGCCTCACCCACGGCCGGCCGGTCGCGCTGCTGTGCAACTACCTGCCGGCGGCCCTGCTGGACCTCGACGACGCCCGGCTGGAGTCGACCGGCCTGTACCGCATGATGCGCGCGTCCGGCATCACCCTGCACAGCGCCCGCCAGACGGTGGGCGCCCGCACGGCCACCCGCGAGGAGGCGGACCGTCTGGACGAGGAGGAGGGCGCCGCGCTGCTGACCATGCGGCGCACGGCGTACGACGACACCGGACGCCCGGTCGAGTACGGGACTCATCTGTACCGCGCGTCCCGGTACGCGTTCGACTTCCAGCTGCTGGTCAGGTCGTGACGCCGGCCGGTGGGTCCGGCACCGGAGCCGGCGGGCGGACGGACGGGCGGACCGGCGGGCGCCGGGCTTGGTGACGGGAGCCCTCGGCCCGGAGTGCGCTTCGGGTCAGGCGTCCTGGGCGCCTTCCCGGACGTCTTCTCTCGGGAGCCGTGCGAACGGGCCTTCCAACGCCGCCCACTGGAGCAGCATGATGGTCTTCGCGTCGGCGATGTCGCCGGTACGCACCATCTCCAGCGCGCGACGGAAGGGCAGTTCGAGGGACTCGATGTCCTCGCCCTCCTCGTCCAGGCCCCCGCCCTCGTGGGTGCGGGTGGCGGGGCCGTAGGCGGCGGCGTAGAAGCTGACACGCTCGGTGACCGATCCGGGGCTCATGTACACGTCGAAGACGTGCTGGACCTCGCCGACGGTGTGCCCGGTCTCCTCGACGACCTCGCGCCGCACGGCGACCTCGGGGTGCTCGTCCTCGTCGTCGAGCAGCCCCCCGGGTGTCTCGACCAGCATGCCGTCGGGGTGTCCGTTGACGTAGACGGGGAGGCGGAACTGGCGGGTGAGCAGCACGGTTTCGCGTTCCGCGTCGTAGAGCAGCACGGTGGCGCCGTTGCCTCGGTCGTGGGTCTCGCGCTCCTGGGTGCTCCAGGTGCCGTCGGCGCGCTGGATGTCGAAGGTCGTGGTGCGTTCGACGTACCAGTGACTGGAGAGGAGCCGTACGTCCCGGACCTTGACCCGGGGGTTGCCGGTCAGGTCCCGGCCCGTCCGGTCGAGTCCGGTGCGGCCCCGGCGGTCCGGGGTGTCGATGCCGGCGGTCATCGGGAGCCGTCCGAGTGAGGGGCCCTCGGGGGCGCGGGGTGGGGCGAGTTGGTCATGCCCGCTTCTATCACTCCGTCCGGCTTCGGGCGAAGTCGAAGGGGCCTTCGCCGCGTGCGCGTCCGCGTTTCCGCGCCGGAAGAACAGGGCGGCGCCTCGTGCGACCCTGCGTATGCTCGGGGGCGGATCAACCCCGGGACATCCTCGTGCCCGGGCATGCTTCGCCGTCGTGGAGGACGGGAGGGCGGCACGCCGCCCGACCGTGTCGGCGCCGCCCCGGCCACCGTGCCGCGCGACGCCCCGACCCCGGCCGCGCGGCGTGCCGCCGGCCGTGGAGGCCCCTTGGACCGGCGTCGGCGCAAGAAACTGTCCGAACGGCTCGTCGTCGCCGCTCTCCTCGGCGACAGCGCCCGGGTACGGGCACTGCTGCGCGCCGGAGCACCCGCGGAGACGGCCGACGCCGCCGGCACGACGCCGCTGTACCGGGCGGCCGTGGAGGGAGGGGAACGCCGAGATCGTGCGCCTGCTGCCGACGGCCGGGGCCTCACCCGACACCGAGAGCGGGATCGGCTCGGAGGGCACACCGCTGTGCGGGGCGGCCTGCTGGGGCCACACCCAGGCGGTGCGCGCCCTCCTGGAACACGGCGCCGACCCGAACCTCCGCGAGGACCACGGCACCGGCCGGCCCCCGCTGAAGTGGGCGATGAACGGGCCGCACCCCGAGACCGCCGACCTACTGATCGCCTCGGGGGCGCGCGGGCCCGGCTGAGGGTTCCGCGGCGGACGCGGCCCCCGTGTCCTCGGCGCGGCTCATCCGCGCAGTACGGCGCGCTGTTTCACGGCGGCTGTCACGCGGCGTCCGGCTCGACGGCGTCCGGCTCCGCGACGTCCGCCTCGGCCGCGTCCAGCTCCGCCGCGCGGGCGAGGAGTTCGTCACGCCCGAGGGCGTCGGCGCGCGTCGACGGCACCGTGCAGGCATGGGCTCCGGCGATGGCCCCGTACCGCGCGCAGCGCAGCGGGTCCGCGCCCTCCAGCCAGCCGTACAGGAAGCCGGCGGCGAACGCGTCACCCGCGCCGTTGGAATCCACTACCGGAGCGGGAGGAACGACGGCGGGTACGTGACCGAGGTCGCCCTCGACGAGCAGGTACGCGCCCTCGGCCCCGGCGGTGGCCACGACGATCCGGGCCCGGCCGCGCGCGGCGATGTCCCGCATGGTGTGCTCCGGGTCGGTCAGGGCGGTGGTCGACAGGAAGACCAGGTCCGCGGCGAGCGCGAACGGCTCGTGGTGCGGGTTGGCACCGTCCCAGTCGTGCAGGTCCGTCGAGACGGTGACCCCCGCCTCGCGCAGCACCGGCAGGGTGCGTGCGCACGGGTGGGTGATCACCACGTGGGCGTGCCGGCTCGCGGCGGCGAGGGCGCGCACGGTGTCCTCGGGCAGCCGGTCGGTCTCCCGGCTGCGGGTGTTGTCGTACAGGGACAGCCGCCGCCCGTCCGGACCGACCAGGTTGACTGCGCGCTTGGTGCCCGCCGCGGAGCGCACCTCGGTGAACGGGACACCCCGGTCCCGGTACAGCGCGCGCACCAGGTCACCCTCCGGGTCGGCGCCGAGGACGTCGATGTGGTGGGTGCGCAGCCCCAGGGCGCTCACGCCGAGCGCGACGAAGTCCCCGCTCTGGCCGGCGCGGGTCACGATGCCGGGCTGGATCATGTAGCTGTCGGCGTAGGGGAGCGGCAGCTCGGGGACGTGGACGATGGTGTCCACGCCCGCGCCACCCAGGACGAGGACGTCGGTCTCGGTGGTCATGGGGGTCGGTTCGTTCCTCTCGCTCGGAGAGGTCGAGTCAAGCAGCTGCCCGCAAGGCCCGCAACGACTTGCGAAGGTTTCCGCAAGTCGTTGCAGCCCACGGATCGGCCCCGGAAGTGGAAAAGAGGCTGTATCGACTTTTCGATACAGCCTCCGACCTGCTACTCAGCAAGTCGGGACGACAGGATTTGAACCTGCGACCCCTTGACCCCCAGTCAAGTGCGCTACCAAGCTGCGCCACGTCCCGTTGTACTGGCGCGCGGCGAACCGCGCGATCACGCGAACAGTACTTTACCCCACCCCCCGGGCCGCGCCCAAGCAGGTACGGGGGAGGGACAATCGGTCCCATGGACAGCCCTGCCGACAGCCCCAAGGACAGCACCGCCTCGAACCGGCCCGTGGACGCGCGGGACCGCGACGACGAGGGGCGGGCCCGTAACGCCCGGCCGCGGGACGGGCTCGGCCGCCCGCTGCCGTACGGCGCGGACGGCGTCCCCCGTCAGCCGGAGGGCGTCGTACGGGCGCCCGGGCAGACGGTCGCCGAGGCCCAGCGGCTACTGGACGCGGGGCGGCCGTTCCACGCGCACGAGGTGTTCGAGGACGCCTGGAAGTCGGGCCCCGAGGAGGAGCGGGAGCTGTGGCGGGGGCTCGCCCAGCTGGCCGTGGGGCTCACGCACGCGGCCCGCGGCAACGTCACCGGCGGGGCGAGGCTGCTGCGGCGCGGAGCGCGGGCGGTGACGGAGTGGGCCGCTTCCGCGTCCGGGCGGGGGCGGCCGTACGGGATGGACCTGGGCGGCGTCGCCGGGTGGGCCCGGGAGCTGGCGCGGGAGGTGGAGGGCGGCGCACCCGTGGACGCGGCCGTGCGGGCGCCCCAACTGCGGGGCTGAGCCGGGCCCGGCCGGGGCGTTGTCAGTGGCGTACGGCAGACTCGTGGCGTGCGGACAATTCATGTGATCGGTATCGGCGCGGGCGACCCCGACCAGCTCACCCTGCAGGCGGTGCGGGCGCTGCGGAGCACGGACGTGTTCTTCGTCCTGGACAAGGGCGAGGTGAAGGCCGACCTGGTACGGCTGCGCCGGGACATGCTGGAGACGCACATACCGGAGGGGACGTACCGGATCGTCGAGGCGCGCGACCCCGAGCGGGACCGGAGCGCGGGCGGCACGGCGTACTCCCCCGCCGTCGGGGACTGGCGCAGTGCCCGTGCCGGCATCTACGAGCGGCTGATCGCCGAGGAGCTGGGCGAGGACGAGAGCGGCGCGTTCCTGGTGTGGGGCGACCCCGCGCTGTACGACAGCACGCTGGGCATCCTGGAGGAGATCCTGGAGCGCGGCGCGGTGGCCTTCGAGTACGACGTCGTGCCCGGCATCAGCAGCGTCTCCTCGCTGGTCGCCCGGCACCGGACCGGGCTGAACCGGGTGGCGCGGCCGGTGCAGATCACCACCGGGCGGCGGCTCGCGGAGGGCTTCCCCCAGGGCGTGGACGACGTCGTGGTGATGCTCGACGCCCACCAGGTCTTCCGGCAGTACGCGGATCAGGACATCGACATCTACTGGGGCGCCTACATAGGCACCCCGGACGAGATCCTCGCCTCCGGCCCGATCGCCGAGGCCGCGCCCCGCATCGAGCGGCTGCGCGCCGAGGCGCGCGAGCGCAAGGGCTGGATCATGGACACGTATCTGCTGCGGCGCAACCCCGGCGACGGCTAGCCGGCCCGGCCGCTGCCCACCCGGGCGGACCGTCCCCGCATGCGTGGCCGGTGCACCGGTGTGATCGTGACCGTGTGACAGTCGCCGAGGAAACGCCACGGACCGCCACCGACCAGCCCCCCGTGCTGGACAAGCGCCGCCGCAACGTCGTCTTCGTCACGATCATGCTCGGAATGCTGCTGGCGGCCCTGGACCAGACGATCGTCGGCACCGCGCTGCCCACGATCGTGTCGGACCTCGGTGGCGGCGAGCACATGTCGTGGGTGGTGACCTCGTACCTGCTCGCGGAGACCGTGGCGACGGTGCTGGTCGGCAAGTTCGGCGACATGTTCGGCCGCAAGGTGGTCTTCCAGGTCTCGGCGATCGTGTTCATCACGGGCTCGTTCCTGTGCGGGCTCGCCACGACCATGCCGCTGCTCATCGTCTGGCGGGCGATGCAGGGCATCGGCGCGGGCGGTCTGATGGTCACGTCGATGGCGCTGATCGCGGACGTCATCCCACTGCGGGAGCGCGGCAAGTACCAGGGCGCCATCGGCGCGGTGTTCGGGGTGGCGACGGTCGTCGGACCGCTGCTGGGCGGGCTGTTCACCGACCACCTGTCCTGGCGCTGGGCCTTCTACGTCAACGTGCCCATCGCGATCGTCGTCGTCATCGCCGCCGCCCGCACCATCCCGGTGGTGAAGTCGGCCGCCCGGCCCGTCATCGACTACCTGGGCATCGCACTGGTCGCGGTCGGCGCGAGCGCGCTGATCCTGGCGACGAGCTGGGGCGGCAACCAGTACGCGTGGAGCTCGGCCGTGATCATCGGCCTGTTCGCGGGCGGACTGATCGCGCTCGGGCTGTTCTGCTGGGCGGAGAGCCGGGCGGCCGAACCGATGCTGCCCATGCGGCTGTTCTCCAACCCGGTGTTCACGGTCTGCTCGGTCCTCAGCTTCATCGTCGGTTTCGCGATGCTCGGCGCGCTGACGTATCTGCCGACCTATCTGCAGTACGTCGACGGCGACTCGGCCACCGTCTCGGGGGTCCGGACGCTGCCGATGGTGGCCGGGCTGCTGATCGCCTCGGTCTTCAGCGGGAGCGTGGTCAGCAGGACGGGGCGGTACCGGCTGTTCCCGATCGTGGGCACCCTGGTGATGGGCGTCGGCCTGTACCTGATGTCGCTCATGGACGCCTCCACGGGCGCCTGGCTGGAGTCGCTGTACATGTTCGTGCTGGGCACGGGCATCGGCCTGTCCATGCAGGTGCTGATCATCGCCGTGCAGAACACCGTCGACTACGCCGACCTCGGCACCGCGACCTCCGGCGTCACCTTCTTCCGCACCCTGGGCAGCTCCTTCGGCACCGCCGTCTTCGGCACCATCTACGCCAACGCGCTCGGCCCGAACCTGCGGGACGGCGTCTCGGCCGCCGCGGCGACCGGCGCCGCGGACCCGGCGGTGATCAACGGGGCGGCGACCAGTCCGGAGGGCGTGCACCGGCTGCCACCGGACGCGTCGGCGCCGATCGTCGGCGCCTACGCGGACACCATCCAGACCGTGTTCCTGTGGACGGTGCCGGTCGCGGCGCTCGGCTTCCTCGTCGCCCTGTTCCTCAAGCAGGTCCAGCTGCGCGACAGCGCCCGCGCGGGCTCCACCGACATGGGTGAGGGTTTCGCCTCACCGCAGGACGCCGACAGCAGACGGGCGCTGGAGGCCACCGTGGGGAAGATCATCGGCAGTACGCGGCTGGACACCGCGCGCCGGATCATCGTGGACAGCGACACCCGCCTCGATGTCGCCGGTGCCTGGGCCGTCATGCAGGTCGAGCTGTTCACGCGGCTGGTCGGGCACGCCGGACTCGGCCTGATCGCCGCCCGCCGCCGGGTGCCGCCGGAGGTGCTGCTGCCGGTCTTCGACCGCATGGTCGAGGAGGGTTTCCTGACCCGGCACGGCACCGTGCTCTCCCACACGGAGGCGGGCGCCCGCGAGGCACTGATCATCGGCCGGGCCTGGGCCGCGTGGCTGGAGGACCGGGTGGAGCAGGACATCGGCCGCCCCTCGGACGCGGACCTGCGCGCCGCGGTCGACTCGATCGCCAAACGTCTGCTGGTCGAGGACCTGAGCAGCGGCCTGCCGAACCGCGTGCGGCAGCCGGTCACGGCCCACTGAGGCCGAGCCGCTCCAGTCGGCCCAGCCGCTCCAGCACCGCCGGCACGTCGGACACCACGTCCGCGCCCCGCGGCAGCGGGGGCCGGCGGACGACCAGCACGGGCAGGGTCAGCTCCCGGGCCGCCGTCAGTTTGGCCGCGGTGGCCGCTCCCCCGCTGTCCTTGGTCACCAGCACGTCGATGCGGTGGTCGCGCAAAAGGGCCGTCTCGTCGGCCACCGTGAACGGGCCCCGGGCCAGCAGGACGCGGGTGTCCGGTGGGAGGGGCGGCTCGGGAGGCTCCACCGAGCGGGCGACGAAGTGGAGGCCGGACAGGTGCGCGAAGGCCGCCAGTCCCAGGCGGCCGGTGGTCAGGAACACGCGGCGGCCGAGGCCCGGGAGCCGGTCGGCCGCCTCGGTGAGGGAGTCGGCCGGATACCAGCGGTCGCCGGGGCCGGCCTGCCAGCCGGGGCGGCGCAGGAGCACCGCCGGGGTGCCGGTGGCCGCCGCGGCATCGACCGCGTTCGCCGTGATCGTCGCGGCGAAGGGATGGGTCGCGTCCACGAGGGCGTCCACGTGCTGCTCGCGCAGCCAGCCGGCCAGCCCTTCCGGTCCGCCGAAGCCGCCGGTCCGCGCCTCCCCGGCGAGGGACCCCGGCCGGGTGACGCGTCCCGCGAGGGAGGTGGTGACGCGGACGCCGGGGCGCGCCGCCAGATCGGCGGCCAGCCGGCGTGCCTCGGTGGTGCCGCCGAGGATCAGCACGTGCGGGGGCGGAGGCGGCGGGGACGGAAGGGACGAGGTCGGGCGGGACATGCCGTAGAGGCTACGCACCGTCAGGACAGGAGGAGCTGGAGGCCCCCGATCACCGTCGCCGCGATCACCAGCCGCTCGAACAGACGTTGGTTGATCCGGTTCACAGCCCATTTGCCGATGAACGCACCGGGCACCACGAAGAGCACGAGTGCGGCGTCGAGGAGCAGGGAGCGGCCGTCGATCAGGCCGAGGCCGGCGCTGAAGGGCAGCTTGGAGACGTTGACGATCAGGAAGAAGAAGGCCGACGTGCCCAGGAAACCGAGTTTCCTGAAGCCCGCGGAGAGCAGGTACATCGACATCACCGGGCCGCCCGCGTTGGCGACCATCGTGGTGAAGCCGCCGAGGACACCGTACGAGCGGGCCTTCACGCGGCCGGGCCGCGAGGTGATCCCGTCCGGCTGCCCGGTCCGCCGCTCGGCCGACCGCTCGTCCCGCCCTCCGGCCACCGCGTCGGCCTGCCGCCGGCGCCACACCGTCACCCCGGCCATGAGCAGCAGGATCGCGCCGATCGAGGTCCGCACGACCGCGTCGTTCGCCCACACCAGGAAGACGGTGCCCGCGACCACGCCGGCCCCCACCGCCGGGAACAGCCGCCACAGCGTGGGCCAGTGCGCGTGGCGACGGTAGGTGAGGACGGCCAGGATGTCACCGGCGATCAGGACCGGCAGCAGGATGCCGGTGGAGGCGCGGGCGGGCAGGACCGCCGCGAAGATCGCGAGGCTGACCGTGTTGGCCCCGCTCACGGCGGTCTTGGAGAAGCCGACGAGGAGGGCGGCGAAGGCGAGCGCGGCGAATTCCCAGCCGGTGAGGTGCCAGAGCGTCATGGTGTCCATTGCGGGCACCGATGCTATGCGCACCCGACCGGCGCCGTAAGCACCGTCTCGCCAAATGGCCCCTTAGCCCGCCGGCCCGCCTCAGCCCTCCGCGTACCGCACCCGCAGCTCCCGCTTCAGCACCTTCATGCTCGGGCCCAGCGGCAGCGCGTCCGCGAACTCCACCCGGCGCGGGTACTTGTACTTGCCCAGGTGCTGCTTGGACCACTCGGTGACCTCGGCGGCGTCCGGCGTCGCGTCCGCAGCGGGGACGACGACGGCGCACACCTCCTCGCCGTGCAGTTCGTCCGGGAGGCCGATGACGGCGACCTGCGCGACGCCGGGGTGGCGCATCAGCACCTCCTCGACCTCCCGCGGATAGACGTTGTAGCCGCCCCGGATGATGATGTCCTTCTTCCGGTCGACGATCCTGAGGAACCCCTCGTCGTCCTTGGTGCCGAGGTCCCCGGTGCGGAACCAGCCGTCGACGAGCGCCTCGGCGGTGGCCTCGGGGCGGCCGAGGTAGCCGGAGAAGACGTTGTGGCCGCGTACGACGACCTCGCCCAGCTCGCCGGGCGGCAGCAGTTCGATGCCGTCCTCGGCCTCGGCGCGGGCGATCTCCACGTCCACGCCCCACAGGGGGTGGCCGATCGTGCCGGGCTTCGCGCCGAACACCGGCTGGTTCACGGCCGCCGCCGGGGAGGTCTCGGAGAGCCCGTATCCCTCGTAGACCGTCGCGCCGAAGGCCTCCTCGAACCGCTCCAGCACGGCGACGGGCAGCGAGGCTCCACCGGAGACGCACACCCGCAGGCCGGGCAGGGCGCCGGCGCTCGCGGCCGCGGCGGCGAGGGCGACGAACATGGTGGGCACCCCGTGGAAGGTGTTGACCCCCTCCTTCACCATCAGCTCGATCGCGCGCGCCGCGTCGAAGCGCGGCAGCAGGACCAGGGTCGCGCCGGCGCGCCAGGTGGAGTTCAGGGAGACGGTCTGGCCGAAGGCGTGGAACAGCGGCAGGGCGCCGAGCGCGACGTCGTCGGGCCGGATGTCGTTGGCGTCGAAGGCGTTGACGGTCGCGTTCATCACCAGGTTGAAGTGGCTGAGCAGGGCGCCCTTCGGCACACCGGTGGTGCCGCTGGTGTAGAAGACGACGGCCGGGTCGTCCGCGTCGCGGGTGACGTACGAGGGCAGCGGCTCGGCGTCGGCGGCCAGCTTGTCGAGCTCGTCGCCGAGGGCGATCACCCGTACGCCCGCCTCCCGTGCGGCGGCCGCCCCGGTCTCCGCCTGGGCCGGGTGGCACAGCAGCAGGGTGGCGCCGCTGTCGCGCAGGACGTGCTCGACCTCCGCCGGTGAGAGCAGCAGGTGGACCGGTACGACGACACCACCGGTCGCGGCGATCGCGTAGTAGGCCACGGGGAAGTCGGCCGTGTTCGGCGCCATCAGCGCGACCCGGTCCCCCGGCCGGACGCCCAGACCGGTGAGGGCGCCGGCCTGGGCCCTGGCCCGCTGCCACACCTCGGCGAAGGTCAGCCGCAGGTCGCCCTCGACCAGTGCCTCCTTGTCCGGGCGGCGCCGGGCGTTCTCGGCGAGGATGGCGGCGACGGAGAGGGTTGCCATGGGTGTTGCTCCGTTTCCTTGCTGCGGCTCTGCGGAGGGGTGGGTGACGAGCGTGCGGTCAGTGCCGTTCGACGAGCACCGCGCTGCCCTGCCCCACGCCGACGCACATCGTGGCGAGCCCGCGGGCCGCGCCCGTGCGGCGCATGCGGTGGAGCAGGGTGGTGAGGATGCGGGCGCCGGAGCAGCCGAGCGGGTGGCCCAGCGCGATGGCGCCGCCGCTGGGGTTGACCAGGTCGGGGTCGATGCCCAGCTGGTCCACGCAGGCGAGGGCCTGGGCCGCGAACGCCTCGTTGAACTCGGCCTCCGCGAGGTCGTCGGCGCTCCATCCGGCGCGGGCGAGGACCTTGCGGGTGGCGGGGACCGGGCCGATGCCCATGACGTCCGGGTGGACGCCGGCCGAGCCGCCGGCGACGTAGCGGCCGAGGGACTCCAGGCCCAGGTCGTTCAGGGCCTCCTCGCTGACCAGGAGGAGGCCGGCGGCGCCGTCGTTCATCGGGGAGGCGTTGCCCGCGGTGACCGTGCCGCCGGGGCGGAAGACCGGCTTCAGGCGTGCGAGCTTCTCGACGGAGGTGTCCTCGCGGACGCACTCGTCGGTGTCGACGACCACGCCGTCGGGGCGCGCGACGGGGAGCAGTTCGTCGTCGAAGTGGCCGTTCTTCCGGGCCTCGGCGGCCAGGCGGTGGCTGCGCAGGGCGAACTCGTCCTGGCGTTCGCGCGGGACGCCGTACCGCGCGGCGACCTCCTCCGCCGTCTCGCCCATGGCGAGCAGGCCGTGCAGGTCCTTCATCGCCGGGTTGACCAGGCGCCAGCCGAGCCGGGTGTCCGCGGTCTCGATGCGGTGCGGCAGCGCCTCGTCGGGGCGGGGCAGGACGAAGGGGGCGCGGCTCATCGACTCCGAGCCGCCGGCGAGCACGATGTCGGCCTCGCCTGCGGCGATGGTGCGGGCGGCGGTGGTGACGGCCTCCAGGCCGGAGGCGCACAGCCGGTTCACCGTGGCGCCGGGCACGGACTCGGGCAGGCCCGCGAGCAGGGCGGCCATGCGGGCGACGTTGCGGTTGTCCTCGCCGGCCTGGTTGGCGGCGCCCCAGTAGACGTCGTCGACGCGGGCCGGGTCGAGCGCGGGCACGTCGGCGACCAGGCCCCGGATCACGGCGGCGGCGAGGTCGTCGGGCCGCACGGTGGACAGGGCGCCGCGCAGCTTGCCGATCGGGGTGCGGCGGGCGGCCGCGAAGTGGACGGGACGCACGAGGGGACTCCTGACCGTCACTCGGTCGCCGGGCGGCGAGCGAACACTTAATTAGCACTGCTAGTTTTGGACTATAGACCTCCGGGCGGCTCCCTGGGAAGATCCTCCGGTGACCTTCGCCGACGCAGCTGGAGGAGACATGACCGAGGCCCGCGAGCACGTCCTGACCGGAACGCGGGGACGGCTCACCGCCCGCGAGTGGCCGGCCGAGCGGCCCGCGTACGTGGCACTGCTGGTACACGGCTACGGCGAGCACATCGGCCGCTACGAGGAGGTGGCCGGCGTCCTGACCGGGCACGGCGCGGCCGTCCACGGCGTCGACCACGCCGGGCACGGGCGGTCGGACGGCGAACGGGTGCTGATCGAGGACTTCGAGCACGTGGTCACCGACGTGCACACCATGGCCGAGCGGGCCCGGGCCGCCCACCCGGACCTGCCCGTCGTCATGATCGGGCACTCCATGGGCGGCCTGATCGCCTCCCGCTACGCCCAGCGCCACCCCGGCGAACTGACCGCCCTGGTGCTGTCCGGGCCGGTCATCGGCGACTGGGAGCTGCCGCGCACGCTGCTCGCCCTCCAGGAGATCCCCGACACCCCGATCAGCCCGTCCTCGCTCTCCCGGGACCCCGCGGTCGGCGCGGCGTACGCGACGGACCCGCTGGTGTGGCACGGCCCGATGAAGCGGCCGACGGCCCAGGCGTTCGTACGGGCGCTGGACACCGTGGCCGAGGAAGGCGACGTCGGCCGGCTCCCGCTGCTGTGGGCGCACGGCGACGACGACCGGCTGGTACCGCTGCCCGGCAGCCGCCCCGGCGTCGAGCGGCTCAGCGGCGGCGACCTGACCGAGCGGATCTACCCGGGCGCCCGGCACGAGATCTTCAACGAGACCAACCGGGCGGAGGTGTTCGCCGACGTCACGCGCTTCCTGGACGGAGTGCTCGCGCGCTGAGCGGCCGGGGCTCCTGACCCCGAGGCGCGCCGGGGTTCGCCGAGGCACCCGAGGCGGGGCGTTTGCCCCGACGCCCCCTTGGGCACCCGCGCCCCATGGAGTGGTTGCGCCGCGCCGCCTGCGTGGATGAGGACCCCGAACTGTTCTTCCCGGTGGGCACGGCCGGACCGGCCCTGCGGGACACCGAGGCCGCCAGACGCGTCTGCGCCCGGTGCCCGGTGCGTGCCCAGTGCCTGGCGTTCGCCCTCGACCTGGGGCGGACGTCGGGCGTGTGGGCGGGCACCTGCGAGGAGGAGCGCGTCGCCCTGCTCCGTACGACCGCGCAGTACGCACACACGCACGACGAAAAGAGGGGCACCCCATGGCCGACGCCCTCGAACTCGACGCGCTCTGGGAGGACTTCCACCGCGTCGTGAACATGACCTCCGCGGAGCTCGCGGACTGGCTCCGGGTACGCGACTCCGGCGAACTCACCGAACCACTGCCCGACGACGCCGGGTCGCCGCTCGGTCAGCACGTCCTGGCGATCCTGCAGAAACGGCGCACGGACCTGACGGAGGACGACCTCCGGGCGATGCGCGAGGTCGTGGACACCGTGACGTCGCAGACCGACCTGGAGAACGAGCCCCAGTCCGACGACACCCGGCTCAGGCACCGGCTGATGACGGTCGGTCACGACCCGTTGAAGCCATAGCCGTGAGCCGTGACCAGCGGCGTGTCGTACGAGAACTCGTCGGCGCGCACGGGCGGACGTACGCCGAGGAGGCGGGCATCCGGCTGAAGGACACCCCGCAGCCGCTGTACCGGCTGCTCGTCCTCGCCCATCTGCTCAGTGCCCGCATCCGCGGCTCGGTCGCCGTGGCCACCGCCCGTGCCCTGTACGAGGCCGGGCTGCGCGATCCGCGCCGCATGGCCGCCGCCGACTGGCAGGAGCGGGTGGACGCGCTCGGCCGGGGCGGCTACCGGCGCTACGACGAGCGCACCGCCACCCAGCTCGGCGACGCCGCCGAACTGCTGACGGGGCGATGGGGCGGGGATCTGCGCCGACTGCGGAAGGAGGCGAACGGCGAGGTGCCCGAAGCCCGGCGGCTGCTCCAGGAGTTCCCCGGGGTGGGTCCGACCGGCGCGGACATCTTCCTGCGCGAGGCCCAGCGCGTCTGGCCCGAGGCGGCTCCCTACCTGGACCGCAAGGCCCTCAAGGGCGCGGAGCGGCTCGGCCTGCCGGGCGACCCCGACCGGCTTCTCGACCTCGCCGGAACGACGGAACCGGCCGTTGTCGCGGCGGCGCTGGTGCGCGCGTCGGTGGACACGGAGGTCGCGCGGGACACTCTCGACCGCGCCGGGTGAGCCTTCCCGGCCGCGGTGGCCGGTCACCCGGACAGCCCTGAGCGCTGGTGGGACCACGGTGCCGGTGATGCGCTGAGGACACCGTGTCACGTCCCAGGAGGCATCAGCGATGAGCCGTCGTCCGCCCCACCCCGTCCGTCTGCTGGCCTCCGCCCTGGCGGCGGGCGCGCTGCTGACCACAGCGGCCTGCTCGGACGACGGCGGCGGGTCGGGGGCGGCCCCGGACACCGCCGCACAGGCCCGGGCCGCCGAGCAGGAGGCGGCGAAGAGGGCGCCCACGGGTTCTGCCACCGGCTCCCCGACGGGTTCGCCCACCGGCTCCGCGACGGGCTCCCCCACCGGCTCACCCAGCGCCTCCGCCTCCGCCCTCACCGAGTCCGGCGCGAAGGCCGCCCTGCTCACCGAGGCCGACCTGGAGGACGACTGGAACCAGGTCCGGGACGCGGACAAGTGGCGCGACCGGCTGCTCGTCGGCGAGGTCGACGTGTCCGACTTCCTCACCGCGAAAACCGACGCCGCCGACTGCCAGAAACTGCTCGACTCGCTCTACCGCGACGACCTGCTGGGCGAGCCGTCGGGCCCGTCGGCGCTCACCGGTTTCGAGCAGGGGGACTCCCGCCTGCTGGAGCAGGTCGCCGGCTACGACCGCGCCGGGCTGGACGACCGCCTGAAGTGGCTGGACTCCCTGCCGCGGAAGTGCGACGAGTTCACCGCCACCGACGACAACGGCGAGAAACGCACGGTCCAGGTGACCGAGTCCTCGGTACCCGACGTGGGCGACGCCCGTGAGGGTCTGCACGTGACCGTGCGGGGCACCGCCGCCGACAACCCGGCCACGCTCACCCTGGACATCGCCGCCGTACGCGTCGGCACCTCCGCCCTCACCGTCACGGGCGGCGGCCTGGACGGCGACGAGATCTCGTCCGTGGAACAGGGGGCGCGCCAGGGAACCGAGCGGCTGAAGACCGTCCTGAACGGCGGGACCCCTTCTCCGCAGCCCACCAACCTGGACTGACCTCCCGCCGGGCGGACCCCGGCAGCACGCCCCGTGACGCGTCCCCCGGCGCGGCGCGGGGCATCGCCGTGCGCCCACCTCGGCCGAAACCCGGACACCGTGATCACCGGACGGCACAATGGTGCGTGACGGACAGCGCCCGGTCAGCCGGCTGCCCGGCGGACCGGTGCGAAGGCTGAGCGGCGTGGGACCGGTCACACTCCCGGAGCGCCGCCCGGAGAGCGGGAACGGCTGAAAGTATGATCAAGCGATGTCTGACATGACCGAAACCACGCCCGGCTGGCTGTCGACCGACGACCTCGAGATGGCACGCGCCCGCATGCCGATCCTGTACGTCGAGGCCGTGCCCGTGCGCGTCGACGACAGTGGCGAAGTCACCAGCGTCGGCCTGCTCCTGCGTATCGGGCCCGACGGGACGGTCAGCCGGACGCTGGTCTCCGGACGGGTGCTGCACCACGAGCGGGTCCGGGACGCCCTGCTGCGTCACCTGGAGAAGGACCTCGGCCCGGTGGCGCTGCCCCGGGTGCCGACCTCGCTCCAGCCGTTCACGGTGGCCGAGTACTTCCCGACGCACGGCGTCACGCCGTACCACGACCCCCGTCAGCACGCGGTCTCCCTCGCCTACGTCGTCCCGGTGGCCGGTGACTGCCGGCCGCGGCAGGACGCGCTCGACCTGGTCTGGTTCAGCCCGCAGGAGGCGCTGTCCGAGGCGGTCCGCGGCGAGATGCCCGGCGGGCACGGGGTGTTGCTGAAGCAGGCACTGGCGCACGTGGGCTGCGTGGTCTGAACACCGCCCGGGGCTGCTCGAGTTACTCCCCTTGCCGCTCCCCGTCGCTCAACTGCGGGTCCAGGTCGTCCCGGAGCAGGCCCCGGGACCCCGTCTGGCCGGTGCGGTAGGCGGATCGGGCCACCAGGTGGGAGGCGACCGGGCTGGTGAGGAACTGGAAGAAGACGATGAGCGCCAGGGTGCCCAGGTCGATGCCGTGGCGCAGCCGCAGCGCCACCCCGACGAGGACGAGAAGGATCCCAAGGGTCTGCGGTTTGGTGGCGGCGTGACTCCGGGAGAGGACGTCGGGGAAGCGAAGCATCCCGATCACACCGAGCAGGCACTGCAGGCAGCCGAGGAACAGCAGTACCACCCCGGCCAGGTCGGCGGCCTCGGCCCAGGCGCTCACCGGTGGTCCTCCTTGCCGTCCGCCCGCACCGGGGGCCGGTCGCGTACGGCGATGAACCGGGCGATGCCCACCGAGCCCGTGAAGCCGAGGAAGGCGAGCACCAGCATCACGGGGAAGTAGAAGGAGTCGCCGTCGTGGGCGGCCTTGACGGCGATGCCGGCGATGATGAGCGCCGCCGCCACGTCCAGGGCGACGGCGCGGTCCAGCATCGAGGGGCCGTACCAGATGCGGTACAGCAGCAGGGCCCCGGCGACCAGGATCATCACGAGCGAGGCGACCAGCATGGCCTCTTCGACGGCGTGCAGGACGGTCACGGCCAGGGGTCCCCTTCCGGTACGGGCCGGGCGGCGTGGGCGATGTCCTCGGCGGTGCCGAAGGCCCGGGCTACGAGTCCCTCCATGCGCCACACCGACCGCTGTGCGCTCTCGATCTCGCCGGGGTTGCCGGCGTCGAGGACGTGCAGGAACACGGTGGCCGTCGACCGGCGTACCTCGATCACCGAGCCGCCGGGGACGTTGGACACGGCGACGGCGGTGGCCGTGAGCATGAGGTCGCTGCGTACCCGCAGCGGTACGGCGACGACCGCGGCGTGGTAGGGGCCCTTGGCGAAGATCTGCCGGGTGACCTCGACGCTGGAGGAGAACATGTCGTACAGCAGGTAGGCCGCGAGCCGCAGGATGCCCAGCGGGCGCAGCCGCAGACCGAGGTCGACGGCGGGCAGCGGGAAGGCGAGGCACAGGCAGACCGCGACGATGACGCCGTTGACGAGGTTGGCCCAGGACGGGGTGCCCCACAGCAGGATCCAGATGACCGTGAGCCAGGCGATGAGCGGCAGGTCGAGGATGCGCCTGCCGCCGCCGACGCGGAAGGACCAGCTGTACGGGGAACGGTCGCGGAAGAGGTCGCTCATCGGCCGAGCACCGCCTCGATGTAGGGGGTACGGGCGAGGAGTTCGACGGCGGCGGCCTCGGTGAAGGTGGTGAGGGGGCCGCCGAGCACGGTGTAGAGCAGGCCGAGGGCGACGGCGGCGCCGGTCGCCACCAGCATCGGCCAGGGCAGCCGCCTGGTGGTGGTGATGGCCTGCCCCAGGAAGCCGGCGGAGACCACGGCCCCCGCGGGTACCGGCAGGCCGCCCCCGGAGCCGGTCGCCCTCTCGTCCTCGTCGCCCTCGTCGTCGCCCGGCTCGTCCTCGGCGGATTCCAGCACCCTGCCCTCGTCCTCGGCCCCGGGAGGGGCGTCGCGCCAGAACGCGAGGTTCCAGACCTTCGCCATGACGTAGAGGGTGAGCAGGCTGGTGGCGGCGGACCCGGCGACCAGCGCCCAGGCCCAGCCGCCGCCGTTGTCGACGCCCGCCCGCATCAGTCCGAGCTTGCCGATGAACCCGGAGAGCGGCGGAATGCCGGCGAGGTTCATGGCGGGCACGAAGAACAGCACGGCGAGCAGTGGCGCGGTCTTCGCCAGGCCGCCGAGGCGGGTGAGTTCCGTGGTGCCGTCGCGCCGCTCGATGAGCCCGGCGACGAGGAAGAGGGTCGTCTGCACGGTGATGTGATGGGCCACGTAGACGATCGCCCCGCTGATCGAGCCGCGTCCGGCGAGCGCGATACCGAAGACCATGTAGCCGATGTGGCTGATGAGGGTGAAGGAGAGCACCCTCTTGAGGTCGGTCTGGGCGACCGCGCCGAGGATGCCGATGACCATGGAGGCGAGCGCGGCGAGCATCAGCAGGTCGCCGAGGCGGTGGCCGGGGAAGAGCAGGGTCTGGGTGCGCAGCATCGAGTAGATGCCGACCTTGGTCAGCAGGCCGGCGAAGACCGCGGTGACCGGTGCGGGCGCGGTCGGGTAGGAGTCGGGCAGCCAGGCCGCGAGCGGGAACACCGCCGCCTTGATCGCGAAGACCGTCAGCAGCATGGCCTCCAGGAGGGTGCGCGCCCCGAGCGGGATCTCCTGCAGTCGCACCGCGAGCTGGGCGAAGTTGACGGTCCCCGCGACCGAGTAGGTCATGGCGATGGCGACGAGGAAGAGCACCGAGGAGAACAACGAGATGATCACGTACGTCGACCCGGCCCGGATGCGGGTCGCGGTGCCGCCGATGGTGAGCAGGACGAAGCTGGCGACGAGCATGATCTCGAAGCCGACGTAGAGGTTGACGAGGTCTCCGGCCAGGAAGGTGCAGGAGACGCCCGCCACGAGGATGAGGTAGGCGGGGTGGAAGACGCCGACCGGTGCCTGGTCGTCGCGGTCGGCCATGCCCTGGCCCAGCGAGTACACGTGGACGAGCAGGGTGACGGCGCTGGACACGGTGAGCATCAGGCCCGCGAGCCGGTCGGCGACGAGGGTGATGCCGATCGGCGGCGCGAAGTCGCCGAGGTGCACGCTGAGCGGGCCGTGGCGGTCGGCGGCCACCATGAGGAGCACGGAGAGCACCAGGACCGCGCCGAGCACGGCCAGGCTGATGAAACGCTGGAACCGCTGGAGCCGTGGACCGATGGCCAGCTTCAGCCCCGTGACGCACAGGGGCAGCAGGACGGGGAGGGGGACGAGCGCGTTCACCTGGTTCCTTCCGTGCCGGCGCCCTCGGGGTCGTCGGGCTGGTCGGGCGGCGGGTGACCGGAGTCCTCGCCGGGGTGGGAGTCGGGCTCGCGGCCGGTCTCCTCGGGGTCGTTGGACGGCCCGGCCACGCGGGCCGGCGCCGGTCCGGGCCGGCCGGCCGCGTCGGTGGAGCCCAGCTCCCGTCCCTCCCGGTAGTCCTCGGGGTCGGCGCCGAGGATGTCGTTCCAGATGTTCCCGGAGACGTCGTTGGCGCGGGCCTGGTAGGCGCGTTCCTCGCGGACCCGCCGGCGCAGCCTTCTGCGTGCGGCGCGGTAGCGGGCGCGCTGCTCGGACGTGGTGCCCTGCTCGGCGCGCAGCTCGCGGTAGCGGTCCCGTAGTTCGCCGCGCCGGTCGAGGAACTCGGCGCGCAGGGCGACCAGCCGGTCCTCGGTGTCGTCGCTGATCTCGTCGGAGCCGGTGACCTGGTGGCTGCGGTAGGCCATGGCGAGCAGGAACGCGGTGGTGGCGAGGGTGATGACGATCGCGGTGAGGGCGATGGCCTGGGGCAGCGGGTCGGTGACCCGGTTGCGGATGACGTGCGGGTAGAGCAGCGGCGCGGCGCCCGCGCTGCCCGTCGAGGCGAGGACCAGCAGGTTGACGCCGTTGCCGAGGACGACCGCGCCGAGCAGGATCCGGGTCAGGGACCGGGTCAGCAACAGGGTGCCGCCGACGGCGGTCAGGACGGCGGCGGCGACCAGGAGGGCGAGGCTCACGGTCATGCGGGGCCCGCTTCCGAGCGTGCGGCGCCCTGGGCGGCGGCCCGCTCGATCTGCCGGTCGATGCGGGCGCCGAGGGCCCGCACGATGTCCAGGACCACGCCGAGTACGAGGAGGTAGACGCCGCAGTCGAAGAGGACGGCGGTGGACAGGTGGGCGTCGCCCCAGACGGGCAGGTGGCCGTGCCAGGTCCAGCCGTGCAGCACGGTGCCCTCGGCGAGGCCGCCCAGCGCGACCCCGGTGGACAGGAACAGGCCGAGGCCGGTGAACAGGCCCGGCTTGGCGGGCACGGCGTCGGCGAGTTCGTGCCGCCCGCCCGCGAGATAGCGGGCGATGAAGGCCACGCCGGCGGTGAGGCCGGCGACGAAGCCGCCGCCCGGCAGGTTCTCCGCGCACATCAGCAGGTAGACGGAGAGGACGAGGATGGGGTGGAAGATGAGGCTCGCGACCACTTCCAGGACGAGGGAGCGCCGCTCGGGGGCGAGGGTGGAACTGGCCGCGAGCCAGGTCCGTTCCGGCGCCCCCTCGTCGCCGCTGGGCAGGCCCGCCGATTCGTACGGGCTCGCCCGCCACGCGGTGCTCAGGCCGGCCTGCGGGTGGTCCCCCGGCAGCGGCAGTACGGGTTGCTCGGCGGCGTCGGTGCGGCGGTGCAGGTAGATGAGGCTGGTGACGCCGATCGCGGCGGCGGCGAGCACCGCGGACTCCCCCATCGTGTCCCAGGCCCGCAGGTCGACGAGGATCGTCGCGACGACGTCCTTCAGGCCGTGGTGCGCGGTCTCCTCCACCATCGCCGCCCCGGCGCTGTCGGCCCGGCGGTGTCCCGCCATGATCCAGACGACGACGGCGACGGCGGCCCCGCCCGCGAGCGCCACCGGCATCCGCAGGACGCGTCGCCGGCGGCTGTAGTTCTCCTCGAAGTACACCGGCATCCGGCGCAGCACGAGCACGAAGACGATCATCGAGACGGTCTCCACGCAGAACTGGGTCAGGGCGAGGTCGGGGGCGCCCTGCGCGACGAAGAGCAGCGCGGTGCCGTACCCGGTGAGGCCGGCGAGCACCACGGCCTTCATCCGGCGCCGCACCCCCAGGCACAGCAGGGCGGCGGCACAGGTCAGCAGCGCGACACCGGCCTGGGCCGGGTGGTCCCACAGCCGCGGGGCGGGTACCGAGGTCCAGGGTTCGTCCGCGAGGAGGACGGCGATCTGCCCGGCCAGGACCACGCTCATGGTCGTCACGAGGTACACCGACAGCGAGCCGCGCTGCACGAATCCGGTGCACTGCAGGGCGGTGCGCTCCAGGGCGAGCAGGAGCCGTCCGAAGACCCGGTCGGCGGAGCGCCAGGCGAGGGCGTGTCCGGTCCGCGACACGGGGCCCGCGGCGAGGAACAGCAGGACCCCGCCCACCCAGGCCGCGCAGGACAGTCCGAGGGCGAGGCCCGCCCCGTGCCACAGCGCCAGGTGGTACGGGTGGCCGGGTACGGGGAACCGCCCGGCGTAGGTGCCGAGGAGGCCCTGGAGCCAGGACACGCCGGGTCCGAGCACCAGGCAGGCCAGGGCCAGCACGGCGGGCGGGGCGAGGAAGGCCGGCGGGACGGCGTGCGCGCCGGTGTCGGGGACGCCGGGCTTGCGGGCGAAGGCGCCCCACAGGTAGCGCAGCGTGTAGGCGGTGGTCAGGGCCGAGCCGACGACGGTCGCGGCGAGCGCCCAGCGGTCGGCGGTGTCCCCGTCCAGGAGGGCCTGGAAGGCGGCCTCCTTGGCGGTGAAGCCGAGCAGCGGCGGTACGGCCGCCATGGACAGTCCGGCGATGACGGCGACCGCGCACACGGCGGGCAGCCGGCGCCCGAGCCCGGAGAGTCTGCGCAGGTCGCGGGTACCGGTGGCGTGGTCGATGATCCCGGTGACCAGGAAGAGCGGGGCCTTGAAGAGGGCGTGGCCGAGGATCATGGCGGTGGCGGCGAGGCCGGTGTCGTGGCGGCCCGCGCCGGTGAGGACGGTGAGGAAGCCGAGCTGGCTGATGGTGCCGTGGGCGAGGACCAGTTTGAGGTCGTGCAGGCGCAGGGCCCGCCAGCCGCCCAGCAGCATCGTCGCGGAGCCCAGGACGAGCAGCAGCGGCCGCCAGGGTGTGACCTCCGCGAAGGCGGGGGCGAGCCGGGCGATGAGGTAGACGCCGGCCTTGACCATCGCGGCGGCGTGCAGGTAGGCGCTGACCGGGGTGGGGGCGGCCATCGCGTTGGGCAGCCACAGGCTGAACGGCCAGATCGCGGACTTGGAGAGGGCGCCGACGAGGATCAGCACGATCGCCGTGGACAGCGCCGCCGACGCGGGCGGCGGGTCGGCGAGGATCGCCGAGATCCGGTAGGTGCCCGCCTGGTGACCCAGGAGCAGGAAGCCGACGAGCATGGTCAGTCCGCCGAGCGTGGTGACCGTCAGGGCCTGCAGGGCGCTGCGCCGGTTGCGTTTGTGGTCGCTGGTCTGGCCGATCAGCAGGTAGGAGAAGACGGTCGTCAGTTCCCAGAAGATGTAGAGCAGGATCAGGTCGTCGGCGAGGACCAGACCGAGCATCGCCCCGGCGAAGGCGAGGAGGTTCCCGGCGAACCTGCCCAGCTGCCGCGACCGGTCGTCGAAGTACGAGGCGCAGTAGACCAGGACGACGGTGCCCACTCCCGCGGCGAGCAGCACCATGAGTTCGGCGAGGGCGTCCAGCCGCAGCGCCCAGTCCACGTGGTAGGCGGGCAGCCAGGCCCACTCGACGGTGTCGGCGCCGCCCGCGGCCGTCGTGCTCCACCGGGTGGCCGCCCAGGCGGTCGCCGCCGCGGGCGGCACGGCCAGCACGAGGAAGGCGCGGGTGCCCCACCACCTCACCAACGGCGCGGCGAACAGCGCGAGCGCGAAGTGAGCGAGGACGAGGGCGGTCATGCGGGTCCGCGCGAGGGCACGGGGGCGGCGGGAGGACAGGGCACCCGACAGTGATATATCGGGCATCTCGCCTGAGCGCCCAGGCACGCCGCAGCGTCCGCGACGCCACCGGACCGGCCCCGGGTCCACCCGGCTCCCGCGACCAACTGATCGAGGGGCGGTCCCGGATTGCTCCGGAACCGCCCCTCGATCCGCGACTGTCTCCAGTCGGGACGACAGGATTTGAACCTGCGACCCCTTGACCCCCAGTCAAGTGCGCTACCAAGCTGCGCCACGTCCCGTTGCCCGTCTGACCTGGGGTTTCCCCTGGCCGAACGCGCAGGAAAACCATACCGCACTCGGGCCCGTGGTCGCGCACCGCTTTCCGGGGGGGTGTGCTCCTCCGGTCAGCACTTCTGCGCGCGGGACCTCTCGGGCCGGCCCGCGACGCCGTCGTCGGGGCGACGAGCAGTACGTGGCCGGCGCCGACGGCCGAGGCGGAAGGACATGCCGGCCCCGGCTGCCACGCACGACTCCGGATCGGCCACGGGGCACCGACGACGCCCGAAGGGTTTTCAGCCCCCGGCCGGCAGACCCAGCCGGGGGTGGGCCTCCAGCAGCCGGGTGGGTGCCGCCTGGCGCCAGGAGTCGGCGAGGATGTCGCGCAGCTCGTCCTCGCCGTCGAGGGCCTCCAGGCGGGCCCGCACCCACGCGAACTGGGCCTCGTGGCCGGCGATCCAGAACTTCTCCGGCTCGGCCAGCGCCAGCTCGTCGCGCTCCTCCTTGGGGCAGCGCACCGCGATGGAGGTCTCGTCCTCGGGCAGCGTGGCGAACATCTTTCCCGCGACCCTGAACGTGGGCATGTTCCAGGCGGTCTTCTCCGTCGTGTCCGGCAGGGACAGGGCGATACGGCGTACGTCTTCTGCGTCCGGCATGTCAGGCACCGTAACCGCCGCCACTGACAATCACCCGGCTGCGGTCAGGGCGCCGACCTGCTTGAAGTAGAGCGTCGTCGGCCGCAGTTCCCCGCCCGGGTCCGCCGCGTAGTCGGGGATCGTCCCGGCCCGGGTCCAGCCGGCGGAGCGGTAGAGGTGTTCGGCGGGACTGCCGGTCTCGGTGTCCAGGTGGAGCAGGGTGATGCCGGCCGCCACGGCTGCCTCCTCGGCGGTGGTCAGGAGCCTGCGGCCCAGGCCCCGGCCGCGGGCCGTGCGGGACACCATGAGTTTGACCAGCTCGGCGCGGTGGCGGCTGTTGGGCTTGTCCGGCAGGGCGAGGCTCACGGTCCCGGCCACCCTCTCCCCCTCGCACGCCACCCAGACGGCGAGCCGCCCGTCGGCCACGGCGGCGGCCCGCCCCCGCCACCAGGCGACGGCCTCCGCTCGGCCGAGCGGCGCGAGGAAGCCGACCGACGCGCCGGCCTCGACGGTCTCGGTCAGCAGGTCGGCCAGCTCTTCCAGGAGTCCGGTCAGCCGGCACTCGTCGACGCGGCTCACGGTCACGGCAGCACCACCGCCAGCGCGTAGCGCGCGTCCTGGGGCCCGGCGCAGCGGAACCTCGTGGGCCCCCACACCCGCATCCGCAGGCAGTCCCCGGTGCCGAGACGGTGCGCGACGTCCTGTGCCGTCACCTCCAGGGCTCCTTCCAGGACCCAGATGTGCTGTTCCAGGCCGGGGACGGGAGGCCGGTCGTAGGCGATGTCGGCGCCGGCGGTGAGCCGTCCCTCGACGAGTTCGCCGCGCAGGCCGGCGTGCGGCGGGGACACCGAGCGGCGCACGAACCCGGCGGACCGGTCCTCCCACAGCTGCTGCTCGGCGGCGCGTACCAGCAGCGCCGGTTCCGCCTCGACCTCGCTGAGCAGCCGGGACATGGTCCGTCCGTAGACCGCGCACAGGCGGTTCAGGAGGGAGGCGGTGGGGCTGGTCTCCGCCCGTTCGGCGCGGGACAGCGTGGAGCGGCTCACCCCGGTGCGTTCCGCCAGCTCCCCCAGTGACCAGCCGTGTTCCGCCCGCAGTTCGGCCAGCCGGGCGGCGAGCCGTACGTCCACGGGATCGGGAGCGTCATCCGTTTCTCTCATATCCGGGACGTTAGCCCGAATGTGAGACGGCCGGGTTACGGAAGTCTCACGTCCGGGCCGCGTCGTCGAGCGCGTCCAGCACCGGGCGGATCAGCGGGTGCTCCTCGGTGCCCCGGCGTACGGCCGCGAAGACGCGGCGGGTGGGCGCGACCCCGTCGACCGGACGGACGACCACGCCCGTGAGGTCCGTGCCGAGCAGCGCCGAACGCGGGACGAGCGCCACGCCGGCGTCCGCCGCGGCGAGGGACACCACCGCGCGGAAGTCGTCCGAGGAGTGTTCCAGGCGGGGCTGGAAACCGGCGTGCTCGCAGGCCAGGACCACCACCTCGTGGCACGGGTTGCCCGGGTAGGGGCCGATCCACGGGTCCTTGGCCAGCTCCGCGAGGGGCACCTCGTCGGCGTCGGCGAGGCGATGGGAGACCGGGACGACCGCGTCGAAGGGCTCGGCGTACAGCGGGACGTGGGTCAGACGCGGGTCGTCGGCGGGCGGCGCCCCCCGGTACTCGACGGCGACGGCCACGTCGACCTGCCGGTCCAGCACCATCGGCAGGCTGGCGTCGCCCTCGGCGTCCTGGACGCGGACGCTGATGCCGGGCGCCGACTCGGCGAGGCGGGCCAGGGCGGGCGCGACGACCAGGGCGATACCGGTCGCGAAGGAGGCGACCGTGACGGTGCCGGCCGCGCCCGAGCTGTACGCGGCGAGTTCCGCCTCCGCGCGTTCCAGCTGGGCGAGGACGGCGTTGGTGTGGCTGAGCAGGATCTCGCCGGCCGGGGTCAGCCGTACGCCCTTGGCGCCGCGCTCGACCAGGCGGTGGCCGGTCTCCTGCTCCAGGGCGGCCAGCTGCTGGGAGACCGCCGACGGAGTGAGGTACAGCGCGGCGGCAGCCGCCGTCACGGTGCGGTGGTCCGCCACCGCTCGGAGGATGTGCAGCCGCCGCGCTTCGATCACGGGATCGATTCTCTCACCCGCCGCACCCGCCACACCCGCCGCGTGGCCGCGGGTCAGACCCGCGTCAGGGCGTCCGGGCCCAGCTCAGGCGTCCAGTTCCGCGCGCGCCGCCACGAACGCGTCCACCGCGCGGTTCACGTCCTCGGTCGAGTGCGCGGCGGACAGCTGGACGCGGATGCGGGCCTGGCCCTGGGGCACGACCGGGTAGGAGAAGCCGATCACGTACACCCCGCGCTCCAGCAGCAGCTCGGCCAGACGGCCCGCCCTCGACGCGTCGCCGATCATCACCGGCGCGATGGCGTGGTCGCCGGGGAGGATGTCGAAGCCCTCCTCGGTCATCCGGCGGCGGAACAGGGCGGTGTTGTCGGCGAGCCGTACGCGCAGGTCGTCGGCCGACTCCAGCAGGTCGAGGACCTTGAGGGAGGCGGCGGCGATCACCGGGGCGAGGGTGTTGGAGAAGAGGTACGGCCTCGAGCGCTGGCGCAGCAGGGCGACGATCTCGGCGCGGGCGGCGACGTAGCCGCCGGACGCGCCGCCCAGCGCCTTGCCGAGGGTGCCGGTGATGATGTCGACGCGGTCCATGACGCCGTGCAGCTCGGGGGTGCCGCGTCCGCCGGGGCCGACGAAGCCGACGGCGTGCGAGTCGTCGACCATGACCATGGCACCGTAGCGGTCGGCGAGGTCGCAGATCTCGGCGAGCGGGGCGACGTAGCCGTCCATGGAGAAGACGCCGTCGGTGACGATCAGCTTGCGGCGGGCGTCACCGGCGGCCTTGAGCTGAGCCTCCAGGTCGGCCAGGTCGCGGTTGGCGTAGCGGAAGCGCTGGGCCTTGCTGAGCCGGATGCCGTCGATGATCGAGGCGTGGTTGAGGGCGTCGGATATCACCGCGTCCTCGGGGCCGAGGAGGGTCTCGAAGACGCCTCCGTTGGCGTCGAAGCAGGAGGAGTAGAGGATCGTGTCCTCCTGGCCGAGGAACGCGGAGAGCCGGGCCTCCAGTTCCTTGTGGACCTCCTGGGTGCCGCAGATGAAGCGTACGGAGGCCATGCCGTAGCCCCAGCGGTCCAGCGCCTCGTGGGCGGCGGCGACGACCTCGGGGTGGTCGGCGAGGCCGAGGTAGTTGTTGGCGCAGAAGTTGAGGACCTCGCCGGGACGGCCGCCGGCGGTGACGCTCACGGTCGCGGACTGCGGGGTGCCGATCACTCGCTCGGGCTTGTGCAGGCCGGCGGCGCGGATCTCGTCGAGGGTGGCGCGCAGGTCGTCGCGCACGGAGTCGAACATTTCAAAGCTCCTGGAAGAGGCGGATGACTTACGCGGTCCAGTCGAGGATGACCTTGCCGCCCTTGCCGCTCGCGGCGTCGGCGAAGGCGGCTTCGAAGTCGTGGTGGGAGTAGCGGCCGGTGATCACGGGGGCGAGGTCGAGACCGCCTTCCAGCAGCACCGACATGGCGTACCAGGTCTCGAACATCTCGCGGCCGTAGATGCCCTTCACCGTGATCATCGAGGTGACGATCCGGGCCCAGTCGACCGGGAACTCCTCGGCGGGCAGGCCGAGCATCGCGATCCGGCCGCCGTGCGTCATGTTGGCGATCATGTCGCGCATGGCCTCGGGACGGCCGGACATCTCCAGCCCGATGTCGAAGCCCTCGCGCAGGCCCAGCTCGCGCTGCCCGTCGGAGATGGTCGCCTTCGACACGTTGAGGGCGAGGCTCACGCCGACCTTGAGGGCAAGGTCCAGGCGTTCCTCGCTCACGTCGGTGATCACGACGTTGCGCGCACCGGCGTGCCGGGCCACGGCGGCGGCCATCAGGCCGATCGGTCCGGCGCCGGTGATGAGGACGTCCTCGCCGACCAGCGGGAAGGACAGGGCGGTGTGCACGGCGTTGCCGAACGGGTCGAAGATCGCGGCGACGTCGAGGTCGACGGGGACGCGGTGCACCCAGACGTTGGCGGCGGGCAGGGCGACGTACTCGGCGAACGCGCCGTCCCGGCCGACGCCGAGGCCGACCGTGGCGCGGCACAGGTGGCGGCGTCCGGCCTGGCAGTTGCGGCACTTGCCGCAGACCAGGTGCCCTTCGCCGCTGACCCGGTCGCCGGCCTTGATGTCGGTGACGTCCCGCCCGGTGTCGACGACCTCGCCGACGAACTCGTGCCCGACGACGAGCGGGGTGCGGATGGCCTGCTGGGCCCAGCCGTCCCAGGCGCGAATGTGCAGGTCGGTGCCGCAGATGCCGGTGCGCAGCACCTTGATGAGGACGTCACCGGGTCCGATGACGGGCTCGGGGACGTCGGCGAGCCACAGTCCGGGCTCCGCCTTCTCCTTGACCAGCGCCTTCAACGCGACGGCTCCTGACGGTGAGGGGTCCCGGCGCCGGGCATGCCGAAGCAGCCCGCTTCCGGGGTGGGCAGGGGAATCGCACAGCAATCTGCCGTACGACACCGCCCCTGGTCCATCGAGCCTTTCTTAAGCCCGGCCGCAGCTTTCCTTCACGCCGCCCGGAACGCGGCGGCCGGCCCGCGGCTCACAGGGGCAGCCCGTCCTCCGCGCTGCGTTCGATGCGCCGTACGAGGTCGGTGGCGGCCGACTTGATCGTCGCCAGGCCCGCCGTCCCCCACGTCCGGGGCCGTACGTCGGCCGCGGACACCGTGCCCAGGACCGTCCCCGTGCTGTCGATGAGCGGGGCGCCGAGGTAGGAGCGGATGCCGAACTCGTCGACGACCGGGTTGCCGGCGAAGCGCGGGTAGTCGCGCACGTCCTCCAGGACCAGCGCCTTGCGCCGGACCACCACGTGCGGGCAGAAGCCGTGGTCCCGGGGCTGGACGCGGCCGAACACCGGGCAGGTGCCGTCCCCGCGCGTCGCGGGCGGGGTCTCGGGCACCCACAGGCCCGCGAAGAACTGCCCGCCCTCGACCAGGAAGTTGACCATCGCGTACGACGACTCGGCGAGTCGGGCGAGATGGCCCGCGAAGGCGTCGAGGGCGGGGTCCGGGCGTTGCGCCAGACCGAGCCTGCGCAGTCGGCGCACCCGGGCGGGGGCCTCCCGGTCCTCGGGGGTGAGCAGCAGACGTCCGACCGGGCGCGGCGGGTCGTAGCTCATGGGCGGGCTCCGTCGCTGTGGGCGTACGTCATGTGCGGCTCCGTGGCGGTGTGGGTGGGGATCACCTGGGCATGCTGGCATCACCGGTGGGCGCCGTACCCCGTCGTGGGGGCCGGTGTGTGGGCGATGAGGTGGCGTACGAGGGTCAGCAGGGTCTGTACGCCGGAACTGGAGATACGGGCGTCGCAGCGCACGATGGGCACCTCGGGATGGAGGTCCATGGCGGCGCGCACCTCCTCGGGGTCGTAGCGGTACGAGCCGTCGAACTCGTTGATCGCGACGACGAAGCCGAGTCCGCGCTCCTCGAAGAAGTCGACGGCGGCGAAGGACTCCTCGAGGCGGCGGGTGTCGGCGATGATCACGGCGCCGAGCGCGCCCTCGCACAGCTCGTCCCACATGAACCAGAAGCGTTCCTGGCCGGGCGTTCCGAACAGGTACAGCACGTGTTGCGGGTCGAGGGTGAGGCGGCCGAAGTCCATGGCCACGGTTGTTTCGAGTTTGTTCTCGATTCCGTCGAGGTTGTCGGTCGCGGCACTGACGGTGGTGAGCAGTTCCTCCGTGCTCAGCGGTGCGATCTCGCTGACCGCGCCGACGAAGGTCGTCTTGCCCACTCCGAACCCGCCCGCCACGAGGATCTTGAGCGCGGTGGGGAAGGGGTCGGTGGTGTCGTGGCCGGGGCCCGGGACGGGTCCGTGGCCGTGGCCGTAGTCAGAGCTGTCGTCGTAGTCCATCGAGCACTGCCTCCAGAAGGGCCCGGTCCGTGGGGTCGTGGTGGAACGAGGCGGGGGGTTTGGTGGTCAGCGCGCCGCAGTCCACGAGGTCCGACAGCAGCACCTTGGTGACTGCCACCGGAAGCCTCAGGCGAGCGGCGAGCTCGGCGACCGGGAGAGGCGCCCGGCACAGGTCGAGTGCCTGCGCGTGCTCGGGACCGAGGTAGCCGAGGGGGGTCGCCCCCGTGGCCATCACCTGGGACATCAGGTCGAGCGCGACGGTGGGCCGGGTACGGCCGTTGCTCACGGTGAAAGGGCGCACCAGCCGTCCGGCCGCGTCGTCGAGCCAGGGCCCGTCGCCGGCCGCGGCCACCCTCAAGGCCTCATCGCCGGGGGTTCGACGGCGTACTGCCGGGGTGCGGTGACCAGATACGGGCGGACGCTCTTGACCAGCATCGCCATCTCGTAGCCGAGTACGGCCGCGTCGGCCTCGCGGCCGGCCAGCACGGCGAGGCAGGTGCCGGAACCGGCGGTGGTGACGAACAGCAGGGTCGAGTCGAGCTCGACGACGACCTGCCGTACGTCGCCGCCGTCGCCGAAGCGGACGCCGGCGCTGCGACCGAGGGAGTAGAGGCCGGAGGCCAGGGCCGCCATGTGGTCGGCGCTGTCGGCGTCGAGCCCGTGCACGGACTTCACCAGTCCGTCGCAGGACAGGAGCACCGCGCTGGACGTGTGCGGCACGCGCTGCACGAGGCCGCTCATCAGCCAGTCGAGGTCGGATACATGGCCGGTCGGCGCGTCGCTCGCCATGGTGGATCGACTCCTTGGGGTACGAAGATCTGCGGGAGCGCTGGTCGTGGTGGTGGGGGTGGAGGAGGTGGGGGTGGGAGTGGTCGCGGGGGTGGTCATCCGGACGGATCCCTGTGGGTCGGCTCCATGTGCGGTTCCACCATGTGGGCCGGCGCCGTATGGGCCGGCGCCCCTTGGGTCGGCACTGTGTAGGCCGGCTCCATGTGTGTCGACTCCCTGTGCTGCTGGGCCTCCGCGAGGCCGATGCCACGTTGGAAGGCCGCCATCAGTCCGGGGTCGTGGCCGGCGTACTGCTCGGACTCCTGGCGCGGTGCGGGGCCGCCGCGCAGCTGGGGGGCGATGTGCTCCTGGGCGCGGCGGCGGGGCAGTTGGGGCTTGCCCATGGTGCCGCGCACCGCGCTGTGGCGCGGGACGGGCGGGGCGGTCGCGTGCTCGGCGAGAGCGTCCCGGTCCTCGGGCCGGACACCGGGCACGGCGGCGGCCGGGGTGGGCCGGTCCCGGTGGGTGCCGCGCACGGGCAGCGGCGCGGGTCCGTCGCTGTCGGCCCTGCGGACCACGACCGGCGCGGGCGTCGTGGAGGCGGGAGGGACGGAGACCGGAGGGACGGAGGCGGGAGTTGCCGAGACGGGAACCGGCGCGGGTGCCGGCGCGGCGGGGGCCGCCGGCACCACCGTGGCCGTGGGCCTCGGCTGCTGTCCGGACGGCGGTACGGGCACCGGCTCGGTCGCGGTGACCTCCGCCGCCCCCGCCGCGCCTTCGGGGAGGGCGCCCGGCTCCGCACCCAACAGGGCCTGCGGGATGACCAGTACGGCCTGGACACCGCCGTAGATGTTGCCCTGCAGGCGGACGGTGATGCCGTGTCGCTTGGCGAGCTGGGAGACGACGTACAGCCCGATGCGGCCGTCCGCGAGCAGGCGGGCGACGTTGACCTGGTCGGGGTCGGCGAGCAGGGCGTTCATCCGGCTCTGCTCACCGACGGGCATGCCGAGTCCGCGGTCCTCGACCTCGACGGCGAGGCCCGAGGTGACGAGGTTGGCGCGCATCAGCACCTGGGTCTGCGGGGCGGAGAACAGGGTGGCGTTCTCGACGAGTTCGGCCAGCAGGTGGATGACGTCGGCGACGGCGTGGCCGCGCAGGGTGCCGTCGATCGGCGGTACCAGCCGGACCCGCGAGTACTGCTCGACCTCGGCGATGGCCGAGCGGAGCACCTCCGTCATGTCGACGGGGTTGCTCCACTGGCGGCGGGAGACGGCGCCGCCGAGCACGGCGAGGTTCTCCGCGTGCCGGCGGATGCGGGTGGCGAGGTGGTCGACGTGGAAGAGGCCCTTGAGGAGGTCGGGGTCCTCGATCTCGTTCTCCAGCTCGTCCAGGATGGAGATCTCCCGGTGCACCAGGGACTGCAGGCGCCGGGCGAGGTTGACGAAGACCTCCAGTTTCTGTTCGCTGCCCGCCTGGCTGGAGAGCTGGGCGGCCCGGACGACGGCGGTGACGGCGCCGTCGTGGGCGCGGGACAGGTCGGCGGCGAGCAGTTCGAAGTCGTCGGCGTCGTCCGGCGGTCCGCCGCGCGGCTTGCGCGGAGCCGGGTTCTCGCCGCGGCGCAACGCCTCGACCACGGCGCGCAGATCACCCTCTCCGCGCGCGGTGCTGCGCCGCAGTGCGCCGACGCGGTCGTGTACGGAGCGCGCGGCGCGGTCGGCGGCGACGGCGGCGATGACGACCGCCGCGAGGGTGACCGAGACCGCGCCGGCGAGCACGACCCACAGCACGAGGCCGGGCCGCGCGCCGGTGGAGCGGATGGTGAACAGGACGACCGCGCAGGCGCTGAGGGCGACCGCGACGGGCGGCAGCACGGCGAGACGCAGGAGTTGGGGCCGTATGTGGGTCTCGGGCAGCGCGGGGGCGGTCCGGGAGGCCGGCCGGCCGTGCCGCCCGCCCTCGCGGCGGTCTGCTCGCGCGGCCGGGGCGCGGAGGTGAGACATCGGGGTCCTCGTACTGGTCCGTTGGTCCGTAGGGCCCGGATCGGGCCCTGGTGCTCGCGCGTGGTGGCGGATGCCACGCGGACACGTGACGCCACGCGGGCACGCGTCATCGCGGTGTCGGCCGAACGGCCCGGCGGTTCTGAACCGGTCCCGCGTCGCCCAACGGACACTGACAGTAGTCGTCTACGCATCCTGTGCGAGGGGCAGTTGCCAAAGTCCCTCGGACAACGTCCCGCTCTGGTATGAGCCTTCGTACGACAGCCCGATAACCCGGCGAAACTTCCGTTCCAGAAGAACCATGGCCCGGTCGGATCCGATCAGAATCGGTCACCGTGCGTGACGTCCCCCGCGCCGCACCCCCGGGCGGGCGCGAAAGAGCCGCCGCGGCGCGCGGCACCCTCCCCGTCCGTCCGGAGCGACGGGAGTCTTGACGCGGTCGTGAAACAAGTAAATAGTTTTTGTATCTTCGACTCGCAGGGGACCCGATGACCGAGACCGCCCCGGACGCCGCACCGCGCACCGCGACGTTCACCACCCGTTCCCCGGCGACCGGCGAGCCGCTCGCCGAGCACCCGGTGGACGGTCCCGAGCAGATCGCCCGTGCCGTGGCCGGTGCCCGCAGGGTCCAGGCGGAGTGGGCCGCGTTGCCCGCGGGCCGGCGCCGTGACCATCTGCTGCGCTGGAAGCGGGCCCTCGCCGCCGATCTGCACACCGTCGCCCGGACCGTCTCCGAGGAGACCGGCAAGCCGGCCGAAGACGCCGCGCTGGAGGTCGTCCTCACGCTGGAGCACCTGGCCTGGGCCGCCCGCCACGCCGACCGCGCGCTGCGCCGACGGCGGGTGCGCACCGGGCTGTTCACCGTCCACCAGCGGGCCTCGCTGGTGCACCGGCCACTGGGGGTGGTGGGCGTGATCGGCCCGTGGAACTACCCCTGCTACACCCCGATGGGCTCCGTCGGATACGCCCTGGCGGCCGGGAACGCCGTGGTCCTCAAGCCGTCCGAGCTGACCCCGGGCACCGGTGTCCTGCTCGCCGAGCTGTTCGACGCGGCCGTGCCCGCACACGCCGGGCTGCTCACCACCGTCACCGGTGCCGCGGCCACCGGGGAGGCACTGGCCCGCTCCGGGGTCGACAAGCTGGCTTTCACCGGATCGCCCGGGACGGCGCGCAAGGTGATGGCGGTGTGCGCCGAGACGCTGACGCCGTTCCTCGCCGAGTGCGGCGGGAAGGACGCCGTGATCGTCACCGCGGACGCGGACCTGGACGCCGCCGCCGACGCGATCGTGTGGGGCGCGCTGAGCAACGCCGGACAGACCTGCGCGGGTGTGGAGCGCGTCTACGCCGTGCGCGAGGTCCACGCGGCGCTGTGCGAACGGGTGGTGAAGCGCGCCGGTGAACTGCGTCCGGGTGCCGGGAGCGACGCGGCCTACGGGCCGATGACCCTGGCGAGCCAGATCGGGACCGTCGAGCGGCATGTGACCGCGGCGGTGTCGTCGGGCGCGCGGGCCCTGCTGGGCGGGCCCGAGTCGGTCCGGGCGCCGTACGTCGCGCCCGTCGTCCTCGCCGACGTCCCGGAGGACTCGGCCGCCATGACGGAGGAGACGTTCGGACCGGTCGTCGCCGTCAACGCGGTGGCCGACGTGGACGAGGCGGTGGCCCGCGCCAACGACTCCCGGTACGCGCTGGGAGCCGCGGTGTTCTGCCACGACCGGCGTGCCGGGGCCGCGATCGCGGCGCGACTGCGCGCGGGGGCGGTGTCGGTGAACTCGGTGCTGGGCTTCGCGGCCGTGCCGGCGCTGCCGTTCGGCGGTTCGCGGGACTCCGGCTTCGGGCGGATACACGGCGAGGAGGGGCTGCGGGCCTTCACCTCCGTACAGTCGACGACCGTGCAGCGCTTCACCCCGCCGGTCGCGCTGACCTCCTTCGAGGTACCGGCCGCCGCCCGGGAGCGCGCGGTGCGGCTGGCCCGGACACTGCACCTGCGGCACTGAACCGGCGCGAGGGCCCCGCCGGCCGGTCAGGCGTTCAGCAGGGGGGCCAGGTAGCGGCGGGCGAAGGCCCGGGCCTGGTCCTCGTCCTCCATCTCGATGCAGCTGGCCGGGTTGAGCAGGAAGGAGACGGCCACCCGCACCATGAGCTCGGCGACCGGCCGCGGGTCCTCGTCACGGCGGCCCTCGTCCTGCTGCGCACGGCGCAGATGAGCCGTCAGGTACTCGACGGTGGCGGAGAGCGAGGAGCCGCCGTGCACGGTCAGATAGGGCAGCACCACCTCGGGCTCCAGGCGCAGCAGGCCCCCGAAGAGCGGATGCGCTCGGGTGTGGCGCAGGGCGACCACGAACCCCTCGACGACCCGTTCCTCCATGGTCGGCAACGAGGCCACCGCCGCGTCCAGCCGCTGGAAGAACCGGCTGTTCTCGCGCAGCAGGGTCTGCTCGACCAGCTTGTCCTTGTTCTGGAAGCGCCGGTAGACGGTGACCCGGGAGACGCCGGCCCGTTTGGCGACGTCGTCCACGGAGGAGCGGCGCAGGCCGAAGACGGTGAACTGCTCCAGCGCGGCGTCGAGGATGCGCCGTGCCGTCGGGTCGTCCGTCTCCGGCCGGGCGGATGGCCGGGCGGGCAGCGAATCGTTCGCGTCGGTCTTCATGACGTCGTTCACGATACCTGGCACACTTCCCCAAGAGACTCTGAAACAACTACCATATCTTTGTAACATCGATCTTCGTGGCATCGCTTACTCGCCCGACCCCACCGGAGCCGGCGTACCCGGCCGAGCCGGAGTCCGGCGTCCAGACCCCTGGAGGACCTGATGGGCAGTCGCCTCACCGCAGAGCAGTCCGCGTTCGTCGCGGCCGTCAGAGATTTCGCCAAGCGCGAGTGCGGCACCCGGGAGCAGCGGGACGCGCTGACCGCGGGCGGTCGCGAGGCGCACCATCCGGGGCTGTACGGCAGGCTCGCCGACCTGGGCTGGCTCGGGGTGTGCCTGCCCGAGGAGCACGGTGGTTCCGGCGGCGGGCTGGCCGACGCCTGCCTGTTCCTGGAGGAGACCTCCTACGGGATGGTCCCGGCCGGCGGTTTCATCACCACCGTCATCGCCGCGAAGGCATACGAACGGTTCGGCACCGAACAACAGCGGCACGACGTGCTGCCGGGCGCCGTGGGCGGCGACGTCCTGTCCATCGCCATGTCGGAGCCGGGGGCCGGTTCGGACGTCGGCGCGCTGCGCTGCCGGGCCACGCGGGCGGCGGACGGCAGTTGGGTGATCGAGGGGCAGAAGACCTGGATCTCCAACGCGCACTGCGCGAAGAGCATTCTGCTGGTGGCCCGCACCGGTGAGGACAAGCACGGCGGGCTGACCATGTTCCACCTGCCCGCCGACGCGCCTGGCGTGGAGGTGCGGGGCATCGAGACCATGGGCGGCCGGGAGGTGAACGACGTGTTCCTCACCGGCGTCCGGCTGCCCGCCGACGCGGTGGTGGGCGAGGTGAACGACGGCTGGCGGCAGTTGATGGCCGGACTGAACTACGAGCGGCTCTTCCTGGCCTCGAACATGCTGGGCCTGGCGCGCCGGATCTTCGACGACGCCCTCGCCTACGTCCGCGAACGTGAGCAGTTCGGGCGGCCCGTCGGCTCCTTCCAGGCACTGCGGCACCGGGTGGCCGACCTCGCCACCGAGATCGAGTGCACCCGGCTGCTGGTGCGCGAGGTGGCCCTGGACTGCGACGCGCAGCCGGACAAGCTGTTCCCGCGGGAGGCGTCCATGGCCAAGCTGAAGGCCACCGAGATCGCCAAGAGGGCCGCCCTGGAGGGCATGCAGATGATGGGCGGCTACGGCTACACCACCGAGTTCGACATGGAGCGCCACCTGCGGGCCGCGGTCGTCTCCACGGTCTACGGCGGGACCAGCGAGATCCAGCGGGACGTGATCGGCAAGTCCTACGGTCTCTGATGCGGCCCACGCGAGTCGGCCGCCCCTCCCCGGTCGGAGGGGCGGCCGCTTTCCCCGCGCGCGAAGCGCGGGCCCGTCTCAGTCCCGGTAGAGCCCGGCCAGCGCGTCGGCGTACTTGTCCCCGATGACCCGGCGCCGCATCTTCAGCGAGGGTGTCAGCTCGCCGGTCGCCGGGCCCCACTCCTCGGAGAGCAGTTCGTACCGCTTGACCTGCTCGGTGTGGTTGAGCCGGGAGTTGGCGGCGGCCACCGCGCGCTCCACCTCGGCCCGCACGGCCGGGTGCCGCACCAGCCCGGCGACCGTGCCGTCCGCCTCGACGCCCCGGGCCGCGGCCCAGGCGGGGGCGGCCTCCGCGTCGAGCACCAGCAGGGCGACGAGGTAGGAGCGCCGGTCGCCGTGCACCAGTGCCTGGCCGATCAGGGGATGCTGCTTGAGCGCGTTCTCCACCAGGGCCGGCGAGACGTTCTTGCCGGTCGAAGTGATGATCATCTCCTTCTTCCGGTCGGTGAGCCAGAGATAGCCGTCCTCGTCCGTCCGGCCGATGTCGCCGGTGGCCAGCCAGCCGTCGTCGTCCAGGGCCGAACGCACCGATCCGTCCGGCTGGAGGTAGCCGGAGAACACCGACTCGCCTCGCACCTCGATCTCGCCGTCCGCGGCGAGCCGGACCTCCACGGACTCCACGGGGCGTCCCACCGAGCCGATCCGGAAACCGGTCCGCGGGCTGTTGGTGGTGGCCACGCCGGTGGTCTCGGTCAGCCCCCAGGCATCCATGATCACGATGCCGAAACCGGCCCAGAAGTCCACCACGTCGACCGGCATGGGCGCCGACGCGCTGGCCGCCCAGGTCACCCGGTCCAGTCCGCCCGCGGCCAGCAGCGGCAGCAGGACCTCCTTGCGGGCACGGGCGTAGCGCTCCTCCAGCTCGGCGGGCGGAGTCTCCCCCCGCTCGCGGTACCCGACGTGCTCGCGGGCCACCGCGGACGCCGCGTCGATGACCTCCCGCTGCTCGGCCGGCATCAGGGAGAGGACGGCCCGCACGGCGGCGCACAGCTTCTCCCAGATCCGCGGCACGCCGAAGAACTGCGCGGGGCGCACCTTGCGCACGACCGTGCCCACACCCGCGGGGTCGGCGCAGAGGTGGACGTGCGAGGCCCGGTGGCAGGGCAGGTAGATGCCCAGCATCCGTTCGGCGATATGGGCGAACGGCAGGTAGCAGATGTGCTCGACGTGCGGCGGCAGTTCCACCACGGCGTCCAGCGCAAGGGCGTTGGCCATGACCTGGCGGTGGGTGAGAACGACGCCCTTGGGTTCCCCGGTGGTGCCGGAGGTGTAGACGACGGTCAGCGGGTCCTCGGGGCTCGCGGCGTCCAGCTCCTTGGCGAAGCCCTCCGGTGCCGGCTCCCGGAGCAGGGCGGCGTACGAGCGGTGGTCGCGCTCGGCGCCTGCCTCGGCCACCACCAGCCGGGCCAGCGGGGTGTCGGCGTCGGTCAGCAGCGGCTCCCACACCTCCACCTGTGCCGCACCCTCCACCACGGCGACCCGGGCTCGGCAGTTGCGGGCGATGTGGGTGAACTGCTCGGGCGCCGCGGTGCCGTAGACGCTCACCGGAACGGCACCGAGACGGACGAGGGCCAGGTCGGACAGCCAGTGTTCGGGCCGGTTGGCCATCATCATCAGCACGTGGTCGCCGCGGCCGACGCCGAGCGCCGCGTACCCGGCGGCCAGGCGCTCGGTGTGCTCGTGGATCTCCGCCCAGGTGAGCGTCGTCCAGTCACCCTCCCCGTCCGCCCGCTGCCAGGAGAGGCCGGGGAGCCCGGGATACTCGTGGGCGTTGCGGGCCAGCAGCTGCGGCAGCGTGCGGTCGGCCGGGGCGTCGGGCAGTTGGCCGGTGGTACGGGGCGCTGATGTCATCGGGGCCTCCTTGCGGGTCGGATGGGAACGTCCGGGGAGACCGGGGCGGTGGGGGCGCCCCGGCAGGCGTGCCGGGAGGTGCGCGGCGCAAGTGCGCGACGGAAACGCGCGATAAAGACGCGAGGGACCGCCGGGGGATCAGGAGAGGGATCGGTCGTCGGTGAAGACCTCCCCCTTGTCCGCCTTCTCCACCAGCAGGCCGGGCGGGGTGAAGCGCTCGCCGTAGCGGTCGGCGAGCTCCCGCGCGCGGGCCACGAAGCCGGGCAGACCCCCCTCGTAGCCGTTGATGTACTGCAGGACGCCGCCGGTCCAGCCCGGGAAACCGATACCGAGGATCGAGCCGATGTTCGCGTCGGCGACGGACGTCAGCACGCCCTCCTCCAGGCAGCGCACCGAGTCCAGCGCTTCCACGAAGAGCATCCGCTCCACCAACTCGGCCGGCTCGGCCGGCTGCTTCGCGGGGTCCGTGAAGTGCTCGCGCAGTCCCGGCCACAGCCCCGCCCGCCTGCCGTCGTCCCCGTACTCGTAGAACCCGGCGCCGCCACTGCGCCCCGGGCGCCCGAACTCGTCGACCATGCGGTCCACGACGACGTCCGCCGGATGCGCGGTCCAGGTACCGCCCGCCTCCTCCACCGCCCGCCTGGTCTCCTCACGGATCTTCCGGGGCAGCGTGAGCGTCAGCTCGTCCATCAGGCTGAGGACCCTGGCCGGGTAGCCCGCCTGGGCCGCCGCCTGCTCGACGGAGGCGGGCTCGACGCCCTCGCCGACCATGGCCACGCCCTCGTTGATGAAGTGGCCGATGACCCGGGAGGTGAAGAAGCCGCGCGAGTCGTTGACGACGATCGGCGTCTTGTTGATCTGCCGGACCAGATCGAAGGCGCGCGCCAGCGCCTCGTCGCCCGTCCGCTCACCCTTGATGATCTCGACCAGTGGCATCCTGTCGACGGGCGAGAAGAAGTGGAGCCCGATGAAGTCCGCCTGCCGCTCGACGCCCTCGGCCAGCGCGGTGATGGGAAGCGTGGAGGTGTTGGAGCACAGCAGCGCGTCGGGGGCGACGACGGCCTGGATGTCCTGGAACACCTTGTGCTTGAGCGCGGTGTCCTCGAAGACCGCCTCGATGACCGCGTCACAACCCGCCAGGTCGCCCACCTCGGCCGTCGGCGTGATCCGCGCCAGCAACGCGTCCGCCTTCTCCCGCGTCGTACCGCCCTTGGCCACCGCCTTGGCACACAGCTTCTCGGAATAGCCCTTGCCCTTGACGGCCGACTCCAGCGCGACATCCTTCAGGACGACGTCGATGCCCGCACGAGCACACGAGTACGCGATACCCGCACCCATCATCCCGGCGCCCAGCACAGCCACCTTGCGGACCGTCCGCGGCTCGGCACCCTCGGGGCGGCTGACACCCGAGTTGACCGCCTGGAGGTCGAAGAAGAACGCCTGGATCATGTTCTTGGTGATCTGCCCGGTGACGAGTTCCGTCAGGTAGCGGGCTTCCACGACGAAGGCCGTGTCCAGGTCGACCTGGACGCTCTCCACGGCCGCCGCGAGGATGTTGCGTGGTGCGGGGCAGGGGGCGCCGCCCGTCTGCTTCTTCAGCAACGCGGGGAAGGCCGGGAGCTGGGCGGCGAGCTTCGGGTTCGAGGGTGTGCCGCCGGGGATGCGGTAGCCGGGCCTGTCCCAGGGCTGGGCCGACACCGGGTTGGCGTCCACGAACGCACGTGCTCTGGCGAGCAGTTCGGCCCGGTCGGCGGCGATCTCGTCGACCAGGCCGGCTTCCAGGGCGCGGGCCGGACCGTACTGGGTGCCTTCCAGGAGGACCTTCCGCAGGGCGTCGGCGACCCCGAACATCCGCACCGTGCGGGTCACTCCCCCGCCTCCGGGCAGCAGGCCCAGGGTGACTTCGGGAAGCCCGACGCGGGCGGCCGGGGTGTCCAGTACCACACGGTGGTGGCAGGCCAGGGCGATCTCGTAACCGCCGCCCAGGGCCGCGCCGTTGATCGCGGCGACGACCGGCTTGCCCAGGGTCTCCAGGACGCGCAGCGAGCGTTTGACCCGCATGCCGGCCTCGAAGGACTCCTGCGCGGTCCCGGGGGTGACGGAGATCAGGTCGCGCAGGTCGCCGCCGGCGAAGAAGCTCTTCTTGGCGGAGGCGACGATGACGCCCCGGATGTCGTCGCGGCGTCGCGCGAGCCGCGCCGCGACGGCGTCCAGCGAGTCGATGAACGCGGCGTTCATGGTGTTGGCGGACTGGCTCGGATCGTCCAGTAGGAGGGTGACGACGTGGTCCTCGGACTCTTCCCAGCGGATCGTCGAGGGGCGTGCGGTGGTGTCCATGGCCGAGGTCTCCCGTGTCGGCGGCGGGCTGCTGAGGTGGGGGGCGGGATCAGAGGCGTTCGACGACGGTGGCGATGCCCATTCCGCCGCCGACGCACAGGGTCGCCAGCCCGAACCGCAGATCACGGCGCTCCAGCTCGTCCACGAGGGTGCCCAGGATCATGGCGCCGGTGGCCCCCAGCGGATGGCCCATGGCGATGGCGCCGCCGTTGACGTTGACCTTGTCCAGGGACAGGCCCATGTCCTTGACGTACCGCAGGACGACCGCGGCGAACGCCTCGTTGATCTCGACCAGGTCGATGTCGTCGACGGTCAGCCCGGCCTTGGCGAGCGCCTTGCGGGATGCGGGGGCGGGGCCGGTCAGCATGATGGTGGGGTCCGCGCCGGACACGGAGGCGGAGACGATCCTGGCGCGCGGGGTCAGGCCGTGCCGCTCGCCGGCCGCCCCGCTGCCTATGGCGACCAGCGCGGCGCCGTCGACGATGCCGGAGGAGTTGCCCGCGTGGTGGACGTGGTCGATCTTCTCCACCCAGTGGTACTTCTGCAGCGCGACGGCGTCGAAGCCGGCCGGCTCGCCGGGCTGCGCGAAGGAGGGCTCGAGACCGGCCAGGCTCTCGGCCGTGGTACCGGGCCGCATGTGCTCGTCGCGGTCGAGGACGAGCAGTCCGTTACGGTCCAGGACGGGGACGACGGACCGGTCGAAACGGCCGTCCTTCCAGGCGGCGGCGGCCCGTTCCTGGGACTGGGCGGCGTAGGAGTCCACGTCGTGGCGGGTGAAGCCCTCCAGGGTGGCGATCAGGTCGGCGCCGATGCCCTGCGGGACGAAGCCGGTGTCGTGGTTTGTGCGCGGGTCCAGGGCCCAGGCTCCGCCGTCGCTGCCCATCGGGACGCGGGACATGGACTCCACGCCGCCCGCCAGCACCAGGTCCTCCCAGCCCGAACGGACCTTCACGGCAGCCATGTTGACGGCTTCCAGCCCCGAGGCGCAGAAGCGGTTCTCCTGGACGCCCGCCACGGTGTCCGGCAGCCCGGCGGCGATGGCCGCGGTGCGGGCGATGTCGGCTCCCTGGTCACCGAGGGGGCCCACGACGCCCAGCACGATGTCGTCGATCGCCGCCGGGTCGAGGTCCGGGAAACGGTGGAGGGTCTCGTGGATCAGACCGACGACCAGGTCGATCGGCTTGGTGCCGTGCAGGGCGCCGTTCGCCTTGCCGCGTCCGCGCGGGGTGCGGATCGCGTCGTACACGTACGCTTCGGTGCTCACCTTGGTGCCTTCCGTGGGTTCACGAGAAGCCGCTCACGCGGCACGGGTTCGGTGTGGGCGGTCGGCGCGGGCTCAACCGAGGAGGGAGCGGCCGATGATGTCCTTCATGATCTCGGTGGTGCCGCCGTAGATGGTCTGGATACGTCCGTCGAGGAACGCCCGCGCCACCCGGTACTCGCTCATGTAGCCGTAGCCGCCGTGGAGTTGGAGGCAGCGGTCGACGATCCGCTTCTGCAGTTCGGTGGCCCACCACTTGGCCATCGAGGCGTGCACGGCGTCGAGCCGGCCCTGACTGTGCTCGGTGACACAGCGGTCCAGGAAGGTCCGGGTGACCGCTGCCTCGGTGGCCATCTCGGCGATCTCGAAACGGATGTGCTGGAGCCTCGCCAGCGGCCGCCCGAACGCCTCGCGCTCCTTCACGTACCGCATGGTGACGTCGAGGATCTCCTCGGCCGCGGCGGCGGCGCCGACCGCGATGGCCAGCCGCTCCTGGGCGAGGTTGCCCATCAGGTAGGTGAAGGCGCGGTTCTCCTCCCCCAGCAGGTTCTCCTTGGGGACCCGAACGTCGTTGAAGAACAGCTCGGCGGTGTCCTGGGCCTTCTGGCCGATCTTGTCGAGGTTGCGGCCGCGTTCGAAGCCGTCCGCGCCGCGCTCGACGACGAGCAGGCTCTGCCCGGAGCTGCCGCCCTCGGGCGTGGTGCGGGCCACCACGACGACGAGGTCGGCGAGGATGCCGTTGGAGATGAAGGTCTTCGAGCCGTTGAGCAGGTAGTGGTCGCCCTGGTCGGTGGCGGTGGTGCGGATGCCCCGCAGGTCGGAGCCGGCGCCGGGTTCCGTCATGGCGATGGCGGTGATGATGTCGCCGGAGACGAACCCGGGCAGCCAGCGCCGCTTCTGTTCCTCGGTGGCGAGCCGGGTCAGGTAGGGGCCGACGATGTCGTTGTGCAGGCTCAGGGCCAGTCCGGAGGCGCCGGCGCGGGCGAACTCCTCGATCAGCACGGCGCTGTAGCGGAAGTCCTCGGTCCCACCGCCGCCGTACTCCTCGCCGACGGCCAGGCCCAGCAGGCCCTGGCGGCCCGCCGAGCACCACACCTCGCGGTCGACGACGCCGTCGCGTTCCCACCGTTCGTGGTGCGGGGCCACCTCCTTGGCGAGGAAGCTCCGCACGGTCTCGCGGAAGGCCTCGTGGTCCGGTCCGTACAGGTCTCGTTCCAAGGTCACAGCCAACTCCTCACGCGCTCGATCAGCCGGGCGGGATCGGGGCCCACGGGTGTGACGTCGAGCATCGTCACGCCCGCCTCACGGAAGGCCTCGACGCGGTCGCGGACGTGGCCCTCCGGGCCGGCCAGGCATATCTGTTCCAGCAGTTCGGCGGGCACGGCGGTCTCCGCGTCCTTCCTGCGGCCCGCGAGGTAGTGCTCCTGGATGGCGGCGGCGGCCGATTCGTAGCCGTAGGCGCACAGCAGGTCGTGGTAGAAGTTGCGGCCCGGGGCGCCCATGCCGCCGACGTACAGGGCGACGGTGGGGCGCATCCGGTCGCGGGCCGCCTCGGCGTCGTCGCCGATGGCGAGCAGGCCTCCGGCCACGACCGACAGCGGCCCGAGCGCGGGGTCGCGCACGGCCGCGCCCTCGGCGAGGGACGGGCCCCACACCTTGGCGGCGTGTTCCGGCGAGTAGAGGAACGGCAGCCAGCCGTCGGCCAGTTGGGCGGTCATCCGGACGTTGGCCGGGCCGAGCGCCGCGACGTAGACGGGGATGGTGTCGCGGACCGGGTGGGTGAGCAGCTTCAGGGGCTTGCCGAGGGTGCCGCCCTTCTCGGGCGGCAGCGGCAGGCTGGTGATGCCGTGGTGCTCGATCACCTCGCGCCGCCAGATCCGCCGCGACAGCTCGATCACCTCGCGGGTCCGGCCCAGTGGACGGTCGTAGCGGCGGCCGTGCCAGCCCTCGACGACCTGCGGACCGGAGGCGCCGACGCCGAGGAGGGCACGTCCGCCGGTGAGGGCGTCGAGTCCGGCCGCGGTCTGCGCGATGAGCGCGGGGGTGCGCGAGTAGACGTTCAGGATGGCCGAGCCGATCCGCATCCGCTCGGTCTTCGCGGCCAGGTATCCCATGATCGTCGGGGAGTCGAAGCCGTAGGCCTCGGACACCCAGACGGCGTCGAGTCCCGCGGCCTCCAGGGCGGCGGCCCGGTCGGCGGCGTCACGCGGGTCGCCCGTGTACGTCAGAGGGGAGGAGAGTTCCATCAGCGGCGGTCCTTCAGCAGTTCGGGCATGTCCCAGTCGCGGGCCACGTCGGCGGTGTGCGCGCCGGGGAGGGCGGGAGGCAGCCGGAGGGTGCCGGGAGTGGCGGAGAAGCGGGGCGCGGGAGCGGGCTGGGTGATGCCGTGCGCCTCGGTGTAGGTGCCGCGCCCGGTCAGGTGCGGGTGGCCGGCCGCCTCGCGCAGCGAGAGGACGGGGGCGACACAGGCGTCGGTGCCCTCGAAGACGGCCGTCCACTCCTCGCGGGTCGCGGTCTTGAACCGGGCGGTGAACCGGGCCCGCAGCTCCGGCCAGCCGCGCGGGTCGGCGCGGTCCGGCAGGTCGTCGCCGTCCAGACCCAGCAGGGAGACGAAGGCCGTGTAGAACTGCGGCTCCAGGGCGCCGACCGCCATCCAGCCGCCGTCGGCGGTCTCGTAGACGCCGTAGTACGGGCAGCCGCCGTCGAGCAGGTTGTGTCCGCGGGCGTCCCGCCAGGTGCCCTGGGCGAGCATGCCCCAGAAGAGCGAGGTGAGGTGGGCCGTGCCGTCGACGATCGCCGCGTCCACCACCTGGCCGCGGCCGGTGGCACGGGCGGTGAGCAGCGCGGCCAGGACGCCGGTGGCCAGGTAGAGCGAGCCGCCGGCGTAGTCGCCGAGCAGGTTGGCGGGGACGGCGGGCGGCCCGTCCGGCGCGCCGATCATGGCCAGGGCGCCGGCCGTGGCGATGTAGCCGATGTCATGACCGGCCAGGGGCGCGAGCGGCCCCTGCTGGCCCCAGCCGGTCATCCGGCCGTACACCAGGGCGGGGTTGACGGCCATGCACTCCTCGGGGCCGACCCCGAGCCGCTCGGCGACGCCCGGCCGGTATCCCTCCACGAGAATCTCGGCGCGCGCCGCCAGGGCCCGGACGGTTCCCGGCCCTTCGGGCGACTTGAGGTCGACCAGGACCGAGCGCTTGTTGCGGTTGGTCACGTCGTGGGCGGGGTCGCCGCCGAGCGGCGCGGGCCCGGGGCGGTCCACGCGCACCACGTCGGCGCCCAGGTCCCCGAGCAGCATCGCGGCGAACGGGCCGGGGCCGATGCCCGCCAGTTCGAGAACGCGTACGCCGTCCAGCGGCCCGGCGCTGCCGCGGTCCTGGGGGTCAGGGGGGTGGTGGCTCATGGGTTCCTCTCTCGGGGCGCGGCGGGCTCGCCGCCACGCGACCGGGACCTTACTGAGCGTTCGCTAAGAACGTAGAAGCGCGAACTCGATCGGTCAACGCTTCAACACCAAGAGTTTTGGCGATACTTGCCGGGGAAGGGAGACGGAGCCGGATACCCGGCCGCCGCATTCACTGATCGATCGCTAAGCACCGGAGAGGGAGCGATCCGGACTCACGGCCGTACGATGTCGCCCGTCGACGCATGTTCCGAGGAGAGTCGTTGAGCACCGAGCCGAGCCAGGACACCACGGCACCAGCGCAGCACTGGCGCGCCTACGGGCCGCTTGACCTGCACCCGATCCTGGTGCACGCCATGGAGGCCTTCAACGAGCAGGGCTACCACGGCACCTCGGTCCGGAACATCGCCGGCCGGGTCGGCGTCACCGTGCCCGCGCTGTACTACCACTACGAGAACAAGCAGGCGCTGCTCGCCACCCTGCTGGAGACGTCCATCAAGGACGTCCTGGACCGCTGCCGGGCGGCGGCCGCGGAGGCCGGACCCGCTCCGCTGGCGAGGTTCTGCGGCATGGTCGAGTCGATCGTGCTCTACATGGCCCACCGCAGGTCCCTGGCCTTCCTGGACACCGAGATCCGCAGCCTGGAGCCCGGGAACCGGGTCCGTTACGTGGCCCTGCGCGACTATCTCCAGCACATGCTGCTGGACACGGTCGAAGCGGGCCGTGCCGAGGGCGTGTTCACCACGCCGATACCGGCCGACGCGGTCCGCTCGGTCCTCATCATGTGCCAGGGCGTCGCCAACTGGTTCCGTCCCGACGGCCCGCTCACCGCGGAAGAGGTCGCCGAACGCCACGTCCTGCTGAGCCTTTGCACCGTGGGGCACCCCGGCGCGGTCACCGGCGAAGCGACGCTCCCGTTCCCGCGACGGACCCCCCTGCGGCACCCGTCGTCCGCGCGGTCCACCTCCCGGGGCCCGGCCCCGCGCCCCTCCCGGTGACCCGGACGGGCGAGGGGTTCGCGCTCCCTCCGGCCGCCACGCCCGCCCACCGCCTCCACCGCTTTCACAGCATCGACGAGAGGACACCGTATGCACCCGCTCGAGGCCCGCGCCCGCTTCCAGGCACTCCGTGAGACGCAAGGCCCGGTCGAGGCCACCGAACTGGACCTCGTCTGGACCCAGTTGGACACCGTACGGCCCGAGGAGATCCTCGGCGAGTGGAAGGGCGGCGAGTTCGACACCGGCCACCCGCTCAACGGCGAGCTGGCGAAGGCCGGGTGGTACGGCAAGACGTTCACCTCCGTGCACGACGCCAAGCCGCTGATCTGCCGGAACGCGGAGGGCGAGCTGTACTCCGACCTCGAGCTCGGCAAGGGCGAGGCCAGCCTGTGGACCGTCGAGTTCCGCGGCGAGCCGACGGCCACGATGGTCTACGACGGCCGGCCCGTCCTCGACCATTTCAAGCGGGTGGACGACACCACCCTCATGGGCATCATGAACGCCAAGGGCGTCCCCGCCGACGGGCCCTTCTACTACTTCTTCCTGGAGCGCGCCGGGGCCGCCCCCGAAGGCCGGCGGGCCGGAGAAGACGCGTGAGGCGCGTCCGCGCCGCGGTCACCCGGGAGCCGGGCGCACCGTTCGCCCTGCGGGACGTGGAGCTGGAGGACCCCCGGCCGCGTGAGGTGCTGGTCAGGATGACGGCGGTCGGGGTGTGCCACACGGACCTGGGGATCCAGGCCACCTGGCCCCGGCAGCTCACCCCGATGGTCTTCGGCCACGAGGGCGCCGGCCGGGTCGAGGCGGTGGGCACGGAGGTGACCGGCCTCGTGCCGGGAGACCCCGTCTGCCTCACCTTCGCCAGCTGCGGTGCGTGCCCTCAGTGCGTGGCGGGCCATCCGGCGTACTGCGACTCGGCACGGGGCCTGAACCTCTCCGGCGGACGCGGCGACGGCACCACCACGCTCCGTCTCGACGGAGCCCCTCTGCACGGCGGCTTCTTCGGTCAGTCGAGCTTCGCCACCCATGCCGTCGTCCACGAACGCGGAGTGGTCAGGGTCCCTGCCGGCCTGCCGGACACGGTCACCGCGCCACTGGGCTGCGGCGGGCAGACGGGCGCGGGGACCGTACTCAACCGGCTGCGCCCCGAGCCGGGTACCTCACTCGTGGTCATCGGGGCCGGCGGGGTCGGGCTGAGCGCGCTGATGGCGGCGGTGGCCGTGGGCTGCGACCCGGTCCTGGCCGTCGACCCGGTCGCCTCCCGGCGGGCACTGGCCGTCGAACTCGGGGCCCGGGCGGCCCTGCCGCCGGGTGACGACCTGGTGGAGGCGCTGCGCGACCTCACCGGTGGCGGGGCTCATCACGTCGTGGACACCACGGGCCGGCCGGAGATGCTCCACCGTGCCGTCGCGGCGCTGCGCCCGCGTGGCGAACTGGCCTTCCTCGGCCTCGGCGGCGAGGTGACCTTCGACATGATGCGCCTGATGACCAAGGGGGTCCGCGTGCACGGGGTGATGGAGGGCGACTCCGACCCCGGCCGCTTCATCCCCGAGCTGATCGACCTGCACCGGCGCGGCCTCTTCCCGGTGGACCGGCTGATCACCACGTTTCCGTTCGAGGAGATCGACGCCGCCGTGGCCGCCATGCGGGACAGGAGCGCGGTCAAGCCGGTCCTCACCTTCACCTGAACCGGCACGCACCGGACCGGACCGGGGCCGTACCGGACCGTACGCGTCGAGCCGGGTGTACGCGGGGGGCCGGGTACAGGCAGCGTGCCGGTGGTACCCAGCGGTGGCGCACGGGTCCCGGCGGTCGCGCCAGTGCCGGCAGCCGCACCCGTCGCGGCGGGAAGTGATGCGGGATGCACGTCCCGCGCGGTCCCCGCCGGGAAAGCCCGAGCCCTGTCGGCCGCGTGTGATTGACTGATCCGCATGGTCCCGCCTCCACATCCGCCCCTCCGGCCGTGACCGCCGATCCGACCACGGCCACTCGGCCGCGCAACCGCAGGCAGCTCATCGTCGAGGCGGCAGGCCGGGTCTTCAGCGAGCGCGGCTACCACAGGGCGTCCATGGAGGAGATCGCCGCCGGTGTGGGTATCACCGCGGCCGCCCTGTACCGCCACTTCCCGAACAAGTACGCGCTCTTCGCCGAGTGCGCCGACGTCATGGCCGACGGACTGGTCGCCGCGCTCGACGAGGTGCCGCCCGAGGCCCCCCTGACGGATGTGCTCACGGCCGTCACCCGGGTCACCGTCGCGCACCGCGCGTCGGGGGGCGTGTACCGGTGGGAGGCCCGGTTCCTCAATCGTGAGGACCGACGGCGTCTCCGGGCGAAGTTCAGGCACCTCGTCGGGCGGGTCGACGAGGCGGTGCGGCGTGAGTACCCCCTGCCCGACGAGCGGCTGCGGGCCGTGGCGGCCCTCGGTGCGATCGGCTCCATCACGATGCATCACACCTCGATCGCCGGGCGCCGGGCCGAGAACCTGCTGTCGGCAGCCGCGCTGCGCGTGGCCGCCACGGACCCCGGCACGGTCCACGACGGCGCACGACCGGTCGAGCCGCCCGCCCAGCCGGTGCCGCGCACCCGGCGCGCGGAGATCCTCGCGGCCGCCATTCCGCTGTTCGCCCGGGACGGCTTCGCCAATGTCACGAACGGACAGATCGCGCGGGCGGTGGGACTGGCCCCGTCCGCGCTCTACCGCCACTATCCCGGCAAGGTCGACATCCTGGCGGCGGCGTGCCTCCAGGCGGCGGGCCTGCTGGGCCAGTGGGTGGAGCAGAGTCTTCACGAGGCGGCCGGCCCGCGCGAGTCCGTCGTCGCGCTGGCGGCGACGTACGTGGCCTACAGCTTCGAGTACACCGCGCTCAACAGCGTTGCCGAGGCCGAGTTGGCCGGTTTGCCGGCGGACCTGCGGCGGCCCCTGGTCCTCGCCCAGCGTGAACACATCGCCGTCTGGGAGCAGCAGCTGCGGCTGGCACGCCCGGAGCTGGACCCGCGTCAGGCCCGGGTGCTGGTGCACGCGGGATTCGGCGTGGTGGTCGAGGCCGGACGCGGAGTGCGGTGGCGGGACGGCCACGACCACCGTGACGCCGTGACCGCTCTGATGGTGGGTGCCCTGGGCCTTTGAACGGGCGTGGGAGGCGGGCACCCGACGGTCCACCGCCGCACCGCGCGACGCCTCGGGGGCGAGGACACCAGGGTGCCCGTCCCCCGACGCCTCTGCCGCGGGACGGGCACCTGTGGAAGGGGACGGGTGGCTCAGCCGGTCGGCCTGTTCCCGGTGGGGATCGTGATGGGCGTGGTGGTCCCGGAGGAGCCCTTGTTGAGGAACAGCATGGCCAGAGCGCGCACGAACTGGTCCACCATGTAGAAGGTGCCGGGCATGATGGGCGACAGCCCCTCGCGGAACTTGATGTACGCCGGCCACGCGGTGCGGACCAGGGCCGCCGCCGCGTAGTCGCGTCGCAGACCCAGCCAGTCGCCGACCTCGTCGCTGAGGACGTAGCGCACGAACTCGTTCTGGAACCCGCGGGTGACGCCGAGATCGACCTGCGCGGTCAGACTGAGCAGTTCCTCGGCCAGCTTGATGCCCTCGGTCGTGGGGGCGAGGATCGGGGTGAGCACCTGCTTCGACTGCGCCTGCGCGGCCGCCCAGGTCTTGGGGATGTACTCGTCCGGCACACCGAGCAGGTGGAGCGCGACCTGCCAGGAGTGCAGGAACGCCTCCTGGTCCTCGGCCGGGAACGGGATCTTCCACTCGATCAGCTTGCTGTGTACGTAGGTTCCCAGGCTGTGGAAGGTGACCAGGATGTCGGCGGCGCTGATCGGGATGTCCTGGTCCGCGCCCGACTTCCACTCCCGCAACTGCGGCAGCAGGTGGCGCACCGCGGCATGCACCAGCCGGGTCTTGTTGGCGGTGACGATGAACTGCCCGGTCGGCTCGAAGGCCCTCAGCTCGGACAGGTCGTAGCCGAAGGTGAACGTCTTGGCCGCGCGGTCCTGCATGTCGGCGCCGCCCGCCGACCAGTAGACGCTTCTGGCCTCGCGCGGGATCACGGTGCTCATGATTCCGCTGCCGAGGCCGTACAGCATGAACAGGTAGGTGTCCCTGCGCCGGTTGAAGTCCGCCGCGCGGGTCAGCTTGGCGCGGTCGGCCCAGGAGGGCAGCCTGTTGACCTGTCGCAGGTGCGCGGTGAGTTCGGCCGGGAAGCCGCTGGGCAGCGGGTCGCCGTTGTTCACCCACCCTTCCATCGCGCTGTTGATCGACGGAACCTGGCCGTTCTTGAGCAGCGCGGCCATCAGAGGGTCCGTCGCGCTGTCCCAGACGTACTCCGGGTCGGCACCCGTGCCGGTACCGGCCACCGAGTCCACCGCCGGCCACGCCCATGCCTTGGCGCTGTCCGCCACGCTCACGAGCCCGAGCGCGACACCGAGCGACAGGACTCCTCGCCTGCTGAGATTCTCCATTGACTTACCTGCTTCTTCCCTGAGGCCGGAGGGCGCTCTGCGTCATTCTCCCGACATGCCAGTTGAGCGACCACCACGCTTCGAGTCATGCAGAGCGATGTGATTCCTCGTTAACATAGCGACCCGTGTCAGCGTCGGCAATGGGCATGACCGAAGGTCCTTGAGTGACGTCGGCACGCGTTGTCAGTGGTGCTCCGTAGAGTGAAACCATCATCCGAACGGACCGGAGTCCACGTCGGGTTGCGCGACCCGTGACCGCGACGTCCGCCGCCGGATGAGGGCGTTCCGTGACTCTCGTGGCGACCTTCGTCACCGGCCCACGCCGACGCTCGACGACTTGGACAGGCTGAGACGCCAACCGACACGACTTCACCAGGAAGCCGGGTCTCCGCAGGGCACCGCCGCGGTCCCACGGGGAACGAACAGAAGGGGATTGACGCGATGAGCACAACGGTAAAGGACCGGCTCAAGAAGCACTTCGTGAACCACGTCGCTCTCGTCATCGACAAGTCCGGCTCGATGCGAGGGCACTCGGAGCAGCTCATCCGGGTGGTGGACGAATTCGTGAAGGGGCTGGAGGAGGAGTCGGACAGACTCGGCCATGAGACCCGGATCAGCCTCTACGCCTTCGACCACCTGGTCGAGAACCTGGTGTGGGACATGGACGTGAAGCACCTGCCGTCCATGCGGGGCCTGTACACCGTGGAGAACGGCGCCACCGCGCTCATCCAGGCGTCGGTGAAGGCACTCGACGACCTCGGCCACATATGGGAGGAGTACGGCGAGCACAGCTTCCTCCAGGTCGTCGTCACCGACGGGGAGGAGAACGCCTCCGGCGCGGACCGGACAGGCTCGCGCCACGACCACCTGCCCGACGGCCGCGCCGTCCTGGACACCTGGCGAGGCAGGATCGCGGACAAGCTGAACGGCCTGCCGGAGCACTGGACCTCGGCCATCATGGTGCCCAACTCCCTGGCCAAGCGCACCGCTCAGCAGTACGGCTTCCCGACCGGCAACATCTCGATCTGGGACGCCGACTCGGCCCAGGGCGTCGAAGAGGCGATCGGCGCCGTCAAGATGGCCGCCACGAGGTTCCTGCGGGACCGCGAGCAGGGCGTGCGCGGAACCAGGAACCTCTTCTCGATGGGTCAGGACCTCAGCACGGCCGACGTGAAGTCCAGCCTCCAGGCCCTCGACGCCGGCAAGTACGTGCTGATCCCCGTGGACCAGCAGACGTCGATCCGCGACTTCGTCACCAGCGCCGGACACCCGTACAAGACCGGCTGCGCCTTCTACGAGCTCTCCAAGCGCGAGAAGATCCAGGCCAACAAGAAGATCGCCGTCGCGGAGAAGGACCCCGCCACCGGTCGGACGACCGGCAAGGTGTTCACCGGCCCCGCCGCCCGGCAGCTCCTGGGCCTGCCGGAGACGGAGGTCACGGTGACCCCCGGAAGCAACGCGGCGTACACCGTGTTCGTCCAGTCCACCTCGGTCAACCGGAAACTGGTCACCGGCACCAAGCTGCTCGTTCTCCTGTAGCCGAGTTCTGGCGGCGGGCCCGCCGCAGGGCACCACCCGGCCGGCCTCCCCCGGAGGTCGAGGCGGGCGCGTACGCCCTCCTCGGGGCTCATTCGGATGTCCGGCGAAAACCCTCGTCCTTGTCTGCGCCACGCTCGCCGTTCAGCCAAGACCCTCGCGCCCCGGCTCTCCGCCCGGCGCGCGCCAGGCCTTCCGGGTTCAGGACAACGGTCACACCCTGCAATGACCGCATCACGGAAATAGGGGCGCGAGCGCCCCGGAAGACTGCTTCGAACGGAAACCGTATCGCTGAAAGGTCCCGTAGCACCGTGGGTGCGGCGGGAGCTTTCAGCGATACGCCACGGCGATCCGCCAGCGCTCGCCGTCCTTATTCACTGTGTATACGAAGACCCTCGCTCCGATCTCCCGCAGCAGTTCAGGGGGCACCAGCGAGGCGGCGACGCCGGCCCCGGTAATGGAAACGTCAGTACGCACCGCGTCACCGCCGAGCAGGTAAAGACCCGACTCCGGGAGATCGCTGATCGGACGTGACCGGGCCTTTCTCCTGGTGTCCGAACCAAGGTGGACGCGTCCTGCGCCGGCGTTGCGCCGGACGCGGAAGTGCGCCTGCTGGAAGAGCCGCTCCGGCGGCTTCTCCAGTCGGAGCCCGCGGCGATGCGGACTCGGCTCGGTCAAGCCGCTTGGACTGCGGCACGAGCGACGACTCCCACCCCGACAAGGTGTCTCCTGGTTCCTTGTTGCCGCAGGGCGCCGACGGCCCTGCGGAGCGGCGCAACACGGCGGGGGATCGCCGGTCGGCCGAACCAGCGGTCCGCCGCACCATCGACGGTCCACCGCCACGCCCTGCTCGTACGTCGGCCGATGGCCGGGCATTCTCCGACGGGGCCTCCTGGTCCGGGAACCCGCTGGACAGCTCAGCCTCGGCCTCTCCGGCGCCGGCATCCGAGCCCCGTACTCGGCCTCGCGGCAACCACCCCGCCCTCGTAGTCGCCGACGACGTCGACGCCCGGACTCACACGGACACGGTCTTCGCCCACTTCTCGGAGGAAGGCGCTCGCCGTGACGGTGCGGTGAGCGTACACGCACTTGGCGAACTCTTGGTGAACAGTGAGCGGTGTTCTGGTTTCCTCCGGCAGCCCTCCCCTCGACGCACGGAGACGGCCGGCGCCTCGGCCGCGTCGGGCGGTGAACGCTGCTGCAAAGCGCATCACTTGAGCACCCTCGCGAAATGCGATCTGCGCGGACCTCGTACAGCGGTAAAACCTTCGGCAAACACATCCGTCACCCTGCCGAGGGGCCACGCTTTCCCCACGGAGGGAAACGACCACTAATGCAACCGCACGGACAGTCCGGTCGACCGAGGAAAGGACCGCGCCAACCGGAAAGTAACATTCCCCTTCATGGCGTCAAGGAGGCAACGGAACGCCTCCTGCAGTCTCTTTTCCCGGGAGGGATTCGGCAACGTGACCTGGCCCACTCTCTGGGTCATTTATGACCGCCCACCAGCAAAAACACGGTTCAGTCCAGTAAAAAGGTCGCGTGAGACACCGCGTACCCCTCTCACGCCACGCCCGAATACTTCGCAGCTAGACATAACCCGAATGAATGTCTCAAACTTGCAGCACTTCCGTTTCCGGCAACGCTGGAGACGGGCTGGCTCCATACTCAGGATCACGGGGGTGTGCCAAGCAGTGACGCAGGAGCGCATCAAGATACTCGTACAGCTCGACGATCTACTGATCCAGACCTCGCACGGCAGCGGTGCCATCGCCACCATCAGCGGTTCGAGCGCAACGGGCAAGACGACACTGCTCGACGCCCTGACGGAACGGGCCGCCTCCGCGGGCACCATGGTGCTCAGCGTGGTGAGTTCGCCCAATGAGCGCCATGTCCCCTACAACGCGCTCACCCAGCTCACGCATTCGATCAAGGCCCACTCCTCCGCCGTCGAGGTTCCGTACACCGGGGACGCAGGCACGGCCCGTCCCGACAGGCCCGCAGGCACAACCACCGCTCCCACCCTGCCCGAGGCCCAGGACGACCCCCTCACCGTCGCACGGCAGACACACCGGATCATCACCGAACTCGCGTCCCAGCGCCCTGTCCTGATCGCAGTGGACGACATCCAGCACACCGACCCGGCCACCCTCTCCTGCCTGCGCTACCTGACTCAGCGCCTGAGCCAGCTGCCACTGGCGCTGGTGTTCACGCACGGTGTCTCCGTCGACAGTCAACCGTCTCCCGTCCTGCACGACCTGCTGTACCGGACGAACGCGCGCCACTTCCACCTGGAACCGTTCTCGCTCCAGGACATCCGGGAACTGGCCGCGAGCCGGCTCCCTTCCCTCCCCCTGGACCGTGCGATCGTCGAGATCCACGAGTTGAGTGGCGGAAATCCCTTGCTCGCCCAGGCACTCATCGAGGAACACCGGCTGCGCGCCACCTTCGGTTCCGCCGCGGAGCCGACGTCCAGCGAGGGCGACAGCGCCGTCCCCCGGCCGATCCGCGAGGAGGAGCTGCCGTTGGGCCCCGTCTTCCACCAGGCGGTCCTCGCCTACCTGCACCGGCTCGGACCGCGGGCGGTCCGGCTCGCCCAGTGCCTCGCGCTGCTGGACGATGCGGCCACCCCCGTCCTGCTGAGCAAGCTGAGCGGCATCGACACAGAGTTACTGAAACGATACACTCAGCTGTTCTCCGGCATCGGCGCGTTGAGCGGGTCCCGGCTACGGCAGGCGGACGTGCGGCAGGCGATCCTCGGCGAGATGCCCCACGACAAGGTGACGCACCTGCGGTATCGCGCCGCCCGCCTGCTGTACGACAACGGGGCACCGCCACAAGCGGTCGCCGTACACCTGATCGGCGTCGGCCCGCTGTACGAGGAGTGGGTGCTGCCCGTCCTGCGTGCGGCCGCCGGCCAGGCCCTGGAGGAGGGTGCGCTGCCGCAGGCCATCCGGTACCTGGAGCTGGCCCGCGAATGCTCCTCGATCGAGACACAGCGCCTCTCGGTGAGGTCGCAGTACGCCTACGGCCAGTGGCAACTCAGTCCCGCCGACTCCGCCCTGCACTTCCTCGGCCTCAAGGACCCGATACTCGAAGGGAAACTGACGGGTGACGACGCTTGGTGGATCGCCGAGGGCATGCTGTTCCATCTCAGTTTCGACGAAGCCGTGGAAGTCGTCGACCACCTCAACGCCAGCGGCGAGCAGTCGGCGACCGCGCTGCACAGCACCCGGATGCTGATGGCCTCGGAGGTCCCCGGAGTACTCGAACGGTTGAGCCGTCCGCTGGTGGCCGCCGGCGCCCCGGCGACGTCCCACTCCGAGCTGCGCGCCAGGCACTCCCTCGCGCTCGTTCTGGAACGGGGGGCCGACGAGTACGCCATAGCCCTGGCCGACCAGGTGTTCCAAGGCACCCGGAGCCGGCCGACCTCGCAGCTGAGCGGCCTGCCGAAAGCGCTGCTGGCCCTGTGCTACGCGGACCGGATCGACGCCGCCGACAAGTGGTACGAGGCTGTCGCCGCCGACGCGGGGAACTCCGACGCCCCCGGCTGGCGGGCTCAGGGCGAATGCGTCGGCGCGCTCATCTCGCTGCGGCGCGGACGGCTGGCCGACGCCGTGCGCCGGGCGGAGGCGGCCTACGACCGGTTGTCCGGGCCGAAGTGGAACATCAGCAGTGCGCTGGCGGTGGCCATACTCATAGAAGCCCACACCACCAAAGGCGACCATGGAGCCGCGGCCAAGTACCTGACGTCCGAGCCGCCGCCCGCGCTGTTCCTCACCCGCGCGGGACTGCACTACCTGTACGCGCGGGGCAGACACCACCTCGCGACCGGCAACCCGTACCTGGCGCTCACCGACTTCCAGGAGTGCGGCCGGCTGATGCGACGCTGGAACCTGGACACACCGGCCCTCGTGCCCTGGCGGCTGGGTGAGGCCGACGCATGGCTGCGGCTGGGCGAGAAGGACCGGGCGGCCCGGCTCGTCGAGGAACAGCTCGCGAGACCGGACACCGGACTCACGCGGTCCCGCGGGATGGCCCTGCACGCGCTGGCCCTGACACAGGCGAACGCGAAGCAACCCCCCGTTCTGCGGGACGCGTTCCGGCTGCTGGAGGCGTGTGGCGCACGGTACGAGGCCGCCGCGGTCCTGGCCGACCTGAGCCGCGTCTACCAGCGGCTGGGTGACCATCGGACACGGCCGACCGCGCGGCAGGCCTGGCGGCTCGCCAAGGCCTGCCAGGCGGAATCCCTGTGCCAGTCTCTGCTGCCGACGTCCACGCCCCAGAGCGTCAGCACACGAGAAGGCGTGGGTCCACGGGGCAGCGGCCAAGCGGGCCAGGCCGGCTTCGACGGGCTCAGCGAGTCCGAGCGGCGCGTCGCCGGCCTCGCCACCCAGGGCTACGCCAACCGCGAGATCGCCGAGAAGCTGTTCATCACCGTCAGCACTGTGGAACAGCACCTGACCCGCGTCTACCGCAAGATGGGCATCAGGAACCGCGAGCAGCTCCTGCAGGCGACCCACACCGTCAGCTACAAGTCCGCCTGACCCGCCGGCCCGTCGTCCGCCTGACCCGTACCCGACGGGTCAGGCGGACTTCGCATGCGGTGCCCGTGCTCGTTCGCGCGGTGAGCGGAGTCGGAACCGTGCGGCACGTCACGGCCCGGTGCAGGGGGCCTAGGGGGCTCTACGGGTAGCTGGGGGTGCTCGGCGCGGCCGATCATCGATCTCTCAGGACGAACGCCAGCCCGGCGTTTTCGGAGCGCATGATGAGGGAGGCGCTCGCCACCATGACGAGTGATCTTGTGCACGGTACTGATGCCATCGCCATCACCGGCCTGTCGTGCCGCCTCCCCCAGGCACCGGACGCCGGCGCCTTCTGGGAGCTGTTGCGCGCGGGCCGCAGCGCGATCACCGAGGTACCGCCGGACCGCTGGGACCCGGACGAGGTGCTGCCGGACGCACCGGAGCGGCACCGTGCCGGACTGCGCCGGGGCGGGTTCCTCGACCGGGTGGACGGGTTCGACGCCGAGTTCTTCGGCATCTCACCGCGCGAGGCCGTGGCGATCGACCCGCAGCAGCGGCTGTTCGCCGAACTGGCCTGGGAGGCACTGGAGGACGCGGGCGTCGTCCCGGAGACGCTGCGCTCCACCGCGACGGGCGTCATCGTCGGGGCGATCGCCGGTGACTACGCGACGCTGGCACAGCGCGGTGGCGCGATCACACAGCACTCGCTGCCGGGCCTGAACCGCGGTGTCATCGCCAACCGGGTGTCCTACGCGCTGGGCCTCAACGGCCCGAGCCTGACGGTGGACTCGGCACAGTCGTCGTCGCTGGTCGCGGTGCACCTGGCGGTGGACAGCCTGCGCAGGGGCGAGTGCACCCTGGCGCTGGCCGGCGGTGTGGCGCTCAACTTCGCGCCGGAGAGCGCCGAGATCGCCGGACGGTTCGGCGGTCTGTCCCCGGACGGACGCTGCTTCACCTTCGACAGCCGTGCCAACGGATACGTGCGCGGGGAGGGCGGCGGAGTCGTCGTGCTGAAGCCGCTGGCGCACGCGGTGCGCGACGGGGACACGGTGTACGGGGTCATCCTCGGCAGCGCGGTCAACAACGACGGTGCCACGGACGGCCTCACCGTGCCCAGCGCCGAGGCCCAGGCGACGGTGCTGCGGAAGGCCTGCGAGGACGCGGGCGTGGACCCGGGCCAGGTGCGCTACGTGGAACTGCACGGGACGGGCACCCCGACGGGCGACCCGCTGGAGGCGGCCGGCGTGGGCGCCGCGTACGGCAGCGCGCGTCCCGCGGACTCACCCGTCCTTGTCGGCTCCGCCAAGACCAACGTCGGGCACCTGGAGGGCGCGGCGGGAATCGTCGGGCTGATCAAGACGGCGCTGAGCATCCGGCACCGGGAGATCCCGGCGAGCCTCAACTACGAGACGCCCAACCCGGACATCGACCCCGAGGCGCTGAACCTGCGTGTGCAGACCGCGCGCGGCCCGTGGCCGGACGCGCCGCTGCTGGCCGGAGTCAGTTCCTTCGGCGTGGGCGGGACGAACTGCCACGTCGTACTCGGCGAGGTGCCCGGGCGGACCGCGCCCGAGGGGGACGCACCGCGGTCCGGCGAACCGGAGGTCCCGCTGGCTCCGTGGCCGGTGTCCGGACGTACGGAAGCGGCCCTGCGCGCCCAGGCGGGCCGGCTGCTGGCGCGGGGGACGACGGACGGTGACGCGTTCGACATCGGCTCGTCGCTGGCCGGCACCCGCACGCACTTCGGGCATCGCGCCGTCGCCCTCGGCCCCGACTACGACGCACAGCTGGAGGCGTTGCGCACCGGCGCCGAGATCCCGGGGCTCGTCACCGGCAGCACCGGCGACCACGGCAAGGTCGCGCTGGTCTTCCCGGGGCAGGGCTCGCAATGGGAGGGCATGGCACGTGAGCTGCTCCGCACCTCGCCGGTCTTCCGCGCCTCGATCGAGGCGTGCCACCACGCTCTCGCCCCGTACGTCGACTGGTCGCTGGTGGACACGCTCGGCTCCGAGCCCGGGACGCCCGCCCTGGACCGCGCGGATGTCGTCCAGCCCGTGCTCTTCGCGGTGATGGTCTCGCTCGCCCGGGTGTGGGAGTCGCTGGGCGTGCGGCCGGACGCGGTGGTCGGGCACTCGCAGGGCGAGGTCGCCGCAGCACACATCGCGGGCGCCCTCGACCTGGAGGACGCCGCCAGGATCGTGGCGCTGCGCAGCCGGACGATCATGACACTGGCCGGCACCGGAGCCCTGGCGTCGGTACCGCTGCCGGCCGAGCGCGTTACCGAGTACATCGCCCCCTTCGACGGCGAGCTGAGCATCGCGGCGGTCAACGGGCCCGGCACCACGGTCGTGGCCGGGGCTCCCGACGCCGTAGCCGGGCTGCTGGCCCGTTGCGAGGCGGACGGAGTCCGCGCGAAGGCCGTGCCCGCCGTGGACTTCGCCTCGCACTCGCCGCACATGGAAGCCCTCCGGGAGCAGTTGCTGGAGCAGCTCGCCGAGGTGACACCGCGTTCGTGCGACCTCGAGTTCTACTCGACGGTCACCGCGAGCGCCATCGACACGGCCGGGCTCGACGCCGGGTACTGGTACACCAACCTCCGTCAGCCCGTCCTCTTCGAGGCGACGCTCCGGACCATGGCGGAGGACGGCTTCGGCACCTTCGTGGAGTCGAGCCCGCATCCCGTCCTGACCCTCGGGTTGCGGGAGACGCTGCCGGACGCGGTGGTCGTGGGGTCACTGCGACGCAACGAGGCGCCTTGGCCGCCGCTGCTCACCTCCCTGGCGGAGCTTCACGTGCGCGGCCTTGCCATGGACTGGTCCGCCGTCTTCGCGGGACGCACGCCTCGCCGCGTCGGGCTGCCCACCTACGCCTTCCAGCACAAGCGCTACTGGCCGGAGGTCTCGGCCGCCTTCGAGTCCACCACGCGGACCGCCGTCCCCCACCAGGTGGAAGAGAGCGAGGAGGCCGCAGGGGCGGGTCCGGCGTGGTCGGACCGGCTGGCCGGTCTGCCGCAGGACGAGCGCGACCGTGAGGCGCTGAAGCTGGTGCGGCTGCGTACGGCCATCGTGCTCGGTCACCTGAGCACGGACACGGTCGACGTCGACCGGGCGTTCCGTGAGCTGGGCCTGGACTCCACGATGGCGGTCCAGCTCCGCCAGAGTCTCGCGCAGGCCACCGGGCTGGCGCTGCCGGAGACCCTCGTCTTCGACCACCCGAGCCCGTCCCGGCTCGCCCGGCGGCTGTGCGAACTGGCTCTGGGCGACGTCACGTCGCCGACTGTGGTCCCGGCGGTGGCTTCGGCGGTGGACGCCGACGACCCGATCGTGATCGTCGGCATGGCCTGCCGCTTCCCTGGCGGTGCCGGCTCACCCGAGGACCTGTGGCGGCTGGTCGACGACGGTGTGGACGCGATCTCGGGGTTCCCCACCGACCGGGGCTGGGACCTGGACGGCCTGTACGATCCCGAGCCCGGTGTCCGCGGCAGGACCTACACGCGGCAGGGCGGGTTCCTCCACGAGGCCGCCGAGTTCGACGCGGAGTTCTTCGGCATCAGTCCGCGCGAGGCCACCGCGATGGACCCGCAGCAGCGGGTCCTCCTGCAGGTCACCTGGGAGGCGTTCGAACGCGCCGGAATCGACCCGGGTGAGCTGCACGGCAGCAGCACCGGCGTGTTCGTGGGCGCCATGTCGCAGGAGTACGGTCCGCGGCTGCACGAGGGCGACGACGGGCTGGGGGGCTATCTGCTCACCGGCAACACCGCGAGTGTCACCTCGGGGCGTCTCGCCTACACCTTCGGTCTCGAGGGTCCGGCGGTGACGATCGACACGGCATGCTCCTCGTCGCTCGTCGCGATGCACCAGGCGGTGCAGTCCCTGCGGGCCGGGGACTGCGCGCTGGCCCTGGCGGGCGGCGTCACGGTCATGGCGACCGCGGGCATGTTCGTGGAGTTCGGGCAACAGCGCGGCCTGGCCCCGGACGGGCGGTGCAAGTCCTTCGCGGCGGGCGCCGACGGCACCGCCTGGGCGGAGGGCGCCGGCATGGTCCTGCTCGAACGGCTCTCCGACGCGCAGGCCAAGGGACACACCGTCCTGGCCGTCATCCGCGGCTCCGCCGTCAACCAGGACGGCGCGAGCAACGGCCTGACCGCACCCAACGGCCCCTCCCAACAACGCGTCATCAACACCGCGCTCGCCGGGGCCGGCCTCACCCCCGACCAGGTCGACGCCGTCGAGGGCCACGGCACCGGCACCTCACTCGGCGACCCCATCGAGGCCCAGGCCCTGCTCGCCACCTACGGACAAAACCGCGAAGAACCCCTGTGGCTGGGCTCGCTCAAGTCCAACATCGGTCACGCCCAGGCCGCCGCCGGCCTCGGCGGGGTCATCAAGATGATCCAGGCCATGCGCCACGGCACCCTGCCCAAGACGCTCCACGTCGACGAGCCCAGCCCCCACATCGACTGGGAGACCGGCAACGTACGACTGCTCACCGAAGCCCGGCCCTGGCCCGAGACCGACCACCCCCGCCGCGCCGCCGTCTCCTCCTTCGGCATCAGCGGCACCAACGCCCACATCATCCTCGAAGCCCCACCCGCACCGGCGAGCGCGCAGACCGACCAGGCACCAGATCTCCCGGAGGGGACCGTCGTCCCCTGGATCCTGTCCGCCAAAACCGAACAGGCGCTCCGTGAGCAGGCGGAACGGCTCCTGGATCACGTCACCGAACACTTCCACCTCCACCCCGCCCACATCAGCCGTGCCCTCGTGGCCACCCGCGCGCGCTTCGGGCAGCGGGCCGTGGTCCTCGGCAGTGGGCGCGACGAGCTGATCTCCGGCCTTCGTGCGCTGAGCAGGCAGAAGACGTCGCGCACGGTGGTGACGGGAGTCGCGCGCGAAGGGGCGACCGCGTTCCTGTTCACCGGTCAGGGTTCGCAGCGCGTGGGCATGGGACGCGGCCTGTACGACACCCACACCGTCTTCCGCGAGGCGTTCGACGAGGTCTGCGCCACCCTGGACCACCACCTCGACGCCGAACACAACGTCAAGGACGTCGTCTTCGGCAACGACCCCACCCTCCTCAACCAGACCCGCTACACCCAGGCAGGACTCTTCGCCCTCGAAACAGCCCTCCACCACCTCGTCACCTCCTTCGGCATCACCCCCGACCACCTCACCGGCCACTCCATCGGCGAGATCACCGCCGCCCACGCGGCAGGAATCCTCTCCCTCGACGACGCCTGCCGCCTGGTCGCCGCCCGCGGCACCCTCATGCAGGCCCTGCCCACCGACGGCACCATGATCGCCGTACGCGCCACCGAGGACGACATCCGCCCACTGCTCCAAGGCCACGAACACCAGGTCACCATCGCGGCAGCCAACGGCCCCACCTCCCTGGTCATCTCCGGAGACGAACAGGCCACCACCGACATCGCCGCCACCCTCGCCGAACGCGGCGTCAAAACCCGCCGCCTCACCGTCTCCCACGCCTTCCACTCACCCCGCATGGACCCCATGCTCGACGACTTCCGCCACGTCGCCGAAACACTCACCTACCACTCCCCCACCATCCCCATCGTCTCCAACCTCACCGGCCACATCGCCGAACCCGACCACATCACCACCCCCGCCTACTGGGTCCAGCACGTCCGCGCAACAGTCCGCTTCGCCGACGGCATCAACACCCTCCACACCAACGGCGTCCGCCACTACCTCGAACTCGGCCCCGACCCGGTCCTGACCGCGCTCGTGTCCGAGAACACCAGTGGTGACGCCACCGTCACCGCCGTCCTGAGGAACGGGCACCCCGAACCCGTCACCCTGCTGAAGGCCGTGGCGCGCGTCCACACCGCGGGAGCGCCGGCCGCCGACCTGACCGCGCATCTCGGTGCGCCTCGGACACTGCCCGACCTCCCCACCTATCCCTTCCAGCGGGAACGTCACTGGTTCACCGCCACCGCCACGGGCGACGTGGCGTCCGCGGGACTGACCGCCACGGGACACCCGCTGCTGACCACCGCGGCCGAGCTGCCCGACCCGGGCGGACTGCTCCTGACCGGCCGCGTGAACGCCTCCGCACCTGCCTGGGCGGCCGACCACGCCGTCTTCGGCACGCCGGTCATGCCGGGTGTGGCGTTCGTGGACATGTTGCTGCACGCCGCGGCCCGTGCGGGCTGCGACCGCGTCGAGGAGCTCACCCACCACGTCTTCCTGGCCCTTCCTGAGCGCGGTGCCCTGCAGCTCCGCGTCCTCGTCCGGCCGACGGACGACGCGGGGCGGCGGGCCTTCACTGTGCATTCCCGGCCCGAGGACGCCCCGTACGGTTCCGACTGGACCTGCCACGCCACCGGCGCTCTCACCGAAGCCCCCGCGGCCACCGCCGCCCCGTCGGCCGATCCGGCCGCGGACGCGCCCTGGCCGCCGGCCTCCGCCGAACGCCTCGACATCGACGGCTTCTACCGGCGGATCGCCGACGCCGGGCTCGGCTACGGCCCGGTCTTCCGGGGCCTGCGGGCCGCCTGGCAGGACGGCGACACGCTGTACGCCGAGGTCTCCCTGCCCTCGGGTACCGGCCCGGAGCGCTACGGTGTCCACCCCGGGCTGCTCGACTCCGCGCTGCACCCGTTCCTGCTGGTCACGACCGACCAGACGGACGGCATGATCCATGTGCCCTTCGCCTGGAGCAGCGTGACCCTCCACGCGACGGGTGCGCACGCCCTGCGCGTCCGCATCGCGCGTCCGGCACCGGAGACCGTCTCGCTGAAGGTCACGGACCCGTCCGGCGCGCCGGTCCTGACCGCCGACTCCCTCGTCCTGCGTCCGGTCCGCTCCGAGCAGTTCGAGGCCGCCCGGTCCGACCGCGACGGCGCGCTTCACGAGGTCGTGTGGCACACGGTGCCCACCCCGTCGGGCGCCGCCACACCCGGTGAAGGCAAGAAGTGGGCCCTGCTCGGGGACAGCGGGGACCCGGTGGTCGCCGCGGCACTGGCGGCGATCGGCTCCGCGGCACAGGCGTACCCGGACGTGACGGCCCTGCGCGCGGCGCTGCGCGCCGGTACCGCCCGGCCTGAGACGGTCGTCGCCCGGGTCACCGCCGAGCACGGCGACGACCCGGCCGAGGCGGCCCACGCCGCGACGCACCACGTCCTGGAACTGCTCCACGAAACGCTGGCCGACGGGGCGAGCACCTCCCGCCTGGTGGTCCTCACCGAAGGCGCGGTGTCGACCGACGCGGACGCGGGAGGCGACGGTTTTGACGCCGATCCGGCCACCGCGTCGGTGTGGGGCCTGATCCGCTCGGCGCAGTCCGAGCACCCGGACCGGTTCGCCCTCGTCGACTTCGACGGCTCATCGGCCTCCACCGAGGTCCTCGCGGCGGCCCTGGCCACCGGGGTGCCCCAACTCGCGGTTCGCAAGGGCCGGTTGCTGGTCCCCCGGCTCGCCCCCGTCACCGTCGGCCCCCTGCCCGTCACGGCATTCGACGCGCGTCGGACGGTACTCGTCACCGGTGGCACCGGCGCCCTCGGCGCCCTCCTCGCGCGTCACCTGATCACCCGGCACGGTGTCCGCCGGCTGCTGCTGACCAGCAGGAGCGGTCCCGACGCGGCGGGCACACTCGTCGAGGAGCTGACCGGCCTCGGTGCCGAGGTCACCGTCGCCGCCTGCGACGTCGCCGACCGGCGGTCGCTGGAGGCCCTGCTCGCGGGCCTGCCGAAGGAGCATCCGCTCGGCGCGGTCGTGCACTGCGCGGGTGTCCTGGACGACGGAGTGGTCACTGAGCTCGACCGGGACCGGCTGGACACGGTGCTCCGTCCGAAGGTGGACGGTGCCTGGAACCTGCACCGGCTGACCCGGGACATGGACCTGGACGCGTTCGTGCTGTTCTCTTCGGTGGTCGGCGTCCTCGGCTCTCCCGGCCAGGCCAACTACGCCGCCGCCAACGCCTTCCTCGACGCACTCGCCCAGCAGCGGCGCGCGGCGGGGCTGCCCGCCAAGTCCCTCGCCTGGGGCCTGTGGCAGAGCGGCATGGCCGACACCCTGGACGAGCAGGACCTGGCCCGTATGAGCCGCGGGGGGCTGGCTCCCATGCCCGTCGCACGCGCGCTCGCGCTCTTCGACGCGGCCCTCGGGACGAAGCGGGCGGCGCTCGTGCCCGCCGGGATCGACGTCGCCGGCGCACGCGGACAGCGGGCTTCGGTCCGGCTGTCCCCGCTGCTGGCGGACCTGATTCCCGCCCAGGCGCCACCCGCCGAGCGCGAGAACGACACCGTCCAGGACGACTCCTCGCTGGGCCGGCGACTCGCCGGCCTGCCCGAGGCCGAGCAGCGCGACCTGCTCCTGGACGTGCTCGGCAAGCACGCCGCCATCGTCCTCGGCCACAGCTCTCCACCGGTGATCGCCCCGGAGCAGCCCTTCAAGGAGCTGGGCTTCGACTCGCTGGCCGGCATGGAGCTGCTCCTCGCGCTGAGCGAGACGCTGAGCCTGCACCTGCCGTCCACCATGCTGTTCGACTACCCCACGCCCGCCGCACTGATCACCTACCTCAGGGACGAACTGGTCGACGACGAGGCGCTCCTGACCGCCCTCGGCACGTCCGGCGCCGAGACCGGGACCACGGAGTCCGCCCGGGCCGCCGAGGACGGGGGCACCGCTCCCGCCGCCGACGAGCCGATCGCCGTCGTGGGCATGGGCTGCCGCTTCCCCGGCGACGCCGGTTCGCCGGAGGAGCTGTGGCGGTTGGTCGTCGAGGGAGTGGACGCCATCGGGACGTTCCCCACGAACCGCGGCTGGGACCTCGACGACATCTACGACCCGGACCCCGAGGTCCGCGGGAAGACCTACGCCCGTGAGGGCGGCTTCCTGTACGACGCCGACCGCTTCGACGCCGAGTTCTTCGGCATCAGCCCCCGCGAGGCCCTCGCGCTCGACCCCCAGCAGCGGCTCCTCCTGGAGACGGCCTGGGAGGCGTTCGAGTACGCGGGCATCCAGCCCGAAGCCCTGCGCGGCACCGCGACCGGCGTCTTCGCCGGCGTGGTCACCCAGGAGTACGGCTCCCTGGTCCACCGGGGCAGCGAGCCGGTCGACGGCCTCCTGCTGACGGGTACCACGGCGAGCGTGGCCTCCGGGCGCCTCTCCTACACGTTCGGTTTCGAGGGTCCGGCGGTCACGGTCGACACGGCCTGCTCGTCGTCGCTCGTGGCGCTCCATCTGGCCTGCCAGTCGCTGCGCAACGGCGAGTCCGCCATGGCGCTCGCGGGCGGTGCCACCGTGATGGCCAACCCCGGCATGTTCATGGAGTTCAGCCGGCAGCGCGGCCTGGCCCCGGACGGGCGGTGCAAGTCCTTCGCGGCCGGCGCCGACGGCACGATCTGGGCAGAGGGCGCCGGCATGCTCCTGCTCGAACGGCTCTCCGACGCGCAGGCCAAGGGACACACCGTCCTCGCCGTCATCCGCGGCTCCGCCGTCAACCAGGACGGCGCGAGCAACGGCCTGACCGCACCCAACGGCCCCTCCCAACAACGCGTCATCAACACCGCGCTCGCCAACGCCCGCCTCACGCCCGACCAGGTCGACGCCGTCGAGGCCCACGGCACCGGCACCACCCTGGGCGACCCCATCGAGGCCCAGGCCCTGCTCGCCACCTACGGACAGGGCCGCCTGCCCGAGCAGCCGCTGTGGCTCGGTTCCTTCAAGTCCAACATCGGTCACGCCCAGGCCGCAGCCGGCATCGGCGGGGTCATCAAGATGATCCAGGCCATGCGCCACGGCACTCTGCCCAAGACGCTCCACGTCGACGAGCCCAGCCCCCACATCGACTGGGAGACCGGCAACGTACGACTGCTCACCGAAGCCCGGCCCTGGCCCGAGACCGACCACCCCCGCCGCGCCGCCGTCTCCTCCTTCGGCATCAGCGGCACCAACGCCCACATCATCCTCGAAGCCCCACCCGCACCGGCGAGCGCGCAGACCGACCAGGCACCAGATCTCCCGGAGGGGACCGTCGTCCCCTGGATCCTGTCCGCCAAAACCGAACAGGCCCTGCGCGCCCAGGCACAGCAGCTGCACCACCTTCTCGCGCGCGACCCCCAGCTGCGTCCGGACCGGGTCGCGCACGCCCTCGCCACCACCCGCACCCTCTTCCCGCACCGGGCCGTGGTCATCGCGGACGAGCATGAGGCCTTCGCTCGTGCCCTCGACGCCCTGGTCGTCGACGGTCCGTCCCCGGCCGTGGTCCGTGGTACGCCCCTTCCCGGCAGGACGGCGTTCCTGTTCACCGGTCAGGGTTCGCAGCGCGCGGGCATGGGACGCGGCCTGTACGACACCCACACCGTCTACCGCGAGGCGTTCGACGAGGTCTGCGCCACCCTGGACCACCACCTCGACGCCGAACACAACGTCAAGGACGTCGTCTTCGGCAACGACCCCACCC